>JADLHZ010000102.1 GCA_020848545.1 Deltaproteobacteria bacterium | reverse complement strand
TCGAGCCTGAGGCGCCCGCCCGTAGCGACGAGCGCGGAGGCGTGGCGCCAGCCACGTCGCACAAGCGAGGAGAGAGGACGGGTGGATCAGGCCGAAAGCGGCGTTTGCAGCCGAAAACGAGGTTGTGAGATGCGCTCTAGTCTCAGTCGACGTGAACGCGCTCAGTCGACGTGAACGACCTTCACGCCGTCGGGCGGCACGAAGAGGAACGCTTCCTTCTTCAGCCCTTGGTTCAGCTTGATGTTCTTCAGCTCGAGCACGTTCAAGTTGCCCAAGTGATCCTTCGCCATCGCTTTTTCGATCATGCCGTCTTTGCCCAGATAGAAGACGACGTCCTTCACGTTCGGATCGGGGTTCTTCGGCGTCAGCTTCACTGCGTCCGTCGGCACCGCCTTGCCCTGCGGATCCGGGCCGGTGAAGTGGCGCACGTCGAAGTCGGCAGTCAGGCGCTTCGCCGTCCATAGAAACGAGAGGCCGGCGGAGATGTCGGCCTCTTGGTACTTGTCGTTGACGATGACCTGCGCTTCTTCCGGCTTGTAGAACCACAGGCGCTTGCCGTCGATGACGAAGTTCTTCACGTTCGGCTCGGCGTAGTCCCAGCGCATGAGGCCGGGCTTCTTGATGAACAGCTGGCCGGACTCGGCGCGGCCCTTGCCCTTGCGAGCAGCGGCGTAGTGGGTGTGAACGAACTCGGCGGAGAAGTCCTGGGCGGCGTCGAAGCTCTTTTGCATGTGCTCGACCATCTCGGTCGGCGTCGAGCCGGCGGCGAGGGCGAGGGTGAAGATCGTGGTGAGCATGGGACCTCCTAATGGCGAATCAGCGCGGCGACGATCTCGAACAGGATCAAGATGACCACGAGCGACTCCAAGAGCAGCGCCCGGTCGGTGTTGATCTGATCCGAGAGCAACTCCGTCATCTTGCTGATCAGGTTCACCTTGCGCTCGACTTGGGTCTGCCAGCGCGCCAGGTTGAACTGCTTGGCGGCCGCTTGATAGAACTTCGCCAAGTACGGATCGCCCACCCACTTCAGCGAGTTCTCGATCTTCTCGGTGAGCTGCGTGACCTCGAGGACGACCTGCAACAGGCGCCGCGTGAGGTGCCGCACCTCGCGCTTCCTCATCTTTCCGCGCACGCGCTCGACCTCGTCGTACATGGCCGCGAGCTCGCGATCCAAGAGATCGTCGTAGTAACGCAGCTCCAACAACTGCGCCGACGCGAACTCGATGAGATCGGGAATGTCCGGATCGCCGCCGGGCTCGTAGACGAACGCGCTGTTGTAGTCGATCACCGCGAGCTCGTCGGCGTAGTACGAGAAGCGCATCTCGGTGGCGTCCTCGAGCGCTTCCTTCGAGATGCCGCGCGGCGAGTTGTCGGAGAGCAAGAGCCGCGGCAGCGCCGGATGCGCCGAGAGCAGCGGGATCGATGGCGTCTCGACGAAGCTCTCGATGAAGGTCACCGTATAGTCCTCGAAGAAGCCCGAGAACTTCGGACGCAGCATCACCTTCTTGATGTCGTCCGACACTTGCTGCGCGAGGTCTTTGGCCAGCCGCTCGATCGCCGGGTGATCGCTGATGCGCGCGTTTAGCTCGACGAGCTCGTCGAAGGTGGCGCCGCGCGGGATCACCACCTTCAAGACGATGCTGAGCACGCCGATGTCGAAGATGCGCACGTGGCTGTCGACGGCGAAGTCTTGGCCGTCGACCGCGACGCGCTGCTGGCCGAGCTCGTACGAGAGCGGCGGCTTCGAGATCGACAGCTGGTTCTTCTGAAAGCGCCGCAGATCCAAGCGCCGCGTCTCGCCCCGTTGGACGAGGGTCGCGGCGCGGTCGATGTCGATCGCGTCAGCGACGTCGAACAAACGATAGATGAGCACCATGCCGCGCTGGACACGGATCGGATCGCCCCCGCTCACGGTCGCGCTCATGCGGCGGTACCGTCGAGTGTCTGCAGAATGTCGTTCAACGCGTCGAGCGCGCGGGCGTCGAGGCCGGGGATCTCGATCAGCGCCTTGTTCAAGCGCTCGGCGAGCTCACGCGCGCGCCGCACCGCCCGCACCGACTTGTCGTCGCCTTCGATCTCCTGGCGATCGTCGCTGACGAGGTCGCGCCACTTCGCGCTGACCGTGCGCGGGCCCCAGCTGTTCTCGAAGGCCTGCTCGGTGAAGGTCGACAATTGGTCCGGCGGCAGCTCGTCGCGCTCCTGCTTCTTCGAGATGAAGTCGACCACGGTGATCGGCGGCAGCTGCTCTCGGCGCTCGGGCTCGAGGTACTCGGGTTTCTGCGCGCGGACGAAGCTGAAGGTGCGGACGAGCTTGTACGCCGTCTCGCGCTTCAAATGCAGCTCGGCCGTGACGTAGCGATCGAAGCTGTCGTAGCCCCACTTCTCGTAGAGCTTGCGATCGAGCACCTCGGCCAGACGCTGCCCGAGCTCGACCCAATTGTTCTTGAACGCACGCGCCGCTTCGAGCACGTGCGCGCGCGGCGTGCCCGGCTCGATCTGCGCGAGGCGATCTTCGATCGCGGCGATCGTCTTTGAACGCGCGGCGGCTTCCATGGGGCCCTTAGCGGCGGCGGGCTCTCTCGACGAGGAGCGGCTTGCCGTTGTGATCCTTGCCGTTCAGCGCGAGCACGGCGTCGAAGGCGTCGTCGTTCACGCGCAAGAACGTGGCGGTGCGGCGCACTTCGACGTCGCTGAACGCGTCCTTGCCGACGCCGGCGAGGCCCGAGAGCAGCTCGACCACGGCGCCGGCGTCGACGTTCTCCGCTTCGCCAATGCCGACGAAGAGCTTCTTCGGTCGCCTGTCGTCTTGCGGCGCTTCTTCCTCACGGCGTGGCTTCGGCGGCGCGCGCTCGGCGTGCGGCTTCGGCGCGCGGTCTTCCTTGTGGCGGTGCGACGGCTCGGCCATGCGCTGCGGAGCGTCGCCGCCTTCGAGCAAGCTCGGACGGCTCGCCTTCGAGAGGAACTGCTTGAGCAAGTAGGCGACGACGGTGCCGGCCTTCTCGCTCTTCAAGATCGTCTCGGCGGTGTGCATGTGCTGGCTGACTTCGGCTTGTTCGGCTTGTTCCAAGAGTTGTTTCAAGATTCGCTCGCTGCGCATCTGCGCGATGACGTGGTGATCCGGGAGGGTTCTCAGCTCGAGGTTGACGCCGAAGTCGCGGCGCAAGACCGAGCGCGTCTGCTCTTCGCCGCCGCCGATCAGGCTGATGGCGGTGCCTTTTTTTCCGATGCGGCCCGTGCGGCCGGAGCGGTGGATGTACACCTCGGGATCTTCCGGCAAGGAGTACATGATGACGTGCGAAAGATTGCGGATGTCGATGCCGCGCGCGGCGACGTCGGTCGCCACCATCATCCGCAGCTTGCCGAGCTTGATCGCTCCGAGCACCTTCTCCCGCTGCGCCTGGGAGAGGTCGCCCGAGAGCGCCTCGATGTCATAGCCGAGATTGCCGAGGTACTTGTGGATGATGTCGACGTCCGAGCGCGTGTTGCAGAAGATGATGCAGCTCTCGGGGCGCTCGACCTCCATCAAGTACAGAAGATTGCGCGGCTTCGGCAGCTTTTGGTCCGAGAGGTACATCGCGTGGGTGATGCCCTCGGCCGACATCTGCTCGCCGGCCGAGAGATCGATGCGCTCCGGCTCCTTCAAGAAGCTGCGCGCCGCCCGTTCGATGGTGAACGGAAGCGTGGCCGAGAAGAGCAGCGTCTGGCGCTCCTTCGGCAGCTTCTTGATGATCCACATGACGTCTTCCCAAAAACCCATCGACAGCATCTCGTCGGCCTCGTCGAGGACGAGCGCTTGGACGCGCGAGAGGTCCAGGTTCTTCTGCTCGATCTGATCCATGATGCGGCCGGGCGTGCCGACGACGACGTCGACGCCGCGCGCGAGCGCTTCGTTCTGCTTGCCGAAGCCGACGCCGCCGTAGATGGCGATGCTGCGAAAGCCCTTGTCCTCGCCGAGCATGCCGATCTCGCGCTCGACCTGCGACGCGAGCTCACGCGTCGGGCAGAGCACGAGCACGCGCGGGCGGCGATCGCCGTCGTGCGCGGACATGCGCTGCAAGAGCGGAATGCCGAAGGCGCCGGTCTTTCCCGAGCCGGTCTTCGATTGGACGAGCACGTCCTTGCCGGCGTGGACGGCTTGAAAGGTGCGCTTCTGAACTTCGGTCGCCTTCTTGAATCCGGCGCGATCCAGGCTCTTCAGGATCGGTCCTTCGACACCGAGCGATTCAAAGGTGGCGTCGGAAAAGACGAGGGCGCCGTGCGGCGGCTCCTCGATGGGCTCGTCGTCCGGGCCGCCGGCGACTTGTGGCGCTTCATTCATGCGGGGCCCCACCTAACCAAGTTGAGGCGTGCCGTCTAGGAGAGCGAGCTCCTGCTGTTGCGGGCGAGGCGCCGGGCCGCTAGACTCAAAAGACCTATGCAACGGCAAGAGATCGAAGAAACGTCAGGCAAATACCTCGAGTTCATGGTGCACGGCTTCATGAACGGCCTGATCACCCTGCAGGAGCTCGAAGGCATCTCCGACGAGGAGATGGAGACCGTCTACGCGCTTGGCTACAACTTCTTCACCTACGGAAAATACGAGGCCGCCAAAGACATCTTCACCGGCCTCACCGCGTACGCCCCTTACACGAGCCACTACTGGCGCGCGCTCGGCGCCGTGAACCAACAACTGAAGGACTACACCGAAGCGATCGCGGCCTACGACATGGCCGTCGCCAACGACGAGAACGACGTCGTCAGCTACGTCTACCGCGGTGAATCGCAGATCCTCTCTGGCAACGTCGACCCCGGCCTCAACGATCTGAAAAAGGTGCTCGAGCTCGCACCGGCGCACCCCGAAGCCGGCCAGTGGGTGCAGCGCGCCGAGCTGCTCCTGAAGCTGCAAGAGTCGAAAAAGCCGGCGTGAGCGACGCGCCGTCCGAGCGGCCCCTGATCGAAGGCGAGCGCTCGCTCTCGCAGTCGAGCATCTGGCGCTACCAACGCGACTTCTACGAAGCGGCCGGCGCCGGATCATGGGCCGCGGGCATCGTTCCGCACCGCGTGACGACGAGCCCGGTGCTCGTGCACGACTACATCCGCACGCTCGTCGCGTGGCTCGACGATCTCGGCCCGCGCGTCGATCCGAGCGAGCCCGTCTACGTCATCGAGCTCGGCGCCGGCAGCGGCGCGTTCGCGCAGAGCTTCATCGCGCAGTGGTACGGCGCCGGCGGGCCTCCGCATGCGCAGCCGGTGCACTACGTGGTCACGGACCTCGTGCAGTCGAACCTCGACGTCTTCGGGAAGAACGCGCATTTCCAGCGCGCCGCCGCGCTTGGCCAGCTCTCTTGGGCGAAGTTCGACGCGTGCGCGCCCGAGTCGATCACTCTGCACGATGGTCGCAAGCTGCTCGCCGACGCGCCGAAGAACCCGATCGTGCTCGTGGCCAACTACCTCTTCGACACGCTGCCGAACGACGCGTTCGCGTGGGACGGAAAGCTCTTGCGCGAGTGGCGCGTCGCGCTGCGCGAAGGCGAGGGCACGCCGGCGGGGGCGGCGCTGCTCGAGAAGCTGCCCCTGGCCGACGCAGAGTATCGCGCCGTGCCGTGCGCGCGCCCGTTCTACGGCGACAACGAGCTCGACGCCGTGCTCGACGGAGAGCTGAACGAGCCGATGTCGTTTCCATTTCCGAACGCCGGCCTCACCTGCATGCGCTTCTTCGCCGACCGCACGTCGAACCGGGTGCTCTTGCTCTCGGCGGACAAAGGCTTTGACGAAGATCCGCTGCCGCTCGAGACGCCGCCCGAGTTCGCGCGCCACGGCAGCCACTCGATCATGGTGAACTACGGAGCGCTGCGCCGCTTCTTCACTGGCCGCGGCGGTCAAACGTTCACCTCGCCGCGCCGGCACTTCATGCTGCGCTTCTTCGTGGCGTCGCTCGGCGGCGGCAAGCTCGTGCGCACGCGCTGGACCTTCGAGGACGTCTTCGAGACGTTCTCGGTGGGCGACGCCCTCGCCGTCGAGCGCGGCGACTTTCAGCATCGCTTGCAGAACGAGCCGAACGTGCCGCTCACGCGCTGGCTCGGCGCCATTCGGCTCGCGCGCTTCGACACCTATCGCTATCTGAACACGCTCGAAGATCTTGGCCAGCGCCTCGGCCAGCGTCTCGGTCGCACGGAGTCGCTCGCGCTGCGCATCGAGATCAAAGGCGCGCTCGACGCCGTCGCCGCCAACGTGCATCCCTCGATCTCGGCCGACGTCGCGCTCAACGTGGGGCTCAACCTGACGCAGTTCGGCTTCTACGACGAGGCGCTCGCGTACTTCGGCGAGTCGCTCGCGGCGAAGCGCTCGTCGTCATGGCGCGGGATGTTTGGCGCGACTCTGTGTCTGCTGGGCCTCGGCTCGGTCGATGCGTTGAAGGAGACTTACCAGAAGGCGATCGCGAGCCCGGTGCGCGACGAAGAGCGCCAAGAGTTCGAGCAGATGCGGGCGCTCGTGCGGGACGCGTGCCGGCAGAAGGATGTCGAGCTGCCGTGAGCGCTCTCTGCGGCCCGCTCGACCTCGGCGGTGGCGCACCGTCGTGGCTGCCGCCGGACACGATGCACGCCGCGAAGAGTGCAGCGCGTGGCGGCGGCTTCGTCAAAGTGCAGCGGCGCAGACACGAACGCCTGGAGAGCTTACACGCGCTCGAAGCACTGCGCCGCGACCACGGCCTGTGCGCGCCGGCCTTGCTCGACTCGGGCGTCGTAGACGGCGGGTGGTGGGCGACGTACGAGCGCGTCGAGGGACAAGCGGCGCAGACGGCGAGCCCCGCGCAGCAACGGGCGCTCGGCGCACAGCTGCGGCGCTGGCACGATCACGGTGCGACAAGCTCGCTTCGCCTCGACGCTCCCGGCGCGCTCGCGGTCTTTCTCGGCACGGCTCGCGCGCGGGTGCCCGAGGTGTATCCTGCGCTCGCCGCTCGCCTCGATGCGGCGTGTCGCGGCCAGCCGATGTGCGCGATGCACGGCGACGTCGCGGTGACCCACAACACGCTGTGGCAAGGCGACGCGCTCACGGCGATCATCGATCCCGGCGGCGTCGACGTTGGGCCGCCGATGCTCGATCTCGCGGTCGCGCTGGCGATGGATCTGCCGCGCGGCGGCGCCGTCGACCCGCTGCTCGCCGGCTACGGCCCTGATGCGGTCGATCGCGCGGCGCTCGATGCGTTCTTGCCGTTGATGCTCTTGCGCCGCTTGGTCGACGCCGTGGAGTTGAAGCGTACGGCCGACGCGCGCTGGCTCGAAGCGCGGCTGCAGGGCGACGCGTTGCTCGGCGCGACGCTAGGTGCGCTTTTTCGCTGACTTCGACCGCGCGGCTGCGTGCTTCGCTTGCTCTGCGACCGTCTGCCTCGCCCAAATGTCCTCCGGGCTGAAGCGATACCCCTCGCGCGCGCCTTCGGTGACGAAGCGCAGAATGTTCAGCGAGGTGGCGCCGCGCTCGAAGACGTTGTCGTCGACAGACAGCGCGTCGAGGCGCAGGATGCGGCACCACAGCCTCGCGAGCCACACCTCGGCGTCGGTCTTCGGCGCGGTGAAGCTCGTGTTCGTCTGCGGCAAGAGATCGTGCAGGTAGCGGCGGTCGGCGATGAAGGGGGCGAGCTTCGCCCAGTCGGTCTCGGCGACGGCGAGCACCGGCGCGTCGCCGACGAGCACGCGATCGAGCGCCGCGCAGACGTCGTCGAAGCCGAGGGCGAGGTGGCCGATCGCGGCCATCCGCTCGGCGCCGCCTGCGCGCGCGAGCATACCGACGCCGGCGACCGGTCCGAGGCGAACGCTGTAGACCGGCTTCTTCGCGGCGTGCTGCTCCTCGACCAACGCGTCCATCGCGGCGTTGGCGCGGGCATAGCTCGCCTCGCGCGCCGTGCCGATCGCGGCGCCGATCGATGAGAGACAGACGATGAAGTCGGCAGCCTTGCCGTGCGCGATCAGGTGGCGAAGCCCGTCGACCTTGGTGCGCCACTGTTCGGAGAGCTCGCGCGTGGTGATGCGGCGAACGTCCGTGCGCGCGCCGACGCCAGCGGCGTGGATGAGCCCGGCGATCGGGGGGTGCAAGCCGCGGACATGCTCTGCGAAGACGCGCTTCATTGCCGCGGCGTTGCCGGCGTCTGCGCTCGCGATCCGGACGGTCGCGCCGAGGCGTTCGAGCGCCACGATCCCGTCGACCACCTTGCGCTGCGCGTGCCCTTTTCCGAGCTTGTGCCACTGCGCGCGTGGCGGCAGCTTGCGGCGCGAGATGAGCAGCAAGTGTCTGGCACCGCGCTGAATCAGATGCTCGGCGAGCCCCAGGCCGATGCCGCCGAGGCCGCCGGTGATGCCGTAGCTGCGATCTTGAGCGCAGGTGAGCGGCACTACGGCGGCGCCGGGCGCGCGCTCCAAGCGGACGACGTAGAGGTGCTCGCCGTCCTGCCGCCAGACGACCTCGGCGGACTGGTCGACGAGCGCCGAGCCGATGAGCGCGCCTTGCTCCGCAACCGGTCGCGCGCCGTCGAGCAGAACGATCGCGAACGCCGTCGTCTTGTGCTCGAGGCGCAGCGAGCGCGCGAACGCGACGAGGCCGGCGCTCGCCACGCGGTGCTCGCCGTTCATGATCGCGATGACGATGCGTTTTTTGCGCAGCAAGGGCGGCAGCGCGGCGATCAGCTTCTCGGCGGCGGTTGCGCTCTTCGCGTCGACGAGGACCACGGCGTGGGTCGCGCTCGTCCTCGGCGCGAGCTTCTGCAGCACCCGCAGCAGCGCCGGCGCCGGGCTGGTCGCGACGATCGCGGCGTCGAGCTCTTGGGTCGGCGGCGAGAGCGCGCGCTCGTGCCACGCCTCTTTGTACGTGTGCTGCGCCTCCAAGCGCACGCGGCCGATCGGATGCAGCATGCGATCGATCGGCGGCATCGCCCAGCCCTCTTCGCGCTGAAACGGATACGGCGGCAGCTCGAGCCAGGGCGCGCGCGTGATCGGCAAGAGCTTCGTCCAATCGAGCGGCGCGTGGTGCGTCCACAGGTCGGCGGCGCCTTGCCAGAAGTCGAAGCGGCGGACGCCGTGCAGCATCGCCAGCGAGGCGACGCGGCGGTCGGCCAAGCGCTGCGCGATCGGCCGAGAGAGCGCGCTCGCCGGCGACAGCTCGAAGAACACGTCGGCGCCGAGATCGGCAGCGCAGACGACGGCGCGATCGAGCTCGACGGGGCGCACGGCTTCGTCGGCCCAGTAGCGCGCGGTCGGCGCTGCGTTCATGCGCTCGCCGGTGAGCGACGAGATCCAGGGAAGCGTCGGCGCGCGTGTCGCGAGATCGCTTGCCGCGGCCTCGATCGCCGGCGCCAACGCCTGCACCGCGGCGCCGTGAAACGGATAGTCGACGGCGAGCTGCACGAACGGGGTCTCGCGATCGATGAGGTGGGCGGCTAAGTCCTTGATCCGCGCCACCTCGACGCCGATGACGACCTGCTTCGGCCCGTTGTGCGCCGCAATCCACGCGCCGGGAAACGCGGCGACGAGCGCGCTCGCGGCGTCACGATCGAGGGTCGTCGCGAAGAGCGTGCCCTGGCCGTGGAGCGCGTCGAGGATCTGCCCGCGGCGAATCGCCAGGCGCATCGCGTCCTCGAGCGAGAGCACGCCCGCCGCATACGCCGCCGCCACCTCGCCGACGCTGTGGCCAATGACGAACGCGGGCGTGACGCCGGCGGCGCGCCACATCTCGAAGAGGGCGATCTCGAACGCGCAGATCGCTGGTTGGGCGAAGCGGGTGCGGCGGAGGTCCAAAAAGAGATCCTGTCCGGTCTCGCTGCGGAAGAACGCCTCCGCGCGCACGAGCGTCGGCGCGAACGCCGGCAGATCCTTCGGCATCGCCGCGAGCAAGCGACTCCAGTCGGGACCATGGCCGGCAAAGACCAAGGCCACGCGCGCGGGGCCGCGGCGTCTCCTCTCGGGCGCCTTCGCGTCGCGCAGCGCTTCTTTCAGGCTCTCTGTCGAGTCGGCGATCGCCACGAAACGATCATCGAGCGCGCCTCTCGCCGCGATGGTCTCGTCGCAGATCGCACGCACGTCGCCGTCGAGCCGGGCCGCGTAGCTGTCACGCAACGCGCGCAACGCCTGTGGACTACGTGCGCTCAGCGGCAGGACCAGCGGGCAGTCACCGCGAGCCTTCGCCGCCGGCGCTGTGTGCTCAGGCGCCGGCCCCAAGATCGTGTGCGCGTTGCTGCCGCCGATGCCGAACGCGCTGACGCCGCAGTAGGCGCCCTTCGGCAACGCCGTGGTCTTCGTCACGACCTGGAGCCCAAGCGCGTCGAGGTCCATGTCGCTCGCCTGGTGGTGCAGCGTGGCGGAGACCCGGCCTTCGTGCAGCGCGAGCGCCACCTTCACCACGCTGGCGATGCCTGCAGCCGCTTGCAGGTGGCCGATGTGGGACTTCACGGAGCCGACGAGCGTCGTCCGCTCCGTTCCGAAGACGCGGCTCAAGGATTGCGCCTCTATTTGATCGCCGCGCGGCGTGCCGGTGGCATGCGCTTCGACGTAGCCGACTTGGTGCGGAAGAACGCCGGCGTCTTGCAGGGCGGCGCGTACGACTTGCGCCTTGGCGTCCTCGATCGGCCGCGCCATGCCTTCGCTCTTTCCGTCTTGGTTCATCGCGCTGCCGTGCACGAGCGCGTAGATGCGATCGCCGTCCTTCACGGCATCGGCCAGGCGCTTCAACACGATGATCGCCGCGCCTTCGCCGGCGACCATGCCTTGCGCGCTCTTGTCGAAGGGCCGCGTGCGGGCGTCGGGCGCGAGCACGCCGAGCTGCGCGAGCGCCACGTAGTGCTGCGGGATCAGCATGAGGTTGATGCCGCCGGCGAGCGCGAGGTGCGTCTCACCGGCCCGCAGGCTCTGCATCGCCAAGTGCACCGCCGACAGCGAGCCCGAGCACGCCGTCTCGACGATCAGGCTCGGCCCGCGCGCGTCGAAGAAGTTCGAGATGCGGTTCGCGCTCAGGCTCAAGGTGAGCCCGAGCACGGAGTAGGTGTTCATCGTCGCCGGATCGGAGAAGAAGAGCGTCGCCTCCACCGTCGATGCGCCGAGGAACACCGAGGCGTCGCTGCCGGCCAAGCGCTCGTGTGGGATGTGCGCGTCTTCGAGCGCCTGCCACGCGAGCTCGAGCATCACGAGCTGCTGCGGATCCGATTGCTGCGCCTCGCGAAGCGACATGCCGAAGAAGCGATGATCGGCGAAGCGCGCATCGACGAAGCCAGCGCCGGCGGTGTTCACCTTGCCCTGCACGACACCGCTCGGGTCGTAGAGGCGGCGGTGATCCCAGCGGTCGGCCGGCACTCCTGTGATCGCGTCCTTCGATGAGTCGAGCAGGCGGCGAAACGCGGGCAGCGTCGGCGCGCCGGGCATGCGGCAGCTCATGCCGACGATGGCGATCGGCTCACGCGCGCTTTTGGACATGGGCGTAAAAGACGTCGACCAGTTGATTGACCGTCTGGACGTCGACGAGCTCCGGACGCGGCACTTTGATCTTCAGGGACTTCATCGAGGACGAAACGATCTCGAGCACGTCGAGGCTCTTGGCGCCGACCTCGCGCAACGAACGGTTGGCGTCGAACTCGGCCGGGTCGACGTCGATCAATACTTCGAGCGTATGCCGGCGCACGACGGCGAGGACGTCGTCGCGGGTCATCGCTTGCCGCCGTCGAGATCGAGCACTTGCCCGGTGATGTACTGCGCCGCCGGTGAAAGCAAGAAGAGGGCGGCGCCGGCGACGTCCTGCGGCTCGCCGAGGCGACGGAGCGCGCTCTTCTCCGCGAACGCGCGCTGCGCTGATGCGTCGTGCGTGCGCGTGAACATGCCAGCCGCCACGGCGCCGACCGCGAGCGCGTTGCTGCGGATGCCGCGCTCGCCGTACTCCTCTGCGATCGTGGCCGACAGGCCGTGCAGCGCCGCCTTGCTCGCGGCATAAGCGCCGGCGCCGGCCATCCCGTACGCGGCGGTCGACGTGACGAAGACGAAGGCGCCGCTCCGCTGCGTGATCATCTCGCGCAAACACTCGCGGATGACGAAGAACGCGCCGGTGAGGTTCGTGTCGATGACCGAATGCCACTCGTCGTCCGGCAGCTCGGCGAGCAAGCGCTGATGCGTGACTCCGTGCGCGAGCACGACGCCGTCGAGACCGCCGAGAAACTCTGCCGCATCGCCGACGGCGCTCTCGGCTGCTGCGCTGTCGCGAAGGTCGAACGCGAACGCGCGGCACTTGGCGTCGTCGCGCACGGTGGCGAGCTCCTTGGCGAACGCCGCCGTCTTCGCCTCCGCGGTGTGGCAGCAGAGCGCGACGTCCCAGTCCGCCGCGACCGCCGCGCGGGCGATCGCGTGACCGATCTCGCTCGACGCGCCGGTAAGTAACAGCCGCTTCACGCGTCCTCCCGCACGATGACGCTGGCGCTGTTGATGCCGCCGAAGCCGAACGCCGTCTTCAGTGCCGTCCGTACCGGGTGCGTCACGCGGCCGCTCGCGCAGAGATCGAAGTCGACCACCGGATCCACGTGCTGCAAGTTGATGGTCGGATGCAACGCGCCGGCGCGCATCTGCAGCACCGTCGCCACCGTCTCGACGAGCGCCGCCGACCACACACCGTGGCCGAGCATCGACTTCGTCGCGTTGACTTTGATCTTGGCGAGCGCATTGCCGAAGACCTGCTTCAACGCGAGCGCTTCCGAGCGATCGCCGTCTTGGGTCGAGGTCGCGTGCGCGTTCACGTAGTCGACGGCCTCGGGCGCGACCCCGGCGAGATCCAGCGCGCGCCTGATCACCGACGTTTGCCCGGCGACCGAGGGATCGAGCGCCGCGTTCGCGTCGGAGCCGGCCGCCACGGACGCGAGCGTCGCGTAGATCCGTGCCCCGCGCGCTTTCGCCGCCGCGTGTGGTTCGAGGACGATCGCGGCGGCTGCGTGCGCCGGCACGAAGCCTTCGCGCGCGCGATCGAAGGGCCGGCTCGCGCGCTCCGGGGCGTCGTTGAACGATCGGTACGAGATCGCGCCGAGCAGCGCCATGGCGTGCAGATCGAGCGCGCCGTAGTGCATCGGGCCGCAGGCGACGATCGCCGCCTTGGCTTCACCCGCGCGCAGCTCGTGGCACGCTTGGCGCAACGCCAAGTTTCCGCTCGCGCACGCAGCACCCACGGTGGCAATCGTCCCTTCGAGCCCGAGCACGCTGGCGATGGCGCTCGCCTGATGCGAGTCCAGGCTGTGCAGTCCATACGCAGCAGCGATGTAATCGGGTTCTTCGCGAAACTGTTCGGCGTTCTCCAACTGATAGCCGCTCAAGAAGTTGTGGCCGGCGACGAAGAGCGCCGACAGCGCCGGCACGCTCGCGAAGAGCCCGGCGTCGTTCCACGCGTCGATCGCGACGAGCGCGGCGAGCTCCGTCGACCACGGCAGCTTCGGTCCGAGCCGCTTCAGCTTCCGCGCGGCCTCGGCGCTGGCGCCGGCTTCGAACGATCGCCGCTTCGCTGCCGCGTCGTAACCGCCGAGGTCTCCGCCAATCTTACAATAGATGCGATCGGTGGCGACGCTCTTCCAGCGTGTGATCGCCGAGCGGCCGGCGTAGAGCGCGGCGAGGAAAGCGTCGAGCGAGTCGGCGAGCGGCGTGTTGACGGCCATGCCGGTGATCGCGATGCGCTCAGGCATCGAACACCACCTCGACGATCGCCGTCGCGCGCGGCGTGCCGCCGACGAGGACTTGGCCCGACGCCGTGCCGCGCAATGAGTCGAGCTCATCGATGGCGCCGCGGATCACCAACGCCTCACCCGGCCGCACCGGCGCCAGAAACTGCGCGCCATGCACCCGCGAAAGACGCACGCGCGTGGACTCGCCAAGGAGGCCGAGCAGACAGATGCACGCTTGGTTGACGAGCTCGATGAGCAGCACGCCAGGATAAATCGGTGCGTTCGGGAAGTGACCGTCGAGCGGCGGCGGCGGCGCGGCGCTCACTTCGATGGTGCGCCCGTCGCGATCGAAGGCGAGCACTTCGTGCACGAGCTGCCACGCGCCGCGCTGAGGCAGCAGCTCCGCACAGGGACGAGGTGACGACAAGCGCGCACGCTCGGGGATCGCGAGCGGCTCGCGCGCCAAACGGTACAAGCGCTGCTCGATCACGCGCCCATTCTACTTCAATCGCGCCCTACTGCAATCGCAGCGGCTTTTCGCGTATACTGAGCGCCCGAGTGAGCGATAAGCCAGGCGACAAGCCAAAAGGGCTCGACCTTTCGAAGCTCTTGAAGAAGCAACCGGCGAAAGACGAGGCAGCCAAGCCCGCTGTCGGGGCGCAGGTTGAGGTGTCGTCGAGCGACGCGCCGCCGCCACCGGAAGCGAAGGGCGAAGACAAAGGCGGCCTCTCGAAGCTCCTCGCCAAAGCGAAGGCCAAGTCCACCGAGGCGCCCACAGCAGAGAAAGCACCGGAGAAAGCGCCAGAACCCAAGCCTGTCGAAAAAGCGCCGCCGCCCAAGCCGATCGCGCCAGGGGCGCCGCCGCCGAGACCGACGGCGACGAAACCCAACGCGCACGCGACGAACCCGGGCGAAATCACCGGCAGCAGCGACTCGCTGAACATCCTCCTCGGCAAAGCGAGCGCGCCGCCGGAGCAACCTGCGAAGGCCACGAAGCCCGCGCCGAAGCCCGTCGCGAAGCCGCCGCCGAAGCCTACAGAAAAGGTCGCTGAGAAGAAGCCCGAGGCGCCGAAGCCGGAAGAGAAGCGCGCGACCGGCGCCGACATCGTCGTCCCGACCGACGCCGCCGGCCGCGTCGCCCAAACGAGCGGCGTCGACACCACCCATGCGACGACGGCGTTCGCCTCGTCGGTAGAAGACGTCGCCTCACGCTCCGGCGCCAAGCGGCTCGCGTTCGACTTCGTCGTCGGCGATGCGCGCCGCTATCCGCGCGGCACCTTCGGCGTCGACGAGCTCTTCACGCAGGTGCTCGACTTCACGAACACCTGCCGCCGCCACGCCTTCCGCATCCCCCAGCACTATCGTTCGGGCTTCTCCGTGCACATGGAGACGACCGGCACCATCCTCTACAAGGCGTCGATCGTGTGGGACGGCCAAGACATCCGGCTCGTCTCCGGCGAGCACGTCGGCACCGCCGTCGTGAAGTCGTGGGCCGACGCCGACTCCGGCATCGATCTCTTGCGCGGCAAGCTCAACTGCCCGCTCGTCAGCTACATGGGCCTGACGAAGAACGAGGGCGACGTCTTCCTCTTGTACTGCCTCGGCCTGCGCAAGAACGGCGCGACCAACGCCGCGTATCGCCAGCAGATGTTCGAAGAGGCAGAGGACGAGTTCGAGCGGGTGAAGACGATCCGCAAAGAGTCGAAGGACGCGATCGACTACTTCTGCAAGATGGTCGAGCGCCAATGCAGCCACCACGCTTCGCGCGTGCTCGAGCCCTTGTTCATCCGCGTCACCTTCGAGACGTCGCCGCCCGTCGAGGTGCTCATCCACGTCGAAGCAGGCAGGCTGACCGTGATGCGCGGCAAGCCCGGTGAAAGCTTGCTCGCGGGCGCCGCCGAGCTGCGCTTCAGCGAGCGGGCGATGCGCGTCTACTTCGAGGGCGAAGCGGGGTTGTTCTTTCTGTGCCGGAGCGGGCTCGTCACCGTGAGCGGCGATTCGAACGTGCTGCCGTTCTTGGGCCTGGTGACCAAAGACGGCGTGAAGATCTTGCAGACGATCGCCAAGACGGGCCAGCTCGTGGCGCCGGAGAATCCGCTCTACTTTCCGCTGAACAACAAGACGGTCGTCGATCCGCTGGGCGAGGAGTTTCGGATCCCTTAGGCGCCGGTCGCGCCGCCCTTGTACGAGTTCGGCGAGGTGCTGCGCGACGGCGGCGCCTTGATCTCGAACGGGACCTTCGCGTCAGAAGCGGCCATCTGCGCCGCCTTGAAGTCGAGCTGCGCTTGTTGCGTGGTCGCCTTCAGCGCACCAAGCTCTTGCTGCAGCTCCTTCACGTCGGCCTTCTTCGAGGTCGCGTCGTTCTTCTTCTCGTTGACCTCTTTGATCTGCTTTTCGATCTTCTCGATCGCCGCTTCGAGCTTCTCGATCTCTTTGCCTTGTTGCGCGATGAAGCTCGCAAAGCCCTCGGCCTTCGCTTGCTTCTCAGCTGCCGCACCGTCCGCTTCCTTGGCTTTGGCTTCGAGGCCCGACTTCGCCGATTCGTAGTTTTCCGACTTCGGGTTGAGCTGCTTGATCTCCTCGCGAAAGCCCACCGCCTCGGCCCTCGCTTTGTCGCGCTCGCCGGCCGCCTTCTGCATGTTCTCGCGGGCACCCGCGATGAGCTTCGTGATGTCGCCGATGGCCTTGCCGCAGAGCTTGATGTCTTTGACCAGCGCTTCGACGCCGCCCTTGTCTTCCAAGATCGCGTTGTCGGCGTCGCGCTGCAACGAGGCGATGCCCGGGTACGCGCTCGGCGAGTTGCGCGAGCTCGTGTCGCGCGGCGTGTTCGGCAGCGGCTCGGCGTCGCCGGTCGGAAGGGCGGAGTCACGGCCGCCAGAATCCATGCGTTGGCCGCGGCTGTCTTCGCGACGATCGGCAGGGCGCGCGTCGAGCGGCGCGGGCTCGGCTCCCGCAGGTCCTTCGGCGTGAACCGGTGCTTCCGGCGCCTGCGTTTGCTCGAGCGCGCTCGGTTGGGTGGTCACGGTGGTCGGGGCTGGACTTCCGATGTTCGGCATAGTCGTCTCCAAATTGCGCTAAGAAAAACTGTCTGAGTCTGCCATACACGCGACTTGCGCCGCGAGGTTATTCAAGAACGCCCGAGCTGCACCGTCTTCGTGGGCGCTTCGTCGCCTTCGCTCTCGGCGCCCTCATCGAGCTCGCCCCCGGCCTTCATGAACTGGTCGAGATAGCCCGAGTGGCGGAGGAAGGCGATGAGGCGGCGGCGCACCTTCGCCTCCTGTGTGCGTATGCGCATGCGGGTGGACGACATCGCCTTGGCCGTCTCTTCCTGGCCTTGGCCTTCGGCGTAGCGCAGGCGCACGAGCTCGCGATCTTCTTCGTTCAATTGGGCCATGAAGCGCGCCATCAGCTCTTTCAGCTGCGCCTTCTCCATGGCCATGTCTTGGTTGTCACCCGTCGAGCCATGCAGCACGCCCGAGTACTCGTCGGTGAGCGAGTTTTCCCAGCCGCGGCCGCCTTCGCCCTCGCGCTCTTCGAACTGGCTGAACGGGATCTCGCGGTTCCTGAACTGGTTGATGATCATGTTCCGCGCGATGGCGAGGATCCAGTTCGAGTACGAGCTCACCCCGTTGTACGAGAGGCGGGCCTTCTCCTCGAAGGCGCGGCGAAACACTTCCTGCACGGCGTTGTGCAGGTCGAACACGTTGCGGAAGCCTTTGAAGTAGAAAAATTTCTCGGCGGAGCGGAAGGTGAAGCCCTTTTGCACGAAGTGCGTCAGGCCCTTCACGTAGTGCCGATACACGACCTCGAGCGCGGCTTTGTCACCGCGGCGAAAACCGCCCAAGAGCTCGGGATTGTTGATCAGCAGCACGTTCTCGGCACCCTAACAAGCTTTCCGGCCGCAACCAAGACGCCCCTGCTTGCTCCCGAAGAGAACAGATGCCGCTTACTTTGCCTCGCGTTTTTCGAGGTGCAGCGGAACCAAGTGGATCTCGGCGCGCCCGTTGGCGAGCGTGACGCGGCCGTTGACGAGCGCGTCGTCCTTCAAGAGATCGCCGGTCAAGCGCGACAGCTCTTTCAGAGCGGCGTTGACGCCTGCCCATTGATCGCCGTCGACGTTGGTCTTCGTCGCGTTGTCTTCGCTGAACGAGCGCACGTCCATGCCGTCGCTCTTGTAGAGGCGCAGCGAGACGGCGCCGTCGACCTTGGCGATCGACACTTCGAACTCTTCGTTGCCCGTCGCTTCCGGCATGTCGACGGCGAGGACGGTCTCTCTGTTCGACTGCATGTTGGTCAGCGCCGCGCAGATCGAGTTGACGAGCGCCGGGACCGCCAGGTGACGAAGCGCCTGCTTCGACAGCCCGGAGCGGTTCCGCGCGCCCTCGAGGACCGAGCCGAAGACGAGTGGCCACATGGCGTCCGCCTCTGCTTCGCAAAACAGGCGGCCGTCGGCCGTGGCCTTCACTTGGCTCAGCTCGCGCAGTGCATTGACCACGCGTTCGTAGTTCTTGCGGGCGCTCGCGTTCTGCTTGAGGTGCTCCCACACTTCGAGCGCCTCTTGGGGGCCTTCGAGCGAGTCGAGCTCACCGCTCAAGAAGGCATCAAACGTTTCGTTGTCGAGTGGCTGCATGACGTTCCTCGCTTCTGCCCTTTGCGTTGTCCCGCCCATCGACGGACGGGAGACACGCTCCAGTACGCGGAGTCATACACCGTGTCCTACATCACTGGTTGACGATTTCTTCGGGTCGCTTTGGGGACGGCTAGACGCGTGTTAAGCGGGCCCATGGCGAATCTTCCCCGCCGCCACCTGGTGCCGGAGACGCTCGGCGACGATGTCGGGGCGCGTCATACGTGGCTGCACCGCCTGCGGAAAACCCCGGTGCTCGACCTGCTCCGGCGCTGGCACCGGCACCTCAACCGCGTGCATCTGGCGAACCCTACGGTGCGGAGCGCCGGCAAGCTGAACGCCGTTCTGCGTCTGGTCGGGGCCTGGCAGAGCACGACCCAGGCGCGCTTCGACCGCGTGCAGACCTTCGTGCCGAGCGCGCTCGCCAAAGAGCCGATGCCGGACGAGCCGGTCTATTCCTTCGACGGCTTCGACTTCTCGTACAGCGTGGTCGCCAGCACCGCGATGCAGAAGAACCTCCGCAACAAGCGGGTGCTCGCCGTCGTCGCCGGCGGCTTGGGCGACCTCGTGATCTTCTCGCAGCTCGCCCGCACGCTACGGCGGCGCTTTGGCACGACGATAGACGTTGCCCACCGCGGTCATTTGGCCAACGACGAGCTCATCGGGCGCCTGTTTCATCCGTGTGTCGTGCAGAAGCTGCCCATCACCCGCAGCGTCTTCAAGACCTACGATCACGTGCTGCCGCTCGGCATGTACCACGTGCTCAACGGCGAGACGATCGACGACTACTTCGAGCGATCCTACGGCGCGCGCTACGAAGCGCAGGGCTTCGAGGTGGACGAGGACACCGAGTGGAACGTGCTCACGCGCTTGCGTTACCGGCACGAGGTCGATCCGAAGACATCGCCGGTGATCTTCCTGCAACCGCGCTGCCGGCCGCTCAAGCACTATCCGGACTTCGAAGCGCTCGCCGACGCGCTCGTGCAGCGCGGACACAAGGTGGCCCTCATCGGCGCGAGCACCGACTCGGTCATGGGCGACCGCATCGGCAAGCTCGCGAACCTTTGCGGCATGCCGGTGTGGGACACGATGCAAGCGGTCAAGCACGCGGCGCTCGTCGTCTCGCCCGACTCGCTCTTTCTGCACGTGGCCGGCGCCTTCAACGTGCCCTCGGTCAGCGTGTTCGGGCCGACGTCGGCGTACTGGGCCTCGCCGTATCCGAAGGCGACGGTCGTCGCGTTCGGCGCCACTTGCCGCTTCGCGCCGTGCTGGGTGCCGGCCGAGATCACACCGCCGTGCCGCTCGGTCGCGTCGCCGCCGTGCCTCTCACAGATCCCGGTCGACTACTTGGTGAAGGTCATCGAACGAAAGCTCGCCGGCACGCTCAGCGCGCCGCTCGTGCAGGTGCCGCGCATTCCGAAGATTCAGATCGTGCGCGATTATCGCGACGACGCCGAGCCGAAGGACTTGTTCACGGCGGCGACGCGCGCGCAGCACTGAACGCGGCGCTCTAGCGCTTCAGCAACGCGATCGACTTCGCCCACTCGTCGGACTTCGTGCGGATGATCTTCGTCAGGTTGTCCATGACGTTCTTCTTCAGGCCCATCATCTTCTGCACCGAGAGCATCTCTTTTTCGAAGTCCATCTTCAGCGCTTGCACTTCGTTGCGCAGGCGCTCCTTCATCGGGCCGACGTGATCGACCGTGACGTACGAGTACGTCGAGTTGACGAAGATCGTCCCGTTCTCCGAGCGCTCGCTGATGATCGGCAGCCCCTTGTTGCGCATCTCTTCGACCTGCGACGCGGCGGTCTTCGTCTCGGGCGTGATGCCTTCTTGATCCTCGGCCTTCTGATCCGAGATCGGCGTCTCGACTTCCTTCGGCACCATGTTCACTTCGCCGGTCGGCTGGCCGTCGGGGCCGATCTCCATCTCGGGCGTCAGGTTCTCGATGAAGATCGGCTCGGGGACCGCGTTGCTGTCGGCCGGCGGGCGGGTGAGCGCCGCCATCTTCTTGAACACCTCGGCCATGTACGTGCGCATGGCGTCGTTCATCTTGTGGCGAACCTTCGCCCACAGCATCTTGTTGTTCAGATCTTTGTTCAGATCCTTCAGGCACTCCATCAGCATCAGCATCGCGTACTGGGTGATGTCGTAGCTGCTCCCGAGGAGATCGAGCGCGCTCATCGCTTGATCGGCGCGGATCACGACAGGGTCGGTCGGCACGGTGATCGTCGGGTTGTTCGGCACGCCGCCGGCGCCACCGCCGCTGTCCAAGCGAAGCCCGCCGCTGCCACCACCGCCTCCTCCTCCTCCTCCTCCGCTGTCCAAGCGGAAGCCGCTGCCGGTGGGAGTGATGCCGCCGTCTTCGCCCGAACCCATGCGGAATGATCCACCGTCCGAGGGCACCTCGACGTCGATCGGCTGCACGAGCTGAAAGAGCATCGCGTTGTACTGCAGGATGAGCTCGGGCGGCGGGCCAAGCTTGTCCATGACGACGCCGGCGCGATCGGCGAACTCCGCTTCGGTGAGCTCGTTGCCGTACTGATCGACGATGAGCTCGCCCTCTTTGAACTTGTTCGGATCCTCGGGCGGCATGATCTGCTGCAGGAACTTTTGCTCGGGCGTGAGCTCGCCGCCGTTCGCTTTGCCGGCCTTCAGGTCTTGCATCGCCGTGTACATGCGAAACGCTGCTTGCTCGTTCGGCGTCAGCTTCTCGTCGCCAGGCTGCGTCTGCATGCGCGCCTTGTTCTCTTCGCTGGCGATGCTCTGGCCGCTCTTTTCGGCGGTCTTGTTCGCGTCGAGCTGCTTTTTGTCCTGCGCTTGCGCGTCTTTGGTGTTCTGCGCGCTCGTCGCGTCTTTTTCCTGCGTGTCTTTGGCGTCTTTGGTCGCGGACGCATCCTTGGCGAGCTCTTTTTCCTTCGCGGCCTGCGCGCCGTCTTGTGGCTTCGCTTCTTTCGCGGCGTCCTTCGTCTTCGGATCGAGCTCGGGCGTCTCCTTCGGCTCGCTCGTCGCTTTGGCGTCGCTGGCTTTGGCGTCTTTTTCCGCCGTCGCTCTTTGCTCGCCGTCCTTCGCCGCGGTCTTCGTCTTGTCGTCCGTCGCGGCGTCGGTCTTCGTTTGACCCTGGGCTTGCGTCTGCTTCTGATCCGTCGCCTTCGCGCCCTGATCTTCGCTCTGTTGGCGCAAGGTGGCGCCCTTCGCCTCGTTCTCTGCCCTGGCCGGTGCCTCGTCCTTTTTCGGCTCTTTGATCGCTTGCTTGTCGGCGAACGCCTTCAGCTTCTCGAGATCGAGCGGCTCGACCTTCGGCGGGTTCTTCTCGAGCTTCTCGAGCGCTTGCTTCTGCCAGATCTCCACGCACACGCGCAGCTCACGCGACGCTTCCTTGAAGGCGGGATCTTGCGCGACCTTGTTCTGCAGCTTGAACAGGCGCGCGGCGTCGACCTCGGTCTTCATCGCGCTTTCGACGATCTTGATCGCGTCGGGCATCGCTTGCTGCTCGAGCTTTTCGCGGGCAGCGGCGCGGTCCTCGGTGCCGACCATGCCGGTGTCGCGCTTCACCTGAAACGCGTCGTTGTCTTGCTTTTGGACCTTCTGGAGCTGCGAAGTCTTCTTGTTGATGTCCTTGAGCGCTTCGGCGGACTGCTCTTCGTCGATCTTGGCGTCTTTTTGGTCCTCGAGCGCACGCGAAGCTGCGTTGCCGACGCCGCCCGGGCCGGGTCCCGAAATCGAGCTCATCGTTCTCTCACGTAGGCCACAAGGTCTCCGCGCGACATACCCGCGACCCCTGGATTCGGGTGATACAATCGAGGTCGCTTGAATACTCTTATGCACCAAGGTCTTGCGCGTGGCGAGCGGAGTTGGGTGGCGCTCGTTCAAGCCCGCGCGCAGGCCCTGGGCGACAAAGAGGCCTTCGTCTTTCTCGAGGACGGTGAAACGCCGACGCCGGCATGGACCTTCGCTGCGATCGAGCGCGAGGCCCGAGCTTACGCGGACGGGCTCCGCGCGCACGCGAGTCCTGGCGATCGCGTGCTGCTCGTGCTCGGCCCCGGTCCGGATTTTCTCGTCGCGTTTCTCGCGTGCATGTTCGCTGGGCTCATCCCCGTGCCGGCGGTGCCGCCCGAGCCGCGCCGCTTGGAGAAGAGCCAGGAACGATTGCGCGCGATCATCGCCGATTGCGCGCCGAAGATCGCCGTCGGGCACGCCGTCTACGCGCCGGCGCTCGCGCCGTTGCTCAGCGAGCTGCATGTGGCTTGGCACGCGTGGGACACGCTGCGCGGCGACCCGAGGTTCGCGCCGGTCGAGGCGCGCCCGGCCGATGTGGCGTTCTTGCAATACACCTCGGGTTCGACGCGCACCCCCCGCGGCGTCATCGTCACGCACGAAAACCTGCTGGAAAACAGCGCGTACATTCAGCAGATGCACGGCAGCTCGAAGGAGAGCGTGGGCGTGTGCTGGTTGCCGAATTATCACGACATGGGGCTCATCTGGGGCCTCCTGCATCCGCTCTACGCCGGCTACCGCTGCTACATCATGGCGCCCACGGCGTTCCTCGAGCAGCCGCGGCGCTGGCTGCAGGCGATCTCGCGCTTCTCTGGCACCTACGCCGGCGGGCCGAACTTCGGCTTCGAGCTCTGCACGCGCCGGGTCTCGCGCGATGTCGCCGAGACGCTCGACCTGTCATCGTGGACGTGCGCGTTCAACGGGGCTGAGCCTATTCGCGCGGACACGCTCGAGCGCTTCATCGCCGCGTTCGCGCCGCGCGGCTTCCGCCGGCGCACGTTCTTTCCGGTCTACGGCCTCGCCGAAGCGACGCTCATGGTCTCGAGCGGTGGCCCAGCGGATGAGCCGGTGATGATCGACGTTGATCCCCGCGCGCTCGATCAAGGGCGCGTCGAGCTGGCCGCGGGCAAGCGTCTCGTTGGCTGCGGCCGCGTCGGCGGCGGCCTCGACCTGCGCATCGTCGATCCTGAAGCGCAGACGCCGTGCGCGCCGGATCGCGTCGGCGAGATTTGGATCCGTGGCCCTTCGATCGCCGCGGGCTACTTCGGGGCCGAGGCCGCGACCCGGGAGATCTTCGCCGCGCGGACAGCGAGCGGCGAGGGGCCCTTTCTGCGCACGGGCGATCTCGGCTTCCTGCGCGCGGGCGAGCTGTTCATCACCGGCCGCCTCAAAGACCTCGTGATCGTGCGCGGCGAGAACCACTATCCGCAGGACATCGAGTGGACCGTCGAAGGCGCGCATCCGCTCGTGCGGGCAGGCTGCGTCGTGGCTGTCGCGCTCGAACGCAAGGGCGAGGAAGTGCTCGGCGTCGCCGTCGAGCTGAAGACGCGCGCCCCAGAAAGCGACAGCGAGGTGATCACCGCCATTCGCTCGCGGGTGAGCGCCGCGCACGGGCTCGACGCCGAGATCGTGCTGCTCGACGCCGGCGCCATCCCGAAGACGTCGAGCGGCAAGCTGCAACGGCAGGCGACCAAAGCGCTCTTTCCTGTGCCGATCGCTCCACCTGCGAAGACGCCGAGCGCTCCCGCGACGCTCCTTCCGTGGCAGCGGGCGGCGAGGGCGTTCGTGCTCGAACGGCTCGCCGAGCTGTGCGGTCGCGCGCCCGATCTCGCGGCAGCGCCGAGCGCGCTCGGGCTCGACTCGCTGCAGGTGCTCACGCTGAAGGGCGAGCTGGAAGACGCATTCGCCAAGCGCTTCGACATCGCCGCGCTCATCGGCGCAGCCTCGCTCGACGCCGGGATCCTGGCGCTCTTGCATGCGAGCGAAGCGCGCGACGGCGCCGTGCCTGCGAACGATCACGCCTCCGACGCCGAGACCGGCGCGTGGCTGTGGCAAGCGCTGCACCCGAGCTCAGACGCGCTCGAGATCTTCGTCGAAGTCGATGCGCCGCTCGATCGCGATCGGCTGCGCGCGGCGCTGCGCGTGCTGCAAACGCGCCACGAGATCCTGCGCGCAAGCTTCGCGATCGAAGGCGGTGTTCTTCGTCGCCGTTTGGAGGAGGCGCCGGACCTCTTCGCCGATAACCTCGATCTCGCTGCTCGCCCGCCCATCGCGATCGCGTTCGACGGGACGAAGACGCGCTTTCGTTTTCACCACATCGGCTTCGATCTCGAGGCGATCGGCGTGTTGTTCGCCGAGCTCGAGGCGCTGTATCGCGATCCGAAGACGGCGCTGCCTTGCGCGCCGCAGCCGAGCGCGTGGACGGCGCAGCAAGCGTGCCGAGCGATCGATCGCAGAGCAATCGCGGCGTCATTTGTTCAGCCAGCACGATCGATCGTGCTGCCGCAGGTTCTCGACGGCGCGCTGATCAGCGTTCGCGCCGAGCGCGGCGAGGATACCTTACGAGCGCTCGCGCAGCGGCACGGCGTCACGTATACCGCGCTCGTCCTCGCTGGGATCGCGCGCGCGATCGCCGAGCACGGAAACGACGATGGCTTTTGGCTCGGCGTGTCGATGCTCGGGCGGCCGCCGTCGTTTGCCGGCTGCGTGGCGAGCTTCGCGAACGTCGCGCCGGTTTACGTGCCGCCGCGCGCGCGAGCGATGGCGTTTGCCGAGCTCACGCGCCACGTGGCCGACGGCCTGCTCGCGGCGATCGATCGCAGTGACGTGGCGCTCCATCGCGTCAGCGACCTGATGCCGGCGTGGATGCGGCCCGCGCCCTTTGCGGTGATCGTGCACGTGCGTCACCTCCCGAGCGCGCTCGGCGGCGGATGGACGCGGGCGCTGCTGAGGGAGAAGCCAGAACAGGCGCGCGTGTTCGACCAGTCGGCGCGGGTGCATGCGTGGCTCGGCGCCGATCTGCAGGCGGAGCTCGAGATCGACATCAGCACGGCGGGCGACGGGCGCATCGGCTTCTTCGCCCGCGGGCGGTCGCCCGGCGTCGCGGCAGCGATCCAGGAGCGTGCGCTCGCGTGGATCGACGGCGAAGGCGGCGCGTGGCCGGCGGAGCGCTTGGCGCACGTTAGCGGTCCGCCTCTGGAGCGCAGTCGGTCGTTGCTCGACGGCGTCTTCGCGCGCGGCGAGTCGCCCGCGCTCGTCGAGCCCGGACGATCGCTGTCGCGCGATGACGTCGCCTGCCGCTCGGGAGCATGGGCGGCGTGGCTGCGCGATCACGGCGTCTCAGCCGGCGATACCGTAGCGTTCTACTGCGATCCTTCGATCGAAGTCGCGCTCCTCCTCCTCGGCGTGCTTCGCCTCGGAGGTTCGGCGCTGATGCTCGACATCGCTGCGCCGATGGAGAGGACCGAGAGAACGCTCGCCACCGCCAAGCTCTGCGTGCGCTGGACCAGCCAGAGCATGCGCTACCCGGTGACGTCGTCGGTGCCTGTCGTGCACTTGGACGAAGTCGCACCTGGGCTCACGCTCGGAGAGGTCGAAGCGCCGCCGGCGATCGCCGCGGAGACCGTGGCGCTGCGCTACGTGCTCCCCGGGCCGCTCGCGCTCACGCTGACGCACGGAGATCTCGTCGACCACGCGCTGGCGTTCGCGCCGCATCAAAGTGCGCAACCCGCACTGACGACGCCGGTCGGCCAACCCGCGTGGGCCACCGATCTGCTCGCGAGCGCCTACGCTGGCTGCACAGTCTACGTCGCGCCAGTCGATGATCTCGGTTGCCCGGGTTGGCTCGCGCAGCACATGCGTGAAAACGCGGCGACGGCGATGCGCGCGACGTCTTTTCGGCTGCGCCTCTTCCTCAACGATCTCGTCTTGCCCGGTGAGAAGCTGCCTGACGTCACGCACTGGATCGTCGAAGGCGGACCGCGCACGGCGGAAACGGCGCAGCGCATCGCGCAGTTTCTGCCGGCGGACCGCGTGTTCTCGGCTTACGCGCCGGCCGCGCTCGGCCGCCCGATCACCTTCGCAGCGCTCCCGTCGTCGCTCAGCAGCGCCGGCGCGCCTTTGGCCGGCGTCACGATCGCGATCCACGGCGCCGCGGGCGAGGTGCTGCCACGAGGCGTCGCCGGCCGCATCGTCGCGAACGGCGTCGCCACCGGCGATCACGGGTTCATCGACGCGCGTGGCGAGCTGCACCTCGTCGATGCGCCGCCCGACGCACCGATCGTCCTCGTTCGCGGTGAGCGCGTGGTCATCGCCGAGGTCGAAGCGGCCCTGCGCGCGGTCGACGGCGTACGCGACGCGCGGGTCATCGCCGCCAAAGACGGCCGCGGCGACGTGCAGCTCGTCGGCTACGTCGAAGGCGAGCTCAAAGCGGCGAACGTGCGCGCCGCGATCCGTAAACGTCTGCGCGACGCCGAGCAGCCGCTCGCGATCGAGTGCCTCGCGAAGCTGCCGCTGCGCGCGGACGGCGCGATCGATCGCGAGAACGCCCCTTTGCCGAGTTGGGTCGCAGGCGTGGCGCGGGCTGGCCCACCGCCGTCGACGCCGCAGGAGCTCGCCGTCGCAGCGATCTTCGAGCGCATCCTCACCGCACGCGTGCTGACGGTGAACGACGACTTTTTCATGCTCGGCGGGGACTCGATGCTGGCCTTGAAGTTGCTCGACGCGCTCGAGCAGGCAGGCGTGAAGACGTCGCTCGCGGAGCTTCGCACCAGCGCCACGGTCGCGGCGTTGGCGGCCAGGTTTCCTAACGCAGCGTCGCCTTGAGCGCCTTCTCCATCGCCATCAACGTGCGCTGCCAGTCGCCGGACGTCTGGCTCTTCATCCGCAGCAAGCGCTGGCGCAGCTCTTCGCCCATGCCGCTCATCGCGTTGATCTGCTCTTGGGCGATGCGCGTCCATTGTTGCAGCAAGTATTCGGTGGCGTTCGGGATCGCCTGCGCCTTCTGCAGCAAGTTCGAGAGGTTCGACCAAAGCACGTCCTCGGGCTGTGGGCGTGCGTTGCGATAAGTGAAGTCGGCGTTGCGCAGATCGTCCCTGCCGCCGCCCGCTGGCGCTGGCGCGGTGCGCGGAGTCATCTGGGTAATCGGCTCCCTCGCCGTGTTGATCTCGGTGGTGATCGCCGGGCGATTGGCTGCCGTCGCGTTCGCGTATCTGGCGTAGAGCCCGCCCGGCGCGGTGGCGGTGCCCCACAGTCGATCGACCGCAGCGCGTGCTGCGGCCGGATCGCGCGCGGGGCTATGGCTGTTCGAGATGCCGTTGACGCTCGCGAGCGCGGAACGGCGCTCGGCCGTGTAGTACGCGGTCGCGGCGTTGCGGCGCTCGGTGTCGCGCGCTGCATCCGGAGGCTCGACCGGTGGTGGCGGCATCGGCGGCGGGCGCTCGGTGATGCCGAGCCGTGTGAGCTCGGCATCGGCGTTGCGCGAAGCGGTGCGCGCAGCGTTGTACTCGGTGATGTCTTCGGAGCGCCAATATTGATCCGGGCCGCCCTCGACGCGGGCTTCGTCGAGCCCCAAGTCGGACAGGGTTGGCGAGGGCACGGTGATGGTCGTTTCGGCGCCGTTCGCATCCGTCATCTTCATCGTGACGGGCGCGGCCAGGTTGTCGCGCGCGGGTGGCGTGTTCTCGCTGAGCGCGGTGCGCGCTGTCGTCAGGGTGCCGTTGATGGTCGCGCGCGCGGCGGCGTCCGGGGCGTTCGCGAGATCGACGGCGAGGCCCGTCGGATTCGCCGCGGCCGGCGGCGGCGTGGTGCCGACGGGTCCCCAGATCTGATCGAGCGCAGCAACGGCCGCGTTGTGTGCTGGCCCAGTGTTGCGCGGCGGCGTGTAGCTGTTCTCTAGCCCCGCGAGGCGCGCGCCTTCTTCGCGGCGCCGCGCATTGTAATAGTTGGCGACGGCGGTGCGACGTGCCGTGTCGCGCGCCGGGTCGGCTGGCGAAACTGGGGGCGGCGGAAAGGGCGGCGGCCGTTGGTCGATTCCGAGCGTGCGGAGCTCGGCGTCATAGCGTGCCGACGTGCGCTGTGCTTCGGCGTAGTTCGTCGCATCCGCGGGTTGCCAGTGATTCTCGTACACTTGCGCGCCCCACCGCAAAAACGGCGTGGCTTCCTGATCGATGAGGTCAGCGCGAGCCAGAGCTCGGCCCTGCGCAAACGCGGTGACACGCTGGCGCTCCTCGGGATTGGTGATCGACGACGGGTCGCGCAGCTCCGCTTCGGTCGCTGGCCGAGGCGGCGTGCCGACCGTCGGGATGCGACCGGGTCCGAAGTCCGCCGCGTAGCTCGCGCGGGTGGTGCGCGGTTCGGGAAACGGTGGGGGCATCTCCGGCGCGGGTCCGGTCGCGGTCGGTGGCATCGTCGAGCGGTAGTCCGCCAGCGCCTGCTCGCGCCACCCGGCGACGGCGCCGAAGACGGCCGAGGGCGGGCTCGTCGGCGTCGCCGGAAAACCCGGGACGCCTTCGGGCAGCGCTTCGCGTGGCGGCCGCCAGCCCGGCAGCGACGGTGGTACGGCTGTGCCGGCCGGTGAGCCTGGCGGAATCGCTGGCGGGCCGTCCCAGCCGCGTGCGGCCATGTCGAGCGAGTACGTGCGCGTGCGCAGCCCGGCCATGGCCGAATTGTAATTTCGCCACGCCGTCGCGTAGTTGTCGTTGGCGGTGTTGAGCGCGGTCTGCGCTTGCGTGCGCGCGGCTGCGATGTCTGTGGCCGACGCGGTCGGCGGCAAGCCGACGTCGCGCAGAAGCTCGGCGCGCCGCGTGCGCAACGATGTCGCTTCGCGCTCACCGGCGGCCGCGAGGATCTGATCGTCTGTCGCGCCTTCGGGCAGACCGTAGCGCGTGCGCAGTTGGCGCTTCGTTTCGTCGTTCCACGGCTGCGCCGGCAGGCCGCAGTCTTCGCAGCGCGCGCGGCGTGAAGCTTCGTCCGTCGGCGCCGTGCCGAGGCGCCCGAGCTTCGTGTCGATGGTGCCGATCTCCTCGAAGTCGTCGAAGCGCTCTTGCGCCTCGCGCCGCACCGTGTCCGAGCGCGTGAGATCGGCACCGCGCGCGCTTGCCGTCTCACCAAGGCGGCCGAGCTCGAGCGAATCCGCAGGCGAGAGCGTGCGCCCGCCGACACCGCGCACGGCCGCGAGCTGCGCTTCTGCGGCGGATCGCTCCGCGGTCGCCTGTTGATACCGGGACATCGCCGAGCGCCGCTGGATCGTGAGCTGGTCGCGCTCCTCTCTGTTCGCGCTCTTCTCGCGCGTGAGCGTGTCGCGGCGCTCGGTGAGCTGCCGGCGCTCCGATTCGATGCGTTCTCCCGCCGGCGGCGGCGGCAACCGCGCCAATCGAGCGTTCGTCACGCTGAGCTCACCATCGATCTCGCCGTCGCGGCGGGTGAGCGTCTCGATGCGCGCGCCAGTGCTGCGCACCGTGGCCTGCGCCGCGCGCGCGGTGGTCGAAGCTTCGTCATAGCGCCGGCGTGCTGCCGCGTACGCCTCGCGATTGATGCCGCTCGGCACGTCTCGATAGCGGTCGATCGTTCGCTCGCTCGCGTCGAGCATGGTGTCGGTCGCGAAGCCGGCGGTGCCCGTCTCCAGCCGCGGAATGATCCGATCGAGCTGCGCGAGGCGCGTGTTTTGCGCCGGCGTGCGCTGCGCTTCCGGGATCGCCGCCAAGCGCGTGCGTTCCGAGCGGGCGTCGGACAGCGTGATGCGGCCGCTGGCGCCATCATCGTCGATGCTGCGCGCGACCTCTGCCCAGTTCGTGCGCTCTGCGACGGGCAGGTCGTTGCCCATGTTCTCTTCTTGGCCGGCGATGCGTTCGATGCGCCTCGCGCGATTCTCGGCGTCGACCGTCGCGCCGTGCGCGCGGTTCTTCTCGTTGTCGAGCTCTTCGAGCCGCGCGCGTTGCGCAGGCGTACGCTGATCCGCGGGGACGCCCTCGAGATCGCCACGCTCGCGCGATTGGCGGCGCGCGACCTCGAGCTCGCGGTTGCGCGCGGTCATCTGCTCTGCGCGCGCGGCGCCGTAGGCTTCCGCGGCGCCCGGCGGCCAGCCGGGGTGAGCCAACCGCGCGCGACGGGCCTCGATGTCCGCCGTCACGGCCCGATATTGCTCGTCGGCGCGCGCTTCGCGTTGGTTGACCAGGCGCTCGCGATCGGGCAACGCGCGCGTTTCGTTCGTGAAGTTGGCCGCGCGCCGGCTGGCGGCGTCCGTCATGTTGTTGCGGTTGAGCTCCGCTGGGCTCAGCTCCGCTTCGGCGTCGCAGACCGCCTGCATGCCGCCGGCCGCTTGCAACTCGCTGCGTGCGCGGTCCAGGTCGGCGGCGGACGCCGGAGGGTCCTGCCTGCAAAGGCGGAGGTACGCTTCGCGTTTCGCGGCGATCGTCTCGAGGTTGGGCGGCTGCGGCCCGAAGTTGCGCAGGCGCGCATCGGCGATCGCGTTGCGCTCGACGCCGCAGGCTTCGAGCTCGTTTCTGTACGTTGAGTCCGCGGCCCATTGCGGGATGTCGCAGGTCCCAAACTCGTAGATCGCCTTGCCGGCGTCGCGCATCGCCTGCTGCTCCTGCGCTTTGGCGTCGTTCATCTTGTTCATGTACTGGAACGTCGCGGTCGCGCGCTTCGTGTAGATTTCGACGAGGCCCGCGGTCTTCTTCATCTCCTGGTCGGCGCCCTGCAACAGCGCGCCGGTCTTCGCCATCTGCCTGTTGATGTCGCGGTTCTGATAACCCAGCTCGAGCAGCAGCAAGAGCAGCATGAAGTTCTGTGACTCGCGCGAGCCGCTCATCATCAGCATATTGCCGGCGCTCGATCCGGCGAGGTTGCTCATCGTCTGGCCAACGTGGTTCGCGATCGCGCCCGAATCCTCGGTCATCCGGAACGTCGCCTGCGACGTGCCCATCTTCGCGAGCAGCGACTTGACGACCGCCGCATCCATCTTCGAGATGAGCGCGCTCGGCAGCTCCGGCTTGTCGCCGAGCTTGGCAGTCGTCACTTTGCTCGTTTGGCGAAGCGCATTGTCTTGCTTCGACTCGACCCGGCTCGCGCCTTTGAGCTCGGCGGTTTGCGAAGCTTGTCGCATCGACGTTGCGGTCTCGGTCTTGCCGGTCTCGGCGTTCTGCTTTGGGGCGCTCTGCTTCAAGTGCTTGGCCTGCGCCTGAATCAGGATCTTGCCTTCCTTTTCGATGACCTGTTTGTTCTCGGCCTTCGCCTTGGCGATCAGCGCGTCGACTTCATCCTTCGAGACCGTCTTCGTGGTCTTCGTGATGGTCTTCGTTTGCGGCTGCGGTGCCTGAAGGGGATTGTTGCCGACGCGATTGACTTTTTCATCCGACATGCCGGCCTCGTGAGCGAAGGGAGAACCCGCGGATTAGATCTGCGGGTTAATGCTCCGCAGGATGTCGAGGAATTTCTGCATGTTGTCCAGAGCGGACTTGCGCCGATCGCGCGACGCTTCCGACGCGTCCTTCGACTCCGACGCTTGCACGCCGGCTTTGTTGATCGCGTTTTCCTGATCGTAGATTTGCTTCTGCGTCTCGTCCGACGCGAGGCCCATCTTCTTCTGGTAGTCGCCGTAGTTCTTGTGGTGCGCGATCTCGCGCGTGGCGCCCGCCTGCACGGCCTTCACGGCGACGTCGAGGCCCTTGCCGAGCTGGCCGACCCACGACGGGCAGCCCCCGATGCCGCCGGCGAACGAGACCGCAGCGGCGCAGCAGCTGGCGATCCCGAGGCCCATTTCCCAGTTCGCCGCGGTCATCGCGTGCTCGTAGCGCTCAGACGCTTCCGCCTTCATCTGCGTGATCTTGGTCTTCTCGAGCTCGAACTTTCCAGCCTTCAAGGCGAGCTCGGTGCGCGCATCTGCTCGTGCGAGCTTGCGATCGTCCCGGTTCTCCTTGTTCATCATTTTTTGATATTCCATCATGACGGCCCAAAGACCGCCGACGGGATCGCTGCCGGCGAGGCTGCCGAGGAATTGAATTGAATTGTTCAGCGCTTCTTTGCCGCCGGCCGTCGGCTCGTCCGACGGGGGCGCCGGCGGATCGCCGGTCTGGCGGAAGCCCGTGTCACCGCTGCCGCTTTTCGCCTTCGGTGCGACTTGGCGCATGCCGAGCTGGACGACGATCGGGCCACCCGAGAACGCCTGCGCCTCGAGCTCTTTGATGTTCTCTTGGTTTGCGTCCGCCGCGATCGTTCCCGGAGTGACGCGAGGACCTGAAACACCGCCGCTGCTGCCTGAACCCATGGCTTACTCCCTTTCCCTACCTTCTACCTTACCGGTGCCCGCCGCTTTGGTTAGGACTTCTCGAAGCTGCCCGCGTTGGTTTCCCCGGCATCGATCAATTGTAACACCTTCTTGGCACGCTTGACGTAAGTGCCGTGCTCGGGGTTCCCCAGCCGTTCGCCGAGCTCGATGGCGTTCAAGAGGTCCTGACGGCCGGCGGCGGCGCGGCCAGTGTTCACCCGCGCCTCGGCGCGAAACACCATGCTGATGATGTCGTTCGGGTCGTGCTTCAGCGCCATCGAATACAGGAAGTCGCATGGGCCGGGCTGGTTCGAGCGCTGCGCGACGACGCCGAGGCCGCGCCAGTGCTTGCCTTCGTTGTGGCGGAGGGCGACGAGCATCGCGAAGAGCTTGCCGGCGCCGGCGAGGTCGTTCTGCGCGAGGCGCTGGCAGGCCTTGGCGTAGGTCGATTTCACCTCTTCTTCCGAGAAGCCCATGACGTGCGAGAGCGTGAGACCGCGCGCGTCGGGGCTGAGCAGCTCGCGCTTGAGCTCCTTGGTAACCTTGGCGCCTTCCGGCGTATTCAGTGAGTGATCGTTCGGGTCGCCCATCGCGTTCAGCCTCCCATCGCTTGTTCACGGACCGAGAGCAGCGTCTTGGCGCGCTTCACCCACGTGGCGTATGCCGGCACGCTCTCGCCGAATTCGATCGCTTTCTTCAGATCGCGCACGCCGCCCTCGATGTCCGAGAGCGCGATCAAGCTCTCGCCTCGGTAGGTGAGGCTGACGGCATCCCGGCTGTTGTTGGTCAACGCCATGTCGTAGGCCATCACCGCTTCTTTGTATCGTTTCATCGCCTGGTTCACGGCACCGGCAGCGCGCCAGTAGTGGCCTTTGAACGGCGAATACAGGGTGAGCACCGAGAAAATGTCGAGCGCCGGTTGATACTTGCCCCAGTTGAAGAGGTGGTAGCCGACGCCGTAGAGCGCCTCGAGCTCTTCGTCGGAGATGCCGACGACGTCCGAGAGCGTGACGCTGCCACGGTACATCTTCTTGGCGCTCGACTCGACCATCCGCGCCATCGTCGCTGCGACGCTGTCATTTGCCATCGGTCACTTCTTCTCTTTCTCGGCCGGCGCCGCCGCGGCTTTCGCCATTTCGTCGACGCGCTCTTTGGCTGCCACGATCAGCTGCTCGCCGCGGGTGACGTAGACCGCGTACTTTGGATCTTTGCCGGCAAGCGCGATGCCTTCTTCGATGCGGAACATGCCGTTCGTCGGCACGTCGTCGATCATCAGCATGCACTCGCCGAGCGCGATTTGTGTCACGGGATCCACCGGGTTGAGCGTCATCGCGCGCATGTAGTTCTCGTACGCGCCGATGTAATTTTTCTGCAGGTGCTGAATGTGCGCGAGCCACCGATAGATCTCGTAGTTCAACGGATCGAGCTCGACCAGGCCGGCGAAATACTGAAACGCCTTGTCCAAGAACCCTTGGCGCACGAGCTGGCCACCGAGCGCGACAGCCGCCTGCACGGCTTCCGGCGGCGTGCCAAGCGGCTTCAGACCGACGAGGAAGGTGAGGTCGCCGGTCTTTTGAAATTGCTCGAGACTGTCCTTGAGCGAGGCGTTGAAATCTTCGATGTCTTCCGGCGTGACGTCCGGCAGATTCTGGAACGGCTGCTCTTCGCTCACGCGGCTCTCCTCGAAGGCGGCGCCCCGCCCTTTGGTACGACCTGAGTGGTTTACCCAAAAGGCGGGGGCGCAACAAATGTAATAGAGCGCTTTTAGAGCGCTTCGCGCCTAGCGGCCGACGCCTGGACGGCCTTGCGTCGGCGGCTTGCCGATCTCGTCGGCGATCTTGCCGAGCTGCTCGGCGAACTCGTTGAGCTTGGTGACGATGACGTCGACCACCCTCGACTTGATCTCTTCCATCTTCATCTTCTGCTCGGTGATCATCTTCTGGATCGCCTGCAGCGTCTGTTCCTTCTGCTTGCGCAGGTTCTGGATGGCCGTCGTCTTGTCCTTCTCGAGGCGCGCGATCTCCCGATCGAGCTCTTTGATCTGACCGATGAGCCCCTTCTTGGCCTCGATCAACTTGTCCATCTCCTTGCCGAGCTCTTTTTGCTTGGCGACGATCTGTTGCTCGAGGCGATTCGAGAGGAACTTCAAGCCCGCTTCCGAGCCGCCGCACGGGATCGACGAGAGCTGCGCCGCCCACTGGAAGTCGTTGGCGGTGAGGGAGAGGCCGTCGCTGTCTTTGCCGATGCCGTCTTTGGTCGCCTTGGTGAAGTCCTTCGTCACCTTGACGTCGAGGCCGATTTGCAGGCCCGGGAAGATCGCGTGAATGAGCTCGGCCTGCGCGATCGCGAACTCCGCGGTCGGCATCGAGTACGAGAAGAAGAGCCCGTGCACCTCGGTCGCCGGTTTGGTCTCGGCGTACTTCATCGCCAGCTCGGCGATTTGATCGATGCGCTCGTTGAAGCTCTTCTGATCGAAGCCGGCGTCTTTGGCCTCTTCGGTAAGCGGGACGGGCTTCGGCTCGCCGTCGGGCGCTGCACCTGTCGCGGGATCGGCTGCAGGCGGTTGGCCCGTGGCGTCGGCGCCCGGCGGCGGCTTCGTCGCTGGATCGGCCGTCGTGTTCTGGCCCGGCGGCGATTGGCCGGGCGTGGTTTGGCCAGTCGGGTCGGTCGACTTTGGCGGCGGCGTGCCCGTCGGATCGCCCGCCTTCGGAACGTCGGTCGACGACGTTTGCCGGTCCGAAGGAACCTCGCCGGGCTTGTCGGTCTGCGCGCCTGGGGTGCCCGGCTCTGGAGGGCCGGTCTTCTTCGGATCACTCGTCGCCTGATCATCAGGCGGAGCTTGCTTCTCTTTGGCGTTCTTCGCGCCTTCGGCCTTGGCGGCAGCGTCGCCTTCGGCGTCGGCGATGAGCGTGAACAAGAAGAACGCGAGCGCCGTCGCGCCAGCGCCGCCGGCGGCGATCCCGTCCATGATCTTTCTGATGCTCTCGGGATTCACGTCGGTGAAGCCGGCCTCTCGCATCTTCTCGACGACGATGTTCGTCAGCTCGTCCTTCTTCTGATCGACGTCGGCTTGGCGCGTCTGTTGGCCGAGCGGGCACGTATTGCGCACCTTCTCGTCCTGGCCGATGAGCTCGGCGAACTTCGGCATCAAGGTGGTGATGAGCTCGAGCATCTTGTCGAGCTTCTTCAACTGCTCTTTGATCACCTCGACCTGGCGATCGATCTGCTTGATCTGATCTTCCAAGGCCTCTTTGTTGCCCTTGGCCTCCATGATCAGCTTGTTGAAGCAGAGCTCGAGGTTCTTCTCCATGTTGTCGTACGCTTGGGCCACGTCGTTCAACATCGCAGCCGCCGAGTCGGCGCCGTCGAGCGCGCCGACGCCGCTGGCGCCGCCGACCCCTGCGTCCATGCGCAACGATTGATTGTCGTCACCGGGGCGCGTCGAGCTCGAGCTGTCGAACTGCTGCTGCGGCGGCGGCGTCAAGATCACCTGATCCGGGCTGATCTCCGGCTCTTTGGTCTTGCTCGCGCCGTCCGTGCCTTTGGCTTCCTTCTTTTTTCCTTCTTCGACTTCGTCGTCGCCATCGACCGTGACATCGCCCGGATTGAAAGGTTGCCGTCCGCCTACTCCACCTACACCACCCATGATCGTCTCCTCTGTTCTTGCCTATATTAACGCGTGGCGTTCGCCTGCGCGTATGGCATGAGTCCTTTGGCGCGCTGCACGAAGGGCGCGTCCTCGGCGTTTGGTTTGGCTTTGGCGACGACGCGCTCGAGATCGACGCGGGCTTCGGCGCGGCGGCCGAGCAAGATGAAGGTCTCGCCGCGATAGGCCAGCGTCGGAATGTCGTCCGGGATCAGGACGAGCGCCATCTCGAACGCCGCGAGCGCCAGCGCCGGCCGCTCGATCTTCTGCAGCGCCAAGCCGAGCACCCGCCAGAAGCGGCCATCATAAGGTTCCATCAGGCACAAGCCAGAGAGCAGCTGCGCGGCCTCTTTATTCTTCTTCGCGCTCAGCATCTGCAGCCCGAGCGCGTAGGTCGCTTCGAGCTCCTCCGGGTAGATCATCAAAGTCTGAGCGAGCGACGCACCTTTCTTGTGCAGCGCGTGCAGCTCCGTGAGCTTCGCTTTGAGCTTCTTCTCCAGGGATTTGAGATCTTCTTTCTGTGTCATAGGCGGTCGAGCTTAGCAGCAACTACACCGGCCCACCACGCCTGGCTGCTCACGAATTGAAACGATTGCTGCGCCGATGTACGTCGGTTATTACCGAAGTAGCCCGAACACGAACGCGCGTGTACGTTCGGTCACAAAGCGAATCTCAAGGAGCGGAAATCCATGCCCGTGCAACAAGTGAACACCAATCTGCCGTCGTCCGTGAATGAGGCCCCCGCCGAGGCTCCGGTCGACGAGGCGCATGCGCCAGTCGAGACGCAAGGCGTACAAGCTCCGCCGCCCGCACCCGCGCAGGCCGACGGCGTCGGCGGCTTCCGCCAGACGACCGGCTCGGGGTCGAGCAGCAACTACTTCGGCAGCATCCAAGACACCGGCCAAGGCGCCTTCGACGGCAAGCTCGAAGAGTTCGGCCAAGCGAACCAGGGTAACCCGGCCGTCATGGCGGCGTTGAACAGCGCCGCCGCCGAGATCAAGTCGAACATGGCGGCGTTCACCAACCCGGACGGCACGCCCAACATGGAAGCGTTCGGCAACCTGGTGATGCAGAAGTTCCAGGGCGTCGGCGACGTGACCATCCCGACGCCGCAGCAAGTGAAGTCGGAGCAGGCGACCTTCCGCCAAGTCGATGGCGACACGACGACGCAACGCAGCCAGCGCACGACCACCGGCGAAACCCAGGCCAGCCAGCGGACGGTCACGGACAACCCGGAGATTCCGCAGGGCCAGCGCCAGATCGTCTCGCAGTCGAACGGCATCGTCTACAAGAACCTCGCCGGCATGGGCGACGGCGACATCATGGCGCTCGCGTTCATCGTCATGATGGAAGCGGCGAAGTCGGCGCGCGAAGATCTCAAGGCGATCATGGACGGCGTCAAGGCGATCAACAAAGAGAAGGAAGGCTGGCGCCAAGTCTCGAACGAAGTGAACAAGCTCGCCGCCGGCACCGCCGGTAAGAACGAGGACTTCAAGGCGAACGAGATCCCGAACATCAAGACCGGCGGTCAGAGCTCGCTCGACGGCAAGCCGGTCGGCACCTACGTGCTCGACGGCAACAACCTTCGCTTCAACACGCCCGGTCCGGACGGCTCGGTCGCGAAGAACGGCCTCGTCATCGCCGGCACCGGCGCCGGCGGCGCGGTGACCAAGAAGGACATCGACACCGCCAAGGACACCGTGAAGAACAAGCTCGATAGCTTGAGCGAAATGGGTGAAATGGAGTCGTTGCGCTTGCAGATGGCCATGGACCGTCTGTCGAAGCTCATGTCGACGCTCTCGAACTTGCTGAAGAAGGCGAGCGAAACCGCGTCGGGCATCACCCAGAACATCAAGTAACGTTCAGGGTCACGCTCAGGGCACGCGCCGCAAGAGATCGTGCTTCAACGCGCGCGCGATCCAGCGCTCGATCGCCTCCCGCCGCACCATCGGAAAATCTGCTTCGAGCTGCGCTGCGATCGCCTCGCGCGAGCGGCCATCCGCGATCTCGACGAGGCGCGCGAGCATCTTCGCCACGCGCTTTCGCGACGCGCGATCGACTTGGCCGAAGCGGCGCTCGCCCAGCGCTTCGCCGACAGCCGGGGCGGCGGTGAGGGCTGGCGCGGGTGCTGCGCTCGCGTAGTGGCCGTAAACCGCGAGCCAGTCGGCGCCGAGGTGCGGTCGCCATGTGAGCTCGCTCGCGCGGGCCGCGCGTGATCGCTCGCTGATCGCTGCGGCGGCGCGGCGGCCGTTCTTGGTGGCGTCGAATGATGCCTCTGCGTGCGCGCGGCCGGCGTCGCCGAAGCGGCGGGCGAGCGCGCGATCGCCGAGGATCTGCCCGAGCGCGTGCTCCAGGCGGCCGTTGTCGAGCGCGACGTGTTGCGCTTGCAACGGCAGTGGCCGACCGGGCCCGAGCCAAAGTGAAGCCGTCGCCGAGGTGTCGGCGGACGGCGGGTGCCACGCGCTGTCGATGAGCCATCCGGTCTGATCGTGAACGACCGTCTCGTTGTAGCCGTCCCACGCTGCGGCGACGACCGGCAGGCCGGCGAACATCGCTTCGATCACCGACAGGCCGTGCGTCTCTTGCACGTTGTCTGCGATCGCCACGAGCGCGTCGGCGGCGGCGAGTAGACGCCCCTTCGTATCGTCGCTCACGTTCGGGCGCAGCTCCACCCGCTCGCCGATCCCGAGCTCCGCGGCGAGTGCGTCGAGCTGCAGCGCGTAGACGCCGTCGTCGGCGCCGGCGAGCACCAAGCGCGCATGTGGCCGCTGCCGCGCGACGCGAGCGAAGACGGAGAGGAGCGGCGCCAGATCGGCCTTGTAGTCGCGATCGAAGCGGCCGAGCGCGAGCAGCACTTCTTGGTCGTCGGCCCAGCCGAGATCGCCGCGCGCGGCTTGGCGATCGGGCAGCGGCCGCGCTTCGACGCCGTGCGGGATCACCAGGATCTCGCCGGCGTAGGGCTTCACCGCGAGGGCGGCTTCGATGCGGCCAAAGTGGGCCTCGAGCGCGCGCTTTCCGGCCTGCGACGGCGCGATCAACGCATCGAACGCGAAGGTTTGCCCGGCGAGTAAATGTAGGAGCTCGGCCGAGAGATCTGGGATCGAGTGCACGTACGCGATCGCCGGCACGGCGAGACGGGTTGTGGCGCGAAAGAGCAGGTTCTGTGGGTTGTCGAACGCCGTCGAGACCAGCGCGTGGATGAGGCCCTTGTGCGCGAGCGCCACCGCTTCGTCGGCGGCGATACGCCAATACATGGGCATCGCCACGGCGTGCTCGCGCGCGATGTCGTCCGGGCGGCGATCGAGCTCGACGAGGTCGTCATTCGGGCAGGCGACGTACCAGCGGCGCAACATTCCTGAGCGGACGAGCGCGGCGCGCAGCGATCGTCCGGCAATCGTGGCACCCATGAAGCGCTCGCTCGGCGCGTCGCTGTCGGTGGCGAAGTCTCCGCAGGTCGCGACGAAGAGGCCGGCGTCGGGATCAGGACGCGCGGCGAACAGCTCGGCGTCGCTGAGCGCGTAGGTCGGATCGGCGAGCGGCGCCGGCGGATCGGCGTTCGCGAGCACGACGAAGCGTTCGTCCTCGATGATCACGCCCGCCATCGCTAGCCTCTTTGCCGAGCCCGATCTACGATCGCGCGATGCGCGTGTTCTACGCCGCCGACAGCTATCGGAGCCACCTGCGCGCGGCCGAGGCCTACGGCCGCTGCTTGCGCCGGCTCGGACACGTGCTGGTCGATGTGGCGGAGAACGCCGACGTGTCGATCGTCCACACGGCGCTCGACAAGTACGAGCGGGTCTTCGCGCGTTATCCGGGGCTGAAAGACCGTCCTTGGATCGCGTACGCGGTTTGGGAGACGAGCGCGCTGCCACCGATGTACGCGTCGGCGCTCGCGTCGGCGCATGCGATCTGGACGGCGTCGGACTTCTGCTTCTGGGCGTTCGCCGAGGCGCATCCGAGCGTGCACGTGGTGCCTCACGTGGTCGACGCGCCGGCGCACGCTGACGCGGCGCTCGTGGCGCGCGTGCGACGGGATCTGATGTTGTCCGAGGATGTGTATGTTTATCTTTACATCACGAAGCTCGCCGATCCGCGCAAGAACACCGACGCCTTGTTGAAGGCGTTCGCCGCCGTGCATGCGCGTCATCCGGCGACGCGCCTCGTGTTGAAGACGAACGAGCGCGATCCCGACGTGCGCGCAGATGGGGTGGTGCAAGTGCGCCGCACCTTGTCGGACGCACACGTCGCGGCGCTCTACGGGCTCGCGGGCGCGTACGTCAGCCCGCACCGGGGTGAAGGCTGGGGGCTCACGCTCTCGGACGCGATGGCGCACGGCGTGCCGGCGATCGCGACGGCGTTCTCGGGCAACCTCGACTTCATGAACGATGCCAACGCCTGGCTCGTGCCATGCCGCGAGGCGCCGGCGAATGACCCGAGCCTCGGCGATCAGAGCCGCGGCGTGTGGGCCGAGATCGATCACGAAGCCCTGGTCAGCGCGATGATGCGGGTGTACGAGGACGCGGCGGCGGCGCGGGCAAAAGCAGCGCTCGGGCAACGAAGTATGGCGCCGTTTCATGAAGCGAGGGTCGCGGCGGCCATCGCCGATGCGCTGCGCGATCGATGACGTGAGAGCATGGCAGAACGACTCGAAGGACAACTGCAAGGGCTGAAGCCGTCACAGAAGGACGCGCTCGAACGCACGTTCCGCCGGCGTGTGCCGAGCAAGCTCGTGGCCACGAACGAGCTGTTACGCCACTTGCTCTCGTGCAGCTCGGACATTCACCGGCGCGTCGGCGTGCTCGTCGATCGGCGCGGGCGCATCGAAGCCGTGACCGTGGGCGACGCGCACCGCGTGTATCTGCCGGAGATCGGTCGCTTGCGCGCGGGTGGCGGGCGCCTCCGCGGGCTGCGTTGGATCGTCACGCAGCTCGATCACCGCCGCTTGCTGCACCAAGAAGACCTGGTCGACTTGCAGAAGCTGCGCCTCGACTACTTGATGAGCGTCGCCGCCGATCACAGCGGCCACCTCGTGCTGCACGGCGCGCACCTCGTGCCACTCGGTGGCGCGAGCGGCGACGACCAGGGAGCGCCGTACGCCGAGGAAGAAGGCGACGACTGCGAAGACTTGAGCCACAACGACTTCGAGGCGTTCGTCAACGAGCTCGAAGCCGAGCTCGTCGGCAGCGCGTCGCCGAAGAAGGTGAAGCGCGAGCGCTTCGGCACGCGAGCGGTGATCGTCTCGGCGTCGACCAAGGGCAAGGAAGAGCAAGATCGGCGTGCGGCCGAGATGCGCGAGCTCTGCGACACCGCCGGGGTCGAAGTGGCAGACACCGTGATGCAGGCGCGCAAGCAGCTCGACAGTCGCTACGTCGTCGGCAAGGGCAAGCTCGAAGAGATCGTGCTGCACGCGCTGCGCTTGGACGCCGAGCTCTTGATCTTCGATCAGGAATTGTCGCCGGCGCAGGTGCGCACGCTCGGCGACGCGACCGAGCTGCGGGTCATCGATCGCACGCAGCTCATCTTGGACATCTTCGCGCAGCACGCGACGACCGTCGACGGCAAGCTGCAGGTCGAGCTCGCGCAGTTGCAATACAACCTGCCGCGCCTGAGCGAGATGAGCACGGCGATGAGCCGCTTGACCGGCGGCATCGGCGGCCGTGGCCCGGGCGAGACGAAGCTCGAGATCAACCGGCGGCGCGCGAAGGATCGGATCACGCAGCTCGAGCGCGCCATCGAGGGCGTCAGCCGCGAGCGCACGCTGCGGCGCAAGCGGCGCGCGAAGGCCGACATGGCCGTCGTTTCGATCGTCGGTTACACGAACGCCGGCAAGTCGACGCTGATGAACGCGCTCACGAAGAGCGAGGTGCTGGTCGAGAACAAGCTCTTCGCGACGCTCGATCCCACGTCGCGCACGCTGCGCTTGCCGAGCGGCCGCGAGGTGATCCTCACGGACACGGTGGGCTTCATCCACGAGCTGCCGGACGAGCTCATCCATGCGTTCCGCGCCACGCTCGAAGAGCTCGGCGACGCGGACTTGCTCTTGCACCTCGTCGACGCGAGCGATCCGGATAAGCACGAGAAGCGCGCCGCCGTCGAAGCGATTTTGGCGCAGATGGAGCTCGGCGGGCATCCGACGCTGCTCGTCTGGAGCAAGGGCGATCTCATCGCGGCGGACGACTTTCTCTGGCAGCGGAGCAAGCGCCATTTGCTGGTGTCGGCAACGAAGCGCGCCGGCATACCAACGCTGCTCGAAGCGATCGACCAAGCGCTCAGCCGCGGCGCCGACGAGCCGGTGCACGCGCGTTGAGCTCCGCCGCGCAGCTCGTCGACGCTGACGGCGCGTGGACGCACGACGAGCTGATCCGTTACGCGGGCGCCATCGCCGAGGAGCTCCAGGCCATCCCGGCGCCGACCGAGCGCATCGTCGCGCTGCTCTTGCCGCGCACGAAGCACGCGGTGGCGGCGATGTACGGCGCGTGGGCCGCCGGTGGCGCGTACGTGCCGATCGATCCCACGTTTCCTGAGGCGCGCATCGAGCACATGCTCGTCGACTCTCGGGCGTCGACGGTCGTGACGGTCGAACGATGGCGCGCGAAGGTGGCGGCGAGCGGGCTGCCGGTGATCGATGTCGAGACCGTGGAGCCTGCGGCATCGCGACCGATCGCACCGCCGGCAGCGCTGGCGTACCTCATGTACACGAGCGGCTCGACCGGCAAGCCGAAGGCGGTGCGCGTGCCGCACTCGGCGTTGACGAACCTTGTCGAAGCGATGCGGACGACGCTCGAGTTTCGTTCGAGCGACGTGATGCTCGCGTTGACGAATTGGTCGTTCGACATCGCCGCGCTCGAGATCTTCGTGCCGCTCGTGGCGTCAGCGAAGACCGTGATCGCCAAAGAAGGCGAGTCCGTCGACGCGCGGCGCATCGAGGCGTTGATCGCGGCGCACGGCGTCACCTGCATGCAAGCGACGCCGAGCACCTACCGCGTGCTGCTCGCGCAGAAGATCGTCTTTCCGCCGAGGGTGCGCCTGTTCTGCGGCGGTGAAGCGCTCGATGCGGTGACCGCCGAAGCGTTGCTCGCGCAGGGCGTGCGGCTGTGGAACCTCTACGGCCCGACGGAGACGACCGTGTGGTCGACCGCCAAAGAGCTGCACGTGCCCGTCGGGCGCGTCACCGTCGGAAAGCCGATCGCCAATACGCGCGTCTACGTGCTCGATGAAGCGCTGAAGCCCGCGGCCGAAGGCGAGCTCGCGATCTCCGGAGATGGTGTGGCCGAGGGCTACCATCATCAGCCGGCGCTGACTGCCGCGCGCTTCGTGCCGGATCCGTTTTGGCCCGGCAAGCGCATGTACCTGACGGGCGATCGTGCGCGGCTGACGGCGAACGGCGAAGTGGACCTGTTCGGTCGGCTCGATGACCAAGTGAAGATCCGCGGCCATCGCATCGAGCTCGGCGACGTAGAGGCGACGCTGCTCACGCATGGCGCGATCGCCAGCGCCGCATGCGTCGTCGTCGGCGACGAGGCGGAGCAGCGCATCATCGCGTGCGTCGCTGCGAAGCCCGGCGTCGCTCCGGACGAGGCCGCGCTGCAGACGTTCTTGCGGGGAGCGTTGCCTGAGGCTTATCGGCCGGCGCGCGTGCTCGTGCTCGACGCGCTGCCCTTGAACAGCTCGCAGAAGATCGATCGGCCGGCGTTGAAGACGCGCGTCACCACTCTGCTTTGAGCGTGCGCGACATCAACGCGCGGAGCGCCTCGGTCACCGGCAGGCCTTGATGCGCCACTTGGTACACGGCCTCGATGATCGGCACGTCGACGCCGTGTTTCTGCGCGAGCGCGTGCGCCGCCTTCGCCGTGCCGACGCCTTCCGCCACGGTCTTCACCTCGGCGAGCGCTTGCTTCAAGGTGTGCCCTTTGCCGAGCGCGATGCCGACGCGGCGGTTGCGCGAAAGCTCGCCGGTGCAGGTGAGCACGAGGTCGCCGACGCCCGCGAGGCCCAAGAACGTCAGCGGGTTGGCCCCGAGCTTCTGCCCGAGCCGGCTGATCTCGTTGAGGCCGCGCGTGATCATCGCCGCCCGCGCGTTCATGCCGAGGCCCATGCCGTCGACGGCGCCGGCGGCGATCGCGAGCACGTTCTTGAGCGCGCCGGCGATCTCGACGCCGATGACGTCGGTCGACGAGTAGCCGCGAAACGACGGCATCGAGACGATGTTCTGCGCGTGCGTCGCGGTCTCTTCGCCGTGCGCCGCCATGACGACGGACGTCGGCAGACCTTGCGCCACTTCGAGCGCGAACGACGGGCCGCTCAGGTACGCGATCTCTTCCTTCGCGCCGAGCGTCGCTTCGCAAACGTCGGACATCAGCGCGAGCGTGTCGAGCTCGATGCCCTTGGCGGCGCAGATGACGAGCGGCAGCTTGCCGGTGATGCGCTGGCGGACGAGCGTCGTCACTTCACGCACCGCGGCCGATGGCACCGCGATCACGATCGCTTGGGTGCCGCTCAACGCCGCGCCGATGTCCGAGCCGATCGCGATCGACTCACGCAAGCGCACGCCGGGGAGGAGCTGCGGATCTTCACGGTGCTTCGCGCAGGCCTCAGCACGCGCTTGGTTCGTCTCCCACAGCGCGACGTGCTTGTGCTTCTCGGCCAGGTGAACCGCGAGCGCGATGCCGAAGGATCCGCCGCCTAATACCGTGATGCGATCGAGGGTGACGCCGTAGCTCACCCGGTGAGCTTAGCTGGCGGCGCTTTCGAGCACCAGGGAGTGGCGCGAATCGGTCTCGCTGACGCGGACTTCGCTGGCAGCGATGCCGTTCAAGATGTGCAGGAGCAGCGTTGTCGAGGCGACGAGCTTGACGCCGTAGTCGCGCGCTTCCGGCGCCGTGTCGACGCCGAGCGCCTTCAAGGTGTCGGCGTCTTTCCCCGCTTGGATCAGCGGCACGCGCGCGTCGAAGCCAATCGCGCCCATGCTCTTTCGCAGCGCATCGATCTCGCTCGCGCTGATCACGTCCTTGCCGAGATGCGCGCGCAAGAACTTCGAGATGCCGCCGGTGGCGACGAGCGTGCGGCCTTGGAGCAACGCCACGTCGAGCGGCATCTTGGCGTCTTTGTCGGCGAGCAAGAGCGCGTCGGCCGCGGCGAAGTCTTTGGCGTTGAGGATCTCGCCCGGCAGCAGCTGTTGCACGATCTTGTTGCTGCCGACCTGCGAGCTGCCGCCGGCCTCCAACGTCTTCTCGTCACCGATCGCGAGCTGGAAGCTGCCGCCGCCGAGGTCCAGCGTCGCGTAGCGTCCGGGCGCGCCGTTCATCATGGCGATCGCGCCCTTGTAGCCGCGCTCGGCCTCTTCGGGGCCGCTCAGGATCTTCAGTTGCTTCAGGCCGAGGTCTTTGCGCAGTTGGTCGGCGAACGCGGCGCCGTTCGTGCTGTTCCTGACGACGGCCGTCGTGATCATCGGGATCGCTTCCGGCGCGACGCCGAACGAGTCGGCGATCTTCAAGAGGTCCTTCAGCGCATCGACGGCGCGTTGCATGTTCTTCTGTGGAATCGCGCCGTTCGCCGGCACGTCTTTGCCGAGCGCGCAGCCGATCTTTTCGTCGTGCAGCGTCCTCATTTTGCCGTCTTCGCCGCGCTCTTGGATCAACATCTTCACGCTCGAGCTGCCGAGATCGATCGCCGCGAAGCGCTGCGCGGTCTGGCCGCCGCCGAGCGAAGCGATACGGTGCAGCCGCGTCGTCACGTTGCTGTCGCTGCTCTTCTGCACCGGGCGCGGCGCCGGCGCGGCTCCGACGAGCGCAAGCGCCGCGTGGTCCCCAAACGACGGCGCGGGCGTCCCGGCTTTGGTCACCGGCTTAGGCGTTTCGCCAGTGGTTTCCGGCCCTTGCACGGTCGTCTTCGGCACGATCTTCATGCCTGCGATATCGGCCAGCCCGCCGCCACCGTTGCTTTTTCCGAGCCGCCCACGCGATGAACGCCGCCATGGCCGAAGTCATTCTCCGCCGCGAGCTCGGCGTGCTGCGCATCCAAGGCAAAGACGGCCGCGACCTCGTGCAGCGGCTGAGCACGAACGGCGTCGTCGAGCGCGCGGTCGGCGAGGTCGTCGACAACGTGATCACGACCGAGAAAGGCCGGATCGTCGACGTCGTCACGATGATCTTTCGCGAGGAGGCCTTGTGGCTCGTCACCCGCGGGCCGGCGTCGGTCGCCGGCGAGTGGATCGACAAGATGATCTTCCGTGAAGACGTACAGCTCGCGGCGGCGCCGTGGCCGGTCGCGCATGTGCTCGGCGGCGAAGCGCCTGCGCCGGCCAAGGGCTTTGTCGTCACCGGTCGCGTGGCCGGCGTGCTCGGAACGCACGTGATCGGGCCCGCGGCGGCCGTCGAGGCGGCGACGAGCGGGCTCTCGCCGCTCGGCCCCGAGCGCTTCGAGTACATGCGGGTGCGCGACGGGATCGCGGCGTACGGGCGCGAGCTCTCCGAAGAGTACAACCCGCACGAAGCCCGCCTCGGCGCGCTCATCGATTGGGAGAAAGGCTGCTACGTTGGCCAAGAAGTCGTCGCGCGGCTCGACACCTACAAGAAGGTGCAACGGTCGCTCGTCCGCCTGGCCGCGCCGCAGCCGCTCGTCGCCGGTGCCGCGCTCGTCCTCGCCGGTGAAAACGTAGGCATCGTGACCAGCGCCGCGTCGCTCGCCGGCGAGCAGGACCACATCGCGCTCGCATACTTGAAGGCTGCCGCGGCGGACGCTGCGACGGTCACTGTCGGCGGCGTCGAAGCGCGCGTGTTGCCGTGGCCCTCAGCCTAGGATCTTCTTGGTGATCGCGCGGCCATCGTCGATGCGGTCGGGATCGACGTAGATGCGCGTGACGATCACGCTCTGGCGGTAGCGCTCGAAGAGCGGCGTGTACTCGTCGAGCCGCGTCACCTGCGACAGCGCGTCGTTGATGACGAAGATCGGCAGCTCCGAGCGATCGCCAAAGTACTTCGAGAGCACGCCGGAGGCGGTCGTTTCGAACGCGTCGATCTTCGCGTCTTTCAGCGCCTCGAGCACGGCGGCCTTCGGCACCGGGCGATCGCGCTCGGTGGTCTCGAGCAGCAAGCGATAGCCACGTCGATACGCGAGCCGCTTCGCCCATACGTTTTGCGACGAGCGCAGCGCGGTCACGAAGTGGACGTCGTCGCGCGTGACGTACGCTTCGGCATCACTCGGGAAGACGTAATCGCCGGGCGCGTCCTGCGCGTAGCGCATCATCAGGTGATCGAAGCCGACCGGGATGTAGTGATAATAGACGGCGAGGAACATGTGCAGGCGCGAGAGGAGGAAGTCCTCGAACGCGAAGATCGCGCGGTTGCCGAGCGCCAAGTGCGCCGCGCCTTCGTGCACATGGCAGCTCGCGGCTTGGCACAGCCAATCGAGATCGTACTTGCCGTAGCTCACGCCGGTGTAGAACGAGTCGCGCAAGAGGTAGTCCATGCGATCGACGTCGATCTCGCTGCTGACGAGCTGGCGCAGGACCGGAAAATAATCGACGCCGCCGCGCACGAAGCTGCTCTTTCCATCGAGCTTGCCGGCGATGATGCACGCGACGTCGTTGGCCATGCCGGCGCCGAAGCCCGCGTCGATCGCAGCCCCCAAGTGCGAGCGCAGGACGAGCAGCACGGTGTAGTCCTCGTGCGTCGCTTGATCCTCGCCCGCGTCGATCGCCCACGCCGGGAGGCCGAGCGTCGACACTTTTGGCATCAGCCGTTCGCTCGTATGCGACATCGGGGCGTGGCCCACGTCATGAAGCAGCGCCGCCAAGCGCACGCGTTGCGAGAGAAACTCGCGATCGGCGGCAGGCAGCGCGCCGAATACGACGTCGGCGAGCTTGCCGGCGACGTGCATGGCGCCGAGCGAGTGCGAATAGCGGGAGTGGGTGGCGCCGGGATAAGCAAGGTCGGCAAAGCCCAGCTGCCGCACGTTGCGCAGGCGCTGCACGGCTTGGGTGTCGATGATGGCGCGCTCTTCGTTGCTCACCCACATCGTGCCGTGGATGGGGTCGCGGATGTTCACTGTGCGCGCGCTCACGTGCCGGGGTGATAGCGCGTGACAATCTTGCCCGCATCGAAAACATGACTGAGAAAAGTGACAACCAAAGTTGTATTTCGCACGATCATGAGCGAGCGGGAGGTCTTTCTTCGACTATGGGAGCCAGGTTGCGCACGTTGTTTTTGGTTCGCCACGCCGAGACGGCTTGGAACCTCGAGCACCGCTATCAAGGCCAGACCGACGTTCCGCTGTGCGACGCCGGCCGCGACTCCGCGAAGAAGCTTCGCGTTCGGCTGCAAAAGCGCCCGCAGCTCTTTTGCGCGAAGACCACCGCCGTCGTCTCTTCGGACCTCTCGCGCGCCAAGGAGTCGGCCGAGCTGGCGTTCGCGACGCCCGAGCGTTCGATCCACCTCGACCCCGATCTGCGCGAGCTCTGCTACGGCATCTTCGAAGGTCGCTCGCGCGACGAGGTCGCGGCCCAGTTCAGCGACGTGTACCAGCGCTTCCTCGATGATCCGCACTACGCCGTCGAAGGTGGGGAAGCGCGCGCCACGGTCCGCGATCGGGCAGTGTCGGCGATTCGCCGTTGGCTCGACAAGCTGCCGCATCCGAACATCGTCGTCGTCACGCACGGCGGCGTCCTGCGCCAGCTGATGCAGCTCGCGCTCGGCGACGGCGAGATGCCGACGCACGTGCGCTTCAACAACTTGGCCGTGCACCTCGTCAGCGTCGAGCCCGCCGAGTGGACGTACGCGGGGTCCCTCTGACTCGGCGCGCGCTGCGCTCCGCCGAGTCCTCGTCAATCGCTCCCGCTGCGCGGTTGCGGTGACTGTTGTCAGGCCCCCGGCCCGCTCGCTGCGCTCGCTCCGGCCCCTAAGGGGCCCGTATGATGCGCTTCGCGCATGGAGGATCTGCGAGCGTCGGGCTGGCGCCCTCGCGTGCTGCGCACGCAGTTTTGCTGTGGGCCAGGGCCGCTGCTAAGGTGGTGCTTCTGATGCGCGCGCCGCTCATTTGCATCGTTTTCTTCGTCACCTTCGACGCCCACGCCGGCCAGCTCGTCGCCAGCAAGGTCGCGGTCGCCACGGCCAATCGCGACGCGAGTGAAGCCGCGGTCGAGATCCTGCGCAGCGGTGGCAACGCGTTCGACGCGGCGGTGACGGCGGCGCTCGTGCTCAGCGTGGCCGAGCCGCAGTCGAGCGGCATCGGCGGCGGCGGTTTTGCGACGATCTACGACGCACGCATGAAGCAAGTGCGCTGCCTCGACTTTCGTGAGCGCGCGCCGATCCTCTCGCACCGCGATCTCTACGTGCGCGAGGGCAAAGCGCAGCCGCAGCTCTCGCAGACCGGTGCGCTCGCGGTCGGCGTGCCTGGGCAGATCGCAGGGCTCATCGAGCTGCACAAAAAATACGGCAAGAAGCCGCTCGCGCAGCTCTTCGATCCGGCGGTGAAGCTGGCCCAGACCGGCGTGACGGTGTCGGCGCGGCTCGGCAGCGCGTTTCTTTCGGAAGCCGAGACGCTTGCGCGCTTCGAGTCGACCAAGAGCGCGTGGACGAAGAACAACCGCTTCCCCGAGACCGGCGGCAAGTGGCTGCAACCGGATCTCGCGAAGACTCTGAAGGCCATACAAGCCGGCGGGCTCAACGCGTTCTACAAAGGCGACATCGCGCGGCGCATCGTCGACACGGTGGTGCAGAACGGCGGCATCCTCGCGCTCGTCGATCTCGCCGAATACGAAGTGAAGTGGCGCGAGCCAGTGATGACGAGCTACCGCGGCTACAGCGTGTTCTCGCAGCCGCCGCCGTCCTCGGGCGGCGTGCACCTCGTCGAGCTGTTGAACATGCTCGAGACGAAGGATCCGAAGGCGCTCGGCTTTCATTCGCCGGCGATGATCCACTTCGCCGTCGAGGCGATGCGCCGCGTCTATGCCGATCGCGCGACCTTCCTCGGCGATCCGGGCTTCACGTTCGTGCCGGTCGCGGGGCTCGTCAGCAAGGACTACGCGAAGTCGCTGCTCGCTTCGATCGACATGAAGAGCGCCTCGAAGTCGGAGGCCGTCAACGCCGGCAAGCCCGACGCCTTCGCCGAGCACAAAGAGACGACGCACTTTTCGATCATCGACGCGGACGGAAACGCCGTCGCGATCACCACGACGGTGAACGGTCCCTTCGGCTCGGCGTTGGTCGCGTCGGGCACCGGCGTTCTCTTGAACAACCAGATGGACGACTTCGCGATCGCGCCTGGCGTGCCGAACCTCTACGGGCTCGTCGGCAGCGAAGCGAACTCGGTGGCGCCGCGAAAGACGCCGTTGTCTTCGATGACGCCGACGATCGTGCTGAAGGACGACAAGGTGCGTTGGGCGCTCGGCAGCCCTGGCGGCTCTACGATCATCACCACGGTGTTCTGGGCGCTCGTGCACTTGATCGACTTCGACGCCGACGTGTGGAGCGCGATCGCGTTGCCGCGCGTGCACGAACAATGGCGGCCGGACCACGTGTCGATCGAACGCTTCGGCCTCGACGGGCTCACGCAGAAAGCGCTGAAGGATCTCGGCCACACGCTGAAGATCGACGACGACTGGGGCAACGCACAGATCGTCGGCGCGCTGCCGGACGGCCGCCGCGTCGGCGCGTCGGATCCGCGCGGCGACGGATCGGCGTTGGGGTATTAGACACGACGGCCTAAGGCGCGGCGAGCAGCTTCTCGACCGTTGCCTTCAAGTCCTTCGCCGGTCCGACGAAGCTCTTCGCCAGCTTGCCGTCTTTTCCATAGACGAAGGTGGCAGGCAGCGTGCCGTTCCACGCCTTGTCGATCTTCGCCATGACGACCGACGGATCCTCGACGTCGAGCAGGTAGGTCGGGAACGTCACCTTGTGCGCCTTCAGGAACGGCTTCACGTCGGCGTCGATCGCTTGCCTCAGGTCGACGCTCACCGAGACCACCTTGGCCAGCGGATGCGCGCGCGCGACCTCGAGGAAGTGCGGAAACTCTTCGACGCAGGGATCGCACCAGGTGGCCCAGAACTTCACGATGACGACGTTCCCTTTGAACGCGGCGATCGCGTTCGGCACGGCGTCATCGTCTTTGACGATCGTGATCGGGGGCGCTGAGGCCGCGGCGACGAACAAAAGGGCCAGCATGGGTGAGATATTGACAGTGCTGCGACGAATGGTGCAAGACCGCGCCTCTCTTAGGGGGCCCGTAGCTCAGCTGGATAGAGCGTCGGACTACGAATCCGAAGGTCGCAGGTTCGACTCCTGCCGGGCCCGCCATTTTTAGCCGCATCGGGTTCTTCCCCTTCGGGTGGATCCGCGTCAGTCGTGCGCAGAGCGTCGCCTGCCAGTCGCCTGAGACCAGCCGAGTGCTCGCATCGCGAACCACAGATCGTACTGACTCTGCAGATCCATCCAGAACTGCGGATCGCCCTTCAACGTTCGCGCCAACAGGACCGCAGTTTCGGCCGTGATGCCACGCTTGCCGTTGATCAATTGGTTGACGCGCTGGACGGGAACGCCGAGCTTTTTCGCGAGCTTCGTCTGCGTCATTCCGAGTGGCTTCAGATACTCTTCGAGGAGAACTTCGCCTGGGTGTGTTGGGGGCCGATTCTTCGGTAGCACAGGACCGTCCTCCTAGTGATAGTCGACAATCTCGACGTCGCTGGCTTCGCCCGGGCTCCAGCTGAATACGACGCGATACTGATCGTTGATGCGCAGGCTCCACTGTCCCTGGCGATCGCCACGAAGCGCCTCCAGCCGGTTTCCCGGCGGATTTCGCAGTTGGGCGAGATCTCGGGTCACGTTCAACATCGACAGCTTTCGTTGCGCCAGCGCCCATAGCTCCCGTGGAAGCCGGCGCCGAGCCTCCCGCGAGTTCGTGTCGTCGTAGATGTCTTTCGACGCCTGGTCGGCGAAGCTGACGATCACAGGTGAATGTTATCATTTGTACGGTATCCGTACAATCGGTCATTTTCCCCGGGGCAGGTACGATTTACTGCAACTCGGGCCCGCCATTTCAACATTTCAACTGAATGTTCGACGACATCGATTTTCTGTGGCTTTGCCGAGATGACGTTACCGCTAGCATCGGTGCTGCGTGTGACTGACACGGGGGCACGGTCACGGGACCTTCGGAAATGCCTCCGGCGCTCACCAACGCGGGCCGATCGTTGTACAATAAAACATTCTTGCTTTCGCGATAGGTGAAACTTGTCGTGGTGGGCGCCATCCCTTAGGCTTCACGTTGGGGCGTGGCCATTGCGTAACCAGACCGATCGCGGCGTTACACTCCTGAGCTTGGCGCTTGCGCTGGGCGGCTGCCAGGTGAATCTAGCGCTCACGTCGCTCGTTTCCGTGACTTGCACAACTGACGATGATTGCCCAACCCCGCAACGCTGCGTCGCCGCGCTGCAGTTGTGCGTGCAAGCGTCGGCGGCTTGCATCGAGGAACAAGGTCACGCGCTTGTTCCTGCCGCTGACGGCAATCGCTGCGATGCGGGCGAAGCGCTTGGCGTGTGTCGGGGCGGCTTGTGCCAGCCATCGCGCTGTGGCGACAGCATCATCGACCGCGAGCTCGGCGAAGCCTGCGACGCCGGCGATAACAATTCTGACACCGAGGCCGATGCCTGCCGTCGCAATTGCCACCCCGCGTCTTGCGGTGATGGCACCACCGATCGCGGCGAGGCTTGCGACAACGGTCGTCAAAACTCGGACGTGACCGCGGATGCGTGTCGGCTGAGCTGCGGGTTGCCTCGCTGCGGCGACGGCATCAAAGACAGCGACGAGGCTTGCGACAACGGCTTGTCCAACTCAGATACAGCGCCAAACGCATGCCGCGAAGACTGCACCCAGCCCCGCTGTGGCGACAACGTGCAAGACAGCGGCGAGGGCTGCGACGACGGCGACACGAAGGACGACAACGATTGCACCAACAGCTGCCTGTTGCCGGAGTGCGGCGATGGCATCGTGTGGAGTAAGGGCGACGGCCAGGAGAGCTGCGACGACGACAACACAACCACGGAAGTTTGTGCCTACGGCCTTCAAAGCTGCGGCGTGTGCAATGCGAGCTGCTCAATCGTTGCGGGTGAAACACACTACTGCGGTGACGGGCACATCGATGTCTCGAACGCCGAGGTGTGCGACGATGGCGACACCGACGCCACCGATGGCTGCTCCTCGAGCTGCACGGTCGAAAACAACTGGCACTGCGAAGGTGAGCCTTCCCTGTGTACTCACGTCTATTTCGTCGACCAAAGCGCGAGCGGATCGGGCACGGGTGCGTCGTGGATCGACGCGTTCGTGTCTCTACAAGACGCTTTGTTCACGGCGGCGAATGCGACTTATGCGGTGGAGTTATGGGTCGCGGCGGGCGTTTATTATCCAGACGTCGGCCAGTTCGAGTTCAACGACGATCGCGCGAGCACGTTTCGTGTCGCCGACGGCGTGCGTATCTACGGCGGCTTCGCTGGAACAGAGACACAGCGCAGTCAGGCCGATCCGGTCGCTCATCCAACGGTGCTCAGCGGCGACTTGAAGCAGGACGATGTGGGCACCGGAATTGCCGACAACGCTTACAACGTTGTGACGGTGAATCCGAGCGGAGCGACAACGCGGCTCGATGGCATGACCATACGCGCGGGCAACGGCAACGGCCTCCTCAATCAAAGCCGCGGCGGTGGTCTTTTCGCCTCGAGCTCACAGCTCACGCTGTCGCGCATCAGCTTCAGCAACAACCGCGGCAATTGGGGTGGTGGCGCCTATTTTCTCAACGGAGCGCCGGTGCTCGACGATTGCACCTTCAGCAACAACGTTGTCGTTTTCGTTGCGACCAGCGCGCGCGGTGGCGGTCTTTTTTTGAACGATAGCCAAGCTACCGTCCGCCGCGCCGTGTTTTCGAACAACCAGGCCAACAACGAAGCAGGTGCCCTCTGGATCAGCAGCGCAACCGGCACCGCGGCCGTGATTGAAGACTCGACGTTCTCGCTCAACACCACCGTTGGCGGACATGGTGGCGCTGTCTACGTCGACTCGCAAGCTCGCCCCACCTTCCGGCGCAGCGCCTTCAACACCAACCAGGCAGGCACTTCGGGCCTCGCCGATGGCGGGGCGGTTTACATGGCCGGCTCCTCTGGTTCGGTACTTCACACCCGCTTTGAGGACTGCACGTTTAGCGGCAACAGCGCCTCGAACACGGGCGGCGCGCTCTACGGCACCGGGACCGACGGCTTCACGATGCTGCGCTCGGTTCTCAGCAACAATGTCGCCGGTTCAGGGGGCGCCATTCGCGTCGGCGGCAGTGCTGCCTCGCCAATGACTGCGTTCATCGCCGATACCGACTTTCGCGCAAATCGCGCCACCTCTGCCGCCGTCAATAGCGGCGGCGGCGCCCTTGCCGTAGCGGGCACGGCCAACGTGACGGTGGTCAACAGCGCCTTTGTCGGTAATCGCGCCAGCGTCGCCGCCGGCAACGGTTCGGGGGGGGCAATCATGGTCACGAGCCCGGCTGGACCGAGCTACGTCACGGCGACTCTCGCCAACTGCACATTCGCAGGGAACGCAACCCTCGGCGTGCTGGCTGGCGGCGCCGTGTCGCGGCTCGGGCGTGCTGATTTGATTCTGAAAAACGCCATCTTGTCCGCGAACAGCGCGGCGGCCCTTTACTCAGATGCGGGGGGCGGGGCGTTGACGGTCGACTACTCGTGCACGAGCGAGGGCGCACCGCCCGCTGGCACAGGGAACCTTGCCTCCTGCGACCCTCTTTTTTCCCGTGCACCTTCAGACGGTGGCGATGGGTGGGGGACGCCCAACGACGACTTTGGCGATCTTCGCCTCGGAGCCGGAAGCGTGTGCGTTGACGCGGCGGATGCAGCGGCGTTGCCGATCGATCGCGGCGATCTCGACGGCGACGCGATCATTCTCGAACCGACACCCTTAGACCGTGCCAATTTACCCCGCACCGTTGACGACGCCGGCCAGGCCAACACTGGCGCCGGTAGCCCTCTCTGGCTCGACATGGGTGCGTACGAGCGGCAGTAAGCGGATATCGTCTTGTCGATGCAGTTCCCTCATGGCAAACCTCCACGCGCGCTCGCGTCACAGGGGAGGGTCCATGCCGGTCGTCACTCGCATCACCGCCAGCTGCAAGGCCACCAAAGCCCCCGAAGTGCAAACCGAGAAGAAGCTCTATCAGAACACCAAGACCGGTGCGGTCGTCAGCCTCGACGCGTACTGGCTCTATCAGCCGGTCGTTTGCGAGCGGAAGGTGACCATCGCCGGCTTCCCGGACGCGAAGCGGCACTTCGACGGGCGCTTCGATACAGCGTTCGTGCGCGACAATCCTTCTGCGCCGTGGCGGGTCTATGGGTCCACGGAGCGCAGGACGGAGAGTGTGGAGCTGTCATCGCGCACGTTGACGCGCGCGGAGTACGAAGCGCTCCCAAACCTCAAGGCGCAAGAGGCTCAGAAAGAAGAAGACAAGGCGCTTGCGGCGGCCGGCCCGAACCCGTGGAAGGCGGGCGACCGGGTCGAGGTCAACTGGAAGCAGGGCGGCACCTGTTACACGGCGAAGGTCGAGGAAGTGAAAGGGCCTCGCATTTTCGTGCGCTACGACTCCGACCATTCGACCGAAGGGTGTGCCTTCACGCTCGCGCGCAAGTCGACGAAGGCGCCGCCTGCCAAAGCGGCGACGGCGGTCGCGCAGGTCGGCGAAACGCGCATCTTCGTTCGCTACGAATCTGACAACTCGACCGGATGGACGGGGCTTGAAATCGTTCGCGCGCCGCAGTGAAGCACATGTGGTTTCGCTCATCTCGAGATCCCGCGACATTCAAGTGTTCGCCGGCAGAGCGAAACCATTGGACCATTCATTCTGATGCCACCGCGCTCCCTCGCGGCGGCGTGATGGCGATCGGCGCGGTCATCGTCTCTCCGACAGGCGCGCGCCACACGATCGCGCGGATCGCCGGCAAGCGCGGGTGCAGCAATCAGGCGGAGGCGCTGGCGTTGATCGCGGCGCTCGAAGAGGCCGAACGGCTCGGCGCGCGGCGGGTGCACGTTTACTGCGACAACGCGGTCGTCATCGCGCAGACCGTCGGCCCGGATCGCACGGCGATTCCGCGGCTGCGCGATGTTTACGCCGCGGCACGCGAGCGGATCGCGCGCTTCGAGCACGTGGAGCTCACGTGGATCCCGCGGCACAAGAACCGAGAAGCCGACGCGCTGGCTCGCTCGTCACTTGGGCTCGCTTAGCTTCACTTCGCCAACATCCCGAGCACCGCCACGAGCTTCTTCGCCTTCTTGTCCGCCCAGACTTCGATCGGCAGCCCCTCGAACACCATGTCCACGTAGTTCGCGCCGGTGCGATAGCGGACGAAGGTGCCGGGCTTGATGCCGTCGGCCATCTGCGACCACATCCAGAACGGCTCGGAGGTCGAAGACTTCTCGACGCGCCGGCCAGTCGCCTTGCAGTTGCGGTGATAGATCGGCGTGCCGTCGCGCTCGAACATCGCGATCCGGTTCGTCTGCTCGCAGAACACTTCGTCCTCCATCCACTTCTCGGTCTTGAAGTCGACGTGTACTTTGTCGCCCTTCTTCGTGACCTTCGCGACGGTGCCGCCCTTCTCGGGCGACCAGATCATGTTCTTCATCCCGATCTCGACCGGTGCGTCGAATTGCGTCGAGACCATCGCTCCTTCGAGGGGAAACTTCGTGCGATCGGCGAGGATCTTCGACAACGCACTGACCATCTCCACGTGCGCGAGGAAGCGGGGCCCACGACGCGGGTAGCCCCAACGCACGAGATCGCCGAGCGCCGCCGCGAGCTCCTTGCGTCCCTCGGCCTCGTTGCAGCTGCGTACGTGCTCGAGCAGGAGGGCGCCCGCGGGCGAAGTCGCTTGGTCCATCACCGCTTCCGGCGTCGAGCCGGTGTGCGCCTTCATGAACGCGTCGAAGCCAGCGTAGGCGGAGGTCAGGCAGCCCTTCGTCGCGCTCTTTCGCGTGCCGTGGAACTTGTCTTCGAACGCGCGCGCAGCATCGATCGCGGCCTTGTTGGCAGCGTACGCGGCCTCCCACTCCTTCCACGCACGCGCTGGCGCATCGATCAGCACCTCGCGCATGTCGGCGTCCTTGGCCTTCGCTTGGAGTGCGGCTTCGAGCGGCGCCGCGCGGCGCTTGGCGACGCCCATGGATTGGAGCGCGACGAGGCGCGCGTACTCATTGAGGCCTTCGGCCGCGATCTCCGCCACGAGTTTCTTCTCGTCGAGCTGCGCCACGTCCGCGCGGCAGCCGGCAAACTTGGCGACCTGCGAGAGATCCTTCTCGTCGGACGACCCGACACACGCGAGCACGCGGTAGATCGCCGCAAGCTGCGACGGCACGGCCGCGTCGCGATCGAAGTGCCAGAGCTCGTTCTTCAGGGTCTGCATCAGGTTGAAGCTGAGGTGATACGGCGTGTTGACCTGCGCTTCGTACCCGCAGCCGACGACGGCCTTCCTCATGATGCCGAGCGTTTGCTCGCGCTCGGGCGACTCCTCGCCGACGGCGACTTTCTGGCACGCTGCCTCGTGCGCCTTGTCCCACTTCTCCCGATCGCTCGCGGCGGCGAAGTACTCGTCGAGCTGCGCCGCGTTCTGGCCGGTGTAGTTGGCCCAGCGCTGAAAGTAGTGGCCGACTTGCTCCTGGAACACGGGCTCGTCGGGATCGCCGCACAGCATCTGCACCATCGCCTCTTCGCGATCTGCCCAAGAGTCGCTGATGGTCGCGAGCGGGAGCGCGTCCGGTCCGTACTTGTCGGACTTGCCTTTGCACCAACTCGGCCGATGCTTGCCGATGACCGGCGCGCCCGGCTCAGGGGCGACCGGCTTGAGATTGTCGCGCAGTAACGAGGAGACGAGCAGCAGGGTGAGGAGCATGCTCGCAGTAAATACGACGGCGCCTCGTTCGCCAGAAAAAACCCGCGGCCAGGATCACTCCGGCTCTTCGTCGACGAGCAAGAGATACTCGCCGGCCTTCGCGCTGCCGCCGCTGACGAAGGTGTCGAGCGAGAGCGCGTAGCTGCCGGCGTCGAGCGCCAGGGTGAGCGACCGATGCGCGCGTGCGAGGCAGGTTCCGTCGGCGCGCAAGAGGTGCACGTCGATGTCGGGCGCGCCGGGGTCGACGACGCGAGCCGTGATCGTCGTCGCCGCGGTGAGCGTGAGGCGATAGATCACTTCGCCGCCCGACTCGTTCTGGCCTTGGTCGCAAGCGGGGTAGCCCTCGATCACGTCTTGGGGCGCGCGCGAAGTGTCGGCCGCGTGCGCGAACGGAAGCGCGTCGATGATGATCGGATCGGCGCTCGTGCCGCTGCCCGCCAGTCTCACGCCGGCGGGATCGGGTGCCGCGGCGCCGTCGAGCACCACCGCTTTTGCGCGATGCAGCGCCTCGATCGTCACCGCGTTGCGCAAGTTGTAGCCGTACGCCGCGGCGAGATCGCACGGCGCGCCGCTCTTCACGCTCGGGTGCACGCCGTCGCCGCTGAGGCCCTTGTTCGGCAGCGCGAGCATCGGCGTGTAGTAGTCGACGAAGGGAATCTGCCGCGCCTCGGCGAGGCCGCGCAGGAACGAGTTGTAGCTCGGCACGCGCGCCGCGGCGGTCGGGTTGTTCGTGCGCGGTGGGATGCTGCTGACGATGGGCACGACGCCGCTCGCGATCAGGGCGTCGACGATCTCGAACATGTCGTCCGCGTAAGCGAAGAAGTCGTAGCTCGCAGGACCGTAGGCCGAGTCGTTCGTGCCGAGCATGACCACCGCGAAGCTCGGATCGTACGCCGCGATCTCCTTGTCGAGCGGCGATGTCGTGCCTCCGAGCACGTTGAACGCGGCCCAGCCGCCCTTGGCTGCGAGCGAGGCGCGCGGAAAGGACGCGGCGAACGTTTGCGCGGCCGCCTGCCATTCAGGATGCGCGCCGTAGTCGACAGCGGCGGCGGCGAAGCAATCGAGGAAGCTCGGCGAGACGGTGATCGAGTCGCCGACGCGAGAGAAGCGCGGGGCGGCGTTGACGGCGATCGCGCGCAGACGATCGACGACGTAGGGCGAGAGCGGCGAGTGCAGCGCGCCGCGGGGATAACGGGTGGGAAACGGCGTTTCCGGTGCGGGCGGTGGATCGGGTGTCGGCTCGGGCGATGGCGATGGCGATGGCGATGGCGATGGCGATGGCGATGGCGATGGCATCGCGTCGGGTCCAGTCGTTGCCACCGTGTCGGCGACGGGCGCAGGTGCGGAGTCCGGCGTCGCCACAGGCGTCCCGCAGCCGGCGAGCAAGAGTCCGATGATCCAACGCGGCATCGCCCACGTTATCGGCGTGCCCCCCCGGTGCCGCTGCGGACCTTTGTCGGATCTCTTTCGCCAGCCTTCAGCCGCAAACGTCTTCCCACCCGTCTTCGTAGCCGTCGTCGAAGCCGTCTTGGTATCCGGCCGAGTAGCCGCTCGTTGCGGCATCGTCATACCCATCGTCTACGCCACCCTTGTAGCCCGCGTCGTAGCAAGCGGCGAAGCGTTCATCGGCGCCAGCGCGATAGCCGTCGTCGTAGCCACGCGCGTCGCCGGTCGCGAACGCTTGTGCGTCACCGGCCGCGAAGCCGACCGCGTATCCGGCGGTGAAGCCGTCCGCGCGGCCGCGCTGATACGGAGCGTTCGCCGCCGCCGCCTCGCGATAGGCGTTCGCTTGCGCGAGCGGATCGAGCGACAGTTGATAGCCGCGCTTCCAACACGCGCCGGTGAGCGCTGGATCGTCGGACGAGAGCGCCGAGTGAACGTCGCGCGCGGGCGATTCACAGCCATCTTTGGCGTCGCTTTTTCCGCGCGCATAGCCGACGGGGTAACCGTCGCTCTTTCCGGCGGCGCGGCCATCGGCGAGCCCGGCAAGAGCGCCGTCCGCGTAGCCGTCTTTGTCGCCCGCCGCGGCGCCGTCGCTGCACGCGTGCGCGTCGTTCTTTCCGGCGTAGACGCCTTCGCTGTACCTCGCGCGATACGCCGTCTCGTAGCTGCCGTCCGCGTACCCAGCGGCGTAGCCCTCTTGTGACGCGCTCTCGTAGCGCTTGGAGTAACCGTCATCGTAGGTGAGGGCGCGTCCCGCGGCGTCGCCGAGCGCTGCTTGCGCGCCGTTTTCAGCCAGCGCCGCTGCGGAACCTTTTTGCCGCGCATCGTTCATGGCCACGCCGACCGCGCAGTCGAGCCGCCCGCGGCCTGAGACGGGCAAGCTGATCTCGCGCGTCTGTTCATCTTGCACGTAGCGCACGATGAGCGAAGCTTTGTGCTCCCTCTCGCCGAGCGGATCGAAGCTCACGCGCAACGAGCAGCGATCGCCGGCGCCAAGCGAGCGACCGCAGTCATCGCCGACGAGCAAGAACGCATCGCCACGTACCTCGGGCTCGCGCAGCGCGACGGCGCTCTCGGATCGATTGTCGAGCATGAAGACGAGCTCGCGCGGCTGCGTCAGCGTGACGAGGCCGGCGTCGTGCGCGGCGATCTCGCGATCGTCGACGACGAAGCGCAGAGCGTGGGGAGCTTCGCAGGCGGTCAGGATCAACAGGAGCAGGCAGCGCTTGACCATATGCGCCTTAGACACCGGCGCCCCGGGCAAAATTCGGCGTACGAGGTGAAGCCCCGGTAAAGACCAAAATCGCACAACGCTCTGGCGCTTTCCCTAGATAATGTGTAAGCGCGGCGCCCCAACCCATGAGTCCGTGGGTTCTGGTGCTATCGAAGGGGCAAACATGCGTGGTTCTGGTGCGTTTCGCGACTCGCGTTGGGGCGTTCTTGCGGTCGTTGCGACACTATTGATCGCTCCGGCCTGTGGACCGGCCGAGCGCGGCCCTGGCGTCGAAGCCGTTTCATCTTCCGAATACGCCGCCACCTGCACGTGGGATCCGACCTTCGGCAGCGAAGGTTGTTCGCAGGGCGAGTGGTGGGTCGAGTTCTCCGTGCGTGACACGACGACGCAGTCGATGCGGATAGAGATCACGACGGCGACCGCCACACGCACCGTGAACCTCACCGGCCGCGTCGCGATGTCGAACGGCTTCGTGAAGTTCACCGGCGGCCCCGGTGGCCGGCTCGCGACGGGAACGCTCGTGCGTCTGCATGCGACGCGCAGCGCAGCCGCCGGCGGACAAACCGTCACGAGCGGGTGGTTCCGCTACTTGCAAGCGCAGCCCGCAGCCGATTGCGGTCCAGTGTGCACACCGAGCTGCGCTGCCGGCGCGTGCGGTGTCGCCGACGGATGCGGCGGCACCTGCGGTCCGTGTGGCGCCGGCCTCTCGTGCGTCAACAATTCCTGCCAGTGCGTGCCGACCTGCGGCTCGAACGTGTGCGGCAGCAACGGCTGCGGCGGAAGCTGCGGCGCCTGCGCGAGCGGGCAAACGTGCACCGGCGGCCAATGCGTGTGCACGCCGAGCTGTGCGCCCGGAGTGTGCGGCGGTAGCGACGGCTGCGGCGGCACCTGCGGTTGCGCGAGCGGCGCCGTCTGCACGACGGCCGGCGCGTGCTGCGTTCCGAACACGAACACCTGCGGCCCCGACGGCTGCGGCAACGACCGCGCTCCGTGCGGCGCTTGCTCGTGGGATCCACAGTTTGGCAGCCGCGAGGTCTCCGCGGGCAACTGGTGGGTCGAGTTCAGCGTGAACGACACCGTCGGCGCGATGAGCGTGGAAGTGCAAGGGCCGCCGGCGCGCACGATTGCGCTGCCGAGCCGCGTCCCACTCGGCGGCGGCTACGTGAAGTTCACGGGCTCGCCCGGCAGCATGCTCGCGAACGGCGCGCTCGTGCGTCTCAAGGTGACGCAGACCGCGGCGGCCGGTGGCAGGCAAGCGCAGAGCACGTGGTTCGGCTATCTCACGGGCACACCCGCGCTCGATTGCGCCGGCGCCTGCACGCCGAGCTGCGCTCCGGGCGCGTGCGGTGTCTCGGACGGTTGCGGCGGCACGTGCAACGGTTGCACCTCAGGTCAATCGTGCGTGAACAACGCGTGCGTATGCGTGCCTCAGTGCGGCGCCAACGTGTGCGGCAGCGACGGCTGCGGCGGCACCTGCGGCACGTGCGCGAGCGGCCAAACATGCACCGGCGGCCAATGCGTTTGCACGCCGAGCTGCGCGCCGGGCGCATGCGGCGTCTCGAATGGCTGTGGCGGCACCTGTAACGCCTGCACGGCGAGCCAAGCGTGCGTGAACAACGCGTGCGTGTGCGTGCCTCAATGCGGCAGCAACGTTTGCGGCAGCGACGGCTGCGGCGGCACCTGCGGCACCTGCACCGGCGGCACGACGTGCCAGAGCGGCCAATGCACCGCCGGCTGCGTGCCGAGCTGGGATCCGAAGTGGAGCGCCGGCACCGACGCGTGGTGGGGCGAAGTGCGGGTCGTCGGCGGGGGCGCGCTGGCGAAAGCCGTCGCGATCGAGAACGTGGCGACCGGCGCGGTGCACAACTTGAGCTACGCCGACGGCCGCTGGGTCGGTGGCATCACGAACTTGCAGCCAGGCACGTCGGTGCGGCTGCGGGCGACCAACGCGCTCGGCGCCACGTCGCGCACGCTGCCCTTCGCTTACGGGCCCAACGCCGCGCCCGTCACCGATGCGTGCGCCACGACGGCGGCGACGAACCAGAGCTGCCAACCGCTGGCGCGCGGCATGGTCACGTTCACTTTCGACGACTCGGCGCAGTCGCACCCGGACGTCGCGATTCCGCTGCTCAACCGCTACGGCGTGAAGGGCACCTTCTTCGTCGTGCCGCAGTGGCACACGTGGACCGCGGCGGCGCAGCTGCTCGCGACGCAAGGCCACGAGTTCGCCGATCACGGCATGACCCACGCCACGCTCACCGGCCTCGGGGCGCAGCAACTCGACGACGAGCTGCGGCTTTCGAAGCAGTGGATCGAGACGAACATCGCGAGCCCGGTCGACTCGTTCGCCACGCCGAGCGCGGCGTTCAACGACACCGTGGTCGCGGCGGCGAAGCGCCACTTCGGCTCGCACCGCGGCGGCGTCGAAGAATTCAACTCGGTCGGCTCGGACGTGTTCCGCCTCGGCTCGCACTTTGCGTACAACACGACGACGAGCCAGAGCGTGTGCGATCGCATTCGTCAGGTGGCGGCGGAGAAGTCGTGGGAGATCCTGACCTTCCACGACATCACGACGGCGGCCTCCTCGGGGCAGAGCTTCACCTTGCCGGCGACGGTGCTCGAAGCGATCCTCGTGTGTGCGACGACGACGCCCGGCGTGGACGTGGTGACGCAGCGCGAAGGTGCGGCGCGGATCCGCTGTGCTTCGCCGCCGTGACTCACTCGGCGGGAGCGGCTTCGATCGTCAGATCGATCCGCGCCTGCCGTTCGACCGGCAACGGCGCCTTCGGATCGGCCTGCGTGATCGTGGCGAGCGACAGCTGCTCCGTCGAGAAGATCATATAGACACGCTGCTCGCGGTCGATCGTGAAGCGACCGAGCACGTGCCAGCGCGGCTCGACCCGGAGCACGGTGGTCAGCGCTTGCAGGGTCTTCGTCGTCGGATCGAGCGCGAGGACCGCGGCGTAGCCCGGCTCCGGGATGTTCGCGCGCACTTGCAGGCTCGTCCCCGCCGGCACCGCCTTCTGCTTCGAGCGGCCTTCGTAGATGCTGACGCGGCCGAGCGGCTCACCGAAGTCGAAGGTCGCCATCATGCGCGCGGCGTCGCCGGGTTGCGACGTTGGTTGCGACGCGGGGCGCGGCTTGGGATCGACCTTCGCGATCAGAGGGGGAGGCTTCGCGGGCCCGGGTGCTGTCGCTGCTTCGGCCGGCTCCGGCGGCTCGGCTCGTGACGGCGCGACATCGACGAGCGGGGGCTCGGGGTCTTCGCTGGGCGGCGGCGTGGTCGGTGCGACCGGGATCGACGCCGGCGGGGGCGTCTCTTGCGTCGCGATCACCGGCACCGGCGCGCGGTCCGCCGCGAGCATCGCTTGCACGTGAGGCCACGCGAGGGCGCCGGCCACCGCGACGATCGCCAGGGCGCCGCTGACGTAGAGCCACGCGACGCTCGTCGTGCGCTCTCCCCGCGAAGCCAAAATCGTCGCCACCCGTCGGGCGAACTCGGCTGGGGGATCCGACGCGAAGAACGTCGTGCGATCCGAGCGCATGACCGCGAGCTTCACTTGCGCCGGCGGGCTCGCGGCGAGGCGCTGCTCGAGATCGTGACGCTTGCCGGTCGACAGATCGTCGGCGAGGTAACGCGCGAAGACGACGTCGTCATCGCTCACCGGCGCCGCCGCAGCGCTCCGGGCGAGCTCGCTGGCCAAGCGGCACAGCGTGTCGAAGCCGCCGAGGCGCACGCGCTTCTTGCTGAGCTCGCAGAACGCCGCGAGCACGAGCTCCTTCGCGGCGCTCTTCGACGGCGCCAGGCGCAGGCAGACTTGGTGCAACGCGTGGCCGTGCCGCTGGTAGAGGTCGGCGATCTGCGCTTCGGTCAGCATGGTCGGCTGAGTGTCTACCTCGTCACGGCCGATCCATGCACGTGATCAGTCTTTGGGGCCACGGACGGAGACGCCGGACTTCACTCTTGGTGCGAGCGGATCAGCCCGCGGCGGCGGCGCGATTTGGCGGACGATCGACGGATCGCCGTCCCACTCGATCTGGCGGATATCGGGCGTGTAGACCTCGCCGTCGATCTCGCCGCGGGTGCGGTTCACGAGCGCCTGAAACAAATGCGCGAAGATGTCGCCGGAGTTCTTCCACAACATGGCGAGCCAGAACGCGACTCCTAGCCCGCGTGCGCCACGGCGTATGCGCCTTGCTTCACGAGGTTCAACAGCAAGGTGTTCAGCGGGGTATGATGGCGCTCCTCACGGTAGAAGACCCCGTCCTTGCCAAGCGCCTCACCAAAGGGAAAATCGAGCGGAAAAGAGTGGTGCTGAGGGCTCCCTGAAAAAGGCAGCCGTTCGAGCGGCCAGGTCTCCTCGGCCGAGCTTCTGAAGTCTTCGTACCCCTTTGGCGCAGCTGTCATGCGAAGCGTTCGGGACACGATCTTCTCGAGCTCGTCCACTGTCGTCCAAAGATCGGGCCGAGGCTTCGCGTTTAGTAACGCCTCACCGAGGAGCAGGCATGACTCGACAACGGTCGTTCCGGCGCGGCACGCAAGGCCGAGGTTCTTGGCTTTCGTTTCGAACTCACGCCGGAATTCGGGCATGCCGTCGGGCGCGATACGGGTCACCCAGTGCTTTGCCAAGAAAGCCTCGATCTCCTTGGCCTCGGACACGATCGCCTGATTGGCGGCGCTACTGACTGGGTGACTGGGCCTGACCTCAGCGCGAACAGCTCTCATGGTGGCTTGTTATCGGCGACCTCCGGCTGGGGGTTGCGACAGGCGCTGGCAGTGCGTCACGTGCATCGTCGTCGCGCGCGCGGTGTGACTACGTGAGCTCGAGCGCGCCTTGATCGAAGAGCCGGCGAAGGAGCCTCGCGGCGTTGTGCTTGGGCCGCGCCGTGTCAGAGTTGGCGATCTTCGATAGCTCGGCGACGTTGCGCTGACCGTCGCATGCGAGCAGGACCTCGGTTTCCCAAGCGCTCAGCTCGAGCTTGCTCCACGTTCCGCTCTTGTCACACAGCATGAGGAGCGGCCGCCCGGCGCGCTCGCCGACGTGCACCGCGTCGCTCTTGATGCGTGGCACCGCGCGCGCGAACGCCGGATCGGCACCGATCTGTATGAGGCTCTCGTAGGCGCGGTGCTGAAGGTCTTGCACCGAGCGCAGCGCATAGCAGCCACCGGCGCAGCGATAGGGCTCCTTCAGCTCGCAGGTCGCGCAGGCGTCGAAGAGCGGCGTGAACGGCGTCTCCTGCGTGCGCGCCTCGAAGTAATCGCCGAGCGCGCCGCTGTGCTCGAAATCCGAGGTCTTCGCGCGCATCGTCGAGAACAACCCGTAGCAGCGCCACGCCTCGCCCCCGGGGCCGATGTCCACCGGGCCGCTGCAGTTGAACGCGTGGTCGCGCATGCGATCGCCCGGCGGGTAGAGCGCGCTCAGCTGCTCTGCGGTGAACATGCACGGCGGCAAGTAACCGCAGTCCGAGTGGATGAAGATGTCGCGGCGGCGCGCCTCCATCGTCAACGCGTAAACGATCTGCGCGAGCGCCGGAAAATCGCGGGTGGGATCGACCAACCACGAACGCGGATCGCTGACGTTCGGCGACGCGACGCTGTAGCGCAGACGTCGAAAGCCGTAGCGATCCGCCAACGCGAAGAGGTGGCGATGATCGTACTCGCGCTCGTAGAGGGTCACGCCTAGCGTCGCGCGAGCTTTGTCGACCATGCGCAAGGTCTCGTGCAGCGCCGCTTCCTGCTCCGGCCGGTAGTGCGCGCTCGGCAGCACGTTGAAGAGGAAGCCAACGCGCTGGCGATCGCGGCGCGACAGCCGGGCGATGTGCTCGCGGACCAGCGCTGGCCACACGCCATTCGTCATCATGAAGACCTCGCGCGCGGGCTCTTCGAGGGCGAGCGTCATCATTTCGATGAAGTTTGGGTGCAAGGTCGGTTCGCCGCCGCAGAAGCGCACGACCTGCTGGCCCACGAACGCGAGCTGCCGGCGAAACCCTTCGACCGACATGCGCCCGGCGCTGCCCGCGTGCTCTTGGTCCATGTGCTCGGTCGCGAAGCAGAAGGGACAGCGCAGGTTGCAGACGTTCGTGATGATGAAGTTCGGCAAGCGCCTATTCGACTCCCGAAAAGTATGCGCCTCGTCAAGCGGGCAGTGTGACATCGCGCACGCACATTTCGGCAGCCTCTCGCCCTTGCACACGTGTAGGATCGGATGGAGCCACGCCATGACGCTTTCGCCGACCTTGATCTGCGACAAGTATTTGAGCCTTCTCTCTCTGGCCGATCGCGTCGGCCCCCGCCAACGTGAGCTCGTCACCCTCGTGTTCGAGCGCGCGGGTGAGCACATGAGCACTGCCATGAAGTTGCGCGACCTGCTGAGCTTCGAGCCGCCGCTCTGCGACTCGCACGAAGAGCGGGCGGCGCGCTTGCACGCTCAATCGAGCCTGGTGCGGGTCATCGGTGAGAGTGTCACGACTGGTACGCGTCTCGAAGCGGCGATCGCGTCGTGGCGAGACACCAACAAGGCACGTTTGCTCGAGGCCTGCGCAGCGCGGCCGTTGACGCCGGGGCAGCTCGAGATCGCGTTCATGCGGCGAACACCCGCGAACCTCGACAGCGACGCGCTCTTCGCCGCCGCCAAGCGGGCTCTCCGGCGCACCGCATCTTCGTGACAGAAACGCAAGCACAATAGATGAGAGGGGTTCGACGCCGGGGTATACTCCCTTCGGAATGCGCCTAGGTCCGTCAGCGATCGTCTGTATCCTTTACGTCCTCTCGGTCGCCGCACCGGTCGTCGCGGCGCCGAAGAGCATTGGCGCCAAACCCAAAGCGGCAAAGCCGGAGAAGCCACAAAGCGCGAAGCCACCGAAGGCGAAAGCCAAAAAGAAGGCGAAGAGCGAGCCGGCGGACACCGAAACGAGCGAGGTCGAAACCGCCGCCGCGCCAGCCGCAGCAGACGGTGTGCCCACGTTTGCGCTCGCTGACCTGGCGACGATGCAAAAAATACCGGTGAGCGGACCGCAAAAGGTGACGATCGAGGTCCACCGCGACGCGAGCACGACCAAAGCGACGAAGGTCCGCGTCACGATTGACGGCAAGACGAGCAAGATCCTCGCGCTCGCGAGCACGACGACGACGGAAACGATCGATATCAAAGCCGGCGCGCACACGCTCGGCCTCATCGCCGGCCTCGGCAAGAAGCGCGGCGGCCAAGTGATCGTTCACATGGGCGACGCGCCTCCACCGGCAGCGCCGAGCGAGCCAGCGGCGCCTCCCGTCGCCGCCGCCCCCGAGCCTGCGCCGGCCGAGACCGCCGCCGCCACGCCTGAAGCAGCCCCTGCCGGCGCGACGACCTTCGCGCTCGGCAGCCTCACCACGATGCAGACAGTGAGCGTGACCGGGCCGACGACGGTGTTCGTCGAAGTCCGGCGCGCCGCGACGACCGGCAAGGCAACGAAGGTTCGCGTCACGCTCGACAAGAAGACGAACAAGGTGCTGCCACTGAAGGATCTCGTCACCAAGCACGAGATCAAGGTGAAGGCTGGCGCGCATGTCATCGGTGTCATCGGCGCGCTCGGCAAGAAGCGCGAGGGCGAGGTGATCGTCAGCACGGGAGCGCCGGCGGCGCCCGCCGCGACGCCGGCACCGGAACCGCCGCCCGTTGCTGAGACGCCCGTCGCGGCGCCTACGCAGGAAGCGACGCCACCAGAGCCCGGCGCGCAAAACTTTGCGCTCGCGGACCTCGCGAAGCCGCAAACGATCGACGTCGTCGGTCCGACCACGGTGACCATCGAGGTCACGCGCGCGGCGAGCACCGGCAAGGCGACCAAGGTTCGCATCACGCTCGACCAGAAGACGAAGAAGGTGCTGCAGCTCAAGGAACTGACGGCCGCGGCCGAGATCAAGATCAAAGCCGGCAAGCACAAGCTCGGGCTCGCGGCTGCGCTCGGAAAACAAAGGGACGGCACCGTCGTCGTGCGCATGCCCGAAGCCGCCGCGCCAGCAGAAGCTTCGCCGCCCGCCGTCGCCGCTGCCGAAGAAGAAGAGGAGACGGCCGGCGCTGTTCGCCTCGCGCTCGCCGACTTGGCGAAGCCGAAGAGCATGTCGATCCCGGGGCCGAACACGGTGACGATCGACGTGACGCGCGCGAAAGCGACGAGCACGGCGACGAAGATCCGTGTCACCCTCGATGGCAAGTTCAACAAGATCCTTTCGTTGAAGGAGCTCGTGACCTCGCACAAGGTGAGCGTCAGCGGCGGCGCGCACACGCTCTTGCTCGTCGCGGCGCTCGGTAAGAAGCGCGAAGGCACGATCAACATTCGCTTCGAGCAGGCGGCCGCGGTCGAAGTGAGCGACATCGCGGCGGCGCCGCTCGAGACGAGCGCGGCGGGTGCCGACGTCGTCAACGCGCCGATCGCCGATCTGTCTACCGACAAACCGTTGCTCATCCCGAAAGGCTCACACCTTTCGGCGATCGCATGGCAGCTCTACGGCAGCGAGCAGTTTTGGCCGGCGCTCTACGAGACGAACAAGGCGCAGATCGGCAACGATCCGAACCGCGTCGAGCAAGGCACGGCGCTCTACTTGCCGGATCCCGAGATCGCTAAAGAGATCATGGCGTGGGTACGCGCGAATCGGCCCGACCCGCCGCCGCGCGCGTTGCTCGAGGCGCGGGCGATCGCCAGCGTGGTCCACGAAGCGACGACGCTCAGCGAGGCGCGCAACGTCGCCGCCGAAAGAGAAGAAGCCGCCGCGAGGCGCGAGGCGCAGGCGGCCCAGGAAGCACAAGCCGCGAAAGAAGCGGCCGCCGCCAAAGAAGCGCAGGCCGCCAGAGAGGCGCAGGCCGCGAAGGAGGCGGCGGCGGCGAAGGAGGCGCAGGCCGCCGCGGATGCGCAAGCCGCGCGCGAAGCCGCGCTCGCCCGTGAAGCCGCCCTCGCACGTGAAGCTCAGGCGGCGAAAGAAGCCGCGGCGGCGCGCGAGCAAGCGCTGCAAAAGGCCGCCGAGGCCGCGAAGGCCGCGAAGGCTGCGAAAGCCGCGACGAAGGCGAAGGAAATCCAAGCCGCCAAAGAGGCCGCCGCCGCCAAGGAGGTCGCCGCCAAAGAAGCGCAAGCCGAGCGTGAAGCCGCCGCGGCGCGCGAGGCCGCTGCCGCGAAGGAAGCCGAGGCCGCACGCAAAGCCGCCGCCGCGCGTGAAGCCACCGCCGCCAAGGCCGCCGCAGCCGCGAAAGAAGCCGCTGCAGCGAAGGAAGCCGCGGCCGCAAAGGAAGCCGCCGTCACGCGTGAGAACGCCGCTGCCAAAGAAGTCGCCGCGGCGAAGCAAGCCGCTGCCGCGCGCGAGACCGCGGTGGCGAAGCAAGCGACGGCCGACGCCAAGACCAGCGAAGCGTCGTCGCCGGCGCAGCCACGCGACGCCGATGAAGTCATCGCCGCGCAAGTGAAGCAAAACCTGCGCGCGCTCGTCGAGAGCGGTGCGATCGACGCGAAGGTGGCCAAGGTTCAGATCCTCTCGAAGCGCGGCACCCGCATCGTCGTCGACGTGACGAAGTCGGTCAAGCGCGGACCGAAGCGCGAAGGGATCGCCATCGTCCCGCTCGACGCACCCGCCAACGTGCGCGAGGCGTGGCTCCCGTTGCTCGCCGAGCTGATCCACGAGCGCGGCAAAGAGCCGATCTACGCTCCGCTCGCCGGTCTCGGCAGCGCCACGCGCGCCCGGGTCGCTCAGTGCCGTGCGCTCGCTTGCCAGCAGGAGATCGCCGGTGCTCTCGGCGCGAAGCGGCTCGTCACCGGCCGCGTGCAACGGGAGAGCGGGCACTATTTCGTGACGCTCGCGATGCACGATCTCTCGACCTTCGCCGAGGCTGGACGGGCCGAGCGCACGTTTAGCCAAACCGGCTCACTCGATCGCGAGCTTGGCAGCATGCTCGACGAGCTGCTTGGCGCGAAGGCACCGGCCGTCGCCGATCTGCAGCCGCGCGATCGCACGCAGTCGAGCGCCGTTGCCCGTACGGACACGACGATGGGCTCCATCGGCGACAACGAGGCCGCCGCGGCGGTGACGACGACAGTCCCACCCGTGCTCGTTTATCGCTATCGCCCGGCGTCCTACACGCTCACAGTGCTCGGCAGCGTCGGAATCCTTGGCGGCGTTGGCATGCTCATCGCCAACCGCATGATGTCGTCGCAGCTCGATCAGGCGACGCGGGTCTACAACGCGACGCCGGTCCGCACGCAGGCGCAATTCGATCAACTTCGCGCGCAGGAGTCCACCGTGAACGGCGTGCGCATCTGGGGGGTCGTCGGCCTCGGTGTCGGCGCCGCCGCGTTGACCACCGGCATTGTGCTCTTCCTGATCGACGGCAAGCCGGCGGAGCCGTCGATCTCCGTCGTGCCGCTTGGCCCGGGCGCATCGGTGTCCGGCAAGTTCTAGAGCAACACGAAGAGATACTCGCCTGGCCTGCGCGGCGCCGTTCGCAGCTACTTCGATGCGTCTACGCTGAGTATGCGCCGCGTATACTGTCCGACGCGCATGCGCAGCACGTTGGCTTGCCCGCGCCGCAGCACAATGTCGTAGATGCCCGTGCGCGCCGAGGTCGAGGAGCCGTCGAACGCGATGCCGGCGTTCGCCGCGTGCTTTGCCGCGATCACGAGCGCCGCCGCATCCGTCAGCGGCTCCGTCAGCTTCTGCTCGTGCACGCGCAGGCGGTCCCGCACCTTCGTCGGTCCAATCAAGTACAGTCGCCCGAACACGGCGAGCTCGGCTTCCGGCATCTGTCCCATGATCCGTTCGAGCACGGGCTCGGCGCTCGACTTCTCGAAGCGAAACGTCCAGGTTCCGACGGCACCGCCGTCATCTGCGTGCTTGTGACCGCCGCCGACGAAGGTCACGAGGACGTCGCCCGGCGAGCGCCATTGTTCTTTGATGCCGACGATCGTTCGCGTCGGGTCGACCTCGTTTCCCACCTCACCTCCGACGCTCACCGCGAAAAGCACGGCGCACAGCACGCTCATCCTCGACGCATAGACCGAAAGATAGGGCTTGCGTCCAGCTGGGCGTTTGCTACGCGCACTTCATGATCAGACGCACGCTTCTTCTTGCCCTCGTCCTCGTCGTGTCCTGCGAGCCAGCCCGCTCGCAACGTCCGCTCTCCGACCCGAGCACCGCCAAGGTCGACGCGCGGCTCGTTGGCGCGTGGTCAGGAAAGATCGACCAGCGCGCCGTCTTTCTCCACTTCTCGGCGCACAAGGACGGCCAGATGGACGTGGTGCTCGTCGGCGAAGACGACAATGACGGCGCCGGCGTCTTGCACTACCAAGGGCACGAGACGCTCGCCGACGGGGCGATCTACCTGAACCTGCGGCAAAAGACCTTCACTGATTCCTACGCGGAGAAGTTCACGCTCGGCGCCGATTGGATCTTCGCGAAGGTCGAGCTCAGCAAGGACGGCAAGCTGACGATCGCGTGGATGGACGAGAAGCCGGTGCGCGACGCGATCGCGGCGGGAACGCTGAAGGGCAACGATCGCACGATCGACGACGAGCCAGCGAAGATCCTCGCGTTCATCAAAGGCGCCGATGCGAAGAAACTGTGGTCGCCGCTCGCCGCGAGCTTTCGCCGCGTGAAGCCGTAGCGAAAACCTCAGGGTGCCGTGAACTCGATCGGAAAGAGCTTGGACGGGCCGCTCTCGATGTCCTCGTCGTCTCGCGCGAACACCCGCCAATAGTATGTGCCCGGTGGCGCGTCGATGCGGATGCGCGTCCCTTTGAACATCTGATCGAGGTAGATGTCGGTGAAGGTGACGTCGCGCGAAACTTCCAAGCGATAGCCGACCGCGCCCTTCACCGGATCCCACTTCACGTGCCCGATGCCCTTGAACTTGCCGGCGCGGGGCAAGAGGTTCTCGGGTGACGGCGGCAGCTTGCGCAGATCGCCGAGCGCTTCCTTGGCGACGATCGCGAACCCTTGCGGCACCTCGGTACCCTTGCTGCCGACGTTGATCGCCACCTTGCCGTCGTAGACCGCGAGGTTGCTCTTGCCTGACTCCTTTTGCGCGCCGACTTGGAACTCGGTGCCGCGCACGCCGGCGACCGCGTTCGGTGTCTCGACGTCGAGGTTGTGACCGCTGCCCTTGAACGCCGACCAGATCTTTCCGACGAGCAGCTTCAACTTCGACGGCTGCGATCCGCTCGCCGCCGTCGCCTGCAGCGAGCTCAGCGCGAGGTTGCTGTTTTCACGCACGGTGACCTTGGTGCCGTCGGGGAGCAGGATCGTGCAGCGGGTGCCCGAGGCTGTCACGATCGCCGACTGCTCCGGTACGACGGAGTCTTTGAACAGCGGCACGTCCCGGCCATCGCGCGTCTTCGCCACGACGTTTCCGGTGACGGCGATGACCTTCGCTTCGCTGAGCGAGCCGCGGCCGTCGTAGGTCGTCAACGCGACGCGAACGCCGGTGGGGCAACCTTTGGCGTCCATCGCGCGTGCGACGGTGCTGCGGGTGAGCTTTGGCTGCAACGACGAGACGATCTTCGTCAGCTCTTCGATCGCTTGCGGCGCGCGGTCGAGCGGCGCTTGCGGGGCGTTGCCGACGCACAAGATGATCGTGACGGCGGTGGCGTCGGGCACGTTGAACAGCGTCTTGTCCATCGCTTCACGAGCGCCGCTCGAGACCTTGCCGGTGTCGATGATGCGCGTGGTGCCGACGTCGAGCTCGGTGAGCGGCGAAGCTGGCGGCGGCGCGGCGGCGGGGGCCTCGCCGCGCAGGAGCAGTGTCAACGAGAGTGCGAGTATCGTCATGGGATCACCGCAAATTCGACGCGACGGTTCTTGGCGCGGCCTTCGGCCGTATCGTTCGAGGCGATCGGATCGTCGGCGCCCAAGCCCACCGCGGTCAGCCGCGCGCCGTCGACGCCGACCTTCGTCAGGTAGGTGCGCACCGCGTTCGCGCGCGCGGCCGAGAGCTTCTTGTTCTTCTCTGCGTCACCGCGATCGTCCGTGTAGCCGCGGATCTCGATCTTCATGTCCGGCTTTTCCTTCAGCGCGAGCACCAGCGCACGCAACGCCAGCTTCGACTTGACGATGTCGAGCTTGGCTGAGCCGGCGCCGAAGAACAGCTCGTCCTTGATGTCGAGCTTTTCCTGCGAACCAGCGGGCGCCGGCGTTGCCGCGACAGGAGGCTTCTTCTCGCCCGTGCACCACGTGCCGGGGATGTTCGGGCACGGGTCGGTGGCGTCCGGCGTGCCGTCGCCGTCGTTGTCGAGCTCGGGACAGCCATCGTTATCCTCGAAGCCGTCGCGATCTTCCGCTTCGTTCATGCACTGATCGTAAGCGTCGGCGTAGCCGTCTTTGTCGAGGTCGCTGACTTTGTTCGACGGCTTGCCACTGCCGGCGCCCTTCTCTCCTTTGTCCCCTTTGTCGTCCTTCGCGTCGACGACGTCGGGATCGGGGATCCCATCGTCGTCCTGCACGCCGTCCTTGTCTTCGGGGATGGTCGGCGCGCCGTCGATCTCGTTGCGGACGCCGTCATTGTCTTCGTCACCCGATGCGTCGAGCGGCTTCATGCCTTCGAAGACCTCGGCGCAGTCCATCTTGATGCAACCGGGCGGGGGACCAGAGCGTTGCACTGCGGCGCAAGCGCTGAGCGCTGCCGCGATGCAGCCCATCATCAGTAGATAAGTTCGTGTCACGGTTCTTTGCCCTCGGAGCTCCGCACCATTGGAGGACATCCGCGGGACGTGCGCAAGAATTTCTCAGATCGTGATGCGCGCGAGCTCTGCGCGAAAACGGACGCCGCGGCTCAGATCTTCTTCGGTGCGCGCAGCGAGACGCCGACGACCAGCTCCTCACCGTCCGTGTAGCGACCGAGCAGCCCCGCGACCGCCTCTTGTGGGCTGAGCTTCTTGTCGGTGCCACACACCCGCGACGAGAAGACCACGTTCTTGATGACCGAGGCGCCATCGAAGAGGTCGACATCGTTGTCGTCCAAGAAGCGATCGAGCTCGGCTTCGTTCAGCGTGGTCGGATCGCCGTCGAGGTTGTAGCGCGGCGTCCTGGCGAGCGCGGCGACGTCGCCCTCGTCGAGCTCCTCAGGTTCTCCGGACAGGGCGGCCACGCGTTGAACGGCGGCGACAACGTCTTTTGGGGGCTTCATACCGGCGTTATCGGTGCACTGGGGGCGGTGTTGCGTCTAACTTGACCGAGCGGTCAGCGCGTGAATGGTCAGACCTTTCCGATCCGGCCGCTTTCGTGGGATGGGCCTTTCATGGGCTACACCGCGCTCAAACGCCTGCTCAGCTTGCATCCGGCCATGCTCCTTTTGCAGGCCATCACCACCTTCGCCGTGTATCGCTTCGGCGCAGCGCACCTCGCGGGCCCAGGTCCGGTGAGCGCCGCGACCATCGCGTTCATCGTCGTGCGAACGATCGGTCTTTTCCTGGCTTTCTACGGCGCCATCTACGTGGTCTTCTACGTCTTGCCGTTCACCAAGCGCCGCCTCGCGCCGTACAAGATCATCGAACAGTTGCCGCGGACCGCGCTCGTCCACCAGGAGATCGTGCGCAGCCTACAGAGCTGTCTCATCGCCGCCGGCTACGAGATCGCGATCTACCTCGCGGTCGCGACCGGGCACCTCAAATTGGTTGCCCCTGGCCTCTTGGGCAGCATCGGCATTGCGCTCATCATCTTGGTTTGGACCGACGTGCACTTCTACGCCACCCATCGCCTGATGCACACGAAGTGGCTCTACAAGCGCGTCCACGTCGTGCATCACTACTCGAACAACCCGAACCCGTTCAGCAGCTTCTCGTTTCATCCGATCGAAGGCGTCGCCTACTTCAGCGCCATGCTCGTCGTGTTCCTCGTGCCGGTGTCTACCTTTCACGTCGTCTTCGTGATGATGGCGCTCGAGCTCCTCCCGGCGTACGGCCACTTGGGCTTCGGCAAGGAGACGAGCGGCAGCTACTTTCACTTCCTTCACCACCGAAAGAACGCGACGAACTTCGGCGCGTCGATCATTTGGGACAAGCTCTTCGGCACCTACGAAGCGGCGTGATCTTCGCGGCGATGCAACAAGCGCTCACGGCGCCTCGCTGACCCTCGCGTCGGTATCGCTCGCCGGCGCCGTGACGACCACGGCCAAGAGCGCGCCGGCGATGATCAGCATGGCGCCGAGCAAATACGGCGCACCAGAGAACGGCATGCGCGAGCCCGCCCCGATCGCATAGGCGAAGGTCTGCGTGAACAACGGTGGTCCGAGCATGCCGGAGATGCCGCGCAGGCTGCCGATCGCGCCCTGCAGCTGCCCTTGCGCCGACGGCCCGACGCGCCGGCTCATCAACGCCGAGAGCGAGGGGCTAGAGAGGCCCCAGAGCGCGATCAACGGCACGCCGACGACGAAGACGAGCTCGCTCGCGGCAAACGCATAGATGAGGAAGCCGCATGCGCCGGCGCTCAAACCGAGCAGCAGCGCGCGCCGTTCTCCGAGCGCTTTCACCGCCGGACCGACCAAGGTCGCCGAGACGATCGTCGACGATACGCCGATCCCGGCGAGGACGAGGCCGACGCGCGCCGCGTCCCAGTGGTAGCGATAGTCCGTGTAGAGCACGAACATGCTCGGCAACGCCTCGTGGGCGACGAAGTAGCACAAGCCGGCGATCGCCATGCCGAGCAGGGCCGGCTGCGATTGCAACAAGCGCAGCGCGCCGAGCGGATGCGCGCGCGACCACGAGAATGCGGCGCGTCGCTCCGCCGGCAGCGACTCCGGCAGGATGAAGAAGCCGTACGCCGCGTTCGCGAGGCTCAGCCCGGCCGCGATCCAAAACGGCAGCCGCAGATCGATCGCGCCGAGCCCGCCACCGAGCGCCGGCCCGATGACGAAGCCGAGCCCAAACGCGGCGCCGAGCATGCCGAACTTCGCCGCGCGCTTCTCCGGCGGCGTCACGTCGGCGATGTATGCCGCGGCCGTCGGGAAGCTCGCCGAGGTGACGCCGGAGACGAGGCGACCGACGAAGAGCCAAGGCAAGCTCGGCGCCAGCGCCATCATCACGTAGTCGAGCCCGAGGCCGAGGTTCGAGAGCAAGATGATTGGCCGTCGCCCGAAGCGATCCGAGAGCGCGCCGAGCACCGGCGACGAGACGAACTGCATCGCCGCCCACGCGAAGCCGAACCAGCCGGAGATCGCCGCCGCGCTGGCCATGTTGCCGTGCTCGAACTGGACGATGAGCTTCGGCAGCACCGGCACCATGATGCCGAGCGCGAGCATGTCGAGCGCGACGGTGATGAAGACGAAGATGAACGCCGGGGTCACGGCCGGGCGATGTACTCGAATTGACGGCAATGTCGAGACGGCCGGTTTTTTGACAGGATGCACCGGCGGCGCGACAGCTCTGCCAAATGTTGGCTCTCACCTTCCTCGCCGCCTTGATCGCCGCCGACGCGCCGCCCGCCCAGAGCGCCACCGCCGAGCCCACGAAGCCGAAGCAGACCTTCGGCACGCCGGGCGACATGGTGTGGACGAGCGGGACCTCGCTCCGTTTTTCGGCGAGCGCCCCCTTGCTTGCGTCGCGTCCCGCGGCCATCCCGTCGGCGAGCTCGTCGACGAACGAGTTCTCGGGCGAAGTCACGCTCGCGCTCGCCTTCGACTACTTCCTCGTCAAGCGCGTCTCGCTCGGCGCCTTCGTCCGCGCGGGCTACGCGTGGTCACCGCTCGCCTACGGCCCCGGCTTCGGCGCCGGTCCGCGCATCGGCGTGCAAGTGCCGTTCACTGACTGGGTCTCGATCTGGCCACGCCTCGATCTCTCCTTCGGCGCGCAAGGCACCTTCGCGCGCCCGATCGCCGGCGCGCCACCCGAGGGGACGATCTGGTTCTTGAACGCGGCGGTGAACCTGCCGCTCGTGTTTGCGATCTTGCAGCACGTCGTCATCGGCATCGGACCGTACTTCGCGTTGGAACCGCAGTGGATCGCGGGGCGCCCCGAGCTCGCCGCGTTCGCGCTGAACTTCGGCATCTCGAGCTTCATCGGCTGGCACTACTAGCCTGCCTTATTCACGACCTTCCTACTGCGAGCGGCGATTGCTCCGCGATCTCGGGACCGTACTCGGGTTTGTGACCTCGACAGCCTGTTCAGGATGCCTTCGGTCCCAAACCATCCGTGCGGCCCGACCTCGCGGGCACTCACCGCTCTCACAACGGAACGTCGTGAATAATGCAGGCTAGAGCACGTACGGAATCAGCGCGCGCCGCGCCTTCGGATAGTCGCTGAACTTCTCCTTGTACCACTTGTGGTGTTGCAGCGCGCGCGGCGCCAAGTTCGCGAAGGTGTAGAGCGCGAACGCCAGCCCTGCGAGCGACCACGTCGCGATCGCGAAGCCCGTCCACTCGATGATCTCGCCAAGATAGTTCGGTGACGTGACGAGCTCGTTCAAGCCGCCGCGCGGGATCTTGTAGCCGCTCTCGCCGGGCGCGCGCAGCGACAATAGCTTCATGTCGCTCGCGTGGTTGATGGCGAAGCCTGTAAAGAACACGAGCACGCCGGCGATGAAGCGCGGATCGACGAGCCACGCCACGTCGTAGCGCGCGACGTGCCCGATCCAGCCGGCGTTGACGAAGGCGTTCAGCAAGTTGAAGGCGACGCCGAACACCGGCACGAGCAGAGGCATGCGCTTGCTCGTCGGTGGCAAGCGAAAGGGAAAGACGAAGGTGCGGTTGATGTAGTGAAATTGCCACATCGCCAAGAGCGCGAGCGACACCGGCTCGAAGCGCCTCGGGCCCGCGAAGTAGATCGCCGCAAAGACGATCACGGCTGGCGACTCCATCATGATCCAGCCGAGCCGACTCGGCAGGCTCGGACCGAAGCCGGCGCGAGCGTGGCGTCCGTACGGCGCCGAAATGAAGAGCAGCGCGAGCAAGGTCACGGCGGCCAGCGCGATCTCGAGCCACGCCGCTGCCAAGTGCGTTTCTGCCGACATCGTTCCCTCCACCTCTCTCTGAGCAACGACAGGCTGGCATCCCAGCCGCCGTCTGGGTAGACTTTCCGCTGCGTGCGCGCTGTCCTATTACGTAGCCTCTGTCTCGCCGCTCTTGCCGGGGCGTGTCAAAGCGGCGCACCCGGTGTCGAGCCATTGGAGTCGCTCGCCCCGCTCATTTGCGGCGCTTCTGTCCCGGGCCCGACGCCGCTGCGCATGCTGACGCGCGCAGAATACGACTACACCGTGCTCGATCTGCTGGGCGACGATACCCGTCCGGCGCAGAACTTCGCGCGCGAGCCGCTGACCGACGGATACGATAACGACGCGAACGCAAACCGCATGTCGTCCGATGGCTTGAAGCGCTACATGGAAGCGGCGGAGACCGTCGCGGCGCGCGCGGTCCGTGATCGCCGCGATCTCTTGCTCGCGTGCGACCCGAACGCCGTCGGGTGCTACCAACAATCGGTCGCGCGCTTCGCTCGCCGCGCCTTTCGCCGGCCGCTGACTGTCGAGGAGACGCACGCGGCGCTGCGCGTTTACGCCGATGGCTACGCTGCGGGCGGCGCGAATCTCGGGCTCGAGTGGGCGATCGCCTCGATCTTGCTCTCGCCCCAGTTCCTCTACCGCGACGAGCGCCTCGCGCAGGCCCCTCCTGAGCTCACGCGTCTCAGCGACTATCAGCTCGCCACGCGGCTCTCGTACTTCGTTTGGGCTTCGACGCCCGACGATGCGTTGCTCGACGCGGCCGAGGCTGGCGCGCTCGCGACCGACGCCGGCGTCAGCGCCGAGGTCGAGCGCATGCTGAAAGATCCGCGCTCCGATCGCGGCAAGCTGCGCTTCTTGGGGCTTTGGCTCGGCGTCGAAGAGCTCGAGACAGAGCGCAAAGACGAAGCGACATATCCCATATGGACGCGCTCGCTCTCACGCAGCTGGCAGCAGTCGCTCGCGCTTTACCTTGAGCACGTCGTGCGCGACGGCGACAACGTCAAGACCTTGCTCACCAGCCAGACGCTTTACGCCAACGCGGATCTCTCGATGTACACGGGGCTCGCGCCCACGGCCGACTTCGAGCGCTTCACGCCGACCCATCGCACCGGGCTCCTGGCGCAGCCGGGCTTTCTCGCGCACTTCGCCGGGCCGAATCAGTCGTCGCCGGTTCGCCGCGGCGTCTTCGTGCTCGACAAGCTGCTTTGCCAACCGCCCGGCGCGCCTCCTGCCGGCGCGAACCTCATCCCGCCGGCGCCGAGCACCGCGCAGACGACGCGCGAACGCTTCGCCGCGCACGCGCAAGCCGACTGCGCCGTGTGCCACGAGCGCATCGACGCCGCCGGCTTTCTCTTCGAGAACTTCGACGGCATCGGCCAGTGGCGCGACCGCGAAAACGGCCACGCGATCGACGCGGGCGGCGAGCTGGTGCGCGCGCGGGACGAGAAATTGCGCGGCCCGCTCCACGGCGTCGAGGAGCTGAGCGAACGGCTGACGAAGAGCGGTCAGGTGACTGACTGCATCTCGCGCGAGTGGCTGCGCTTCTCGCTCGGCCGCACGCTCGACGTCGGCGACCTCTGCAGCCTCTATGGCGTGCAGCGCGCGTTCGCGACTTCGGGCGGCTCGTTCGATGCGCTCGTCCGCGCGGTGGCGAAGTCCGACGCTTTCAAGGCGCACGCCGCGCCGGAGACGATGCCATGAACCGCATCACGCGCCGTCAGTTTCTGCGTGGGGCGGGCAGCGCGATCGTCGCCTTGCCCACCTTGGTCTCGTTGCTGCCGCGGGCCGCGCGCGCGAGCGTGACACCGCCGAAGCGCTTCGTTTTCTTCTACCATCCGAACGGCATCGACAACGCGCCCTACAGCTTCCGTCCAAAGCCAGGGCCGAGCGGCACCGAGGCCGACTTCACGCTCGGCTGGAACATCGATCCCGACTTGGCGCCGTGGCGCTCGCACCTCTTGTGGACGAGTGGCATCAACATGCGCGTCGCGCAGGAAGGCACGGTCGGCGAGCAGCACCAGCGTGGGATCGGGGCGCTGCTCACGGGCCAGAAGCTCGCGCCTGGCGACTTCGTCGGCAACGACGGCCAGCGAGCCGGCTGGGCGACCGGCATCTCGCTCGATCAAACGCTGGTCAGCGTCATCGGACAAACGACGCCGATTGGGAGCTTGCAGCTCGGCATCAACGCGCGCCAGCGCAACAACAGCGGCGTCGTCAGCTATCGTGGCTCGGAGATCCCGCAGCTTCCGGAGAACGATCCGCGCCAAACCTATCGCTCGCTCTTCTTTACGAGCGGCGCGCGTGACGAGATTCCCATCCATGTGCTGCGCCGCCAATCGGTGCTCGACGGCGTGGTCTCGCAGCTCGGCTCGATGAAGCAGCGCGTGAGTCAGGAGGACAGCAAGCGCCTCGACGAGCATTTGACGATCGTGCGCGACTTGGAGAAGCGCATCGCCTCGTTGCCGCCCCCGCCACCCCCGGCGCCCGCAGGGACGCAAAGCGACGGCGGGTCTTCGACCGGCAACACCGGCGGCACGCAGACCGGCGGGTCCGGCACGAGCGGCAGCACGGGCTCGACCGGCCCGATTGGCAATCCGAGCGACTGGCCGAGCTATGAAGGTTGCGCGGCGTCCGGCGAACCGGCGCTGAGCGATCTGCCGCTCTCGTCCGACGCGATGCCCGAGATGGCGCACCTTCAGCTCGAGCTCGCGGCGTTGGCGCTGCGCTGCGACCTCACGCGCGTCGTGACGGTGGTGTTTGTCGACGCGCAAGATCACATTCCGATGCCGTTCATCAGTGTCTCCGACGACATTCACAACCTCTCGCACTTGAGCGATGACGATCCCTACAACGCGCAGTTTCCGCGCCGGGACGCGAGCCGAGACAACTTCAGGAAGCGCGACCGTTGGCAGGCGCAGCAGTTCGCGTCGATGCTCGCCAAGCTGCAGACCCAAGAGGGCGACGGCTCGAAGGTGCTCGACAACACCTTGCTCCTCTGGGGCAGCGAGTTGTCGGCCGGAAACACGCACTCGCACCTCGACATCCCCTTCGTCATCGCCGGTCACGCGCTCGGTTGGCGCACGAACCGCTTCGTGCGCTTCACCAACAAGAACCACAACAACTTGCTGCTCTCGATCCTGCTCGGCTTTGGGGGAAGTGCAGCCAGTTACGGCGACCCCGCGTATTGCTCGGGTGAGCTCACCGGCATTGCCTAGAATCGCTTGCGAGACTTTATTGTCCGACTTAGGGGACCCTCAGCGTCAAAATAGCAGTCGAAAGTGGGTGGGCATGCCGCTTGCTCACGCGTGCCGGCAACGAAAAGGGGTCGTTCATGAAAGCCGCTGCGTTCGTCCTGATGCTCGTGCCCGTCGCCTTCGTCTCCGCCTGCAAGACCCCCTATTACGGCCCGCTCACGCCTCGACCCATCGAAGAGTGCTTCGACTGCGGCGGCGGTTTCTTCAACGAAGGCAGCCCAGCCGGCCCGCAGCCGGCGTTCGGCACCACGGTGCAAGCGCTCGAGACGCCGCCCCCGATCAGCGGCGGCACCCTGACCATCTTGAAGGACGACAACACAGCGATCGCGTCCGACCAGGATCGCGACCGCATCTACGTCGTCGATCTTCGTAGCAAGTCGTTGATCTCCGACATCATCCTGCAAGCCCACGACGAGCCGGGCCGCGTCGTCGAAGACGCCGATCATCGCGTGCATGTGGTGCTGCGCGGCGGTGGCGCCGTATTGACGCTCGCCGGTGCCCCGTGGACGAGCAGCGTGCGCCGCTCTGTTTGTGCCTTGCCGCGTGGCATCGCCTACGACAAGACCGGTGATCAGTTGCATGTCGCGTGCGCGAACGGCGAGCTCGTGTCGATGCCGTCAGCGAGCGGCGCGCCTACCCGCACCGTGCAGCTCCCTGACGATCTGCGGGACGTCGCCGTGGTCAAAGGCAAGCTGATGGTCACCCGCCTGCGCTCCGCCGAGATCCTCACGCTCGATGCCAACGGCAAGGTGAGCGCCACCAAGCGTCCGCCGGAGTTTCTGAGCCGCAGCGTGTTCAGCGCCGGCGCGGCGATGCGCCTCGCGACCGACAGCACGGGTGACTCGGCGTTTCTGTTGCACCAGCGCGGCACCGAAGAGCCGGTCGTCACGCAGGCCGCTGGCGGCTATGGCGGCCCGGACATCTGCTCCGATCCGATCGTGCATACAACGGTCAGCGAAGTCGAACCGGGTCAGACGCCCGTCGAGTCACCGGTCATCGCCGAGGCCGTGGTGCCCGTCGACATCGCCGTTGCTGCGTTCGCGTCGAAGGTGGCGATCGTCGCGCCCGGCAATGCGTTCACCAAGGGCTCGCCGACGGTGTTCGTGATGAACGCGACCACGGCAGCTCGCACGTCACCGCCGGCGCCGCAGCAAGATACGTCGTTCGGCAGCCCGAGTGGAAACACCTGCCAATTCCCGAGCGAAAGCGTCGAAGTGCCCGGCCAAGCGGTCGCGGCCGGCTTCGATTCGACCGGCAAGCTCTTCGTGCAAACGCGCGAGCCGGCGGCGCTCTTCAAGATCACGAACGGCACGCCGTCGCAGGTCTTGGTGCTCTCGACCGAGAGCCGCTTCGACACCGGCCACGCGGTCTTTCACAGCAACGCCGGCGGCAGCGTCGCCTGCGCATCGTGTCACTTGGAAGGCGGCGACGATGGCCGCGTGTGGTCGTTCGCGACGATCGGCGCGCGCCGGACGCAAAGCCTGCGCGGCGGCGTCGCTGGCACCGAGCCGTTCCACTGGGACGGCGACCAGGCCGACTTCACCGCGCTCACGCAAGAAGTCTTCCAGCACCGCATGGGGGGCCCGCGCTTGACCGAGCCGGAGATCACCGCGACCGCGCGTTGGGTGAACGCGATCCCGGCGAACCAGCTCCGCCCGGTGAAAGACGCGGTGGCGGTCACGCGCGGACAGAAGCTCTTCGAGGGCAGCGCGCAGTGCACGAGCTGCCACAACGGCGCGTCGTTCACCAACAGCGCGACGGCCGACGTCGGCACCGGCGGCAAGTTCCAAACGCCCTCGCTGCGCGGCGTTGCCTGGCGCGCGCCCTTCCTCCACGACGGCGCCGCGCCGACCTTGGAAGCGCGCTTCGGCCAGTTCGGCGGCGGCGACAAGCACGGTAAGACCTCACACCTCTCGGCGACCGACGTGAAAGACCTCGTCGCTTACATGGAGAGCCTCTAGTTCCTTCTCGCCCCTCGGAGCCCGCATGTTCACTGTCGTCGTTTGTCTTCTCGCGTTTGCTGACGCGCCGGGCGCTGCCTCGGCCCAAATCGACAAAGCCGGAGCCGAGGGCGAGAGCTGCTTGTCGGCCCGAGACTGCGAAAGCGCGCTCGAGTGCCGCCAGAACATGTGCGTCCCGCCCGGCACCTTCCAGAGTTGCCAACGCAATCTCGATTGCAGCGGGCGTCTGCGCTGTCGCAACAAGCAGTGCGTGATCCCCGGCATGCCGGACCCAGGGCCGGAGGCGCAGGCGCAACCACATCCGCTGCAGGAGACCCCCTCGATGGCGCCGACAGTCGCGCCGCCCATGTATATGTACGGGCTCACCGTGCCGTATATCGAAGGCATGCCGATCCCGCCGGGCATGCGCGTGGAGAAGCGCACGCGCGTCGGCATGTGGGCCGCGGGCTTGTCCTTGTTCGCGACGAGTTGGCTGCTGTCGGGCCTGCTCGGCAGCTTCGGGCTCGGCTCGCCGGTCGCGTGGATCCCGATCATCGGGGCGTTCGTGTCGCCGGCGACGGTACCCGACTTTTGGGTCGGCGCCGCGCTTGCCACGCAGCTGCCGATCGGCATCGTCGAAGTGCTCGGCGGCGCGCTGCTCATCGCGGGGTTCGCCTCGAAGAAGTCCGTCCTCGTCTACGGCAGCGGGCAGACCAAAGCGACGATCACGCCGCTCTTGTCGCCCGGCGCACAGGGGCTCGCGATCAGCGGCACTTTCTGATGGCGCTCGCGCCGCAGGAACTTTCGCCCGGACGCTGAAACCACCGGCGACGCGTGGTACCTTTCGCGGCGATGAATCGTCGGCAGTTCTTGAAGCGCGGAGTCATCGGGGGCGCGCTGCTCTCTGTCGCCGGGCTCGCCCTCTATCCGTCGCGAGAGCGCGGCGTCGATGCGGCGAGCTTGCGGCACCTGTCTCCGCGCGGCTTTGCGATCCTCTGCGCCGTCGCCGCGCGCATCGTGCCGCACGTCGCCGATCCGACGCGCATCGTTCGTCAAATCGACGTGTGGCTCGACGACGTGGCTCCTGACGCCGCCGCCGACGTGAACAAGCTGCTCTTGCTCTTCGATAACGCGCTCTTTGCGCTGATCTTCGACGGGCGCTTGTCGCCGTTTTCGCGCGCTGACGGCGACGCGCAGGACGCGGTCCTCACGGCGTGGCGCGACTCGCGCGTGACGGTGCGAAGAAGCGGGTACCAAGTGCTCCGCCGCTTGTGCCTCGGTGCGTGTTACGCCGACACGAACGAGCAGCGCGGCATCGGCTATCAAGGGCCGCGGCGCATCCCCGGGCTTTCGTTCGACGATTCGAAGATGGGGACGCGCGAGTGGCTGGCGGCGAACACACCTCCGGGCGGCAAGCCATGAGCGCCCTCGCCGCGGTGTTCGCTCACGAGCGCGTGATCGACGGCGCGCGCGCGAGCGGCGATCTGACGGTCACCGCGGACACCTGCGTCATCGGCAGCGGTGCCGGCGGGGCGGTTGTCGCAGCCACGCTCGCCCAAGCCGGAAAAGACGTCCTCGTCGTCGAAGAAGGTGGCCTCTACACGAACAAAGACTTCACGATGGACGAGAACGACGTCTTCCCGAAGCTCTATCAAGAGGGCGGACGGCGGGCGACCGAGGATCTCGGTGTCGTGATTCTGCAGGGCCGCGCGGTCGGCGGCACGACCGTCGTCAATTGGACGACGAGCTTTCGAACGCCCGAAGACGTCGTCGCGCACTGGCGTGAGAAGCGCGGCGTCACCGGCTTTGCCTACAAAGAGCTCGTGCCGCACTGGGACTGGATCGAAGAGCGCTTGGCGATCGCCGAGGTGAAGCCGAGCGAGATCAACAAGAACAATGCGAAGCTGAAGGAGGGGCTCGAAAAGCTCGGCTATGCTTGGGCGCCGCTCAAGCGAAACGTCTACGCGTGCATGCAATCCGGCTACTGCGGCATGGGTTGTCCCTATAACGCCAAGCGCTCGATGCTCGTGACGCTGATCCCGGACGCCATCGAGGCTGGCGCGCGGCTCCTGCACCGGGCGCGCATCGATCGGCTGATCGAAAGCGGAGGCGAGATCACGGCAGCGGAGGGGACGCTGCAGGGCGGCAAGGCGCTGCGGATCACAGCCAAGCGATTCGTGCTCAGCGGCGGCGCCTTGAACTCGCCGGCGCTGCTCCTGCGCTCCGGCCTCAACGACAACGACCGCGTCGGTCTGCGCACGTTTCTGCATCCGGCGATCATCAGCGTGGGCGATTACGAAGAGCCCATCGAGGCGTCGTACGGACCGCCGCAGTCCGTCGCGAGCCATCACTTCGGCAACCGCGGCGACGAGGTCGGCTTCTTCCTCGAAGCGGCGCCGAACCATCCGCTGCTCGGCGCGGCGACCATGCCTGGCTTCGGCGCGGCGCATCGCGAGCGCATCGTCCGCTTTGCGCACGCCGCGTCGCACATCGCGATCACGATCGACGGCTTTCACGACGCGACGCCTGGCGGGCGGGTGAAGCTGCGGCCGTCGGGCGCGCCGGTGCTCGACTATCCGATCCCAGAGGCGCTGTTTCGCACCTTCGCTTTCGCGCAGAAACGGCTCGCCGAAGTGCAGCTCGCGAGCGGCGCGCGACGCGTGCTGACGACGCACGAGCCGCCGATCGAGATGCGCGCCGCCTCCGACGTCAGCGCGATCGATCGGGCGCCCTGGCGTACCGGCAGCGTCGGGGTCTTCAGCGCGCATCAGATGGGCGGCTGCGCGATGGGCGACGATCCGAAGAGCGCCGTCGTCCGCTCGCAAGATCTGCGACACCACCGCTTGCGCAACCTGCACGTGATCGACGGCTCGGTGTTCCCGACCTCGCTCGGCGTCAATCCGCAGGAGTCGATCTACGGCCTCGCGCGCTTGATGGCGACCCGGCTCGTCGCCGCGTCATGAGCTCGTGACGCACAAATTTCGCGGCCGGCGAGGCGAACGATTATCATGAACATGTGCACGTGTTGCTTACACTCGTCCTAGCTGCGGCGCCGTCGTGGGTCGGCTACACGCCAGAGCAGATCGCGCCCGAGCTCGCCGAGATCCACAAGAAGGAGGCGACCTTCAACGGGCGGCTGTTGGCGATCTCGAGCCGTTTCCTTGGCGCGCCCTATAAGTTCTCGCCGCTCGGCGAAGAGAGCGGCGTCGACGCCGATCCACTGTTCACGACCAAGGAGTTCGACTGCCTCTCGCTCGTCGAGATTTCGCTCGCCCTCGCCGCGACGCCGAACGTCACCGACGCGCTGAAGCTCCTGAAGGACATTCGCTACTTCAACGGCGAGGCGATCACCGGGCCGAACTACGTCGAGCGCAAGCACTTCATGGAGTCGCAGTGGATCCCCGAGAACACGCGGATCGGCTGGGTGAAGGACGTGACCAAGCAAGTCGGCGGTCCGCTCGCGATCACGGTGAAGAAGACAATGAACCCCGAGATCTACAAGAAGAGGAAGAAGGTGCAGGAGCTCGACTTGCCTGAGCACCGCATCCCGAACGGAGTCTTTCAGTGGCCGGTGATCCCGCTCGACAAGATGGAAGAAGTCGGCGCGAAGATCCCGAACGGGTCGCTCATCTTCGTGGTCCGCGAGGACTACCAAACGATCCCGTATCGCATCACCCACGTGGGCATCATCGTGCAGAGAAAGAGCGGCACCTACGTGCGTCACGCGAAGGACCAAGGCGCGCACATGGTGCTCGACATGCCGCTCGCGGCCGTCGTCAAGCGCCACGCGGAATTCGTGAAGTGGCCGGTGACCGGATTTTCGATCTACGCGCCGACGTCACCGAAGCCAGCAGTCGCCGCCCATGCGATGTAGGGCGATGTCCGCGTTCCGCTGACGAGAAACTGGCTACACCCGCGGATCCCTTTTAACTTTTCAACGACGCAATGAGTGTCATTCTAGCGACACATCTGCTCCGCGAGCAGATCTTGAAGCCCGATCAGGTCGACGACCTCTTGCAGCTTCAGGTCGTGATGGGCGGCGCCCTCGACACTCACGTGCTCGAAGCGAACGTGCTCGACGAGGGTCACCTGCTCACGGCGCTCGCCGATGCGTACAAGATGCCGCCGATCGGCAAGGACGAGATCGACGACATCCCGCAGAAGATGCCGGACATTTTTCCGCGCGTCTTCGCCGAGACCTACCGCATGGTGCCGTATCGCTTGATCGGCCGGAACCTCGGCGTCGTCGTCGCCGAGATGCCGGACGACACCGCGATCATGAAGCTCGAGCAGCGGTTGAAGATCCGCATCGTGCCGGCGGTGACCACCGAGGCGCGCGTCTACTACGCGATGCAGAAGCTCTACGGCGCGGACATTCCACCGCGCTTCACCACGCTGCTCGGCAAGCTCGACACGTCGAAGCCCCAGAAGGCGACGCCGGCCAAGCCTGCAACAGCGACGGCGGCCGAGGTCGCGCCGGTCGCAGCCCCGGCCGCGAGCGCGCCCCCCGCGGCGAAGCCCGAGCACCAAGAGCAAGTCTTCCAGCTCGAGCGGCAAAACCTGCTGCCCGAGCGCGTCGAGGCGATGGACCTCGACGCGGCGGTCGTGAAGATGCAGCTCGCGCGCGATCGCGATCAGATCATCGACGTGGCGCTCGCGTTTGCGACCCAGGCGTTCAAGTTCGCGTGCCTCTTCGTGGTGCAAGGCAACTCGGTCGTCGGCTATCGCGGCAAGGGTGACATGGCGAGCGTGACGCGGCTGCCGCGCGTGACGGTGCCGCTCATCTTGCAGTCGATGTTCAAGACGGTGCACGAGACGCACGGGCACTACCTGGGCAGCGTGCCGCAGGCGAGCTTGAACCAAACGATCTTGCAGGACCTCGGACGCGAGCAGCCGAAGATTGTGTTCTTGGCGCCGCTGATCATCGCCGGCAGCTTTCGCGGCCTGTTCTACTGCGACAACGGCAAGCGCGGCGTGCCGTCGCGCAAGGTCGCCGATCTCCTCGTCATCCTCACGCGTCTCGGGCCGTCGTTCGAGCGCTTGATCCAGCGGCGCAAGGCCGAGGTGAAGGTGGCGGTGAACGCCGTCGGCAACGCCGCAAAGAAGGTCGTGCAGCTCAAGGAGCTGACGGCGCCAGAGCCGATGCCCGAGCCGAGCTTCGAGTCGATGGCGCCGGCGCTGCCGGAGCAGCAGGTGATCATCGACGAAGAGCCAGCGCTGCCGCCGAGACTCACGCCGTCGCTCGACATCCCAGTGCCGCAGGCGCGCGACGCGACCGACGATCTCGAGATCGACACCGAGCCAGAATCGAGCGCGCGCGATCCCGAGCCGAACCAGGCGCCGACGAGCTCGTTCGAGTTCAAGAACGACGAGCCGATGATCGCGATCTCCGTCGGAGAAGGATCGAAGCTCATCCCGATCGACGCCACCGACCTTTTGTCGCAGCGCTTCTTGAACGTGCTGAAGGCGGCGGAGGATGACGAGGAAGAGGACGAGCACGGCGACGAAGAGAGCATCGACATCGACGGGATCAGCGCCGACGCCCTGCTCGGCAAAGAAGAGGCACCGAAGCCCACGTTTCACCCGCCGCCATCGTCGGTGTTGAAGCCGCTGCCGAGCGAAGCGCCGAAGGGTCCGGGTTACAAGGCGTTCGCCGAGTTCGACGAAGAGACCGACGAAGCGCAGGCGAAGGGCTGGGAAGACGTGCTCGTCGATACCATCGCGCAGGGCAAGCAAGGCGGCACCGCGGCGCCGGCTGCCCAGACGCCGCAGGAGCCGGTGACCGAGGTCGGTTGGGACGACGTCATCGTCGAGGCGGCGGCGCAGGCGAAGCTGCACATGGAGGCCGAAGCGAAGGCGAAGCTCGATGACTTCGCGGTGTTGCTCGACGCCATCGACAGCCCCGACGCGGACGTGGCGACGCGCGCGACGGAGCAGCTCTGGCAACGGCGCGAGGAGCTCGGCGAGCGCTTCGTCGAGGCGCTCGGTGCGCGCTTTCCCGGGCGCCTGACCGTCGATCCCTTCGCGGCGTCGACGTTCCCGAACGTCGTCGAGCTGAGCCCGGTCATGCGGCTCTTGGCGGCGCTCGGGCCGCACGCGCTGCCGATCGTGCTGCCGCACTTGGAGAGCCAGTATCCGGTGCACCGCTTCATCGCGACTTTGTTCTTCGGGCAGGTGGTCAGCGGTCCGGCGTTCACGAAGCTCTTGCGCCGCTTGTTCGACGAGGAGCCGCACGTGCGCGAAGCGGCCGCCGAGACGCTGCGCAAGTACTCGCGGCTTCCGGGCTACGACGAGGGCGTGAAGAAGATCCGCGATCGCTTGGAGCTGCCGGTGTACGAGGCGCAGGTGCGCGCGTGCGAGATCTTGGGCCGCCTGCGCGACTGGAAGAGCGTCCCGCTGCTGATCCCGCTCACGGGCTTGAAGCGCGCGGAGCTCGCCAACAGCAGCCTCGGCGCGCTGATGCGGCTGACGGCGCAGGACTTCGGCAACAACCCGAAGAAGTGGACCGAGTGGTGGGTGAAGAACAGCGACGCGCCGCGCGAGCAGTGGCTCGTCGAGGGCCTGCGCAGGAAAGAACCGCTGCTGCGCGTCATCGCCGACGAGGAGCTGCGCACGTTGACCGGGCTCAACTATGCGTTCGATCCGAATGGCGACAAGCGGGCGCAAGAGCCGGCGGTCCGAGCGTGGGAGACGTGGTGGCAGCACGAGCAGCGCCACCGCGGCATCCGCTCCTGAAGCTCAGCGAATTCGACTTCGATCTGCCGGAAGAGCTGATCGCGCAGCGCCCGCTCGCCGACCGTGCCGCCGCCCGGCTGCTGGTTGTCCGGCGCGATGTGGGTATGTATGAACATCGATACATCCATGAGCTCCCCGCGCTGCTCGGCGCCGGCGACCTCGTCGTTTTCAACGACACGAAGGTGATCCCGGCGCGGCTCTTCGCCAAAAAGCCGAGCGGCGGGAAGGTGGAGGTCCTGCTCACGCGAGCGCGTGGTGTCAGACACTTCACGGCGATGCTGCGTAACGCCAAAGGCGTGGTGTCAGACACCTTGCTGGCGGTGTCAGACGACTTCGGGTTCGTGGTCGAGGCGGCGATCGGCGGCGGGTTTTACGAGCTGCGCGCGACGGGAGCGATGGAGCCGATGGCCGCGCTCGAGAAGTACGGGCACATTCCGCTGCCGCCCTATATTCGCCGTGAGGACGAGGCCGCGGATCGGAGCAGCTATCAAACGATGTTCGCGCGCGAGCCGGGATCCGCGGCGGCGCCGACGGCCGGGCTGCACTTCACGCCGGCGCTGCTCGCCGCGTTGCAGGCACGCGGCGTCGAGAGCGCGCGGCTCACCTTGCACGTCGGCCCGGGAACGTTCCTGCCGGTGCGCGAAGACGCCGAGGACGACATCTCGAAGCACAAGATGCATGCCGAGCCGTACGCGGTGTCAGACACTGTCGCTCTGGCCGTCGCGGTGGCGAAGGCGCGAGGATCACGCGTCATTCCCGTCGGGACGACGAGCATGCGAACGCTGGAGAGCGTGGCGGCGCGGGCCGGCGGGCGCGTCGTCCCGATGCAGGGCGAGACCGACATCTTCATCACGCCGGGCTTCCGTTTTGCGGTGGCAGACGGGCTCTTGACGAACTTTCACCTGCCGCGCTCGACCCTGCTGATGCTGGTCAGCGCGTTCGCGGGGATGGACTTGGTGCGGAAGGTGTATCGGGAGGCGATCGCGCAGAGGTATCGCTTCTTCAGCTACGGCGACGCCTGCTTGTTTCTGTAAATGTCATTTACGAATTCGTAAATCACATTTACTTTTGTGAATGCGATTTACTTCGCGGCGCACCACGGGATCGACAGCTCGTTCTCGCGCTCGATCGTGCTGCGAACGTTGTTCGCCTTGCACACCTTCACGTTGGCGGCGGTCGAGCACGAGCCGGTGCCAGAGATCTTGCAGCCGGCCTTCTCGCAGGCGGAGCGCGCCTTCGAGTCGGTGCCGCCAGCGTCACACTGTTGACAGCCGTTGCTCGAGCCAGAGCCGCAGAGCAGGCAGTCCTTGGCTTCGGCGACGAGCGGGAGGGCGAGGGCGGACACAGCGAAGGCGAGGGCGACGATGAATTTTTGCATGGTGGTCTCCTTGGAGGCGCATGCTCGTTCGCGATCGACCGCTCCGCAAGTTTTTGCTGCCTTTGGTTGACAGCGGGCCTCCGGCGATTGAAACGCATCCCACCTATGGCTCTTGATACAACGAAGCTCGCGACGACCTTCCTCCTCTGTCTCTCGCTCGTGGCGTGCCGCGAGCGTCAAACCACGACACCATCACCGGACGCGGCCACGGGCGCCACCAGCAACGCCGCCGCGGACGCCACCGACATCTTGATCGGCGAGTATGGCTCGCTCACCGGCTCCGAGGCGACCTTCGGCACCTCCACGCGCGACGGCATCGAGCTTGCGATACGCCAGGCGAACCAAGCCGGCGGCGTCAAAGGCAAGAAGCTGCGGGTGAAGGTGTACGACGACCAAGGCAAGCCGGAAGAAGCGGCGAGCGTCGTCACCAAGCTGATCACGCAAGACAAGGTCGTCGCCCTCCTCGGCGAAGTCGCGTCGAGCCGCACCATCGCGGCGGCGCCGATCGCGCAGAACAACAGGGTGCCGATGATCACGCCGTCGTCGACGAACCCGCGCATCACCGACATCGGCGATCACATCTTCCGCGTGTGCTTCATCGATCCCTTCCAAGGCACGGTGATGGCGAAGTTCGCCAAGGACACCTTGAAGGCGAAGAGCGCGGCGATCCTGCGCGACACGAAGAGCGACTACTCGATGGGACTCGCCGATTACTTCATCGAAGCGTTCAAAGCCGGCGGCGGCACCATCGTCAAAGACGAGGCGTATACGAGCGGCGACGTGCACTTCAAATCGCAGCTCACGGCGATCAAGGGCAGCAAGCCGGACATCGTCTTCATCCCGGGCTACTACACGGAGGCCGGCCTCATCGCGCGCCAGGCCCGCGAGCTCGGCGTCAGCGTGCCCTTGCTCGGCGGCGACGGCTGGGACAGCCCGAAGCTCACCGAGATCGGCGGCAAGTTCGTCGAGAACACGTACTTCTCGAACCACTACTCGGACGAGCTCGACACGCCGGAAGTGAAGCGCTTCGTCGCCGACTTCGAGACCGCCTTCAAGTACAAGCCGGACGGTTTGTCGGCGATGGGCTACGACGCCGCCAACGTGCTGATCGACGCGATGAAGCGCGCGCCGGACGCGACGAGCAAGGCGCTGCGCGACGCGATCGCCGCCACCAAGGACTTCCCGGGCGTCACCGGCAAGATTACGATCGACAGCAAGCGCAACGCCACGAAGAGCGCCGTCGTGCTCAAGGTCGCCGATGGCCGCTACCGCTACGTGACCACGATCAATCCGTGATCGCGCGGGTGCTCGTCATCGTCGGGCTGTGCATCGCGTGCGGCGTCAAAGGCTCGCCGCGGCCGCCGCAGCCTGCGTTGCCACCTCCTGTCACCGTGCCTGGCCCTGCGTCAGCACCAGCGGAGCCAGCGCCGTGAACCACTTCGAGACGAAGGCCGGCGTGCTCTCAGCCGAAGATCTTTCGCTCGAAGCGCTCGCCGACGCGCACGGCACGCCGCTCTACGTCTACAGCGCGGCGACGCTGCGGCGGCACGCGCGGCTGATGCAAGAAGCGCTCGCCGCGATGCCCGGGCTCGTCTGCTACGCGGTCAAAGCGTGCTCGAACTTGGGCGTGCTCAGCTTGCTCGCCAAGGAAGGCGTCGGCTTCGACATCGTCAGCGGCGGCGAGCTCGAGCGCGTCCTCGCCGCGGGTGGCCGCGCCGATCGCGTCGTGTTCAGCGGCGTCGGCAAGCAACAGCACGAGATCGAGCGCGCCCTTCGTGAAGGCATCAAGCTCTTCAACGTGGAATCGGCGCCCGAGCTCGAGCTCATCGCGCAAGTGGCGACGTCCCTCGGAAAGCGTGCGCCCATCGCCGTGCGCGTGAACCCCGAGGTCGACGCCAAGACGCACCCGTACATCGCCACCGGCTTGAAGGAGAGCAAGTTCGGCCTGCCGATCGACGACGCCGTCGCGCTCTATCGCCGCGCTGCGATCATGGACGGCATCGAGGTCGCGGGCGTGGCGTTTCACATCGGCAGCCAGATCACCGCGCTCGAGCCCTTCGGCCAAGCGATCGATCGCGTGCTCGCGTTGGTGGCGACGCTGCGCGGTGAGCGGATGAACATCCGCATCATCGACGTCGGCGGAGGCCTCGGCGTGCCGTACGCAGGCGAGACGCCGCCGAGCCCCAGCGAGTACGGCAAGCTCGTGCGCGAGAAGCTCGCGAACGCCGGCGCCGAGGTGCTGCTCGAGCCGGGCCGCGTGCTCGTGGCCAACGCCGGCGTGCTCGTCACGCGCGTGCTCTACGTGAAGAAGACGGCGTACAAGACCTTTGTCGTTGTCGACGCGGCGATGAACGATCTAATGCGGCCGGCGTTGTATCAAGCGCACCATCACATCGAGCCCGTGCGCTCGCGCGGCGGCTCCGAGATCGTCGACGTCGTCGGCCCCGTCTGCGAGAGCAGCGACTTCTTCGCCAAGGCGCGCGCGCTGCCCGTGGTCGAAGCCGGCGACTTGCTGTGCATCCGCACTGCCGGCGCCTACGGCTTCTCGATGGCGTCGCAGTACAACACGCGGCCGCGCGCGGCGGAGATCATCGTCTCGGGCGACCGGGCGCAGCTCGTGCGCGAGCGAGAGAGCGTCGAGAGCCTGTGGCGCGGCGAGTCGCGCCTCGATCCATCGATGTAGGAGATTTTATATGTTCAAAGGTTCATACACCGCCATCGTCACGCCCTTTCGCGATCGCAAGGTCGACGAAGCTGCACTGAAGACGCTCGTGGAAGATCAGATCAAAGGTGGCATCAACGGCATCGTCCCCTGCGGCACCACCGGCGAGACGCCCACGCTCAGCGACGACGAGCGCGATCTCGTCATCTCGACGACGGTGAAGGTGGCGAACAAGCGCGTGCCGGTCATCGCCGGCACCGGCTCGAACTCGACCGCGCATACGATCCACTACACGAAGCGGGCGAAGGAGCTCGGCGCCGATGCGGCGTTGGTCGTCGTGCCGTACTACAACAAGCCGACCCAAGAGGGCCTCTACCAGCACTTCATGGCCGTCGCGAAAGAGGGCGGCCTGCCGGTGATGTTGTACAACGTGCCGGGCCGCACCGGGTGCGATCTCCTGGCCGACACCGTGGTGCGCCTGCAGGCCGACGAGCCGCGCATCGTCGCGATCAAAGAGGCCGCTGGATCGACCGATCGCGTCGCCGAGCTGCGCGCGCGGACGCGGAAGGACTTTTCGATCCTCTCGGGCGACGACGCGCTCACGCTGCCGATGATGGCGGTCGGCGCCGACGGCGTCGTCAGCGTGGCGTCGAACGTGGTGCCAGACAAGGTCGCGCAGATGGTGAAGGCGGCGCAGGAGAACGACTTCGCGAAGGCGCGCGCGTTGCACTTGCAGCTGCGGGATCTCTTCGTCGCGTTGTTCGTCGAAGCGAACCCGATCCCGGCGAAGGCGGCGCTCGCGCAGCTCGGGAAGATGCAAGACGAGCTGCGCCTGCCGCTCGTGCCGGCGAGCGACAAGACGCGGCAGTTGATGAAGACCGTGCTGCAGGCGCTCGGACGCTAGCTACAGGGGAAACACGAAGCGCTGCTCGCCGTCGCTGAAGCGGAACTCCATGACGTTGGGCCAGGCCGGGTCGACGAGCTCGCGCTCCCACGCGCGGAGCTGTGCTTCCAACGCCTCGACGCGCGGCGAGTCCTGTGACGCGAGGTTCGTCGTTTCGTTCTTGTCGGCGACGACGTCGTAGAGCGCGCGCGATCCGGTCTTCGCATCGCTGATGAGCTTGTAACGTCCGGCGCGGATCGCGCGATGGCCGGCGGCGCGCCAGTAGAGCGCGGCGTGCGGAGCGTCGCCCCGCTCGAGCGCGAGGAACGGCACGAGATCGACGCCGTCGTAGGCGCGGTCTTTCGGCAACGTGACGCTGGCCGCCTGCGCGATCGTCATGAAGGCGTCGAGCGATGACACGGGCTGCGAGTATGTGCGCCCGCCCGCCACGCGCTTCGGCCAGCGCAGCACGAAGGGCACGTTGAGGCCGCCTTCGAAGTTCGTGAACTTTCCGCCCTTCAGCGGTGCGTTCGTCGTAGCGCCGGTGTACTCAGCGCCGCCGTTGTCGCTCGTGAAGATGACGAGGGTGTCGTCGGCGAGGTCCCGCTCGTCGAGCGCGTCCAGGATGCGGCCGATCGCATCGTCGAGCGACGCGATCATCGCGAGGTACACCCGGCGCGTCTCGTCCGGCACGTGCAAGAAGCGATCGTAGTAGGCGCGCTCGGCTTGCAATGGCGCGTGCGGCGCGTTGAACGGCACGTAGGCGAAGAAGGGCCGTTTCTGCGCCGTGATCCACGCGATCGCTTCGTCGGCGATCTTCTGCGTGAGGTACACGGTCTCGTCGATCTCCGCTCCGTTTCGGCGGATCGCGCAGTTGTCGTGCCGCCCTTTGTGCCACTGGTAGCGATCGGCGAAGTAGCTGCCGCGGGCGTTGACCACGTCGTCCGCGTCGGGATCCTTGTACAGGCTGAACGCGTCGTAGAAGCCGTATTGATAGTCGAAGCCGCGCCGCTCCGGGATCGTCTCTGTCGAGAATCCGAGGTGCCACTTTCCGAAGATCCCCGTCGCGTAGCCGTGCTTCTTCAGCAGCTCGGCGATCGTGAGCTCGCTCGGCGGCAGGCCTTGGCGCAGGATGTCTTCCGGGCGCGGCGTCATGATCGCGTCGAGCGCGTGCCACCCGTGCGCGGTGAAGAAGTACTTCGCGAAGAGCCACTCCATGCGGTTCTTCGGATAGCGATCGTGCACGAGCAGCTCGAAGCCGAAGCGCTGTTGATAGCGGCCGGTCATCAGCGCGGCGCGCGAGGGCGAGCAGACCGGCGAGGTGATGTAGCCGTCGGTGAAGCGCACGCCGCCGCCGGCGAGCCGCTCCATCGCTGGCGTTTGCAGGGGCCGAGCGCCGTAGAGCGAGGTGTCGTTCTTGCCGAGATCATCTGCGACGATGAGGACGACGTTCGGGCCTCGCGACGGCGTCGCCGGCTCGGCGAGGAAATGCCGCGCGGCCGCCGTCTTTGTCGGGTCGAAGCGGATCTCGAAGCGCGGATCGCCCTGCGGCCAAAACAGCCACGCGAGTCCGGCCGCGGCGATCGCAGCCGCGAGGAGCCACGCCCGCTTCAACGCTTCAGCTTCTGGGAAAGGAGCGCATCGAGCGCGTCACGATCCGCGTCGGTCAGCGTGTCTTTGGCGCGGGTGAACGGCGCCTTCGCTTTTGGCGGGCGGACGTCGATGACGGTGTCGGACACTGCAGCGGGTGGCGCGACAGGCGGCGCTGGCGTCGGCTCATCGATCAGCGGCGCCGGGCGCTCCTTCTTCTCCTGCTTCGCGACCCGTCGCGGGCGGTCCTGCTGCTTCGCTTTTTCCACATGCGCCGTGATCTTCGCGTCGATACCCTTCTCGAACGCGTCGATCTTCTTCTGCACGAGCTCGGATCGATAGACCTCTTCGAGGTGCCCGATCAGCGGCTTCTCGCCCATCCGGTAGATCCCGACCGCCCAAATCAGCCCCGCCAGCACACACAACCCGATCGCCGCGCGAATCATGGCCGCATTGTAAGAAAAAAGGTCCCAGGGACCTATTTTTTTACAACGAGGCCCGCGCGCTCAATTCAGCGACTGCGTCACTTGCATGAGGCCGTCGGCGGCGAGTTGGTAGCTCGGGTCGACCGCGAGCGCGTCGCGGTAGGCCTGGGCGGCGCGCTTGAGCATGCCGCGCTGGGCCGAGACGCGCCCCCAGTCGTAGTGCACGCGGCTGCTCGTCGCGCCCGACTCGAAGGCCCGCTCCAAGTACGAGGCGGCGTTGTCGAAGTCGCCGCGCTCGATGAGATAGTGGCCGAGATCCGAGAGCGCGAGCGCGCACTGCGGGTCACAGGCGAGCGCGCGCTCACATTCGACGAGGGCGCTGTCGAGATCCCCCCGCGCCGCGAGCGCCCAGGCGATGACGGCGTGGGCCTCGCCGCTCGCTTGCTCACTGAGCGCCGACTTGGCGAGCGCGAGCGCCTTATCGATGTCGCCCGCTTCGCGCGCCAGCAAGGCCTCACGCGTTGACGGCGAGCTTTGTCTCTTGGCGGGCAGCTTCGACTTCGTGCGTTCCATGAGTTTTCCCTTCATGACACCGTGTGCTCGGGCTTGGGCGGGCTCGCGCGTTTCGGCGTGCCTTGCGCCTCGACGAGATCAATCCAACGAATCGCGCGCGTCGCCTCGACGTTTGCGCGCTCGCAGCTCAATAGGACAGCGTCAATGTTGTCGCCTTGGTCGCTGCTCGTCGCCCAGTGCGAGAGCCCGACCTTGTGGCGCATGACCTCGAGGATGTCGGCGACGGTGAGGACGTCGAGCGGCTTCGACGGCGCCAGGCCGCGGCCCTTGCCGGTCACCTCGCGCAGGAGCCCGTGCTCTACCAAGTGATGGCAGAGCACGTCGGTGAGGTGCGCCGGCAACATCAGCCGGCGGCACACATCGGAGACCGACGGCGGCGGCTGCGTCTTGACGAACGCCGCCGCGACGAGCGCACAAATGCGCACCGCCGCTTCCTCTCGCGTCGCTTGGTTCGTGCGCGGATCGGTTTCCTCCGTCGGATCGCTCGACGCGTATTGCGTCGCGTGCACGACGTCGGCGCCGCAGAGCACGATGCGCCAGCTGTAGTTCACCCAGATGATGAAGATCGGAAACGCCGCCAGCGAACCGTAGAGCTTGTTCGCCGACACCGAGCGCGCGGTGTAGACGGTGTAGGCCCACTTGGCGAGCTCGAACATGATCGCCGCCGACAGGCCGCCCACCCACGCCGGCCCGATGCGCACGCGCGTCGAGGGCAAGAAGATGTAGAGCGTGCTGAACGCCAGCGCCGTCGCGAACACCGGCACGAAGGCGCCGAACAAGCCGAGCAGCGGCACGTGCGCGGTGAGCCATGCGCTCGCGTGTGACGATTGCAAGGACGCGCTGAACGCGAGCGAGGCGCCGAGCAGCAAGGGCGCCAGCGTGAGCAAGCTCCAATAGACGAACAAGCGCCGGCCCCAGCTCCGGCTGTGGCGGATCGCCCACGTCTGATTGAGCGCGTTCTCGACCGCGCTCAAGGTCATGATCAGCGTGACGAGCAACGCGCCCATGCCGATGACGCCGACCGCGCCGGCGTTGAAGTTCTCGATGAACGACTCGAGCCAGCCGGCCACTTGGTCCGAGCTGTCTGGGATGTAGTCGAGCAGAAAGTCGCGCGCGCGCGTCGTCAGATCGCTGAACGCGCCGAACGCCTTGAAGAGCGAGAAGATCACCGCAAGCAGCGGGATCAACGAGAGCAGCGACAAATAGGTGAGCGCAGCGGCCCGCTCGGTGTGGCGGCCTTGGATGAGACGTTTGCCGACGTAGAGAAAGATGCGCAGCTGGCGGAGCGCGAGACGGATCCAGCGGCGCTCGGCCTCGTGCTCGAGGCGCGTGAGATCGCCGCGAAGGAAGGAGAGGATCTGCGTCAGCTTCCGCCGCATCGGCCGAAGTGTAGTCCGAGCGTGCGCTGGTCGCGAAATTTTAGGCGGTGCCGTGCGTGGCGGCGAGGGCTACTTCTTCTGAGCGGCGTATTCTTCGCGGGTCTTCTTCACCAGATCGAACATCTCTGCCGGCACGACCTTCTCGCGGATGTAAGCGTACGCCTTTTCGGCCGCCGCTTGCCACTTGGCGTTCTCGGCCGGCGTGATCGAGACGACGGTGAGGCCGTCCTTCTTCATCGTGCTGATCGCATCAGCGGCGAGCTTGCGGGTCTCGCCGGCGAGCTTGCGCTCCGCTTCGCGCGCGTACTGCAGCATCTTCGGCCGCAGGTCGGCGGGGATCTTCTCCCACGTCTTCTTGCTGACGAAGAGCGCGCCAACGAGCGGCGCCCACTTCACGTCGGTCATGTACTTGGCGTGCCGGTGCCATTGAAACGACAGCGCCGCGAGCGGCGTCGTGTCGACGGCTTGGATCATGCCGCTCTGGAGCGACATCGTGATGTCCGTGGCCGAGATGATCACCGGCTTGAAGCCCGCGATTCTCCACGCCTCGACGGCGCCGTCGTCGCCCGCCCACGCGAACACCTTTTGTTCCTTCATCTCATCGGGGGTCTTCGCCGGCTTCTGCGTGAAGAACGTGACCCAGCCGGCGTCGCCCCAATGAATGACGACGAAGCCTTTGTCGTCGAGGATCTTCTCGAGCTTCGGGGCGAGCTTTTGCGTGACGTAGTCGACCTCGGCGTCATCCTTCAGCATCATCGGCACTTGCAGCGCTTGCACCGACGGGTCGATGTCGCGGATGCCCGTGCCGGTGAGCAGCGCCGCGTGCAATTGGTTGATGCGCAGCTTGCGCACCATGTCCGCCTCGTTGCCGGCGACGCCGCCGGGATAGATCTTCACCTTCACTTCGCCGCCCGACATCTCGGTCCACTTTTCGCCGAGCTGACGCAGATGGTTGTGCCAAGGCGACCCTTCGGGCGCGAGCGTACCGAGCTTGATCGTCACTTCGGCGCTGGCGGAGAGCGGTGCGAGGACCACGGCCAAAAACAACATCCATGTCTTCATCAGTCGTCTCCCAAGATCAGATCGTCGGCCGTCTGCTTCAGCTTCTCGGCGCGCCGGCGCGCGATCACGTTCCCCAAGCGGCTCTCGGGCTCGGCGTCGAGGTCGACGGCGAGCGCCTTGTCCAAGAGCGCGTCGAACTCTTTTCGGTTCTGCTCGGACACGCTCACGTTCTCGGCGAGCGAGACGTGCGGCGAGACGCGCTTGCCTGCGCTGAGCTCGACCGCCTTCGCGTAGGCTTCGCGCGCGCGCTTCGGACTGCCGCCCATCGTCTCCGAGCGGCCGCCATCGAAGGCGATCAGGAACTCGTAGAGCGTGCCCTTGTCCCACGTGGGGTTCAGCGCGAGGGCGCGGTGAATCAAGACGTCGACCACCGGCAGGTGCGGCACCATGTCGACCTGCTCCTTCAACGACGTGACGCTCAGCGCCGTCGCCGCCGAGAGCCAGTACAACGCGGGCACGTCTTCGGTCGTCATTTCGGCGATGACCTTGGTCTTGTCGCTCAACGCCGAGAGGTCCTCGGTTACCGCCTTCGCGAAGCCCGGGTGGGCGATGTCCAGCGCGGCGATGCAGTACTTGCGCGCACGCAAGAAGAGCTTCTTCGCCCGCAAAGACGCCACGCGCTCGACGTTGATGTTGCCGGTGAGCTTGGCCGGCGTCAGCACGAACGCGAAGCCGTACTGCACGAAGCCACTGCACGCCGAGAGCCTAAGCGCCGCGTGCTCGGGCAGCTCCGGCATCAGAGACTCCATGGTCTTCAGCGCGAAGGGAACGGCATCGGCGACGAGCTCTGGATCTTCATCGCTCGAGAAGGCCGAGCCCTGGCCCGACATCGCGTCGGCCACCGAATTCAGCGCGATCGTCTTCAGGCATGCCTGCTGCGAGAGCGCGACGACGAGGACAAAAGCGAAGGAGAGACGCACGGCTCAGCCCTTTTGCGCCTTCTTCAACAGCGCGCGCAGCGCCTTGTTGTTCGGGTCGTACCGGAGCGCTGCTTGGAAGTACTTCTTCGCCTCGTCTGCGCGCTTCAGATCGAGCAGCGCTTGGCCGACGCGCGGGTAGAGCTCCAAGCGTTTCTGATCGATCTCGAGCGCCTTCTTGTAGTACTCGACGGCCTCGGCCAGCTTGCCGGCCTTCTCGGCGTCGGTCGCGGCCTTCGTGTAGTCGTCGGCCGGGCTCGGCAGGCGAATGCGCGCCGACACGTTCAGGAGCGACTCGCCGCCAGGAACGCCGAGCACGTTCTGCAAGAGCGCCTCGTCCGAGCTCTGCGCCAGCTTCTCGTCGCTCTCGGCCGCAGCGTTCGCGTTCTTTTTCTTCTTCTTCCCCGGCAGCTCGATCGGCAGCGGCGTCTTGCCGGCCTTCGTCAGCTTGAGGGGCAGGTCGTCGACGATGAGGTACGCGTCGCTCTTCACCTGGCCGTCGAAGGGACGAAGGTTCTCGAACTGTGCCTTCGGATCGTCGCGGACGAGCAAGTTGCCGCTGATTTTACCGTTGATCACGCGCCCTTTGTAGAGATGTTCGAGCGTGTACTTCTCGCCTTCGAACTCCGGGTGCATCACGCGGTAGAGCACGATGACGTCGGCGTTGTTCTCGACTTGGATGGCGGTGCCGTCTTGGCCGATCGCCTGCAGCTCCCACATGCCGCTCAAGTCACCGGCCTGTGCAACCGCGGTCACCATCATCGTCGACGTGAAGATCAACAAGGAACGCATGCGGGCGAGCCTCCTCGAAAGCGAGGCGTGGGTCTACCTTACCGTCCGGGGTACTGCAACGTTGCCGCCCTTTTGCTACACCCCTCGGCGATGTCCGAAACGCCCGCCTCGCTCATTTTGGCGCAGTTGCGCGCAAGCGTCCTCGAACGCCTGCGTGAGCTCCGGCGTGACGAGGGCGTCAGCGTCGGCAACGCGGTGACCTATCTGCAGGACGGCGACGAAGCGTACCCGATGATGCTCGCCGCCATCGCGAGCGCCGAACGCTCCGTGCACCTCGAGACCTATATCTTCGATCCAGACTCGGTCGGCGGCCGCTTCCTGCGGGCTTTGGCTGCGGCCGCGCGCGCGGGCGTCTCGGTGAGGCTGGTCGTCGACGCGGTCGGCAGCTATCGGATGTCAGCGAGTGACCTCGAGTATGTGCGCCGGGCCGGTGTCCGCGTCCACGTCTTCAACCCGATCCGCGTGGCGCCCTTCGAGCTCTTGTCGCGGCGCAACCATCGCAAGCTGCTCGTCGTCGACGGGCGCGTCGCGTTCGTTGGCGGGATGAACATCTCGGCCGATCACGTGCCGCCGCCCATGGGCCGCGGTTGGCGCGACAGCTTGGTGTGCATCGAAGGACCGGCTGTGACGCACCTCGACGCGTCGTTTGCGCGGATCAACACGAAGGACAACGCAGAGGAAGCGGCCGTCCCTGCGACCCTGGCAACGCCGGCGGCGCTCGATGGTCGCGTCCGTGTTCTGTGGAACAACTGGTACGCCCGCCGCTACGCGATCCGCGATTCGTATTTGCGCCACATCGGGCGTGCCGAGCGATCGATCACCTTCGCGCACAGCTACTTCGTGCCGGACGGCAAGATGCGGCGCGCGCTGAAGAAGGCGCTCGAGCGCGGCGTGAAGATCCGCTTGCTATTGCCCGGGCTTTCCGACGTGCCGATCGTCAAGCGCGCGATGGAGGCTTTCTACGCCAAGTACTTGGAGCTCGGCATCGAGGTGCGCGAGTGGCCAGGCGCGATGATGCACATGAAGGTGGCGGTGTTCGACGACGCCCACTTCACCATTGGCTCGTACAATCTGGATCACCGCTCCCTGCGCAAGAACCTGGAAGTGGCGCTGTGGATCTCACAGACGCCGTGCATCGAGAAGCTGATGCAGAACCTCGCCGCCGATTGGCAAGCGAGCGTCGCCATTACGCAGGAGAAGTGGGTCCGACGGACGTGGCTCGCACGCCTGCGCGAATGGGTAGCTTTTCGCTTGCGCAAAAGCTTCTGACGTAGTTCTAGGCCGCGATGATGCGTGAGGTCGCTCGTCCCTTAATCTGCGTCGCCGTGTTCGTCGCGTGCGGCGTCACCGGCCCCACGCCGCAGGAGATCCTCGATCGGACGGTGTTCACCTACAACCAGCACCTGCGCTGGAAGCGCTTCGACAAGGCGTCGCGCTTCGTCGGCGATGAGGCACGCGCCGCGTTCGTGAAGACCTTCGAGTCGAGCGAAGAGGCGCTGAGCATCGAGGATCTCGAGGTCAAAGAGATCGACTTCGAGACGCCGAACCGCGTGCGCGTCTCGGTCGACGCGCGCTACTTCAAGCTCCCGAGCGTCACCGTACAGAAGCAGAAGTGGGTGCAGATCTGGGAGAAAAAAGGCGACGACTGGTGGCTCGCCGACAACGCGCTCGGGCCGTTCTTCCCCGACGCCGCGTCGAAGCCCGCGTCCGCGCCCGTGAAGAAAGGTGGTTAGCCTCCTCGCCATCGCGCTCGCGGTGACGGCGGATCGTCAGATCGTGAGCCTTCAGAGCAGCGCTGATCGGCCGCGGCTCGAAGCCTTCGTGCGCGCGCGTGGAGGCGCCGTCGCGTGTCCGATGCCCGCGGCGTGCATCGTGACGGGCGCGGATGTGCGTGCGCTGCCCTTTCTCGCCGACGTGCAGCAAGACAGCGTGATGACGCAGGCGCCCACGTTTCGTCGCTTCAGCGTCAGCACCGCCGACTGCGGCCAGCTCTGGGATCTGAACGAGCTCGGCGCCGAGAGCGTGTGGGCGAGCGTGAAGGGCGATCAGGCGCCGGTCATCGCGGTGATGGACAGCGGCTTTCGCACCGCGCAGCCGGACCTCGCCGGACGCCTCAGCGGCCAGTGGGATTACGGCGAGAACGACGGCGTCGCGAACGTGGCCTGGGCCGGCGCGCTGCCGCATCACGGCACGTTCATCATGGGGCTCATCGCCGCCAAGAACGACAACAACACGGGTCGCGCGGGCCTGGCACCGAACGCGCGCTTGTTCGCGCAGAAGATCGCCGACGACGACGGCGCCCTCTACTTCTCGTACGCGATCAATGCGCTCGCGGCGATCGCCGATGGCACCGTTTCCGCGCGAGTCGTGTCCTATTCTTTGAGCTCGGCGAATCCACCGAAGGCCTTTCACGACGCCATCGCCGCGCTCGACGATGCCGGCGTCGTGCTGGTGGCGGCGGCGTCGAACTGCATCGACGCGCACTGCCACGACGCCGACAACGACGCCGATCCTTTGTATCCTGCGAGCAGCGACGGCGCGCACATCTTGAGCGTCGCCTCGTCGACGAGCGGCGGCGGCTTCAATTCGTACAGCCATTACGGCCAAGAGAGCGTGGACCTCGCTGCGCCGGGCGTCGACGTCTGCAGCTTGTCGGCGGCGAACGACAACAGCACCTTCACCGCGAGCGGCACGTCGTACGCGGCGCCCTTGGTCGCGGCGGCGGTCGCGCTCGCGTGGGAAGCGCATCCGAACCTGACGCATCGCGAGGTCGTGCGTTTGGTGAAGGCGAGCGCGAAGCCGAACAAGGCGTGGGAAGGGCGCGTGCTCTCGGGCGGCGTGCTCGATCCGGTGAGCGCCTTGGCGACGCCGATGCCACGGGCGTCAGGCAAGGACGCGACGTTGACGATCGAGAACGTCGCCGCGGCCGGCAAAGCGTCGATCGTGTTCTTTCACGACGGCGGCGTCGAGCTCGAGCGCCCGAGCGGCGTCACGGCGCGGCCGTTTCTGAAGAACGAAGTGCTCGGCTTGCCGGGGCTCTCGCGCGCGCCCGGACCGGGAACGTTGTGGACGGTCGACCTAGACGCGCATGCGACCGCGAGCTTCACCCTTGCGCGCAAGGATCCCGGCGGCAAGTCGGCGACCGTGTCTGCGCGCGTGCTCGTCAAGGCGCAAGCGCTCGCGCTCGGCGCACCGAAGTCGAGCGACCCCTCGGTGCAGGACGACGCCTCGGGCCAGCCGGCGCTCGTCTTGAAAGTGCCGCCGCTCGGCGTGCCGCCGCCGCCCGAGAAGCCGGCCGAGAAGCCGACGCTCGAATCACCGCGTGGCGCCGAGAGCAGCAACGGCCAGGGTGAAGCGAGCGCGCAAAAGCCGGCCGCGACGACGCCGGCGGCGAGTGACGAAACACCGGCGCCGCACGGTTGCCACGCGCTCGATCTGCCGGGCGTGGCGCCTCTCGCCGTGCTGCTCTTTTTCTCCCTACGTCGACGGCGTCGCTCGTAGCTTAGATTAGAGTCGTAGGCGGATGACGGACGCGATCAAAGACACCGCTCTGTTGCTCTCGAGCGCTGCGCCCTTGGCGGAGGTCGAAGGCTTCTTCGGCGCCTCGCGCGGCTACATCCTCGCGCGCCTGCTCAACGAGACCGACGCGCCGCCGTTGCTCGTGATCGAGCCGACGCCGGAAGAGGCCGAGACGCTGCTCGACGATCTGCGCTTCTTCCTCGGCTCGTCCGATGAAGGCCCGTTCGAGGTGCCGGACGGGGTGCTCTATTTTCCCGCCGAGGAGGCCCTGCCCTACGACGGCGCCGCGTTCAGCTCTGGGGCGGCGATGCAACGCGCGTCGACCTTGTTCCACCTCACGCAGAGAGATTGGCCGGCGCGCCTCGTCGTCACCAGCGTGCAGGCGCTCGCTCGCCAGACGCTGCCGCCGCGGATGCTCGCGCGTCACTCCGAGATCGTCGCGCGCGGCGAGGCGATCGATCGCGATCGCTTCTTGTCGGCGCTGGTGTCCGGCGGCTACGCGCAGGTGCAGACGTGCGAGGATCCCGGCACCTACGCCGTGCGCGGTGGCACCATCGATCTCTTCGTGCCGCAACGGCCCTTGCCGGTCCGCATCGAGCTCTTCGGCGACGAGGTCGAGTTCCTGCGCGAGTTCGATCCGAAGACGCAGCGCGCGGGGCGTACGATCGACGAGGTGCGCTTCGGGCCGATCCGAGAAGTGGTGCTCGACGCCGAGACGGTGGAGCGGGCGCTCGAGCGTCTGAGCGCGCTCGCCGACTCGGTCGACTATCCGACGCGCAAGCTGCGCGTGATCAAAGAGGAGCTCGAGAGTCGTTTGAGCTTCTTCGGCGTCGAGGCGTACATGCCCGCGCTCTACGAGTCGCTCGAGACCCTCGGCGACTACGTGAAAGCGCGCGGCTTCGTGTGGCTGTGGGATCGTCGCGCGCGCTGCCTCGGTGAGCTCGACCAGATTCACGCCGCCGCCCAGAGCGGGTACGAGTCGGCGCTCCGCGATCACAAGCTGCACTTTTCGCCCGAGCGGCATCACCAGAACGCGGCACAGCTCGCGCACCTGGCGGGCAAAGAGATCGACGCCGTGGCGCAGAGCGACGCGCCGGCGCTGCGCTATGATTACGGCGATCTCGGCGAGCTCGTGGCGCGGCTCAGCGTGTCGCGGGCAGCGCCGAACGTGCGCGATCACTACCTGCCGCTCGCCGAGTGGCTGAAGCAACGTGCGCGCGCTGGCGACACGCACCTGCTCGCGGTCGGTTCGCTCGCGCAGGCCGAACGCACCAAAGAGCTGCTCTCCGAGCTCAAGGTCGACGTGCGCATCGACAAGACGCCCTTCACGCTCGCGCGCCTCGACGCCGTGCGCGAGCTCGACACCACGCTCGTCGTCGTCCTCGGCGAGCTGGAGAAGGGCTTCGCCGATCCTACCGAGCAGCTCGTCTTCCTCGCCGAGACCGACGTCTTCGGCCACCGCTCGCACGTTCAAAGGAAGCGCCACCAAGGCACCGGCGAGTTCATCAACGACTTGAAGGAGCTGAAAGAAGGCGACCTCTTGGTCCACGTGGATCATGGCGTCGGCCGTTTCCAAGGTCTGCAGCGGCTCGCGATCCGCGGCGTCGAGGAAGACTATCTGCACTTGGAGTACGCCGGCGCCGACAAGCTGTATCTGCCGGTCTATCGCATCAACTTGGTGCAGCGCTACGCAGGCCAAGGCGCGGGCATCAAGCTCGACAAGCTCGGCGGCACGCTGTGGGAGACGAAGAAGCAGCGCGTGAAGGACGCCGTCTTGGCGATGGCGCACGATCTCTTGGATCTCTACGCCAAGCGCGAGCTCGCCAAGGCCGTGCAGTTTCCGCCGGCGGGCCCCGAGTTGCGCGAGTTCGAAGCGGCGTTCCCCTTCGACGAGACGCCGGATCAGGAGAAGGCGATCAGCGAGGTGCTCAGCGACCTCCAGCGCTCGCGGCCGATGGATCGGCTGATCTGCGGCGACGTCGGCTTCGGCAAGACCGAGGTCGCGATCCGCGCGGCGTACTACGCGACGATCGGGCGCGGGCAGGTGGCGGTGCTCGTGCCGACGACGGTGCTCGCCGAGCAGCATCACCGCACGTTCAGCGAGCGCCTCGCGAACACACCGATCACGGTGGAGGTCATCAGCCGCTTCCGCGAGCCGAAGGAGCAGAAGGACATCTTGAAGCGGCTGGAGAGCGGCGGGGTCGACATCTTGATCGGCACGCACCGGCTCTTGAGCGACGACGTGCGCTTCAAGAACTTGGGGCTCGTGATCATCGACGAGGAGCAGCGCTTCGGCGTCAAGCACAAGGAGAAGCTGCGCAAGCTGAGGTCGCAGGCGCATGTCTTGACGCTCAGCGCGACGCCGATCCCGCGCACGTTGCAGATGTCGTTCCTCGGTATCCGCGATCTGTCGTTGATCGCTACGCCGCCGGTCGACCGCCACGCGATCCGCACGCAGGTGACGAAGTTCGACGAGGACGTCATCCGCGACGCGATCGTGCGTGAGCTGTCGCGCGGCGGCCAAGTGTTCTTCGTGCACAACCGCGTGCAGTCGATCGCGTCGATGGGCGACTACATCAAGCGCGTCGTGCCGGAGGCGCGCATCGCCGTCGCGCACGGGCAGATGGATCCGCAGAAGCTCGAAGAGGTGATGGTCGGCTTCGTCGAGCGCAAGACGAACGTGCTCATCACCACGACGATCATCGAGAGCGGCATCGACATCCCGAGCGTCAACACGATGATCGTCAACCGCGCCGACGCCTTCGGCCTCTCGCAATTGCATCAGTTGCGCGGGCGCATCGGTCGCAGCGCCGAGCGTGCTTACGCCGTCCTGCTCGTGCCGAAGTCGGACAAGGTGACCAAGGACGCGCACAAGCGGTTGGAAGCGTTGCAGCGCTTCAGCGAGCTCGGCAGCGGCTTCAAGATCGCGAGCCACGATCTCGACATCCGCGGCGCCGGCAATCTGCTCGGTCCGGATCAGTCGGGGCACATCGCCGCCGTCGGTTTCGAGCTGTACACCGAGCTCCTGCAGCAAGCGGTCGCCGAGCTGAAGGGCGGCCTGTCGCGCAACATCAGAGAGCCGGAGATCCGCCTGCCTGTCACCGCGTTGATCCCCGAGAAGTACGTCGCCGACACCAGCCTGCGCTTGAACTACTACAAGCGCATGGCGCAGGCGGAGTCGGACGATCAGGTCTACGACGTGCTGCAAGAGCTCAGCGAGTTCTACGGCGAGCCTCCGGACGCGGTCGAACGGCTGACGCAGGTGATGATCCTGAAGCGCCGGCTCGTGGCGCTCGGTGCGACCGCGCTCGACGGCGCGATCTTGCTCGGGCCGAAGAAGGAAGCAGCGGGCGGCCGCCTGGCGTTCGTGTTCGACAAGGACGCCCCGATCGATCGCGCAAAGTTGGTCGACCTCGCGACGAGCACGCCGGAGCGCGCGCGCCTGACCCCGGACGGCAAGCTCGTCTACACCTTTTCGGCCAAAGAAGTGCGCGAGCCCGAAGATCTGCTCGACGCGGCGAAGGCGCTGCTCAACCAATTGCTCAGCTACGTGCCAGCGGCGCCGGCGCTCGAAGCGCGCACCGCCAACTCGTCTCATCGCTAGCGTGCGTTGGGGCTAAGGCTCGAAGAACGCGCCGTCGACGAGGCCGGCGACGAGGAACGCGAGCGCGCCGAAGAACGCCGTGTTCATCACGATCTGCAGCGTCTGCGCGCGTCGGGGATCATCGGACGTCAGATTGGCGTCGGTGAGCTGGCGAAAGAGCACGTAGGTGGCGATGTTGGTCGCCAGCAGGCCGGCTTGGCCCAAGAGGAAGATGGTGCCGCGCACGGGCGATCCCGCGAGGTACTGACCGATGCCGAGCGGCGTCAGGTAGTACCAGCGCCATGGTTTCACTGTCGGCAGCACGATCTCCATGGGCCGTGTTTCCAGCGACGTCGCTTCGACCACCGGCTCGCTCGCGGCCTCCTCCGACGCGGGCTCGGTCGCGGGCACGAGCGGCGTGGCCGAAAATTCGACCTTCGGTGTCACTTCGGCTCTCGGCGCCGGCGTCGCTCGCCGCACGCTGTCGAAGAACGCGACGAAGTCTGGCGGATACAGGTTCGCGTCGAGCTTCGCCTTCGGAAACGCCCGCACGAGCCGCTGCAGCTCGCGCTCCGCTTTCGGCTTCTGATTCGTGAAGAAGTACGCTTGCGCGAGCCCGATGCGCGCGTCTTTCACCGCGTCACCCTTCACCCGCGGCGTCGGATAGAGCACGTCGCTCAGAAACGGCACCGCTTGCTCGAAGTGAAAGCGCCGCACTTGCTCGAGGCCCTTTTGCAAGGTGGCCATCGCGTCGTCGTCAGCGGCAGCGCCACAGAGCAAGGTGCACAGGATCGGCGCGAGCATCGGCATGGAGTATAGCTCAAGGCTTCGCTGTCAGGTCGAACACGAGCTCGCGCTCCGGCTCGCCCTTCAGCTCGATGCGCTCGACGCGGTCTCCGAGGGTCGGATGTCTGACGCTGATCTCGTGCGCGCCTGCGGCGAGCTCGAAGCGACGAACGGCAGGCGTGCGCCCGCGCTTTTCGCCGTCGATCCACACGTCGCCCCATGGCTGCGCGACGACGAAGAGCACGGTGTTGCCGAGCGGCGGCGCGCTCGGCGAGGCGACGACGGGCGCCGCTGGCTGCGCAGCCGGCATGCGCAACCAACGCACTCCGAGCACGCTGGCCAGGAGGACGACGATGCCGATCGCGGCGATGATCAGCCACGGCGGCCCTTCGTCCTTCCTGCTCACGCCGGTGGTCGCGATCGTCTTTGGCGCCGTCACCACCTGGGTCTTCGGGTCGATCGCCTTCAACGTCATCTTCGCCGTCGCGTCGTCCGCGCGCGTGGTGATGGTCGTCTTCGCGGTCGGCTCCTCGTCGGCGCGCGGAAGCGGCGTCTTCTGGGTGATCGACGTCACCTCGCGCGCGGGCAGCGCCTGGCCGTTGACGAACGCCGCGAGCGCGTCCGCAGGCCAGCTCAGCTTGTGCCGCTCGATGATCGCGCGACAGCGCTTCACGGCGTCGCCGGCGCTCGCGATGCGTTCCTTCGGCTCGCGCGCGAGCAACGCCTCGACGAGCGCGCGGGTGTCCGGACCGCAATCGATCAAGGAGTCGATCGGCGTGAGCGGCGCGCTGCCGATCGCGCGCAATAGCTCGAGCATGTTGGCGCCGCGAAACGGGGCCACCTGGCTCAGCATGTAGTAGGTCGTCGCGCCGAGGCTGTAGAGATCGCTCTTCGGCCCGAGCTCGCCGTTCTCGAAGATCTGCTCCGGGCTCGAAAAGAGCGGCGTGCCGACGACCTCGGTCTTCGAGCCGACGAAGGTCGCCCGCGCCCCGTCGCTCTTCAGCCCTTTGACCAAGCCGAAGTCGATGAGCACGACGCGGCCGTCCGGCTCGACGATGACGTTCGCCGGCTTTAGATCGCGGTGGATCAGCTTCTGTGCATGCGCGTGCTGCAGCGCTTCGGCGATCTGCATGCAGACGATCGCGGCGATCGGCTCCGGAAAAGCGCTGCGTTCGATGAGCGCCTGCAAGCTCTGCCCGTGGAGCCGTTCCATGACGATGAACTGCGTCTCGAGCTCCGGGCCGGAGTAATCGAGCACCTTGACGATGTTCGGGTGGTTGAGCGCCGCCGTCAGCTTGGCCTCACGATAGAAGCGCGTGCGTGCTTCGGGCGTCAGTTGGCCTTCGCCGATCACTTTGATCGCCACTTCGCGATCGAGCCGCTTGTCGAAGCCGAGGTAGACGCTGCCCATCGCGCCTTCGCCGATGAGGCCGCTCACTTCGTAGCGTTGCAGCTCGGGGCCGTCGCTGCCGACGAGGCGGGCGAGCGGAACCGGCGCCGTCCCGGCGGTCGTGCCTTTGCGATCGGCGCTCATCTCACTTCGGCTTCGATCGGCCCTTGAGCTGTCGCTCGACGAGCTTCTTCGGCGCGAAGCCGACCTCACCGAGGAAGCCCGCTTCGAGCATCAGGACCTCTTGCGTCATCGGCGACGTGAGGTTGGGATCGGCGGCGTCGAGCACGTCGAGCACGGTCTCCAACGCCTCCGGCGCGAGCTGCTGCACTTGCTTTTGCAGATCGGCGATCTCGCCTTGTAAGCGCGTCCGGTGCTGCTGATAGCGCTCGCGCGCGCTGGTGATCCCGGCTGCCACAGAGCCTTTGGGCGTCGCCGTCCGCGCGGGGGTCGGCGCGGGGGTGCTCACGTTGCGCTGCTGACCCGCCACGCCGAGCACGCCCATCGCGTCGGCGGTCGACATCTGATCGCGCAGCGCCGGGTTCAGCTTCATCGCTTGCCGTACGAGCTCTTTGGCGTTGCCAGGGGTCGGCGCATCCTCGCGTCCGTCGAGCTTCTCGCCCCAACCGGCGCCGGCGTCTTTGGGCTTGTCCGCCATCGCCGCTTAGTCAGCCACATAGGCAACCCGTTTGCGAGCTTTGCTGGTACTTTGGCTAATCAAGAGGGAGGGCGCCATGACCACGATCAAGCGCGACGGACTCACCCCCACGCTCGAGACCCAGAACCAAGCAATTGTTCAGACGAAGGACGCGAAGAAGAAGGAGGCGACGAAGCGGGCCTCCGAGATCGACGCCGCGAAGTTCGTCGACATGCTGCAGCGCGCGAACGGCGTCGCGTTGCTGAAGTCGCTCGAACAGGCCGCGAGCGCCGACGCGGCCCCAGGGCGGGACAAGCACGCGTTCGCCGCGCTCTTCGAGCAGCTCGTGCCGCTGATGGGCGATCCCGGCGCGTCGTCGACGCCGATCGGCGCCGCGTTTTCGCCGGAGGCGCTCGCGCTGCGGGCGAAGGAAGGCGCGGTCCTCGGGCTCGAGTCGGTGAAGACGCTGCTCGACGCGATCGACGGCAAGGGGCAAACCTTCGCGACCTTGCAGCAGCAGCTCGAAGCGCGCGCCGGGTTTTCGGGCCCCGCGGCGTTCGCCAAGACGCAGACGATCCTCGCCGGCTTCTTCGAGAAGGCCGCGTTGCCCGACGCTGACGCGGCGATCGCGCACCTGCCGGAGACCGTGCAGCAAGCCTTTCGCACCAACAGCGGCCCGCTGGTCGACGCCAGCGACGCGCTCTTTCGCTCTGCCGACGCGGCGTCGCAGCAAGCGAAGGCCGGCCAGGAGATCATCCTGCCGAACGCCGCTGTGCTCGCGGTCGAAAACGCGCTGGGGCCGATCGTCGCGGCGACCCGCAGGCAAACGAGCGCGCCGGCGGCCAAGGGCGCGGCCTTCGTCGGTGTCGAGCTTTCGACGGCCGACATCGAGTCGCTGATCTACTGGATCATGATGCAAAGCGCGTCCTCGGCGACCGAAGAGCTGCGCGAGGTCATGAAGGACCTGCAGGGCAACCTGAAGGCGAAGAAGGCGCAGCGCGAGAAGCTGCGCAACGCCAAGGAGAACAAGGCGCGCGTCGATGGCGAGATGCGCCGCGAGTACGACAAGCTCCTCAGCGCCGGCGTGATCAAGTCGACGTACACCTTCGAGCAATATTCGGCGTGGCGCAAAGTCGCTTGCGCAGAGGACGGCCGCGCCCAGCTTTCGCCCCTCGACTACTCGGCGCTACCGAAGATCGCGACGGAAGGACCGGAGGCTGCGCTCGCCGACGACGCGGCAGTCGTCGGCGCGATGGGGCCGGTGCCGCAGCTCGAAGGCGTCACCTCGCTCAAGGACTCGGACGCGCAAGCGTTCGCTTCGCAGTTCGGCGTCTACCCGAGCGACATCCAATACTTGTGGGCCGCCTTCATGGCGCCGCCAGGCCTCACGGATCCGGCGGGCGGCCGGGACTTCTCCGCGTTCCTCAAAGGCTCGGTCGGGCTCGCTCCGGCAAGCGGCGACCCGGTAGTGACCGCGACCAACGCACAAAAGGTGTCCCAGTTCTTCACCGCGCTCGTTTCCTCAGGTGAAGTCGCCGACGCCGAGGCGTTGCAGCGCGCGCAGGCCGAGCAAGCCGCGGCGGCGGCAGCAGCGCGTGGCGTGACGGTCGAAGAGAGCGCGGCCAACCTGGCGGAGATGGAGTTGCTCCTTCAGCAGGTTGCCGTGCTCGAGCTGATCGCGTCCTCGAGCTCTGGCTCTGGAGCGGCGCTCGACGCGGCGCGAACCAACCTGACGAACACCGTCCTGAAGAAGCCCCTGACGCCGGAAGACGAAGCGCTGCTGAAGGAGTTTCAGAGCGTGACCTTGCCGGCGCAGCTCGACGAGCTTTCCAACTACGTGCAGGCGCTCGTGAACTATTTCGACGGCAACGTCAGCAACAAGATCGAGGACATGGAAGCTTGGATGGACTCGGGCGCCAGCGACGATGACAACAAGGCCTACCTCAGCGACTACGGCTGGAACGGCAGCGGCCCGTATTTCGTGTGGGGTCAGGTCAACTACGACGGCAGCAACGAGAGCGGCTCGTTCACGCACTACATGCCTGGCAGCGCGGACGGCCGCAACCACGACTACATTTCCAACCACATGGACGTGTACGGCTCCAACGATCACAATGAATGGCTCGGCGCGTGGCCGGATCCAAACATCGCCCTCTTCGACGTGATGACGTCGATGGTCGCCAAGACTGGCGTCGCCATCAACGAAAGCGCCGAGCTGAGGAACCTCATCGGCAACGCCAGCGCTCAGGCGGCGCACTCTCGGGGCACCGTCTCCTATGCGTATGCCGGCCCAGGCTCGCAACCCGGCGACGTTCCGGAGCTGGTGATCCCGCCGGCGAGCGCCGCAACCCAGCTCGCGGCCGGATGGCAGAAGCAGCACCAGCTCGACCTCACGCACACCCAGGCCGAAGAGGCGCGCAAGGAGCAGGAGCGCAAGGAGGCCGAAGCGAAAGAGGCAGGCGCCAAAGCGTTCGCGGACGGCGTGGCCAAGGATCAGGAGAAGATCGAGATCGACAGCCGCGGCCTCGATCAACACGGCGACGCGTGGCGCATGCTGACCGTCGCCGAATTCGGCGCCGACATCGAGAAGCACAAGGACGCGCTCGACGGCATGAACGATCTCGGCGAGCCGTTGCAGATGCGCTTGCAGCAATACATGGAACGCCGTAGCAAGGCGTTCGAGACCCTGAGCAACCTCATGAAGAAGTTGATGCAGACCGCCGACACGATCCAAGGGAACATCAAGTGAGCCCGAAGAAGGAGGCGTCGTTGGCGAAGTCCGATGCGACCTCCTTCGTGCGTCTCGGCGCCGCTGCGTTCGCGAAAGAAGACTTCGCCGCCGCGATCGTTGCCGCCGAGTGTGCTTGTCAGGCCGACGCGGCGTGCTTCGACGCGTGGCTCCTGCTCGGTGCGGTGCTCGCGCGGACGAAGCAGGAGCGGCCGGCAGTCGAGGCGTATCTGAAGGCGCTGTCGCTCAAGCCCGACGACGTGCGCGCGTGGGCCGACCTCGGCGAGCTCTACACGCTGCTCTTGAAGTACGACGAAGCCGTCGCGGCGCTGCGCCAGGCCATCCTTCTCGATCCGAAGGCCGAGCATCCCGCGGGCGTTCGCGCGCGCGCGGTCGCCGGGCGAACGATGGCGCTGCTCAAGCGCGGCTGACGAAGCGCAGGCGCGGATCTTCGATGCCCCAGCGCTCGATCAGCGCGCGTTCGGCCTCAGGTGCGTGGAACACCTTGGGCACGTCGGCGTGCGCGAATATGGGCGGCGTCGCGAAGAAGTCGAAGCCATAAAGGTCGATGCGCGCGGCGTTCGTCGCGCTCAGCAGCCAGTGCACCATGAGCAGGCCTGTCGTCGGACGCTGGCGCCCGAGCTCCCCATGCAGCGCGTCGCGCAGCCCCTGGTCATAGTGAAACACCTCGCGAAACTTCCCGGCGACGCCCAGGAACTTCGCTGTCGCCTTCGAGTCGAGGCGACGCGTCCAGATCGCCGCCGGCATCGTCCGCGCGAGGAAGGCGTCGTAGGCGCCGAGCGCGCCGGCCGCTCCGAGCGCGAGCAGATCGGTGCGCACACCCGTCGTTTCAGGCGCGCAAAAGCGGAAGCCCTGGTTGAAGCGCAGCACCATGTCAGCGGCGTCGATGGCAGGACCGTGTGTCGCTTCTTGCATCCACGCCGCGTTGCCGACGACGGCGACGCTCTTGCCGGCGCAGCGCGGAGCGAGCTGAGCCATGTCCGCGAGCGCGGTCACGACAGGCCGAGGCGCTTCAAATGATCCACGAGGGTCTGGCGCGGCAGCTTGAGCGCCTTCGCGGCGGCCGAACGGTTGCCGGCGCAACGCTCGAGCGTGTCTGCGAGGACGCGGCGCTCGAACGCCGACACGGCCTCGAAGAGCCCGACGTTCTGCAGGTCGTCCGATGCGCGAGGAAGCGTGATGGCCTCGGGCTCGCCGCCGCGGATCGCGGGCGAGAGCATGGCGCTCGTCAGCGGCTCGCCTGCCCGCGCCATCACGATGAGGCGCTCGACCTCGTTCTCGAGCTCGCGCACGTTGCCCGGCCAAGCGTAGCGTTCGAGCATCTGTAGCACGCCGTCCGAGAACATCGGCATCGGCTTGTTGTACTGACTGCAGAAGCGTTCGAGGAAGTGTTGCGCGAGCAGCACGACGTCGCCCGGTCGCTCGCGCAGCGCCGGCATCTTCACGCGCACGACGACGAGTCGATAGTAGAGGTCTTCGCGAAAGCGCCCGGCCGCCACCTCGGCGCGCAGATCCTTGTGTGTCGCCGAGACGATGCGCACGTCGACCTTCTCCGGCCGCGTCGCGCCGACCGGCAGCACTTCGCGCTCTTGCAGCGCTCGCAGCAGCATCACTTGGGTCTGCGGCGTCAGCTCGGCGACCTCGTCGAGGAAGATCGTGCCCTTGTCGGCTTCTTGGAACACGCCCATGCGATCGCGATCGGCGCCGGTGAACGCGCCGCGCTTGTGGCCGAAGAGCGCGCTCTGCATCAGCGTCTCGGTGAGGCCGCCGCAGCTATGCGCGACGAAGGGCGCTTTGCTCCGTGTGCTGTCTTGGTGCAGCGCCCGCGCGGCGAGCTCCTTGCCCGTGCCGGTCTCGCCCGAGAGGTGCACGGTAGTGTCGAAGGCGGCGACGCGTTGTAGATCGTCGAGGGTCGCGAGGAACGCTGGGCTCTTGCCGAGCAAGCGGCGTTCGTCATCGTCCTTGGCGACGCGTTTGCGCAGGTAAGCGTTCTCGCGCTGGAGTCGCAGATTCGTGCGCTCGAGCTCGCTCTTGAGCGCCGCGTTGTCGGCCGAGATCGTGTAGCTGTGCACCGCGGAGTGCAAGCACGTGAGCAGGTGCTCCTGGCCAAAGGGCTTGGCCAGGAAGTGGAAGACGCGCGCGTCGTTGATCAGCGCATGCAGCGCCTCGGCGTTTGGCGCGGTGCCGGTGACGACGCGCATCCACGGCGCCATCGGGAAACACTCGAGCACCGTCTTCAAGAAGTCGGCCGGGCCCGGGAACGGCATCGACTCGTCGCAGACGATGACGCTGATGTTCTCGTAGACCAGGCGTTCGAGCGCGTCGACGATCGAGCGCGAGTGGATCGTGCGGAAGCGACTGCCGAGCGCGCCGTCGAAGATCTTCGCGTAGGCGGCGTCGTCGTGCAGCAACAAGATCGCGTGCGAGAACGCTTCCACGTGGCCGAGCAGCGCGCGCGTTGCCGGGCCTTCGTCGAAGCGCGCGCCGACGCCGAGCACGCGGGCGCCGTCGAAGTCGATCTCGCTCGGATCGATCCACGCGATCGTCGCGCGCACTTCGAGCGTGGTGTCGGCGTCGACCGTCAGCGCGAGCTCGATGGCGTCGCCGGGCGCGAGCGCGTCTTTGCCGCCCGTGCGCGTGCGCAGCGCGACGCCCGTTTGACTGATGTTCGTCGTGTGCGCTGGCCAGACGGCGTCGCCGGCGCGGAGCTGGCACTGCAAGCGGGCTGGTTTGCGGGGAGCGCGGGTCTGTGCGATCTCGCCGGTCATCGAGGCAAGGGTACCGGCGACGCCCGTTTTCCGCCCACGATTTTTCGTGAGGCTTCACGGAAACCCGGCGGCGCCATTCACGGGATTTCGTGAGCCGACGCGGCTGGGCGCGAGATCACGGGGCAATTGTCCGGCGCCTCGTTGGTACGCCTGATGCTCCTAAAGCGGGGGCGGAGGCAGCACCGGTGAGCGAAGCGAAGCGCTACGAAGTCATACGCAAACTGGCGACCGGTGGGATGGCCGAGATCTTCCTCGCCCGCCAATCGGGGATCGGTGGCTTTCGCCGGCACGTCGTGTTGAAGCGCATCTTGCCGGCGCACGCGAGCGATCAAAATTGGGTCGCGTCCTTCTTGAACGAAGCGTCGCTCGCGGCGGCGCTCAACCACCCGAACATCGTGCAGGTCTACGACGTCGGCCGCCATCGCGATTCGTACATCATGGCGATGGAGTACATCGACGGCAAAGACCTCGAGACCTTGGTGAAGACCCATCGCGAGGTGGGGACGTACATGCCGCTGCGCGTGGCGCTCACTTACTTGTCCGACGTCTTGAGCGCGCTCGACTATGCGCACGACGCGAGCGACGTCGACGGCAATCCCCTCGGCCTCATTCATCGCGACATCTCCACCTCGAACATCATGGTGACGCACGAGGGCCAAGCGAAGATCTTGGACTTCGGCATCGCCAAGATGCTGCAACCGAAGAACGAAGTGGAGCAGACGCAAGTCGGGGTCGTGCGCGGCAAGGCGTCGTGCCTGTCGCCCGAGCAAGTGCGCGGACAAGCGATCGATCGCCGCATCGACGTGCATGCCTGCGGCGTGCTGCTCTTCGAGCTTCTGACCAACACCAACCCGTTCAAGGTCGCCGATCAAATGGGGACGTTGCGCAACGTCCTCGAGCTCGTGCCGCGCTTGCCGGCCGATCGCGCCGAGGCCGTGCCGGAGCCGATTCAGTATGTGCTCAGCAAGGCCCTCGAGAAGGATCCAAACGCGCGCTTCCAGACGTGCGGCGTGATGCTCGCTGCCTTGGAGCTCGCGCTCGAACGCTGCGGCTACGGCTTCTCGCGGACGCAGGCGCGCAATTACATGCACCAGGTCGACACCGCGCCGGCGAGCAGCGAAGCGATGCGCGATCGTGAGGTCGGTGAGCCGAAGTCGCAGGACGAGCTCACCGAGCAAGAGCTCGAGGTTCCGGAAGAGAAGACGCGAAACATCCGTCGCCCGGTGGCGCCGATCGCGACCTTGGGCGAAGCGATCACTCCGCCCCGCACGATCGCGCCGGCGAGCCTCGCCTTGTTCGAGCTCAACGACGTCATCGCGGACGATCACGGCGCGGCACCGCTCGTCTCGCAGCAGTTCGAAGAGACGCCGAAGACGAGCGTGCGCGTGCTGCGTCCGCGTCGCAGAGGGCCGTCGCCGCGCACCATCTCGGCAACCCTCGCGTGCGCAGCGTTTCTCGTCTTCACGAGCTTCCAAGCGTGGCAACCGGCCGCCGCCGAGGCGCCGACCCTGAGCGTCGAAGAAGAGCAGTCACTCGACCTCTCGCTCTCCCTGGTGGCCCCGCCCGTCACCGCGAGCGCGGACCCAGACGCCGTCGATGCAGCGAAGAAAGATTCGCGCGCTAAGAAGCACAAGCGCTCGCGCCGACACTAAATATTTAGCTCCGATGCTGCGACCCTTGATCAGCAGTCGTAGAACGAGCGCTCGTACGGTTTGTGCGTCGGCTTGTCTTCCACGATCATCGTGGTGCCAGGATCGCCCGGTCCGTCACCCGGAATGCGCACGAGGCGGCCGCGCTTCGGCGCCGGTTCGTAAACGACGCCGCCGGGATCGCCCGGGCCGTCCGGTGGGAGCGTACGCGGCTCCGGCTTCTTGGCTGGCAGGCGTTCGAACTGGCCGCCGGGGTCGCCTGGACCATCCGGAGGAACACGACGAAACTCAGGGGCACGACCGGTACGGCTCATAGGCACGAATTATCGGGGCCTGCTCGCGGCGGGTTGCGATTTTGTGTCATAGTCCCCGGCGCATGATCCCTCGTCTTCTCGTCGCCGCGCTGGCGCTCGCTGTCGCGTGCAAGAACCCGCGGACGCAGTCGAGCCGCCAAGAGATCGCGCGGGTGAACGACGAGCGCATCTTCCTCGACGAGCTCGAGCGCGAGATCCGCCGCGGGCAGATCGAGGGCGTGCCGCCGACCACGCCAGAGGCGGCGATGTCGCGCGAGGATCGCCGGCGGCTGCTCGACACGATGATCGATCGCAAGCTGCTGCTCCAAGAAGCGCAGCGGGTGAAGATCTTCGTGCCGATCACCCAGTCCGAGCGCTTGTTCAACCGCTTGAAGGACGATTTTCCCGCGGACGAATTCAACCAAGAGATGGAGACGCGCGGCCTGTCGCCGATGGAGCTGAAGCAATCGCTACACGATCGGCTGGTCGTCGCGAAGCTCTTGCAGGACCAGGTCTACGACCGCATCTACGTGAAGGACGATGAGATCGGCGAGTACTACAAGACGCACACCGACGTTGGCCGAGTGGGCGAGCGCGTGCACTGCGCGCAGATCGTGCAGAAGACCGAGGCCGACATGGCGAAGGTGCGCGGGGAGATCGTCGCCGGCATGCCCTTCGAAGAGGCGGCGACGCGCTACTCGACGGCGCCCGAGCGCGACAAGGGCGGCGATCTCGGCTGGTTCGAGAAGAAGGTGATGCCGCCGTTCATGGAGGACGCCTGCTTCCTGCTGAAGGACGGCGAGCTCTCGAAGGTCATCAGCTCCGAGCACGGCTTCCATCTGTTCAAGCTGCTCGCAAGAAAGCCCGAAGAGACGCTGCCCATCGAGCGCGTGCGCGACAAGATCGAGCAGAAGCTGAAACAAGAGCGCGCCGAGAAGGATGAGCTTGCGTTCTTGGCCGGCCTGAAGAAGAAGGCGCAAATCGTCGTCGACGAGGACGTCCTCGCCCGCGGCCGCTGAGGTTTTCATGTTTCGCATTGCTCTCGTCTGTTTGCTGCTCTTGCCCGCCGCCGCCTTCGCCGAAGACGTGGTCATCGACCGCGTGGCGGCCGTCATCGAGAACTCCGTCGTCACCGAGCGCGAGCTCGAGGACAAGGCGCGCCTCGGCTTGAGCGCGCTCGCCGACATTGCCGACGACGCCGAACGGGTGAAACGCAAGAAGGAGATCTTGCGCCAGGCGCTCGACGAGATGATCTCGGAGCGCTTGATCGACACCGAGCTCAGCAAGGTGCGCGACAAGCTCGGCATCACCGACGCGCAGGTCGAGCACACCTTCGAGGAGACCGCGCGCGCCAACAACATGGACAAGGAGCAGCTGACGCAGGTGCTCTACAACCAGGGCATGACCGTGGCCGAGTTCAAGGCCGAGCTGCGCCGCAACTTGGAGCGCGTGCAGTACCTGCAGCTGCGCATGCAGGGGAAGTCCGGCTTCACCGAGAAGGACATCGACGCTCGGTGCGCGGAGCTCAAAGCGCGCGCGTCGAGCGAGATCTTGGTGCGCGCACGGCACATCTTGGTGAAGCTCGCGGGCGACGCCACCGACGGCGAAGTGGCGACGGCGAAGCAGCGCGTCGAAGCGCTCTACGATCGCATCGTCAAGAAGGGCGAGAAGTTCGTGGACGTCGTGCACAGCGACTCAGACGACAAGGGGACGCCCGACGGCGATCTCGGCTTCTTCCGCAAGGGCGACATGATGCCGTCGTTCGAGCAAGTCGCGTTCAATGCGCCGGTCGGCGTCGTGTCGAAGCCGGTGCGAACGCGCCTCGGCTTTCACCTGCTCGTCGTCGAAGATCGCAAGAAGGCCGAGTCGACGGGCTGCGATGACGACAACGTGAAGAACCAGGTCGCGCGCGAGCTGCAGGAGAAAGAGCTCAAGCGTCAGACGAAGGTGTGGGTCGACGAGCTCAAGCGAAAGGCGTTCGTCGAGATCCGCTTGTGAAGCGCCGCCTCGCCATCACGTGTGGCGACGTCGCTGGCATTGGTCCCGAGGTCGCGCTGAAGGCCGCGATCGCGGCGACGCGTCTGTGCGAGCCGGTGCTGGTCGGCCCCCGCGCCGTGTGGGAGCGCGAGGCGAAGAAGCTCCGGCGTGGCGGCGCGCTCGTGGCATGCGCGGTGGACATCGCGGCGCCGGTGCTGCCGAAGCTCGGCGCCGACTCTGCCACCGGTGGCGCGATCGCGATCGCCGCCATCGACTGGGCGATCGATGCAGCGAAGCGCGGCGACGTGCACGGCGTCGTCACCGCGCCAGTGTCGAAGACCTCGCTGCACCTCGCCGGCTATGCGTATCCAGGGCAGACCGAGTACTTCGCCGAGCAGTGCGGCGGCGCGCGCGTGGCGATGATGCTCGCCGGGCCGTCGCTGCGCGTCGTGCTCGTGTCGACGCACCTTGCGCTCAAAGACGCCATCGCCACGTTGAGCGCCGAGCGTGTGTATGAAATCGCGAGTATCGCGCACCACGGACTAAAGGCGCTGCTCGGTAAGAAGCCGAGGCTCGCCCTCGCCGCGTTGAACCCGCACGCCGGCGAAGGCGGCAAGTTCGGCGACGAGGAAGCGCGCATCTTGGCGCCGGCCGTTGCGCGGGCGAGAGCGGCGAAGATCGATCTCAACGGTCCGTTCCCCGCCGACACCTTGTTTTGGTATGCGCGCCAAGGCCGCTACGACGCCGTGCTCGTGCTCTATCACGATCAGGGGCTCATCCCGCTGAAGGTGCTCGACTTCGACGAAGGCGTGAACGTGACGCTCGGCCTGCCGATCGTTCGCACGTCGCCGGATCACGGGACCGCATTCGACATCGCTGGGAAAGGGAAGGCGCGCGCGACCAGCATGCTCGCCGCGATCCGCCTCGCGCTCAGCGTTTCGTCTAAGGGCGCTTGACCGACTCTTTGCCGACGCGATCTTTGATCAGGCGCTCGTACGCCTCGGCGGCGATCTGTAGGCAGAGCATGACGTCCGCGGGCGGCGTCGTCACTTCGGCGCCTGCGCCGAGATCGCAGTAGAGCACATTGACCACGCGGCCGCGCACGCTGAGCGGCGCCGCGAAGCAGCCCTTCGGATAGCCGCCGCCGAACACGGAGAGGAAGTAGTCGTGCGTCTTCGATTCGGCGAGGGCGCCGATGTAGGGCGCGCCGCTCTCGACGACGGTCTTGAACACGCTCTGCTTGTTCAGCGGTAGGTACAGCGCGCCGAGCGACGGCTGCTCTGCCTCGCCACCCGCGGCGTCGCGATGCAGCGCACCGCGCCAGCCGACCATGAGATCGCGGCGATGCACGAGCAAGACCGCGCGCTTGAAGAAGCGGAGCATGTAACCGACGACAGTGTCTGCCACGTCATCGCGATGGCCGGCGGCGCTGAGCAACGCTTTGGCCTCGTGCAAGTTCGCCGGCGAGACGCCACGCTTCTTCTGCGTCACGCGATCGATCGGGTTCTCGCGGTAGCGCCAGCCGCGCGCGACGCCTGCGTACTGCTCGAGCAAGACCTCGAGCCGCGCTTCGACGACGACGTAGGGCTTGATGATGCAACCGCTTGCCATGCCGACTTCGGCGAGCGCGACGCGATCGAGTGGGTTCACCATCAAGAGCTCGAGCGTCTTTCCCTTCACGTGCAGCGGGAGCACCTTGTGCTTCCTGATGAGGTTGGGCGGGATCGCCGCGAGCGCGCTCTGCTCGACCTCGAGCGTGCGCAGATCGAAGCCGGGCGTGCCGTAGCGCTTGGCGAGGGCCTTCAACAGGACGTCCTCTTCGACGAGCCCGAGCTCGAGCAAGTTGGTGCCGAGCGAGCCGCCGTAGACCGCGATGTCTTGGAGGGCTTGGTCGAGGGCATCGGGATCGACGCCGAAGTCGTTCGCGAGGATGTGGTTGAGGAGCTTCAGGTCCATCGGCGCTTACACTGTACCCTAGGGTACGGCCGCGAGCGCCAAAAAACGGACGCTCGCGGGCCTGGCGGCAGCGATCACCGACATGGCTGCGCGCGCCGTGGCGCCGGTCGTCATCACGTCGTCGACGACGAGCACGTGCTTGCCGGTGACACGATCGATCGCGCGGCCTTTGTCGATGAGCGCCCGCGCACGGCTCCTGCGATCGCGGCCCATCTGCCGTGCGGAGTCCGTGCGGACGAGTGCTCTCTTCAATACCTCGACACCGAGCGCACGTGCCGCGGCCTGCGCGAGGACGTCCGGCGGGTGAAAGCCGCGCCGTAAGGTGCGCCAAAACGCCGGCGGCACCGGCACGATGAAGTCGAGTGGTGTGGCGACGAGCATCTTCGCCCGCGCCGCAAAGAGCCCGCCGAGTGGCCCGCCGTGCTGCTCCTTGCCATGCTCTTTCCAGCGGAGGATCGCGCGCTGTAGCGGTCCTGTGTATAGAAATCCACACATGAGGTCGCCACGGACGCCGCCGCGGACGAGCGCGCTTTGGCAGGCGGCGCAGAAGGACGCGCTCTGCCACGGCCTGGCGCAGCCGAGGCACACCGGCTCGCCGAGCAACGCGAGCAAGCGCCCGATCATTCGACGAGCGCGCGGCCGCTCATCTCCGCCGGGATCGGCAGCCCGAGCAGCTTCAGCACGGTCGGCGCTACGTCCGCGAGCACGCCGGGTGCCAGCCGCTGCCCCTGCCGCGCAGGATCGACGAGCACGAAGGGCACCGGGTTCGTCGTGTGCGCGGTGTGCGGCTCGCCGGTCTCGGGATCGACCATGGTCTCGACGTTGCCGTGATCGGCGGTGACGATGACCTTGCCGCGCTTGTCGAGCGTCGTCCGCACGATCTTCGCGAGCGCGCGATCGATCGCCTCGACCGCGCTGATCGCCGCGTCGAGGTTGCCGGTGTGGCCGACCATGTCCGGGTTGGCGACGTTCATCAGCACGAAGCCGTACTTGCCGCTCTCGATGCGCGCGATCGCCTCGCTCGTCACTTCTTCGAGCGCCATCAGCGGTGCCTTGTCGTAGGTCTCGATCTCGCGCGGTGACGGGATCAGCACGCGATCTTCGCCGGGAAACGCTGCCTCGCTGCCGCCGTTGAAGAAGTAGGTGACGTGCGCGTACTTCTCGCTTTCGGCGATGCGGAGCTGGCGCAGCCCGGACGAAGAGACGACCTCGCCGAGCAGGTTCGCCAGCTTCAGCTGTGGAAACATCACCGGGAGGCCGAAGCGCTCGTCGTAAGTCGTCATGCACAGCGCGTGGCCGAGCTTCGGCGCGGCGCCGCGGAGAAAGCCGGAGAAGCTCTGCTGCGTCAGCGCGGCGCACAGTTGGCGCATGCGATCGGCGCGAAAGTTGAAAAAAACGACGCTGCTGCCATCGTCGATGAGCGCCTTCGCTTTGCCCTCGCTCGAGATCACCGTCGGCTCGATGAACTCGTCGCTCTCGCCGCGCTCGTACGCCGCGCTCACCGCCTTCTCCGCCGAGCCCGCGGTCCTGATGCCGGCGCCTTCGCCCCGGACGAGCGCCTGATATGCGCGCTGCACCCGCGGCCAACGCTTGTCGCGATCCATCGCGTAGAAGCGCCCGCTGACGCTCGCGATCTCGCCGACGCCAAAGCGCAGGCACGCCGAGTCGAGCTGGCGCAGATACGTGAGCGCGCTTTTGGGCGGCGTGTCGCGGCCATCGGTGAAGGCGTGGATGAACACGCGACGCGCGCCGAACTCGCCCGCGGCCTTCAGCAGGGCGAGCAAGTGATCCATCGAGCTGTGCACGCCGCCGTCGCTGACCAGGCCCAAGAGGTGCAAGGTGCCTTGCCGCGCCGTCTGCAGCGCCGCCTTCAAGCCCGGCGTGGTGAACATCTCGCCGCTCTCGATCGAGCGCGAGATCCTCGTGATGTCTTGGTACACGACGCGGCCGGCGCCGAGGTTCAAGTGCCCGACCTCGCTGTTGCCCATTTGGCCGGCGGGCAAGCCTACCTCGAGGCCGCTCGCCTGGAGCTGCGTCGATGGGTAATCGAGCTTCAAGCGATCGAAAAAAGGTGTTCTGGCGAGGGCGATGGCGTTGGCCGCGCGGTCCTTCCGCACGCCGAAGCCGTCGAGCACGATGAGGACGACTGGACCGCCGGGCTTCGCCACGCGGGTATCGTGGCCGAGATCTAGGCGCGCTTCAAGCTCACGATGAGCCGCTTCAGGTACTCGTTGACGCGAATGTAGTACAAGGTGCCTTTTTCCGCGGCGTAAATCTTCTCGAGCGCTGGCACCTGCGCCTTCGTGCCGACGCGGTTCAGCGCCCAAATCATCGCGTAGCGCGCGTCGAGGTTGTCGTCCTTCAACGCCGCGGCGAGCGGCTCGGCAGCCTTCTTGTCGCCGAGGCGGCCGAGCGCGTACGCCGCCCGGTCACGCACCTTCGGCTCCTTGTCCTTGAGCTTTCCGATCCAACAGTCGGCGTTCTCGCCGCACTCTTTGGCGACGGTGAGGCGCACGAGCTCCTTGGCGAACGCCTGCGAGACGTCGTCTTTGCCCTTCGTGAGCGCGGTCGCGTTGGCGAGCTCGCGGCCGTCCCCGAGGCGGGTGTAGGCGACGAACGCGGCCTTCTTGCCCTCGACGTCTTCGCCGGCCTTCGCCGACGCGAGCAGCGCGGGCAACGCGGCGCGATCCGAGAGCTCGTTCAGCGCGTCGACGAAGAATTGGCGGAGGTCGCTCGCCGGCTCGCTCGCGTTCTTCATCAAGAGAGGCACCGCGCGCGGCGTCCCGATCTGCGCGAGCGCGAGCGCGACGCCGCGACGAACGAGCGCCGCCGACATCGGGTTCTTCACGCTGTCGAAGAGCCGGAGCAGCCGATCCTCGGCTTGCTTCGCCTTCAGGTCACCGAGCACCTCGATGATCTTCACCTCGACCGCGCCTTCGATGAAGCCCTTGTCCTCGGCGAGCTTCTTCACCTTGGCGTTCTTGCCGTCGAGCGTTTCGATGAGCGCCGGGATCGCGTCCTTGCCGATTTGGAAGATCGAGAACGACGCCTGCGGGTAAATCGACGCGCCCTTCTCGATGTACATGCCGAGGATCAACGCCGGCACGCCCGCCGGATCGCCGAGCTCGCCGAGCGCCTCGGCGGCGACGCGCTTCATGAACATGTTGTCGTCCTGCTCGATGACGTCAGCGAGCATCGGCACGAACTTCTTGTCCTGAATCGCGCCCATCGCCCGCACGGTGGCGAGGCGCACGTTCTGATCGCGCGTCTTCGCATAGAGCTTCGCAATGATGTCGCTCGCGTCTTTCGCCTTGAGCTCGGCGAGGGCGCCGACCGCGCGCTCGTTCGTCCGCTGCTTCAGTCGCGTCGCCTCGTCGGTGCCGCTGCCGGCCTCGAGATCGATGACGCCGATGAGCGCGCTCGTTGCCGCCGGATCGCCGATGCTGCCGAGCGACTGCGCCGCGAGCGGCCGCGCCTTTTCGTTCTCCTTCAGGATCTTGAGCAGCGGCTCGACGCCCTTCTTGTCCTTGAGCTCGCCGAGCTTGCGGATGGCGTCCTCGCGCTCCTTGTCATCGTCGAGGCGGTCGATCCAGTACTCCGGCGTCTTCGGATCGGTCGGCGTGTTGCACGCTTGAAAGAAGGGGACAAAGAGCACGAGGGCACTGCACAAGGCGAGCCGCGAAAACATGAGGGATTCCTCCGAGTGCCGGCGGCATAAACGGTATTCACGACAGGCGCAAAGACCTGTGCTAATTTTTTCTGCATGCGTCAGGCGGCGCTTTTCTGCGGGTACTTTGCGCTTACAGCGGCGCTCACTGCGATAGCGGCGGCGTCGGCCTCGGCGGTGCTCGAAGCCGCAGACGATCGCGTGGCGTCGCTCGTTGACACGCTCGCGCACGACCCGTCGTTCAAGGTGCGCCTGCAAGCGGCGGTCAAGCTGGGTCGCACGAAGGACTCGCGCGCCGTCGCCGCCTTGCTCGACGCCCTGCGCGACGAGCACTACACCGTGCGCGGCGCAGCCTGTATGGCGCTTGCGAACATGGGCGCCATCGAGGCCGTGCAGCCTTTGCTCCTCGTCGCAGCGAGCGATGACGACGAGGACGTCCGCAGCGAAGCGAAGCGCGCGCTCACCCGCTTCGACAAAGAACAAGCGTGGCCGGAGCTCTTGCAAGCGAGCGGCACCAGCGACGTCGAGACGCGCCTCGAAGCGATCGCGCTGATCGCCCAGTGGCAAGACGATCGGGCGCGCTTGCGGCTCATCGAGGCGCTCGGCGACAACGATCGCATCGTGCGCGTCGTGCAAGATACCCTCGCGGGGATGGCGCCGGCGGCGAAGGTGGAGCTCTTGCGCCTCGGGCTCGACTCGCCGAAGCTCGGCGTCCGCATGAAGGCGACGCAGTTGCTGGGCGACGTCGGCGATGACAAGGCGATCGCGATCCTGATGGACGCGTACGAAGAGGAGCTCGAGAGCGACGAGCTGCGGCGGGCCATCCGCGAGCAGCTCAGGCGCTTGAAGGCGAAGCTGCCGGTCGTCGAGCTGTTGAAGGATGCGCAAAAAGGCGAGGAGCGCTTCGGCCGTGCGCGGGCGTTGAAGTTCCTCGGCGTCATCGGCGGGGAAGAGTGCCAGCGCGTGCTCGTCGAGGCGCTGAAGGACGACGACATCTACGTGCGCGGCGTGGCGGCGCTGGCGCTCGCGGAGGCCGGCGATGCCCGCGCGATCCCTGCGCTGCGCAAGCTCATCGAAGACCAAGAGAACGCGCGCATCGTGCAGATCGTGCGCAACTCGATCCAGATCCTCGAACGCAAGAAGTGACGCGCGTTCTCATGTTCGGCGCGATCGGCCCGTACGCGGCCGCCTTCTCGCGCGCGTTGGCACCGCACACAGAGCTCGTGGCGTGCGTGGTGCGCCGGCGCATCGAGAGCGCGTTCGACGTGTGGTTTCGTCACCGCATCGCGCGCTTCGACGAGCCGGGCTTCGCGTGTCCGATCTGGTCGGTCGGCGCCTATGCGGACCCGCGCCTCTATCGCCGCCTCGCCAAGGAAGCGATCGATCTCGTCATCGTCGCCGGTTTTCCGCGCCGCTTGCCGCACGCGCTCGTCGCCGGCGTGGCGCGGCTGGGCGCCGTCAATCTGCATCCGGCGCTGCTCCCGAACGATCGCGGCCCGTGCCCCGTCTTCTGGGTGTTTCGCCGCGGCGACGGCGAGTGCGGTGTGACCCTGCATCAGCTCTCCGCCGAGCTCGACCAAGGCGACGTGCTCATGTCGGCGAAGATCGAGGTGCCCTTCGGCGTCACCGGCGCGGCCTTGTCCGAGCGGCTCGGCGCGCTCGGCGGTGAGCTCGTCCGCGCGAACTTGCGCCGCTTGCTCGACGAGCCGTGGCACCTCGTGCCGCAAGGCGAGACGAACCAATGGGCGCGCAAGCCGAAGCCCGAAGATCTCGAGGTCGTCGCGAGCGAGTGGACCGCGGCGCGCCTCTTTCACTTCGTGCGCGGAGCGCGCGCCTACGGCACGCCGTGGGCGAAGCTCGCCGACGATCTCTATTACTTCGCCGACGCGAGCGCGTACGAGCCAGGCCGGAGGATCCCCGGGGAGTTCGTGTTGCTCGGCGACAATCTGATCCTGCGCGTGAAGGACGGCACGGTGACGCTGCGGCTCGTGCGCCTGTGAGCGTGATGCGAGACTGACTGGCGCACTACAGGGTCGCGTCCCGCGTGCTGACTTCATAGCGCATGACCGTCTCGTCGGCCGTGAGCAGCGTGAGCCCGTGCACGCCGGCCTGGGCGACGAGCAAACGATCGAAAGGATCGCGGTGAATCGGCGGCAGCTGGCTGACCGCTGCCGTGTGCGCGAGCGTGATCTCGAGGACCTGGAGCTTGTCGGCGCTGATTCGACTCGCGATGTAGGCATCTACGGGTTCCGGAAGCTCGAGCTTTCCGTTCGCGATCTTGATCGTGATCTCCCATGCGCTCGCGACGCTGAAGAAGAGCTCGGCGCCTCGCAACGCGCGCAGCGTCTTCTTGCCGATTTGATCGACGTCGCTCTGAAGCCAAAGCCAGACGTGCGTATCGAGAAGAAAGCGCGCGCTCACGGCATCTCGTCCGGCGTTTCGTCGAAGTCCTTGGCGATTTTCACGCGGCCTTTGTCGCGCCCCCACTTTCGCTCGCCGAGCGTGGGCAAGGCCGTGAGCTGGGCGACTGGTCGTCCTGCTTCGGCGATGATGATCGTCTCGCCCTTTTTTACGCGGGCGATCAACGAGGAGAAGCGCGTCTTCGCTTGATAGATGTTGACCTTCACGAAGGTCATTTTAGCAGGCTGAACAGGTTGGTCAACCGCCTTGGTCAAGGCAGGTATTTCAAGGAAGCGTGGCGCAGCAACGAAAGCCGGTCGAGTAGTCCCAGTGCGACTCGCCGTGCGCGGTCGTCTGGTACAAGCAGCCGTTTCCGTTGATCGACGTGTCGACGTAGTAGCCGCCCTTGAAGATGCCGTGGCCGGCGGCGGTCTTGTCTTCGATCCACTCGTGCAGGTTGCCCATCATGTCGAAGGGGTGATCCTCGGACTCGCAGCCGCTGTTCTGGCCGGTGCGATCGAGCGAGTCCGGCAGCTGATTGATGCACGGGTGGCCGATCTTGCTCCACACCGCGGGATCGCTGCTGCCGAAGTATTCGATCGCCGGATGCACCGCGCGCGCGTCGTTGCAGACGCCGGGCTGGCGCGTGTTGCCGTAAGGATAGGTGAAGCTCTGCGAGCCCCGGCATGCGCGCATCCACTCGGTGGCCGTGCACAGGCGCTTACCGGCGTTGATGCACGCGGCCTTCGCTTGCGTCTTATTGATGTAGCCCTGCGGCACGGTGTTGGCGACGCTCAGCGCCTTCGTCTTCTGCGTGCCCGGGTTCGAGTACGGCGACCACGGAAACGGATTGTTCGACGCGTCGAGGCCGACGAGCAGCGCTTCGTATTGATCGATGCAGAACGCGCCGTTCACCGCGAGCATGCCCGGCGGACAGCCGTTGCCGTTGTCGACCTCTGTCGGCACGCCGTTCGGCGTCGGCCGTGTCGAATCGGTGCACGTGCCGGTGCTGCCGGTGCTTCCCGTACTTCCGGTGCTTCCGGTCGAACCCTGCGCCTGAAGTTGCACGCTCAGCGTGTACGCGCCGGCCTTGCTCGAGTCGGTGCCGTAGGTGTCGGCGACCAAGTAGTAAGTGCCGGCCGTGAGCGCCACGTTCGCCAATGAGTAATCGTGCCGCATCGACGCGAGCGCGTTCAGCAACGTCTGCGTGCGTGAGCCCAGGTTCAGCGCGTTGAGCAGGTGGATGTCGATGTCGACGCCGGCGCCGTCGCTGATCGTCGCGGTCAACTTGGCCGCCTTGGTGAGGACGATCTTATAGACGTACTCCGGGCCCTTCTCGTTCTGCGTCGCCGGGGGGTAGCTGTCGATCGCGTTCGAGGGCGAGCTCACGGTCGAGCGCGTGTTGTCGGTGAAGCTCGCGGGCAGCGTGGCCGCCGCGATCGGGATCGGGTTGCCCATGGTGCCGAGCGGTTGCGCCGGCTGCTGCACGATCTCGAACGCGTGCCCTTCGTCTTGGGCGAGGTCGCCGTCCTTGTCGATCGAGACGACGCGGAACTTGTACTTCCCGGGCGTGGCGACGTTCAGCGTGAGCTCGTGATCGGTGACGAGCGCGCCGTCGTCGCTCGACAAGAGATCGTAGGCCGCGAAGCCCGCTTCGACGAGCGAGGTCGATGCGAGGTCGGTCTTCCACGTGATCGTGACGTCGTTGCCGTTCACTGCCGCGGCGACGGCCGAGATCTTCGGCGCGACGGCGACGCGGAAGCTGTAGCCGTGGCCGTCGTTGTCGTCGCTCAGCGTGCGTGTGCCGGCGGTCGCCGTGACTTTATAGATGTAGCTGCCTTCGGCGAGGCCGTGCAGATCCACGGAGTGGTCTTTGACCAGGGCCGCTGCGCCTGCGTGCTCGGTGAACCCAGCAACGCCGTAGTCGACGCTCGTGCTCGCGACGACGTTGGTGCGAAAGCTGATGGTCACGTCGCTGCCCGTGACGACGGAGCCGACGTCGTCGATCACGATCGCGGTCGTCTCGGTGACCGGCGGCTCGGTCGTCGGCGGCGTCGTCGTCTCGGGAACGTAGGTTTGCGGAGGCGGCGCGGCCGGCTTGGACGGGCAGCCGAAGAGAATGAGGCTCGTCGCGAACAGCAAACGCCGCATGGGGTGGCACTCCTACTCTGTTATCGACACCGAAGGGGACTTTTGTGCGTTCTGATGCATGCCGTGACGCGCGGTGTTATGCAGCCCCACGATGACCGACCCGGCAGCGGCCTATGCCGAGCGCAAGCGTGAACGCACCGCATCGCTGCGGCTCGCGTTGTCTCGCTATGCGTGGGTCTCGAACGCCCGCTTGCTCGTCTTCTTGGCCGCGCTCGTCCTCGCTTACTTCGGGCTGAAGGGCGGCGCGGCGCTCGCGCTGGCCTACGCCGCCGGGCCGATCGCGATCTTTCTCGTCTTGATCGTCGTCCACGACCGCGTCGCCAGCGCCAAAGAGCGCGCCGAGCGGGCCGTCGCGTTCTACGATCGCGGCCTGTCGCATCTCGACGGCTCGTGGCCCGGCCGCGGCAACGATGGGCTCACCTTGCAGCCCGCCGGGCACCCCTACGCACCTGATCTCGACATTTTTGGCAAAGGCTCGCTTTTCGAGCTGCTCTGCGGCGCGCAGACCAAAGAGGGCCGCGAGCGGCTGGCGGCGTGGCTGCTGGCGCCGGCGACCGCGCTCGAGGCTCAGGCGCGTCAGCCAGCCGTCGCGGAGCTCGCCGGCGATCTCGATCTGCGTGAGGCGCTGCACGAAAACGGCGCCGGCGCGAACGCGTCGCTCGACGCGCGGACCTTGCTCGCGTGGGCGAACGAAGCGCCGCGCTTGCAGGCGAGGATCCTGCGCGTGATCTTGCCGGTCGTGACCGCGGCGAGCGTCGTCACCTTGCTGGCGTGGATCTTCACCGACGTGCCGGCGTGGCCTTTCCTCTGCGTGCTGCCGTTCGTCTTCGCCATCGATCGCTGGCTTGCGCGCGACATCGCCGCCGTCACGCTGCGCGTCTCGCGGCCGCTGAACGAGCTGAAGGCGCTGCAGAACATCTTGAAGAGCATCGAGCGGCGCACGTTCTCCGCCGAGTGGCTGCGGCAACGGGTCTCGCGCCTCGCGACCGACGGCATGCTCGCGTCCGAGCGGATCGGCGCGCTCGTTCGCCTCGTCGAGTGGTACGACTCGCGGCGCAACCAGCTCTTCGCGCCCTTTGCGTACGCGTGGCTGTGGGGCCCGAACTTTGCGCTGGCGATCGAGAAGTGGCGGCGCGCGCACGGCAGAGCGGCGGCCGAGTGGCTCCTGCTCGTCGGCGACGTGGAGGCGTTGGCGTCGCTTGCGGCCTATCGCTTCGAGCAGCCGAGCGACGTCTTTCCCGAGATCGCAGACGGCCCGCCGCGCATCGAGGCGACGGCGCTCGGGCATCCGTTGCTCGCGCGCGACAAGTGCGTGGCGAACGATGTGATGCTCTTGGATCGGCCGCAGATCTACGTCGTCAGCGGCTCGAACATGAGCGGCAAGAGCACGTACATGCGCACCATCGGCACGAATGTCGTGCTCGCGCTCGCCGGTGCGCCGGTGCGCGCCGCCAGCATGCGCGTCTCGCCCTTGCATATCGGCGCGTCGTTGCGCGTGCAGGACTCGTTGCAAGAAGGCGCGTCGCGCTTTTACGCCGAGATCCGCCGCTTGAAGCAGGTGATGGACTTGGCCGCCGGGCCGCTCTTGTTCCTGCTCGACGAGATCTTGGCCGGAACGAACTCGCACGATCGCCGCGTCGGCACCGAGGCCGTGCTGCGCACGCTGGTCAACAAGGGCGCGATCGGCGTCGTGACGACCCACGATCTCGCGCTCACGGAGATCGCGACCGCGCTGTCTTCGCGCGCGAAGAACGTGCACTTCGAAGATCACATGGAAGGCGCCACGCTCGTCTTCGACTACAAGATGCGCGATGGCGTCGTGCAGAAGAGCAACGCGATCGCGCTCATGCGCGCGGTCGGCTTGGAGGTGTGAGCATGGTCGTCTTCATCACCGGGGCGTCGAGCGGCATCGGCGAAGCGCTCGCCCGCGCATACATCGAGGCGGGCGCACAGGTCGCGCTCGTCGCGCGGCGCACCGATCGCTTGGAAGGTTTATGTAAAGAATTCAATACGTCTGGCGTCCGCGCGATCGCCCTGACGGCCGACGTCACCAAAGACGGCGATCTCGAGGCGGCGGTGGCCAAGACGGTGCAGGCCTTCGGGCGCATCGACGTCGTCATCGCCAACGCCGGCTTCGCCGTCATCGCGCACTTCACCAAGCTGACGCTCGCGGACTACCGCCGCCAGCTCGAGACGAACGTCTTCGGCGCGCTGCGCACGGCCTACGCCACCGTGCCCGAGCTGGCGAAGTCGAAGGGCTCGCTCGCGTTCGTCGGCAGCGTGGCGGCGTTTCTGCCGCTGCCAACGGGTTCGGCCTACGCGATGAGCAAGGCGGCCGTGATGACGCTCAGCGAGGCGTTGCGGCTCGACTTGGCGCCGCTCGGTGTCAGCGTCACGCACATTGCGCCCGGCTTCATCACGACCGAGATTCGGCGCGTGACGAACGCTGGCACCGTCTCCGACACGCAGAAGGATCCGGTGCCGCTCTGGCTGCAGATGCCGGCGGACGTCGCTGCGAAGAAGATCGTGCGCGCGATCCGCCGCCGCCAGCGCGAGCTCGTCCTCACGCTGCACGGGAAGTTCGGCGTCTTCATTGGGCGGCACTTCTACGGCTTCACCGCGTTCGTGATGGCGATCGTCGCGAAGCGCACCGGCAAGAAGCTCGGCCTCGACAAAGACACCTAGGCCGCCCGCCGCCAGACGAAGCCGTCGAGCACATAGTGCGTGAGCTGCGGCAGCGCCAGCAGCGGCACGAGCACCCCCCGCCAAGCGCCGACTTCCCAGACGCTGCCAAAGAACGCTCGGTGCTCGGGCTCGTGCCAGATCGCGCGATCCCACACGAGCTCTTCGCCAAAACCGACGAGCCAGAGCACGCCGAGGAACACGGGAAGCGCCGGCGCCCACAGCGTCTGCTTCGCGGCCGCGCCGAGCGTGCGCTGGCGGTCGCGCGTGTAGAACCAAACGATCGCGAAGTAGGGCACGCCGTGGATGATCACGTTCGTGACGGTGAAGGCGTAGTCCGAGTCGAGCCAGACGATCCCCGTGTACCAACACGCGGCGGTCGTGAGGACGACGATGTCTTTGCCCGGGTTCCAAAAGCGCGTGCGAGCGAAGCGGACGATCGATCGCACGATGTACGCTGCGAGCAAGGCGAAGAAGAGCACCCGCGCCACACGATCGATCAGCGGCGCGTCCGTCGTGACGAAGTCGCCGGCCATGAACCAGTGAAAGCGCTTCGGCGGGCTCAGGTGCCAGTGCAGGAGCGGGTAGAGCGTCGCCGCGTAGATGACGAGCGCGTCGAACCAGCGCGCGTCGGTCTCGCCGAGCTTACGCCGATAGCGCGCCACCCAACCCCACTGCTGGCGCACGAAGTGAAAGACGGCGACATAGGCGAGCGCGCGCCAGAATACGAGCTCGCCTTCCGAGTAGAGCGCGAGGCCGAGCACGTAACCGGCGATGGGAACACCGATGTACAGCGCGCGGCGCTTCGCGAGCTCTTCGCGATCGGTGTAGACGCGAAAGGTCGTCGACCACACGTGCGCCACATCGATGAGCACGACCGCCGCGAGCCACAGCCACGGCGGCGTGTCGGCGTGCAAGATCCCGAGCGCGTGGCCGAGGCCGAGGAGCGCGAACGAGAGCGCGGCGCTGCCGAGGAAGACCGCGAGATCGACCGGCTTCGAGAAGAGCCAGCGGTTCACAAGAGCGACTCGCTCTTCGCGCCAGCCCTTCCGAGCACGGTTTCTGCCGCATGCACGCCGCGGTAGAACGCCTCTTCGAAGAGCGCGACGCCGCTGAGATCAGAGTGCGCGAAGCACATGTTGCCGATGGGCGTCGCCGCCGCTTCCCGCTCGCTGCCGAAGAGAAAGCGCGGCTTCGGGCGCACCATCGCGTGGCCCCAGCGCATGCAGTCGAGGCGGGTGACGAGCGTGTCGATCTCTGGATGCGCGCGCCGCAGATCCGAGAGCACGATATCGGCGCAGGCTCCGTAGTCGAGGCCGAGCAAGGTCTGGCGCGCGGCGGCGTCGCACATCGGAAAGTAGTGCGTGAGGATGGTCGGCCCGCGATCGAGCCCGCGTTGATGCGTGGCGACGACGTAGCCGAGCGAAGGGCTCTCGTAGATCACGTTGTCCCACGAGAGCGGAAAGCCGCGCCCGGCCGGCCGCTCGCGCAGGTGCACGTTGCTCACGAGCCAGGTGCCGTAGGCGAAGTTGCGCGGCGGGAGAGGGTTGCCGGCGAGATCCCTCACGATGCGCTCAGCGACGAAGTGCGGCGCGGCGACGATCGCGTGCTTTGCGCGAACGCCGAACGCCACGTTCTGGCGATCGACCGCGACGACGTCGACGCCGCTCGCGGTCGGCCGCACTTCCGTGACGAGCGCGCCGGTGGTGACGCGCTCGTGCACGATGCCGTGCAGGTGCCGCACGAGCCGGCCGTTGCCTTCGGGCCACGTGATCACGGGCTGCGACTCTTTGCCGTCGCTGCGCTTCCTCGCCGCGAAATAGAAGAGGCCGGCCCACGCGCTCGTGTCTTCGATGCGCGTGCCGTAGTCGTCGCGACAGGCGTAGTCGACGAGCCAGCGCAGGCGCGGCGAGGTGAGCTCGTTCTCGGTGAGCCACGTCGCCATCGATATCTGGTCGAGGCCTGTGATGCGCGGATCGCTCGTGCTCTTCGCCATCGGGATCGCGAACGCGCGCCGTCCGTCCGCGCCGCGAAAGTCGGCGAAGGCGGCGATGAGCGTCTCGAAGCGCTGCAGCTCCGCGAGATCGGCAGGGCTCGCGCCGGCGTGCAAGTAGAGGCCCTCGTACCAGCGGCCGCGGTAGAACACGCGCTCGTCCGGCTCGCGACAGAGGAACTGCTCGCCGATGACCGGCGCGCCGTCCTTGTCGCGCCCTTCGATGACGCGCATCTCTTCGAGCAGCGTGATCATCGCGCGGTTCTCGGCCATCGGCGCGTTGATGTAGTGCGCGCCCCACGGGTGATCGACGAGCGCGTCCGTGCCGTAGCGCGAAGTGCCGCCGACGTCAGGCTCGAGCTCCAGCATCTCGTAGTCTCGCTTGCCGCCACGGACGAGCCGCCACGCCGCCGCAAGCCCCGCTGGGCCGCCGCCGATGATCGCGACCTCCGTCGTGCGCCACGAGAGCGGCTCGCGCTTCTGCGGTTGTCTCAGCTCGTGCCCGCGCGATGCGGAGGCGCCGACGATCTCGCCCTCAGGTCGCTTCGGTGCCTTCGCGCGACACGCCGCTGCGGCGAGCGGTGCGCCGAGGAAGATTGTCAGAAGATCACGGCGGGAGAGGTTCAACGAGGCGAGGGACTAACACCGAAGGCGACCAAACTCACAGGGAGTCGGGGAGAGAGCGGGAGGGTCCCTTCGGCCGTCGCTCCTCGTGCTACTCGAGCCACTCGAGCTTGTCGCGCGCGAGGTCGGCGACGATCTTCTGCTGCTGCGGATCGAGCGACTTGTAGAACGCGGCGACCTCGTCGATGAACGCCTCGATCTGCTGGTCCGTCGCCCGATCGCGCACGCGCTCTTTGGCGAGGCCGGCGATGCGCTCGATGTCGACCGCGTCCTTGTCGAGCGCCTTCTTCACTTCGAGCAGGCTCGCCTTGCCTTTTTGCTGCTGCGCGACGGCGTGCGCCCGCACCTTTTCGACCAGCGCAGCGAACGCCGGCTTCTGCTCGGCGCGCAGCTCGAGCTTCTTCTCGATGCGCTGCGAGACCTTGTCGATCATCTTGTTGGGATCGCGGTGCCCGCCCATCTTGTGGCAGGCGCCCACGCCCAGAATTCCAACGACACCAACCAGGAGAACGATTTTCTTCAACATGCGTGCCTCACTTTCTGTGCTAAGCCTAACGCGCCGGTGCAAAGCGTTTGTTCCGAGATTGTGAAGAAATCGTATGGCTCGAATCCTCATCGTAGAAGACGACCAAGAGATTGCCTCCTTGCTCGAGACCTACCTCGGCAAGGAAGGCTACCAGTGCGAGATCGCGCGCGATGGCGAGGCCGGCCTGGCCATGGCGCTCGCGCGGCCGCCCGCGCTCGTCGTCCTCGATCTGATGCTGCCGTTGCTCCCGGGCATCGACGTCTTGAAGAAGATCCGCAGAAACTCGCGCGTGCCGGTGATCGTGCTGACCGCGCGCGGCGAGGACAAAGATCGCATCGCCGGCCTCGAGCTCGGCGCCGACGACTATCTGCCGAAGCCGTTCAACCCGCGCGAGCTCGCCGCCAGGATCAAGGCGGTCTTGCGCCGCGTCGATACGCCGCCGGTCAAAGACACGCTGCGCTTCGGGCCGCTCGTCATCGATCTCTCGGCCTACACCGCGACCCTCGACGGCAAGGCGGTCGAGCTGACGACGATCGAGTTCGCGATCTTGCGCGAGCTCGCGTTGGCGTACGGCCGCGTCATGAGCCGCGAGGTGCTGCTCGAGCGCGTGCGCAACCGCGAGTTCGAGGTCTTCGATCGCTCGATCGACGTGCACGTCTCGCACGTGAGGCAGAAGCTCGGCGACGACGCCAAAGATCCGCGGTGGATCAAGACGGTGCGCGGCGTGGGCTACCTCTTCGTGCCCGAGAAGGACGGCATCTGAAGCGTGCCGCGCTCGTTGCTCGTCAAGGTGTACCTCTGGTTCCTCTTCGCCATCGTGCTGACCACGGCGAGCGTCGCGCTCTACATCGTGCTCTTCGCCGAAGACTGGCAGAAGCGCGCGCAGGAGACCGTGATCGATCGCGTTGGAAACTTGCGCGACGTCGTCTCCAAGCTGCGAGCGAAGGGCATCGCCGCAGCGGAGCTCGACGACGTCATGCAGCCGGTCGTCGACAGCTATCGCGCGACGGTGCGCGTGCTCGACGCGAGCGGCAACGAGCTGTGGATGCTCTCGGCGAAGAAGCCGGAGGCGCCGCCGCAGCCCGTGCATCAGGCGCTCGTCGATCGGATGAAGCGCGACGGCCCCGCGGTCGAGTTCGGGACCGGCCGCGAAGTGACGGTGGCGCTGCCGATGATCGTGGGCGATCGGCCGGACGGCGTGTTCTACGCGCAGGCCCGCGGTCCGCGCCCAGGCTGGCAGACCGGCGAGGCGCAAGGGCGGTTGCTCGTGGGCCTCGGGCTCATCCTGATCGCCGGGCTCGTGCTCTGCTATGTGCTCGCGCGATCGATCACGGCGCCGCTCGCCCGGATGGCCGAGGTGGCCGAACGCTTCGGCAGTGGTGACCTCGGCGCGCGCATGGAGCTCTCGCGCGCCAACGAGCTGCACCTCGTCGGCGATCGCTTCAACCACATGGCCGATCGGATCGCGCGCTTGCTCGACGACAAACGCCGCTTGCTCGGCGACATCTCGCACGAGCTGAAGACGCCGCTCGCGCGCTTGCGTCTCTCGCTCGAGCTCGCCAAAGACGGCGCCGACGCGGAGGCCAAGGGCTACTTGGAGCGTGGTGATCGGCAGGTCGAGCAGCTCGCCGCGTTGATCGACGAGCTCCTGTTGTATTCGCGCTTGGAAGCGCAGCCGTACGCCGCCGAGCGGGCTCCGACGCCGGTCGCTGCGCTCGTCTCTGAAGTCGCCAGCGATCCGCGGATCGCCTCCAGCGTCGAAGGCGGCGACTTTCCGCTCGATCGCCGCTTGATGGCGCGCGCCCTCGGCAACGTCGTGCACAACGCGCTCTCGCACACGAGCGGCGCCGTGCGGGTCGGCGCTCGGGTGGGCTCTGACGGCCTGGTCTTGTCTGTCGAGGACGACGGCCCCGGCGTCCCGGACGGCGACCGCGCCCGGATCTTCGAGCCTTTTTTCCGAGCGGATCAGGCCCGCGAGCGCACTGGGGAACAAGGCGGTCACGGTCTCGGTTTGACCATCGCCAAGCGCTGCGTCGAGGCCCACGGCGGCACCATCGTCGCCGAGGCGGTGCGGCCCGACGGGGGCGGTTTACGCATCGTGATCCGGGTCCCGATCGCGGCGTGACCCCCTTTTCCCTTCACCTTTGCGGAATGCAGCCGAAGTGTTAGGCGTTCGCCCTCTATGCAGCCTGAAGCCGCTAAACACTCGGGTCTCGTCAGCCAACTCCTGAACGTCTTCCTTTATGTCGGCTCCGAGTGGGTCATGTACCTGCTCATCGTCTTGTCCGTGATCTCGGTCGGCATCGCCTTGGAGCGGGGTCTCTTCTTCTGGCAGCGCCGCACGGATCTCGGTGCGCTCCTCGATGCGCTCGCCGGCTACTTGCAAAAGGGCGACACCGCCGACGCCAAGAAGTTCTTGCAGCAGAACCTGTCTCTCCCGGCGCGTGTCGCCGAGGCCGGCCTCGACGCGTTGCCGCGGGGCGCGCACGCCGCCGAAGAGATGATGGCGAGCGTCGCGCTGCGCGAGCGGCAGCAATACGAGCGCGGCCTCGCCTACCTCGGCACGCTCGGCAACAACGCGCCCTTCGTCGGCTTGTTCGGCACCGTGCTCGGCATCATTCGCTCGTTCCGCGATCTCGCCACGAACACCCAGCAGGGCGCGAGCGCGGTCATGGCCGGTATCGCCGAAGCGCTCGTCGCGACGGCGGTGGGCTTGCTCGTGGCGCTCCCGGCCGTCGCGGTGTTCAACGCCTACAATCGCCACCTGCGATCGCTGTCTGGCAGCGCCGATGCGTTGAGCCACCTGGTGCTCTCGTTTGCCAAGGGCCAGAGCGACGAGTCGGCGGCCGACCCGAAGCCGCGCGCCGCGGTAAGGGCCTGAGTCATGGCCGGCGGAGCACAAAAAGACGACGAGATGATCACGGACATCAACGTGACGCCGCTCGTCGACATCATGCTCGTGCTGCTCATCATCTTCATGCTCACCGCGAACCTGATCATGGCCCCGTCGATCAAGGTCGACCTGCCGAACGCGGTGACCGGTGAGGGCTCCGAGCCGTCGACGATCGCGCTGACCTTGACCAAGGACAACAAGCTCTACCTGAACGGTAAAGAGACGAGCGAAGAAGCCGTGCGCGTGTTCGTGCCGGCAGAGCTCGAGAAAAAAGCGGACCTGCAGGCGATCATCGCCGCCGATCAAGAAGTACCGCACGGCTCGGTCGTGCATCTGATAGACTTGGTGCGGACGCTCGGCATTTCGAAGTTCGCGTTGAACATCGAGCCGCAAGCGACGCGATGAGCCTGGTTGATGAGGAAGCACCTACGTAAAGCCTTCGTTCTCGCTTCGCTGTGCGTGCACCTCTCGGTGTTCTACGCGCTGAAGGCGGCGGCGCTGCGGCCCGAGAAGCCGAAGATGCGCCACGTCGAGCTGGCGATCATGAAGCCGAAGCCGCCCGAGCCCGAGCCGCCGCCACCCCCGCCGCCGCCGCCAAAGAAGGTCATCGATCTCACGAAGAAGGTGGAGATCAAGAAGGACCCTCAGCTCGCCGCCGAGCCGCCACCGACGGCTGAGCCGCCGCCGCCGCCGATCTTCGGTGTCACGCTATCGAGCACGTCGAATGCGAACACCGGCATGAGCGTGCGCGTCGGCAACACGACGATGGTCGAGCCGGGCGAGCGCGTAGATCCGAAGGACGTGAAGCCTTTGAACGGCGGCGGCGAAGGCAAGGGGCCGGTCAGCGTGGCGCAAGTCTCGAAGCTGCCCGAGAAGATCGGCGAGTGCCCGCCCTTCGACACGAACCAGCTCTACACCGACGCGGCGCGCGAAAAAGAGATCGAAGGCAAAGTGACCCTCGACGTCATCATCGGCGCCGACGGCAGCGTCGTCGAGGTGAAGCTCGTGAAGGGCATCGACCAAGGGCTCGACGCGGCTGCGATCGCCACGATGAAGAAGCACTGCAAGTGGCGCGCGGGCGAGATGGGCGTACAGAAGGTGACGACGAAGATCCGTTACACCTTCACCTTCGTTCTTCCGGACTGAGCGCGCTCCACACCGTCCAGGCATCTTTCACCGCGCCGGGATCGTGCGTGCGGATGTAGCTCGCGCCGTGGTGCAACGCGAAGAGCTCGGTCGCCAGCGTCCCGAAGGCGCGCTCGTGCTTGGCGCGGCCGCCGAGGATCGCGCCGATGAACGACTTGCGCGAGGTGCAGACGTAGATCGGGAGATCCAGCGTTCGCAGCGTCGTGAGGTGCGTGAGCACAGCGACGCTGGCTTCGCGGTCGACGTCGAGGAAGAGGCCCATGCCGGGATCGACGATCAAACGATCGCGCGCGATGCCGGCAGCTTCGGCGACCGCGATGCGCGCTTGCAAGTAGCGAATGATGTCGCCGACGTATTTGCCGTGGTGACCCACACCACGTCGTTCGCGCTCGGCGATCGGCCCTGCGTTTCTCGCGTGCATGAGGACGAGCTTCACTTGCGGTGCTTTGGCGAGCACCGCGGCGGCGTTGGGATCGGCGAGCGCGGTGATGTCGTTCACCATCGTCGCGCCGAGATCGATCATCGCGCGCATGACCGTGGCCTTGTAGGTGTCTACGGAGACGCGGGCGCCGTCTTTGACGAGCGCGCGGACGATCGGCGTCAGCCGCGCGATCTCGGTCTCGGCGTCGATCCGCTGCGCGTCCGGGTTCGACGCCTCGGCGCCGACGTCGATCCAATCGGCGCCCCGCGCGCGCATGGTCTCCGCATGCCGCAGGGCGCTCGCCGGATCGAGGAACGCGCCGCCGTCCGAGAACGAGTCCGCGGTCAGGTTCAAGATGCCGACGATCTTCGCCACCGCCGCGTCGCTACCACGAAAGCCCGCCGAAAAGGGCCGAAAAGGGACCGGGGAGCGTGATGGCGGACGCCGCCCTTGCTTGACCTCGCCGCCGGGATTGACCGAAGACGGCGCGGCTTGAGCGAGCTCATCCAGCACCTGTTGAACGGCGTCGCCCTCGGCGCGGTCTACGCGCTCATCGCGCTCGGCTACACGATGGTGTTCGGCGTGTTGAAGCTCATCAACTTCGCGCATGGCGACGTCTTCATGGTCGGCGCCTACTTCGGCTACTACATGGGCAACGCGCTCGGCCTGAACGAGCATCCGTCGGTCGGCGGCGCGGTGTTGACGACGACCGTGGCGATGCTCGGCGCGGCGGCGCTCGGCACGACGATCGAACGCCTGGCGTATCGGCCGCTGCGGAAGGCCCCGCGCATCAACGCGTTGATCACGGCGATCGGCGTGTCGATGCTCCTTCAGTACACCGGGCAGATCGTTTTCGGCGCCGATCCGAAGTTCTATCCGCAGATGCTGCCGAGCGTGGACATCGCGCTGCCGCTCGAGCTCGTGTTGTCGAGCGTGCAGCTCATCGTGCTCGTCGCGGCGGTGGCGCTGATGGTCGGCCTCGACTTCATGGTGCGGCGCACGAAGTACGGCCTCGCGCTGCGGGCGCTCTCGCAAGACTTCGAGGCCGCGGCGCTCATGGGCATCCCGGTGAACCGGACGATCGCGATCACCTTCGCGGTCAGCGCGGCGCTGGCGGCGGCGGCCGGCGTGCTCGTCGGCGTCAGCTATCCGAAGATCGATCCGTTGATGGGCAACTTGAACGGCATGAAGGCGTTCGTCGCGGCGGTGCTCGGCGGCATCGGCCACATCCGCGGCGCTGCGATCGGCGGGCTCTTCTTGGGCCTCTGTGAAGAGATGATGACCGGCTACGGCTCGTCCACCTATCGCGACGCCATCGCTTTTGTCGTCTTGATCATCGTGCTGCTCGTGCGACCGGCCGGCCTCTTCGGCAAGTACGAGGTCGAGAAGGTATGAGCCCGGTCGTGAAGCGCTACGGCGCGCTCGTCCTCGGCGGCCTCTTGCTCTACGGCTTCGCCGAGCTGTTGCCGAACGTGCTCGGGCCGTATCCGCTGCGCGTGTTCATCAACATGTGCATCGCAGCGACGCTCGCGTTGTCGCTGAACCTGGTGCTCGGCCACACCGGGCAGTTCTCGCTCGGCCACGCCGGCTTCATGGCGATCGGCGCCTACGTCTCGGCGTTCATCACCGTGTCGTTTCCCACTTGGACGAGCGCGGTCGTGATCAACGAAGCGTTCACCGACACCTTCGTCTTCGCCTTGGCCACCTTCGCCGGCGCGCTGACGGCGGCGCTCGGCGGGCTCATCGTCGGCATGCCGACGTTGCGCTTGCGCGGCGACTACTTGGCGATCGCCACGCTCGGCTTTGGCGAGATCGTGCGCGTCGTGCTGCTCAACATCAACGCAGTCGGCGGCGCCCGCGGCTACGCCGGCATCCCGCACCGCGCTGACGTGTTCTGGGTGCTCGCGGCGCTCGCGCTCTGTGCGTGGGTGATTCAAGCGCTGATGGACTCGGCGCATGGGCGCGCGTTCCTGGCGGTGCGTGAAGATGAAGTCGCGGCGAGCGCCGTCGGCATCGACGTGACGAAGTACAAGGTCCGCGCCTTCGTGCTCTCGAGCTTCTTCGCCGGCGTCGCCGGGGCGATGTTCGCGCACCACGAGACGTACCTGAACCCGGCGTCGTTTCAGTTTCAGAAGTCGATCGAGATCGTGGTGATGGTCGTCGTCGGCGGGCTCGGCAACTCCTTCGGGGTCTTCGTCTCGGCGCTGCTCCTCGCGTACTTGCCCGAGAAACTGCGCGACTTGCAGGAGATCACCGGCATCGACTTGCGCATGGTCATCTACTCCTTGCTGCTCGTCGTCATGATGCTCGTGAAGCCGCAGGGCCTGTTCGCGAAGTGGCGCGTGCCGCTGTGGAAGTATCGGCCATGAGCGTCGTCCTCGAAGCGAAGAACGTCGACATGCGCTTTGGCGGCTTGAAGGCGCTGAGCGATGTGACGTTTTCGCTGAATGAGGGCGAGCTCGTGTCGCTCATCGGCCCGAACGGCGCCGGCAAGACCACCTTCTTCAACGTGCTGACCGGCGTGTATCGGCCGACGTCGGGATCGATCACCTTGAACGGCGCGTCGATCGTCGGCGTGGCGCCGCACGACATCGTCGCCCGCGGCATGACGCGCACGTTTCAGAATATCCGCCTGTTCAAGCAGCTCAGCGTGCTCGACAACGTACGCATCGGCGCGCATGAGCGGGTGAAGCACGGCTTGTGGGCGGCGGGCTTGAAGCTGCCGAAGGAGCGCCGCGCCGAGGCCGAGGTGCTCGGGATCGCCGAGTCGTTGATCCAGGAGCTCGGCTTGAAGCACAGGCGCGACGAGCTCGCCGGATCGCTGCCCTACGGCGAGCAGCGCCGCCTCGAGATCGCACGCGCGTTGGCGACCGGCGCCCGCACGCTGCTCCTCGACGAGCCCGCGGCGGGCATGAACGATCGCGAGACCGACGTGCTCATGCACGATCTGAAGACGCTGCGCGACAAGTTCAAGCTCACGCTCCTGCTCATCGAGCACGATATGCGCCTGGTGATGGGCTTGTCCGAGCGCATCATCGTGCTCGATCACGGCGTCATCATCGCGCAGGGCAAGCCAGCCGAGGTGCGCGAGAACCCGGCGGTGCTCGAAGCGTACCTTGGGCCGAGCAAGGCGACCGGCGGCGAGAAGCGCACGGCGCCGGCGCCGGCGGCGGAGAGCAAGGTCCCGGTGTTGCGCGTGCGCGAGCTCGCGGTGAGCTTCGGGCCGATCCACGCGTTGAAGGGCATCGACCTCGACGTCCACGCCGGCGAGCTCGTGACGCTCATCGGCTCGAACGGCGCCGGCAAGTCGACCACGCTGCGCGCCGTCAGCGGCATGGTGCAGAAGAAGGGCACGATCGAGTTCTTCGGCCAGCAGGTCAACGCGCTGAGCGCCGAGCAGCTCGTGCGCCTCGGCATCGCGCACTCACCGGAGGGCCGTCGCGTCTTCTCCGAGCTCACCGTGCGCGAGAACCTGGAGCTCGGCGCTTACTTGCGCAGCGACAAGGCGGCGATCGCGCGCGACCTCGAAGAGTCGTTGACGCTCTTTCCGCGCTTGAAGGAGCGGCTGTGGCAACGCGCCGGGACGCTCAGCGGCGGCGAGCAGCAGATGCTGGCGATCGCGCGCGCGATGATGGCGCATCCGAAGCTCTTGCTCCTCGACGAGCCGTCGCTCGGCCTCGCGCCGCAGCTCGTCGAGCAGATCTTTCAGATCATCGCCGACATCAACGCGCGTGGCATCGCCGTGTTGCTCGTCGAGCAGAACGCGAATCAGGCCTTGCAGACGGCGTCGCGCGGGTACGTACTGGAGACGGGGAAGATTACGCTGAGTGGATCGGCGGAGAAGCTGGCGAACGATCCGGCGGTGCGCGCGGCGTATTTTGGGGGCGAGTAGCTCGAAGACGATCGGCCGGGAGCAGCGTTGTAGTTGGGCTCCCGGCCGATCGCTTCGCATCGCGGACTATGCAGGCACCTTCGCCGGAACGTCTTTGTCGTCGACATCGCTATCGTCGATACCATTGTCGTCGACGTCCTTCTCGTCGTCATCGTTCGCGACCGTCTTCGCCGGCTCTGGCGCTGCCTGTTCTTCGCCGGCCTTCGCGCGCTTCGGCGGCGTGAAGAACGTGACGATCGGCTCGATCGTCGCGGCCACCTCCGGCATCTCCGGCGCCAAGGCGTGCAGCGCGCGGTAGTACGCGAGGAACGTCTTGTAGGCTTCGCCGCGCTGACTCAGCATCTGATCGTCGACGCTTTCGAGCGCCAACGCCATCTTCGTCCGCAGCACGAGCAGCTTCTGCGAGACGTCGAGCTGCGCGCGCATCGCGTCGAGGTCGCGGCCCGGGATTTTCAGATCCGCCTCCTCGATCGCCTGCTCGAGCAACTCCGCGTAGCGCTCGAACCCGAAGCGCGCGGCGGCGAACCGCTTGCGCTCCTCGGGGCTGAGGGGTGCGCCGTTGACCAGCAACGCCTCCCGCAGCTCTGCCAAAACATCCATCGCCGACTCCACTTCCCACTGACTTTCCTTCTTCTTCATGACCCTAACCTTCCTTTCTGTTCGGAGCCGAACCATTCGGCTCACAACACCTAGGTGCCGATCGCGGCGAAAACTTACGAAGCTCGATGTCGATTTCTGATTTTTTTCGGTCAGCCCGAGCGCGGATGTATGGCGGCGGCATCGCGCATGTATGCCGGTGCCATCGTGCATGTATGTCGCCGCGGTCGGCGGTCGGGGCCGGTGGCATCGCCGGCCAGGGTCGGTGTGAACGACCATGCCTACCGGCCCGACGTCCGCTCAGGCCGAGTCTGACGCGGCATCAGGACGGGATGCATCGGCGATCAGGGCGCGACACATCCGCGATGTCGGCCGCATACATCCGCGATGCCGGTGAGATACATCTCCTTGCATCTCGGCCGACATCGGACACCCTGCCGCTAGGGGACTCCGACGTGATCGACTTCGACGATCCAGCCTGGCTCGCCCGAGAGCGCGGGTGGTGCACCGCGGCCGCGCGTGGCGATCAGCGGGCGTTCGGCTCCATCTACGACGCCTTCTCGGAGCGCCTCTACGCCATCATCGCCAAGGACGTGAGAAACCCTGCGCACGCCGAAGACATCTACTGCGAGACGTTTCGTCAGGCGTTCGAAGACATCGGCACCTTCAAAGGCGAGCGCAGCATTTGGTTCTGGCTGCACGGCATCGCCACGAACCGCGTCCTCATGCTCAAGCGTCATTCAGCGCGCAGCAAACGCGCCTTCGCCGGGTGGGGCCACTTCGTCGAGTCGCAAGAAGCGCCGGACCTCGACGCGGCGCTCGACTGGCCGAAGCACCAGGCGCGCCTGAGCCGCTGCGTCGTGCGCTTGCCGGAGGACCAGGAGCGTGCGATCCGCCTGCGGCGCTACGAAGAGCGCTCGCGCGAGAGCTGCGCCGAGGCGATGGGGATGACGCTGAATCACTTCGACGTCACGTACTCGCGGGCGATCGCGGCGCTGCGCAAGCTGTGGGAGGCGGACAAGGGATGACGAAGACTCCGATTCCAGAGCCGACGCCGGAAGAGATGGAACGCGCGCGCGCCCTTGGTGAGTTTGGCGACGGCGGCGATCCCGACAACGTGCCCGAAGATCTCGCCGAGATGGACGCGCTCGTCGCGCACCTGGCGCACCCGCCGTCAAAGGAGCGCCTCGCCGCGTTGAAGAGCCGCGTGATGCCGCGCGCTCGCCGGCCGCTGTGGCTCGTGCGCGGCGGCGTGGCGGCGATGGCTGTAGCGGCGGCGGTGCTCGTCGTCTGGTTCGTGCGCACGCCGAAGAGCGCGCTGCCGGAGCCATCTGCGGCGTTGCTTGCGGCGCAATCGCGCGCAGCGAAAGACGGTCGGGTCGAATCTCTCGACACGGCGATGGCGCCGTATCGGCGATCGCTCCTCGAAACGCCGCGTCTGCGCGCCGCCGAGCCGGTGTATGCGCGCGTCGATGCGGCGCTGCGCGCGGGCGAGCTCGGCGCGGCGCGTGCGGCGCTCGTGACTTTCGCGGAGAGTCCACCCGCGGACCTCGCGGTGGCTGACGCGCGCGTGTTGCAACGTGATGCGCTCGCGCGGCTGTCCGGAATCGAGATGCGCGCCGGCACGGCCGAAGCGGCGCTGGCGGCGGCGAACCGTGGCCTCGCGCTCGGCCGTGGCGAAGATGTGTTCACGGTGAACTTGCTGCTCGCGCGCGCGGCGGCCCACCACGCGCTCGGACACGACAAAGACGAGGCGAACGATCTCTACGCGGCGCTCGTCATCGTCGATGCGATGCTCGAAGCCTTGCTCGGTGGCAAGTGAGAGCCGTCGCCATCGCCGCGTTGTTCCTCTGCTCGTGCGCGGTGACGATCGAAGCGATCGAGCGCGCGTTCGATCGGGCGTTGCCGATGAGCGGCAGCGTCGACTGCGCCGACGCCGAGCGGCTGCGCGATGACCTTTGCGATCTGTCGCGACAAACGTGCGCGAAGGCCGAGGGCGCGAAGGACGACGCGGAGCTCGCGGCCAAGTGCGCGGACGGCCAGCGACGATGCGAACGCGCGCGCGTGCGGCTCGAAGAACGATGCGCGCGGGGCATGGTGCACGAGGGTGGTGGCCGGCAGTGAATCGCGTAAACCGTGTAATCCATCTCGGCGTGTCTTAGCGCGTCAGCCGGCGAAGTTTTCGACTAGCGGAACTCAGCGGCTTCGGCTTCACTGATCACTCAAGGGGCAAGCAACGAGATTTTCGGCGCCATTGCTGCTGTCGTCGGTGCGATCATCGCGGCAATCGTGGGGGTCTTACTTCGGCTCCGGCGGGCAAGGGGTGATGATCGATGAAATGGTTCTTCAGTCGTTGTGAGTATTCGGTAGCGGCCATCCTTGCTGTTTCTTTCGTCTCCTGCTCGAAATCCCACGTCGGTATTTGCCCGACGATAGATGGTGCGTGCTCGGGCGTAAGCTGCTCGAAGTTTGGTATCTCTTGCGGAGTGTGGGACGTCGGCTGCGGCGTTATCAACTGCGGAAAGTGTTCGATGCCTCAGGACAGCTGTTTCAGCATTCAGCTCGCGACTAGTTTGCGACACAACGAAGAGATCAAGAAGATCAAAACGCCGGTGGACTTCAAGATCCCGCGCGCGATCAAGGTTTCAAATGGAAACGCAACCTCCAACGGCAGCGCAACCCTGAGCTTTGGCTGCGAGAAACCCATG
>JADLHZ010000101.1 GCA_020848545.1 Deltaproteobacteria bacterium | reverse complement strand
TGTCTTCGCAAACCCACGACAGACGAAGCCGAACTTGTTTTCAAGGCATTTCTGCTATCCAACGTAAATATTTTGTTACACTGGAACCGATTATGAGTGACGGAGTCACGAATAATCGGGGCTAGGGCAAATGGCGTAAGTCGAGCGTCGCTCGCGAGCTTGCGCGATTTCAGCCCTTGTTCTTCTCGTTCCAAAGCTTCGGTTCCCAGAGCTCGACCTTGTTGTTCTCGGGATCCAAGATCCACGCGAACTTGCCGTTCTCGTGCGCCTCGGGGCCCTTGACGATCTTCACGCCGGCGTCCTTCAGCTTCGCCAGCAAGCCGACCATGTCGTCGACGCGGTAGTTGATCATGAAGCTCGCTTCGCTGGGGCTGAACCACTCGGTGTCCTTCGCGGCGGTGCTCCAAACCGTGACGCCTTTGTCCTCGGCCGTGTCAGCAGGCCAGCGTAAAATCGCCGCGCCGAAGGGCTCGAGCTTCTGCCCGAGGTGCTGCTGATACCAAGCGGCGAGCGCTTTGTGGTCTGCCGTCGCGCAAGCTTGCGGCGGAGCGCGCGAAGGTGACGGCGACGCTCGAAGGCGTGTTGCCGCCGGCGGCGAAGGTCGACAGCGAAGCGATCAAGGACGCGCTGAAAGAAACGATGCCCGACGGCGCGACGGTCGGCCGCGTGGAGCCGAGCCTGCTCAAGCGCATTGTCGCGTCGATCTTCGGCTGAGCGGCGGAAACGCCCGCATCAGAACTCGTACGCCCCGCGCGAGTAGCTCGGGCTGCGGGTGACCATGTCGCGATCGTAGGTCACGCTGCCGCAGGTGAAGGTGTTCGTCGCAGGGTTCGTTGTGGCCGTGCATAAAGCCTCGTTGCCGCTCCAAGTCGCGCCGCAGACGTTGGTCAACGTGTACGGGCTTCCGCTGCGCACGATCGCGGGCGACGACCCCGTCAGGTGATAGTCGCCGCTGCCGATGTTCACGAAGCCCATGCCGGCGAGCGTCGCGACGTACGTGTTCGCGCCCGTCGGCCCGGCCGTGCCGAAGAAATTTCGTGTCGTTTGGCACGCTTGATCCAAGCTCGTTGCTTCACCGTAGCTGCCGCCGAAGTAGCGCCGGAACGCGAAGTCGCCGGCCGCCGCGCCGTCGGCGTTGCAGCCGGCGAGCGTGTTCGAGTGAAACGTCGCCATCCACGGCGCCGTCTGTGGCAGCACGTCGACGCAGATCGACGTGGCCGCGCCGGCAAACGCGCTGCCGTCGCCGAGGAAGAGGTTGCCGGTGATGACGGCCATCGTCTTGTCGAGCGTCATCGCCACGGATGTTTGCGCCGTCGCGGCGACCGGATCGTTGCACACGCGCGCGTGTACGGTGTTGTTCGAGATGACGACCTGCGGATAGACGTTGTTCTCACCCTTCACGTAGAGCGCGTGGCAGGTGCCGAGATCGATCGCCGTCTTGCCGGCGCTCAGGATGACGTTGCTCTTCAGGATCGGCGCTTCGACGCCGGTCACGTACACCGCGTAGCTGTCGTCGCTGGTGCCGGCGGCGATCGTGTTCGCTTCGAAGATCGCGTTTGTGGCCGACAGATAGGCGCCGTAGCTCTTGTTGGCTCCGCCGGTCGAAGTCGCGCTGCGCTCGCCGCCTTGAATGGTGTTGCGGCGAAACAACGGTCCGCTGCCGACAGCGTCGCCCGAGTTGACGACGTAGAGCGCGTACGCCTCGTTGGCGAGGACGCTGGTGGCGTCGCCGCCGATGATCTGATTCGATCTCACCTCGAAGCCGGTCTTACAGTCGGCGACGAAGAAGTTGAACGAGATGTTCGACATGCTGCCGCGCACGGTGAACCCTTCGAAGAGCACGTTGCCGCGTAGGCCCACGGCGCCCACCGTCACGGCGCCATCGTGGGCGATGATCGTCTCGTGCAGCGTCATGTTGCGCGTGGAGAAGTCGTAGCCGCCGGCGCCGTCAGCAGCGGCCAAGAACCCGCCGAGCACGTCGACGTTCGTCATCAGCTGAATCGGCTCGACGAAGCTCGTAAACGAGCCGGCGCCGGGCGTGAGACGCGTCGCCACGATGACGTTCGCGAGCCCATGGCTCGACGCCTCGGTGAGCGCCCTAGAGATCGTTTGGTAGGGCCGGCTGCGATTGCCCGCGCGCGTGTCTTCGCCCGTCGAGCACAAGGCCACGGTGTTCGGACAAAACACGTAGATCGCCGAGCCGACGACGTCGAACGAACCGACCCCGTACTGGTTCGCCGTCGTGATGTCGGAGCGCACACGCCAGTGCCACGTGTGATCGCTGCGGCCGGTGACGATGTATGATGTTGGCGGGGCTTCGGCGCCGAGCGGCGTCGGCACGTTGAAGGTCTCGACGCCGGTCGTGAACGTGGGATCGCGCGAGACGTTGATCGTGTACGAGCCTGCGGTCGAGCGCGCCTCCCACACGAGCGTGACGCTGCTCGTGAAGACGCGCGCAGCGGGCGCAGGCGAGAGGATGCCCGGCGGCGTCGGATCCGGAACGGGTCCCAAGCCCGTGAACGGGAAGTCGACCGGTACGAGCATCGCGTTGCCGATGACGTCCGCCACGCCGTCGACCTTCAGCGTGTAGGCGACGCCGCCGACTTGCGCATCGTCGAGCGTCAACGTCACGCTTTGCCCGTCTGCCCCGAGCGACGCCGCGCCGATCGCCAGCGCGGACGACGGCATGCCCATCTCGAACACCGAGTAGTGCGTGAGGTTCTGCGCCGACGCTTGCGATACGGGCTCGTTGAACACGACGAGCAGCGAGAAGGGCGATGTGGCGCCTCCGGTGAGCGGCAGAGGGGGCGCTTGATCGTTGGTCAGTTGCAGCGTGATGCTTTTGGTGACGGGTGTGCTCTCGTTGTGCGCGCCGTCGCGAAACACGGCGGTGACGCTCTTGCTGTCGGGGAGCGCCGTCGCCAACGTGACAGTCGCCGGCGCCGTCGTCATGCTCGTCCACACGCCGCCGCCGACGACGTCGCCGGTCAAGCGCACCTCCCTCGCGTCGAACGCACGCACCAAGATCGGCGTCGCTTGCACGTGGGTGATGAGGCCGTCGAGCAGCATGAGATCGGGATCGCTCGGCGGCACGGCGTCGATGGTCCAAGGCTGACTGACGACGGCGCCGCTCGGTGTCGCATTTCCGGCTGCGTCTTCGAACACGAGCTCGACGACCGCGAGATCGCCGTGCGCGAGCGCTGAAAAAGCGACGGTGCCGTTCACCGTAAGGCCACCGTTGCCCGCGTCGGCGAGCACGAACGCGCTCGTCAGATCGGCGGCCGCGGTCGTCGAGCCCACGCGCAGCAAGCGTGCGCTCACGAGCGTGGCGCCGCCTTCCACGCTGGTCGAGAGCCCGAGCGTGGCGTTCGGATTGAGCGCGGTGCGTCCGCCCGCGTCGGCCCACACGACGGCGCCGACGGCGGGCGGCGCGAAGTCGAGCTCGAAGCTCGGGCCGGGCGCGGTGCCTTCGTTGCCCAAGCGATCGACGAGCGCGATCGCCACGCTCTTGACGCCCGGCGTCGCGGCGGAGTCGGCGACGTAGTCATAGACGTAGTGGTTGCCGTCGCTCTCGACGAGCGAGAATGTGGTGCTCGCGTCGAAGCTCACGCGTGGCGGAAGGGCGAGCGGCTCGTCGACGTCGAAGGTGAGGGTGAAGCGCGTGCTGCGGGTGCCGATCGGCGGAGCGATCGTGGCGCTCACCAACGCCGGCGCAGACGCGTCTTCCACGCCATCGCGCACGCAGCGGCCGATGTTCGGGCGGCAGCTGAACTTCGGCGGGCAGTCGTCCTCGACGACGCAGCTCACCTGCGTCGTCGGATCGATCGTCAGTGGCACCTGACAGCCTGCCAGCAGGACTACTAAGCACGCGCGCCGCATCATCGCCCCCGGCCGGAGAGTATAGTCTGTCGACGGTCGGGGCGCATGATCACGATCACGACTACTTCTTGATCGGCTCCGCCGCCGGGGCCTCGTCCACCGCTGGCGCCGCCTCGATTGAGCTCGCCGCCGACGCCGCGTCCTGCACGACGTTGAACTCGACGCGGCGGTTGGCGTCTTTCCCACGCCGGCTGCTGTTCGGCGCGATCGGCTTCGCTTCGCCGAAGCCTTTCGCCTGCAAGCGCTGCTCAGCGATGCCGGCCTTGATCAAATAGCCGCGCACGGCCTCGGCGCGCATCTGCGAGAGCTGCAGGTTGAACGCGTCCGGTCCGTCCGAGTCGGTGTGGCCTTCGATGCGCACGACGCCGATCTCGCCGTGGTTCTTCATCGTGTTGACGACTTGGTCGAGGAGGCCGAACGACTGCGGCAGGATCGTCGCCTTGCCGCTCTGAAACATCACCTTCTCGAGGATCTGGATCGCCTCCTTGGTGACGACGACGAGCGACTTGCCTTTGTCCGGGCAGCCGTCGAAGTCGTCGACGCCGTTGATGATCTCCGGCTCGAGCGGGCACTTGTCGTCGCTGTCTTTGATGCCGTCGCTGTCGTTGTCGAGCTCGGGGCAGCCGTCGTCGTCGATGAAGCCGTCGAAGTCTTCCGCTTCGAAGGGGCACGCGTCGGCGCTGTCGAAGAGGCCGTCTTTGTCGGGGTCTTGCGGCAAGACCGGCAGCGACACGGGTTGCGAGACGGGCTGGGGCGCCGGTTGCGACGCTGGCAGCGAGACTGGTTGCGACACGGGCTGCGAGATCGGCTGCGGCGCGTCCGGCGCTCGGCTCAGCGGGATCACGGTGACGCCCACGAACGCGCGCACGGCCGGCGCGCCGTAGCCCGGGAGCAAGCCGCGGCCGACGCCGGCGGTGAGGCTCAACTGGCGGAGGATTGAAAAGCGCGCGCCGAGGATGCCTTCGAGCGGGCTCTCGCCGGCGTTGACGAAGGGCGTCACCGCGCTCGTCCTGCCGAAGAGCTCGACGAAGAATTCGAGCGGCACCTTCTTCACGAACCAGCCGACGTCGAAGCCGACGCCCGTCCGCGCATAGAGCTCGTGGCTGATGCGGATGTCGAAGTAGGTGCTCGGCTGGCGCACGACGAAGCCGAAGTTGATCGCGGCGCGCGCGGGCCCGAAGCGGCGTGAGACGTCGAGCTCGCCGCCGAAAGTCACCGAGCGATCGCCGGCAAACGAGCTGCCGGTCGCCGTCGGCACGGTGAGCGAGAGCATCAACGCGAGATCGACGAAGTGGCGGCGCGCGTCGAGCAGCGAGACCTTGGGATCGAGGCGCAGATCGCCGAACGCGACGTTCTTTGGCGGCGCACCCGTCGGAAAGTTGCCGCCTTGGTAGAGCGTGGCCGGGATGCTCAGCGCGAGCGAGAGGCGATCGAAGAGCGAGATGGCGCCGGAGATCGCCATGTCGAAGCGGTGGTCGAGGCTCGAGGCCGGCGTGCCGTTTTGATCGAAGATGTCGAGCGGTCGGAAGCTGTAGTTGAAGAAGACCTGCGCGCGCACATCGAGCGACGGGGCGACGGCGCCGGACTCGACGGTGATGAAGGCATCCGAGTGCGGCGAGGCGCGGAAGTGCTGCACGTCGAACGAGGCCTGCGCGAGCGCGCTACGGGCGAGGAAGGTGACGAAGACGCAGGCGAGGAGGCGGGCCAAGAGCGAAGGATAGCGGCGCATGGTGCGTGGGCTCAAGAAACGCGTCGCCGTGCCAGGAAGAGGGCGACGACGAGCAGCGCGAGAAGCGAGGGGTCGCCGCTACCGTTGCAGCCGCGGGTGATGCCGCCGCGGACGAAGTAGCGGCCGAAGCCGTTGAGATCGTCGTTGCTGCCGACCTCGCCGTTGCCTTCGCTCACTTCGTCGCCAGCGCCTGTGCCATCTTCATAGTCGCCATCGTTGACGGTGAATGGGACGATGGTCGCTGGCGATTCATGGCCGGCCGCATCTAGCGCGCGGGCGTCGAGCGTGTGCGCCCCGTTTGCGAGCGGCATGGACAACGGGAAGCTGAACGATCCATCGCTGGCCGCGACCACGCTGCCGACGATCACGCCGTCGATGCGCAAGATCACCGTCGCAAAGGGCTCAGCCGTGCCGGTGATCGAAAACACCGGCGACGTGAGCGTTTCGTTCGCCGCTGGGCTCAGGATCACCGGCGCCGCCGGCGTGCGCGTATCCACGCGGAAGGTGCGGCTCGCCGGCGTCGGGTCGGTCATGGCCGCGACCGCGCGCGCTTCGAAGCTGTGCACCCCGTCGCTGAGCGCCGTCCACGCGTACGGGTCGCTGCACGGCGCGAAGCTGCCGGCGCCGTCGAAGCGGCACTCGAAGGTGGCGCCGGCGATGTTTGACGCGAGATCGAAGAGCGCGCCGCTCGTGCCCATGACGCCTGTGGGACCGGCGACGATGAAGGTGTCGATCGCCAAGAGATCGATGGTGAAGCTGTTGAGCGCCGAGTCGGCGGACGCATTGCCGCTCGGGTCGCGCGCGCGGGCGAGCACGGTGTGGGCGCCGAGCGAGAGCGTCGTCGAGGCGTAGCTGAACGCCCCGAACGCGTCCGCGGTCACGGTCGCTACCGTCATGCCGTCGACGTCGATCTCCACGCTGGCCAAGGGATCCGCCGTGCCTTCGATGACCGGCGTCGGCGTGCCGATGACGTCGCCGTCGATCGGGCTGGTGATCGCCGGCACGTTCGGCGCGACGAGATCGATTTGCCAATCGCAGCGCGCCGGCGTCGCATCGGACGCAGCGCCCAGAACCGCGCGCACGTCAAAGCGATGCGCACCTGCCGCGAGGCCGCTCAACATGGCCGGCGTGCCACACGCCGCAAAAGGCGCCAGATCGAGGCTGCACTCGAAGGTGGCCGCGCCGTCGGACGCGCTGGCGGCGATGCTCTCGCTCGTCACGTTGCGCCGCGCCGGCGGGCACACGGCGGTCGTGTCGAGCGCGCTCGGGTCGATGGTGAAGCGTCGAACTGGGCTCGCTGGGCTGTTGTTGCCTGCGGCGTCGGTCGCGATCGCCGTTGCCAAGTGCGCGCCCGGGCCCAGCGCCGCTGCGACGGTGAGCGACCATACACCGGCAGCGTTGGCCTGCACGCTTGGAAGCGCCGTGCCATCGAGCGTCACCGTGATCGTGGCGAACGGCTCTGCTGTTCCAGAGATATCGGGCGTCGTGTCGGCGACGAGCTCGCCTTCGGCCGGCTCGGCGATCGCCGGCGCGTTCGGCGGCAAGAGATCGATCGTCCAGCGGGCGTTGGCCGGGCTCGCGTCCATCTTGCCGAACGGATCCACGGCGCGAACGAAGAAGGCGTGCGTCGTGGCGCTGAGCCCCGCGTACGAAGCGCCGCTCGCGCATACTGCGAACGCCGCGCCGTCGAGGCTGCACTCGAAGGTGGCCGCTGCGTCGTCGGAGGAAAAGGTGAAGACGGCGGTCGTCGCGTTCGTGACGGGCGGCGGGCCGGAGTCGATCGTCGTCTCCGGGTCGTTCGCGTTGATGACGAAGCTCACGCTCACCGTGGGCGACACGTTGCCGGCCGCGTCGGTGGCGCGCACCTCGAAGGTGTACGGCCCGTCGGCGAGCGCGCCGTTCGTGAACGGCGAGGCGCACGAGGCAAACCCAGCGGGAACGACGTGGCACTCGAAGGTGCTCGCTTCGTCGGCCGAGAAGGTGAACGTGGGGGTCGAGTCGCTCGACGGCGAAGCCGGGCTCGAATCGATCGTGGCGGCCGGCGGATCGGTGTCGACTGTGAAGTCGAAGGGCGTCGAGCCCGGGCCGATGTTGCCGAGGGTGTCTGTCGCCACTGCATAGATCGCGTGCACGCCGTCGACGAGCACAGAGGCGTCGCACGCGAAGGCGCCGGCGGCGTCGGCGTCGTCGCTGCACGAAAGGACGCTGTCTATGTATATGTCGACGTGCGCGAAGGGTTCGGTCGTGCCGGTGACCGCGGGCGTGGCGTCGTTCGTCGGCGGCGCCAGCGCCGGCGCGGTGATCGCCGGCGCTACGGGAGGGTCGACGTCGATGGTGAAGGTGGCGCTCGCCGGTGGCGACGTGTTGCCGGCAGCGTCGGTGGCGATGACCTCGAAGGTGAACGTGCCGCTCGCCAACGCGCCGCTCGTGAACGGCGATGCACAGGGCAGAAACCCGGCCGGCAAGACGCGGCACTGGAACGAGCTCGCTTCGTCGGCAGAGAAAGTGAACGTGGGCGTCGCGTCGTTCGACGGCGATGTTGGGCCCGAGTCGATCTGCGCCGCCGGCGGATCGGTGTCGACGGTGAAGCTGAAGCCGCCGGACGGTGCGCTCGCATTGTTGGCGGCGTCGGTGGCGGTCGCCGTCAGCGCGTGCGTTCCGTCGCCGACCACGCTGCTCACGCACGAAAACCCGCCGCCCCCGTTCGCGCTGGTCGTGCACGCGAGCAGGCCGTCGACGAAGACGCTCACGCTCGCGAACGGCTCGGTGCTGCCGGTGACGAGCGGTGTGTTGTCGTTCGTCGGGGTCGCCGTCGTCACCGCGGGTGGCGCGGGTGGCGTCGCATCGATCGCGAAGATCACGCTCGCGGTGGGCGACACGTTGCCGGCGGCGTCGATGGCGAAGACCTCGAAGGTGTACGTCGCGTCGCCGAGCGGCGCGTTCGTGAACGGCGAGCTGCACGGGAGGAAGCCGGCCGGCGCGATGCGGCAGGCGAAGGTGCTCGGCTCGTCGGCGGAGAACTGAAACGCGGGCGTCGTGTCGTTCGACAGCGCCAAGGGCCCGGAGTCGATCTGCGCCGCCGGCGGATCGGTGTCGACCGTGAAGTTGTACGGCGCAGAGGCCGGGCCCAAGTTGCCGGCGATGTCCGTGGCGGTGGCAGAGACCGAGTGCAGGCCATCCAAGAGCAGCGGCGCGTCGCAAGCAAACACGCCAGCGGCGTCGGCCACGTCCGTGCACGCAAAAGCGCTGTCTATATATATGTCGACGGTGGCGAACGGCTCGGTGGTGCCGCCGACCTGCGGCGTGTTGTCGTTCGTCGGCGGGCTAGCGGCCGGCGTCAGCACCGAGGGCGCAAGCGGCGCCGTGAGATCGACGGTGAAGGAGATGCTCGGCGAGTCGGCGCCTACGTTGCCCGCGGGATCGACGCCGAACGCCGTGGCGCTGTAGGTGCCTTCGCCGAGCACGAGCGTCGCGTCGCACGAGAATACGCCGAACGCGTCGGCTGTCGTGGTGCACACCGTGCCGCCGTTCACTTCGACCGTGACGAACGCGAGCGCCTCTGTCGTGCCGGTGAACGTGGGCGTCGTGTCGTTCGTGCGCGCGCCGTTCGCAGGCGCGGTGATCGCGGTGAGCGGGGGCTGCGTGTCTACCGTCGTCGTCTCGTTCACGTCGTTGTCGCTCGGATCCGACTCATCGAGCACCGGCGTGGCGATCGTCGCGTTCAGCGTGACCACGTTCGACGCCGGCGGCATCGTCAGCGTCACCGCGATCGTCATCGACGCGCCGGCGTTGAGCACGCCGATCGCGCAGGTGTACGGGTTCGTGCCGCTGCAGCTGCCTTGCGACGGGGTCAGGCTGACGAGCGGCGTCAGCGCGTCGCGCGTCACGATGACGCTGACGTTCGTCGCCTTCAACCCCGAATTATTGCGCGCGGTGATCGTGTAGTCGACGGTGGCGCTGCCGAGCACCGGATCGGCGCTGTCGATGATCGCGAGCTCGAGGTCGACGGCGTTGATCTCGTCGAAGCCCACGTCGGGGCCAGGTCCCTGCGGGCGCGGCTCGCCGTCGTAGTCGTTCGTCGGTTGGTTCGGCACGAGCGTCGTCGCCGAGTTGCGCGCGGGCGACGTCGACGCCAAGCGATATTGATCCACGCTCACGAACGGCGTCAGCGGCCCGACCATCAGCGGGTTCGTCACGGTGTCGTTCGTGCCGGTGAAGCCGTTGCCGCCGATCGCCGGGTTCGCCGGCGCGAGGTTCGCGAAGATGTAGTTGTTGGTGATCGTCGGGTTGGTGGCGGCGTCGACTTGAACGCCGCCGCCGGTTTGCGCCGCCGTGTTGTTGACCAAGATGTTGTTCGAGATCCGCGCGAGGCCGTCTTGATGATAGATGCCGCCGCCGCGCGCCGCGTTGTCGGTGTCGGTCGCGGTGTTGCCGACGAAGGTGTTGTGGTGCACGTCGATGCCGGTCACCAAGTCGCCGTTCGCCATCAGCGCGCCGCCGATCGGCGAGTAATTGCCGCAGTTGCTGGCGCCGTTTTCGACGAAGAGGTTGTTGAACACGACGCCGGTGCCGGCGAGCCAGAAGTCGACGGCGCCGCCTTCGCACCAGTCCGGGCCGGAGATCGTGTTCTGCAAGAAGAGATTGCGTTGAATCGAGCCCGTCGTCGCGCTGCTCGCGACGCCGATCGCGCCGCCGGCCGCGTAGCCGTCGGTGAGGAGCACGTGGTTTTGCCGGAAGCGGCAGTCGGTGACGATGGCCGGCGTGACGCCGCTGACGCCGATGGCGCCGCCGATCTTCAGCTGCTGATTGCCGCCGCCGCTGATGCCGTTGTCGAAGAAGATGCTGCCGTCGAAGGTGATGTTCACGCCGATGACCGCGACGGCGCCGCCGATCGACGCGCCGTCGGTGGTGTTGTTGTTGCTCGTGAAGGTGCAGTCCTGAATCTGCGCTGCGGCCGCGCCGTAGATCGCGCCGCCCGCGGCTTGGCCGGTGGTGCTCGTCGCGCTGTTCGAGGTGAAGGTGTCCCGCAGAAACGCCGTGCTGCCGCCGAGCAGCATGATCGCGCCGCCGCGCGCGGCCTCGGCTCCCGCGCCGACGACGGCGTTGCTCTCGAAGTTGCAGTCGGTGAACGCATGCGGGCCGCCGCTCCTCACGATCACGCCGGCGCCCATCGCTGTGCCGGCGCCTGGCGCGTGACGGTTGTTCGCGATGACGCAGCTCGTGAGCGACGCGGCGCCGGTCGAGCCGAGATCGAGCGCGTGCGTGGCGTGGTGGATCTCGAGGCCGGCGCCAGCGACGCTGCTCGCGCCGGTGAAGATGAGCCCGGTCCACCAACCCGGCGTCGCAGTGGAGCCGGTGAAGGTAACGCCGTTCACGACCAAAGACGCCGTGCCTTGGAAGGTCATCGAGAAGGCGCCGGTGACCGAGATCGTGGTGCCGGCCGCGATGGTGACGGTGGCGCCGGTTTGGACGACGACATCACCCGACATCGTGAGCGCACCGCTCCAACTCGACGGGCCGGCGGCGTGGACCGCGGCAATCACCTGGCCGGTCGTGTGGTCGACGGCAAAAGCGGGGATCGCGATCGCGTTGAGGCCGAGGAAAATGACCAATGACGAACGCGACATCTTCCTCAATGATATCGTTGGATCGACGATCTGGCAAGGAACGACCGTGGGGTGATGTGATCCTTACGCGGTCCAAGTCATGCGAAACAGACACCTCGCGTCGCCGTTCGCGCGACACGCTCGCCGGTCGGAGGGCGTGTCATTTGTCTGTCGTGGGCGCCGCGGCCATCGCGGTCGGCCGCGCCGAGCAGACGTGCGCGGCGGCGGGATCCTTCGTCTTGCCGAGGAGGAACGTCGCCGGGTAGTGCGCGTCGCCGCGCTTGATGAACACTTCGCCGGTCGCCACGTAGACGCAGCCCGTGAGCGACGGCAGCTTCATCTCGCTGACGGAGAACGGGAAGAACTCGGCGCCGGTCTTGTCCTTCGCCACGCTGGTCACGTCGATGCTGCGCTCGCGCGGTGGGATGCGGACGCGCGAGAAGCGGGTGCGCTTCGCCTCGGCCTGCGCGAGCGGCGTGATCAGCGCGCGTTGGATCGTGGCCGTCGCGGCGGCGGCCGGATCCTCGCCTATCGGATCAGCGGTGAGCAGCGACGAGAGCATGAGCAGCAACATAGGATCTCCTTGTTTTTGGCAGCAGAAGCTCGACGAGCACGGCGCCGAAGACGACGGGCACCCACAGCGCGACGAGGTAGGCGAGCTCTTCGTCGACGGCCGCTGCATCGAACGCGATCAACATCGCGCGCGAGGTCACGGCCACGCTCAGCTGCGCGATGACGTGCCAGGCCGCGCGCCGATGCGCCGGATAACGCCGCGCCCGCGCGTGCTGCACGGCGCGGATCATGGCGACCACGGTGATCACCGCGCTCAGCACGAAGCCGAGCGTGCCGAGAACGCCGCCCTTCGCGAAGAGCGCGAGATAGAAGCCCGACGGCGCGAGCACGCAGAGCACCGCGAGCCCCGTCACGCGCCCGAGCCAACGATGCGCACGTCTTGGGAGCCGCCATTGCAGCGCGATGCACGCGGGCAGCGAGAACACCGCGGCGACGACGTGGGCCTTCAGCGCGAAGATCCACACGTCCTCCATCGGCAGCGGCAGCTTCTCGATGACGAAAGGTGCCAGATCGTCAGCGAAGTAGGCGGGGATGCTCGCGGCGATGACCGCGGCGCCTAAGAGCACGAGCAGCCCGAAGACGATCTTCACTCCCGTGGGAACGGCAACCATGGGGTGAGCGTTTCATTTTTCGCTGTAAACGGGGGTGAGAAGTCGTAAAAAGTTGTCAGTCCTTCACTAGATCCTCGCGCAGCACGACCTCTTTTCCGCTGACCACCTTCACCTGCCGTGTCACGCGCTTGCGCAAATCCGAGTTCTCGATCGTCACCTTGTGCATCCCAGGCGAGAGCGGCCGCGCCGGAAAGGGTGTGTCTCCCACCTTCTGCCCGTCGATCTCCACCGTGCCCCACGGCTGCACGACGATGCGCAAGCGGCCGGGCTCGGTCGCCTCCGCCGGCATCGGCAGCGGCTTGCGCGTTGGTTCCGGCGCCGTCACGGCTGCCATGACCCGCGGCTTCGCCGACAACGGCGCCGCCGCGAGTGACATCTGCACCATGCGCAGGCCAGGCTTGTCGAGCGTCACCGTCGTCGACGCGCCTTTGTAACCCGATCGGACCAGCGTCAGCGCGTACGACTTGCCGACCTCGACGTCGGAGAGCCGCAGCGGCGTCTCACCGGTGACGAGCACGCCGCCGACGAGCACCTGCGCCCCCGGCGGCTCGCTGACGATCTCGATGGCAGTGAGCTGTAGCTCCTGCTGCGCCGGCACGTGCACGATGATCTTCTTGACGAAGGTGAGCGCGAGCGCGGCGACCGCGACGGACAACACACCCACGATCACCGCCGCGATCGGCTTGCGCTGCTTCGCCCCCGGCGTGACGGGCGGCAGTGGGGCGTCGATCGCGCCGGTGCGCGGCCGCACGCGCGTGTCGTCGATTCGCTCCAGCATCATCTCTTCGCCGGTGAGCTCGATGGCCACCTGCATCGACTCGCCCGAGAGCTGCGAGTCGTCGCCGGAGTTTCTGCGCGCTTCGATCTCTTTGAGCGTCTGCTCGTGCCGCGTGAGCAGCTCGTGCACCGCGCCGTGCGAGAGCGTGAAGCCGGCCTGCGTTGCCGCCTTCTCGACGGCGTTCATCAGCTCGCCGCAGGTCTGGTAGCGCGTGTCAGGATCGCGGCTGAGCGCCTTGGCGACGATCTCGTCGAACACGGGCGGCACGTCGTCGCGGACCTTCGCCAGCGGCTCGACCGTGCTGTTGACGATGTTCTGTAGCGACAAGTACTCGGTCTCCCCGCGGAACGGGTTCTTGTTCGTCAACAGCTCGCAGAGCATGATGCCGCAAGCGAAGACGTCCACGCGGTGATCGATCGGCTTACCGAGCACTTGCTCTGGCGCGAGGTACGCGAACTTGCCTTTGATGGTGCCGGTCTTCGTCTTGCCGTCGCCGCGCGCGGTCGCCTTGGCGATGCCGAAGTCGACGACCTTCGCCGGACCGTCGATCGAGACGATGACGTTCGACGGCGTCACGTCGCGGTGCACGACGCCGAGCGACTTGCCGTCGATGTCGGTCGCGTGGTGCGCGTAGTCGAGGCCGGCGCAGACGTCGCAGAAGATGCGCAGGGCGACCGGCATCGGCAGGTGCGTTTTCATGCGGCGGTGCAGGCGCAGGATCGACGAGATGTCGAAGCCTTTGATGTACTCCATCGCGATGAAGTACGAGTTCTGCACGCGCCCGAGATCGTAGATCTGCACGATGTTGGCGTGGTTCAGCTGGCCGGCGAGCTTCGCCTCGTTCAAGAACGATTGCACGAAGGTCGGATCCTCGGAGAACTCCGGGAGGATCCGCTTGATCACCAAGTTGCGCTGGAAGCCGTCGGTCGAGCTGTGGCGGGCCAAGAAGATCTCCGCCATGCCGCCGGTCGCGAGCTTGCGGACGATCTGATAGACGCCCAACTCCATCTAAAGAGTATATCGGCAGTTATGGTTTGTAACAGACGAAGAACTCGACGTCGTCGATGTAGAAGCCGTCGTCATGGCGGCCGATCTCGGTGAATTGGTAGTCTTCGTCGTCGGTCGTGTTCAGCCGCCACATGAAGCGCGCGCGCCCCCCGCGATTGTTGACGATATCGTTGTAGGCAGGTGTGACGTCGGCGTACATCCACTTCCACTGTTCGAGCTCGGGCGCGCGCGCGGTCAGCGGGCACATCTTGAACGACGGCTCGACCGCTGCCTTGATGAAGTTGCCGCCGCCGTCGCGGGTGCCGGCGGCGCTGCCGAAGGTCCAGTCGAAGAACGCCTGCGGGCGCGTGCCGCCGATGAGCCCATCGTCAGGGTAGGTGACGGCGGCCCAGCTCGCGATGCCGAAGTACTCGCCGTCGCGGCACAGATCGCAGCGCTCGTTGGCGCCGGTCTGGGTGAGGAAGGGCGCGTACCAGGTGACGATGCCGCTCGCGGTCGCCGGCACCGGCGGGATGCACTGGCCCGAGGCGTCGCACGTGCCGGCGAAGCCGCTCGGTCCGACGACACCGCCGTAGTCCGCCGACTTGTCGCAGTTGTTGTGATAGCGCGTGTAGGCGACGGGGCCGCCGCGCGGATCTTTGAACGCCCAGCGCTTGTACTTCACGAGGTACATGGCGCCGCCGGAAGGCGCGACCGAGCCGAAGTTCACCCGCGGCGAGATGAGCGCGCTGTCCGTGTGGAAGGGGCCGCGTGAGGACGGCGGGCCGCCCGAGAAGTTGTTGTCGCCGTCGTTGCCGCTCGTGCCCGCGGCTTTGGAGCCGAGCCCGCTCGGGCCGGTGCCGCCGAGGTTGTGATCCCAGATGCCCCAGCTGTTGAACTCTTTGTAGCCGAAGGTCTCGTCGCTGAAGACGGTTGGCGTCGTCGCGAAATCGTCGCTGTGAAGGTCTTTGCTCTCCCAGCCGCCAGCGAGCGCCGAGCCGGTCGCGGCCGGCACCGTCGTGTCGCGCGCGAGCTGCGGCACGAACCCGAGCGCGTAGCTCTGGAAGGTCTCGGGTCCGGCGACGTTCGCGGTGTCGCCGGCGTTTCGAAACGGGATCGACGCGACGCTGGCGCAGCAGCCGCCGTCGGCTTCGTCGCGAGAGCCGTCGCAGTCGTCGTCGGTGCCGTTGAAGCAAATCTCGGGGACGCCCGGGTTCGACGTGCCGGCGTTGTCGTCGCAGTCTTGAGCGCCGGCCGCACCGTTCGTCTTGCCGAGGCCGCACTGCGTGTAGCCGTCCGTGTCGTCGTCGTCGTTGTCGTCGACGCACGCGCGCGAGAAGCCGGCGGCGGGACGTCCGCGCCAAGTGCCGAGCTCGAGCGCGTTGCCCGTCGCTTCGCCATAAGGACACGAGCAGTCGTTGTCGTAGCCGTCGCACGCCTCGGTGAGGCCCGGGTGGATCGCGGCGCCGGTGACACCGGTGAACGCGCAGCCGGCGGTCGCGCAGTCTTCGCAGTCGACGAGGCCCACGCTCGTCGTCGACAGGCACGTGCGCGGCGGCGGCGAGTAGCGCGTGATCATGCGCGTGTCGCAATAGTCGTCGTTGTCGTCGTCGCAGCCTTCGTCCACGCCGCCTTCGCAGTCGTTGTTGAAGTCGTCGCAGAGCTCCGGCTGGCCGGGATTGATCGCCGCGCCGGCGAGACCGGCGGCGACGCAGCCCGGTGTTTCGCAGGCGACGCAGCCCGCGCCCGCGCAGTCCTTGCAGTCGGCGAGCGCCGGCACGAGGGTGGTGCTGAACGCGGCGGCGTTTCCCGCGCGCGAGCCGCACTGCGTGTAGCCGTCGCCGTCGAGATCGAAGGTCTCGTCGATGACGAGATCGCAGTTGTCGTCGAGGCCGTTGCAGCTCTCCGTCGCGCCCGGATAGATCGTGCCGCCGCTCAACGCTGGCCCGGCGCAGCCCGCCCCGGCGCAATCCTGGCAATCTTTTCCGAGCGTCGTCGCCGCGCCCGTGCTCAGGCGGCCGGTGACGTCGCTGCACGTCGTGAAACCGTCGTTGTCGGCGTCGAAGAGCTCGTCGAAGGCGCCGTCGCAGTCGTCGTCGACGCCGTTGCAGACTTCGATCGCGGCGCTGCCCGGCACGCCGACGCGCCCGGGGTGCACGGCGTCGCCGCGCACGTTCGGCGCCACGCAGTTGTCGCCAGCGCAGTCTTGGCAATCGCGGCAGGTGACGCCGGTCGGGCCGCAAGGGCCGAAGCGGGTCCAGGTGGCGCCGGGGCAGTCGAAGTAGCCGTCGGCGTCGAGATCGAAGTCTTCGTCCGTGTCGCCGTCGCAGTCGTTGTCGCGGTTGTCGCAGAGCTCGGCGTGCGCCGGATGCACGTCGTTTCGCGCTTCGTCGCAATCTTCGAAGGGGCCGGCCGGCGCCGAGATTGGCTGCGCGAGCCCGCGGCCGCTGCCGCAAGCGTTGTAGCCGTCGTCGTCGGCGTCGATCGCCGGATCGTCGTCGGCGCCGCCGCTGAAGTCATTGTCCTTGCCGTCGCAGATCTCGGCGTGGCCGGGAAAGCGCGCGGCGTCGCTGTCGTCCAAGTCGGCGAGCGAAACGTTGATGACCGTAAACGGCGTCTTCGCGCTCGCGCAGGTGTCGTCCGGGTTGCGCGTCGCGCAGCCGCGGCCGCTGCCGCAAGAGGTGTAGCCGTCGTCGTCGACGTCGAAGTTGCCGTCATCGACCAGCGTATCGCAGTCGTTGTCGAGGCCGTCGCAGGTCTCGCTCAGGCCTGGCGTGCGCGCGTTGGCGCCGTCGGCGCAGTCGTCCTGCTGAATCGGCGCGAGCGTGCCGATGGCGGTGTTCACGCCGCCTTGCGACGTCGAGAGGCGGCCGCTCGTGCTCGTGCACTGCGTGTAGCCGTCGAGATCGGTGTCGAAAGTTTGATCCACGCAGGTGGCGATCGCGCCTACGACGAAGCACGAGCAGTCGTTGTCGAAGCCGTCGCACGCCTCCGCCGCGCCAGGCGAGCAGGCGGCGCCGCAGCGGAGCGGCGAGTCGTCGCAGTCGTTCGCGCGGGCGGTGAGCGGCGGCGTCGTGCCGTCGCTCTTCTTCAACGTCGTGCCGGTGCACGTCGTGTAGCCGTCGCCGTCTTGATCGAAGTCTTCGTCGAAGCTCCCATCGCAGTCGTTGTCTTTGCCGTCGCAGTCTTCGAGGCGGCCCGGGAACACGTCGGTCGCGGCGTCGTCGCAGTCCGCGTCGGAGCGGTTCGCGGCGTTCACCGGCTGGCCGGGGCAGCCTTGCTGATCGAAGCTCGTGTCGTCGAGCTGTGGATCGCCGAGCGGGTGGCCGACGGCGGCGCCGATCGCGCTGAGCGCGCCGTTGCGCGAGTACGCGCCGCCTTGTCCGTAGCCGTCGCCGTCTTCATCGCTACAAGGATCGCATGCGTCGCCTTGGCCGTCAGCGTCCAAGTCCGTCTGCAAGTGGTTGCGCGCGAGTGGGCAGTTGTCCGCGCTCGCCGGCGCGCAGCAGCGGCCGTCCGAGGCGGTCGCCGGCGCGCACGGCAGGATCATGAGATTGAGCGCGGCGCCGGGATCGCAGACGGCGTCGTTGTCCGAGTCCGGATCTTCGCAGTTCCGAAAGCCGTCGCCGTCTTCGTCCTTCTGCTTGTCGGCGAGCGAGCCTTTGCACGCGTGCAGCTTGTCGTCGCACGGCTCGAACGCGCCAGGGAAAGTGCTCGCGTCTTGGTCGTCGCAGTCTTCGCAGGTGACGAAGCCGACGGGGCAGCTCGTGCCGTCGGTGCGGCGCACGACGCTCACGCCGGCGCAGGCGACGAAGCCGTCTCCGTCTCGGTCGAAGCTCTCGTCGCGCTGGCCGTCGCAGTTGTTGTCGAGGCCGTCGCACAGCTCTGGCTGCGCCGGGTTCGTCTCGGCGTCGTTGTCGTCGCAGTCTTTGCCGCCGCAGGTCGTCGAGGTGAAGCCGTCGCGATCGCTGTCGTCGCAGAGCGCGGCGCAGCGCTTGTCGGCGAAGTCGACGACGCCGTCGCAGTCGTTGTCGATGGTGTCGTTGCAGATCTCGACGACGCCCGGGTGGATCGCCGCCGCACTGTCGTCGCAGTCGCCTGTGCGCGCGCTGTAGCAGTCGCCGTCGGTGTCGATCGTCGGCGCACCGGGCGTGCCGGCCCGCGCGTCGAGCTCGAAGCGGGCGAGGGCGGAGATGCGCGCTTTGCCGTACGCCCAGACGACGACGCTGTTCGTGCCGGCGCCGAAGGTGTTGGCCGGGACGGTGAGCGTGCCGCTCTCGCCGGCGCTCACGGTCTTTCGCAGCACGGTGCGCGCGTCCTGCTTCGGCGCGTACACTTCGAGGACGAGATCGGCGTCGCTGTCGACTTCATAGGGGACGCTGAACGTGTCGCCGATGGCCGCGACTTTGCACGACGGCGCCGCTACCGAGAGCGTGATCGCGGAGAAGGTGGCGGGATCGACGCTGCCGCCGACCGGCGCCTTGCACGCCGCCAATGCGACGATGCCGATGGCACCGGTGGCGATGAAGGCGTGGCGCGCGTTCATTGCGAGTTCCTACAGACGAAGAAGCTGACGTCGTCGATGTACACGCCGTCATCGTCGACGCCGTCGCTCGGCGTGAAGGCGGCGTCGAAGGTGTTGTAGCGCCACATGAAACGATACGACGTCTGCGATGGCACCCACGCTGGGCGGCTCGTGAGCAGCGTGCTCACGTCGGCGTAGACGCGTCGCCAAACCTGGATGTCGCCGCTCGTCGCGCTCAGCGGACAGTTCGCCAAGAGGTTCGACGTGTCCGGCGTCCAGGTGCCGCCGATGCCTCCGGAGTAGGTCCCCTTCGCGTTCGCAAAGTGCATGTCCATGTAGCACTGGTGGACGCTGCCCCGGTCGATACGCTGCCACGAGGCGAGGTTCAGATACTCGCCGTCGTAGCACTGGTCGCAGCGGCTCGAGCCTTGGTCGCACACGTTGTTGTTGCCGCTGTGCAGCGCGCCCGCGACGCCGGCTTCGTGCGCAGCGAAGCGGCGGTAGCCGACGATCAGCTTGTCACCCGTGCCGAGCGCCGGGTTCACCGAGCCGGTGTCGACGAGCGGCGAGACGAGCGCGGTGTTCACGTAGCAGCCGTCGCCGCCGCGGCTCGGGTTGCTCGTTTGCGGACAGAACGTGGAGGTGACGACGCCGCCGCCGTTGCCATACGTGCCCGCGGTCTGCGAGCCGAGCGGGATGTTGCCGAGCGAGCCGAGCGTGGTGAGACGGATGCGCCAGGTCAGATCGTTCTGGTTCGCGGCGGCGTAGGAATCGGCGCAGCCCGTGTTCGGCGCCACGGCGAGGTTGAAGCTCTTGCGCTCCCAGCCGGCGAGCGCCGTCGATGGCGTCAAGCTCATGTACGCGCGGTGGTCCGCGTTCGGATAGCCCGGCGGCGTCGTGTACGCGGTGCTGCCGTCCGGGATCTGCGAGAAGTACGGATAGGCGTCGAAGGTCTCGGTCGCGATCGTCGGCGTCGCCGTGCGCGAGTCGATCATGTGCACGACCTCTTTGCTCCTGCAGCACGCGGTATCGTCTTCGTCGTAAACCGCGGCGTTACAGTTTTCGTTGAAGCCGTCGAAGCACTTCTCGGGCGCGCCCGGATAAAACGCGGCGCCGGAGAGGCCGGCCGAGACGCAGTTAACGCCCGCGCAGTCGTTGCAGTCGCCGCAGCCGCTGGCGAAGCCCGCCGGGCACGCCGCGCCAGACACGCGCCACGTCGGGACGATGCCGGCCGGGCAGGCGACGAAGCCGTCGCCGTCGAGATCGACGTCCTCGTCGAAGCTGCCGTCGCAGTCGTTGTCGATCGGGAGCGCGCCGTTCGTGTCGCAGTTGTCGTCGGCAACCCCCGGGTGCACGAACTTCGTCGTGTCGTCGCAGTCGCTGCCGCTGCCGCCGACTGGGCCGACGATCGTGGCGGTACAGGTGCTGGCGCCGCCGGCTTTGACGAACATCGTGCTCGCGCAGTGGTTGTCGTCGTCTTGGTCGCAGCCGTCGTCGGTGCCGAGCGCGCAGTCGTTGTCTTGATCGTCGCAGATCTCGGCGCGACCCGGGTAGGCCTGCACGTTCGTGTCGTTGCAGTCCTTGAACGCGGCGCGCGCGGCGATCTGCGGCGTCGTCAGCGTGGGCGAGTAGGCGAGCTTCGTCGTGCAGCCGCTCGGGCCCGGCACCGCGCCGCCGGTGCAGCCGTTGCCGCTGCCGCAGCTCGTGTAGCCGTCGTTGTCGGCGTCGGCACCTTCGTCGATGCCGTTGCTGCACGTGTTGTCGTAGCCGTCGCAGCGTTCGAGCGCGGTGCCTGGGTTGCATGCGCTGCCGCAGGTCGCTGGATCATCGTCGCAGTCGAGGCCGCCCGGGGCGCCGGTCGTGCGCCCGAGGCCGCAGCGGGTGAAGGTGTCGAGATCGTCGTCGAAGGTTTCGTCGCGCGAGCCGTCGCAATCGTCGTCGACGCCGTTGCAGGTTTCGGTCGCGCCCGGGCGCACGCCGCCACCGGTGAGCCCGCTCGGCCCGGCGCACCCGGCGCCCAAGCACTCGTTGCAGTCGACGCACGTCGCCGCGCCGCCCGGGCACGTCGGGCTCGACGCGGTCCACGCCGCGCCGGCGCAGTTGAAGAAGCCGTCGCCGTCGAGATCGAAGCCGTCGTCTTTCACTGTGTCGCAGTCGTTGTCTTTGCCGTCGCAGAGCTCGCTGTGGCCCGGGTTCACCGTGAAGTCGTTCGGCCCGCAGTCGACGTTCATGAGCGACGTGGGCCCGACCGGCCCCTTCGAGAAGGTACAAGGCGCGCTGTCCGGGCCGTTGAGGCAACCGCTGCCGCTGCCGCACGTCGTGTAGCCGTCGTCGTCTTGATCGAAGGCGGGGTCGTCGTCCTTCTCGCCGTTGCAGTCGTTGTCTTTGCCGTCGCAGATCTCGGTGCCTCCAGGGTGCACGGAGAACACCGCATCGTCGCAGTCTTCCATCAGCGGGTTGCCGCCGCCGCAGGTCGTGTACGTGTCGTTGTCGACATCGAAGTCGACGGGGCCATCGTCCGGCGTGGCGTTACAGTCGTTGTCGAAGCCGTCGCAAAGCTCGGTGCCGCCGGGTTTGCACGCGGCGCCGCAGGCGGGCTGGCAGTCGCTCTGCGCGATCGGCGCGAGCAGGCCCCGCGACGGCTGCGCGGGATCAGAGCGCGAGAGCCGGCCGTTCAGCGCCGTGCCCGTACACGTCGTGTAGTCGTCGAGATCGAGATCGAAGCCGTCGTCCACGCAGTGCGCGATGGCGCCGGCGCCGAAGCACGAGCAGTCGTTGTCTTTGCCGTCGCACACCTCGGCCTTGTCCGGCGTGCACGCGGCGCCGCAGCTCGCCGGGCTGTCGTCGCAGTCGTCGGCCAGCGGGAAGGGCACGCTGCCATCGCGCTTCTTGGCGACGGCGCCGCTGCAGGTCGTGTAGCCGTCGCTGTCTTGATCGAAGTCTTCGTCGAAAGTCGCGTCGCAGTCGTTGTCGAGGCCGTCGCAGACCTCGGCGTTTCCCGGGAACATCGCGCGCGCCGCGGCGGAGCTCGTGTCGTTGCAATCGCCGCTCGAGCTCGTGCAACTGGCGAGTGAGAACGTCGAAGGATCGGCGCCCGGCGCGCCCGGCGGGTGACCGACAGCGGCGCCGACCGGCGTGAGCACTTGCTGGCCTGCCGGCCGCGTGACGTCGGTGTTGCGCGTGAAGACACCGGCCACGCCGAAGCCGTCCTGATCGTTGTCGCTGCAATCGTCGCAGGCGTCGCCCACGCCGTCGCCGTCGCGGTCGCCTTGATCGTAATTGCGCGCGAGCGGGCAGTTGTCGGGCTTGTTGTTCTTGCCGAGGCCACAGCACGTGCCGTTCGGCGCGTTCGCTGCGGCGCAGGCGGTGACGGCCAAGAAGCGCTCGGCGCCGGGCTCGCAGATACCGTCGTTGTCCGAGTCCGGATCTTCGCAGTTCCTGAAACCGTCGCCGTCGTTGTCGGCGAGCTTCTGCGCCACGCTGCCGGCGCACGCATGGACCTTCGAATCGCATGGCTCGAAGGCGCCGGGGTAAGTCGAGGCGTCTTGGTCGTCGCAGTCGCTGCACGTTGGAAAGCCGGGGGGGCACGCGGTGCCGTCGCTCTTTGCGGTGGCGCCGGTGCAGGTGACGAAGCCGTCATCGTCTTCGTCGAAGCTCTCGTCCACCTTCTTGTTGCAGTTGTTGTCCTTGTTGTCGCAGATCTCGGCGGTCGTCGGGCTCACGCTCGCGTCGTCGTCATCGCAGTCGCCGCCGCCGCAGCTCGACGCCGGCGAGCCGTCTTTGTCTTTGTCTTCGCAGCCGGCGGCGCAGGTGGGATCGGCGTAATCGAGCAGGCCGTCGCAGTTGTTGTCCAAGCGATCGCCGCAGATCTCTTCGCCGCCCGGGTGCACGTCTTTGTTGCGCTCGTTACAGTCGCCGGTGCGTAGAGAGTAACAGTCGCCGTCGAGATCGATGTCCGGCGCGTCGGGGTCGCTCGGCGTGCGCGCGTCGATCTCGGCGTGCGCGATCGCGGAGATCTTGCCGACGCCGTAGGCCCACGCGCGAAGCGTGTTCTTGCCCGCCGGCAGCGCGCCGGCGTCGAAAGTGTAGCGGCCGCTGTCGCCGGCCTTCACCGCGCGGCGCACGAGCACTTCGCTCGTCCCGTCCGGGTGCGTGACTTCGAGCGTGAGCGTGCCCTCGCTGTCGACGTCGTAGTCGACGGTGAGCGGATCGGTGGTGGCGACGACGGGGCACGCGGGCAGCCCGAGCGTGATCGCGATCGCCTCGGCGTCGGTCGAGCGGGTCCCGATCTGCGTGGCCGCTGGCGTGCTCGTTTTGCATGCAGCGAACATGCTCGCGACGAGGAAGACGCGCACCCCAACCGGCATCATTGAAGTGTGACCGGATCCGCTGCGTTTTCCTAAGGTTTGTCGATCGCGATCTCGATGGTGACGCGCTTGCCGCCGATGATGGTGACAGAAGGCGTACATCCGGCGCCAACGCGCGTGCCGAGCTGGTCCGGCTGGTCGAACATGTCGACGTAGAAGATGCGGTTTTGCTGCCCCGCGCGCAGCTCGGTGAGCGCCACCTCGGAGCCGTCGAAGCTGCCGGCGACGCGCGCGAGGACGATGGTGTTCGGCGACGCCGGCACGATCGCGCGGCTCATGAGATCGTCGCAGAGGATGGGCGTGCTATCGAGGCCGACTTGCTCGAGCACCCACAGCTCGTAGCTTTGCACCGTGCCGGGATCGATCGCCGCTTGCTCGAGGCGCGCCGGCACCGTGACGGTGATGTGATCGCCACCGCACGCGGCGAAGAGCAAGAGAACGACCGCAGCGCGCATGGGCCTCTCCTTCAGAATCGGAACACCACGTTCGCGTCGCCGTTCGGCGGCGCGTCCTGACGCGTGAGCAAGACGACGAGCGTGGCGACACCACCGGCGACGACGACCGCACCGGTGAGCGCGACCCAGAAGTACCAGCGCTTGTAGACGGGCTTTGCTTCGAGCACGACCGGCACGTCGACCGGCACCGAAAATGGTGATTGCGGATCTCGCAGCTGAACGAGCGGAACGTCCGTGCCTTCGGTAACGACGAGAAAGTACTCGAGCGTGTAGCCGTCGGGCTTGATCAACATCGCCGGCGGGATGCTCGCGGTGTAGCCGGTGCCGTCGCCGTGCACGAGATCGATGTTGTTGAAGTAGGGCGTGCCCTTCGGGCGGAAGAAGAGCTTCGGCTGATAGCCCGCGCGCATGCGGCCGAGCGTGACGACGAGCTCGGCTCCCGACTGCGCGGCGATCGACTTTGGCGGCGTGTGATCGATGGTGGGGATGATCTTGTACTTCGTCTTCACCGTGTCGAAGAACGCGCGCACGGACGGCGAGGTGATCGTGGGGAGCGCGTAGTCGGGATCGAGATCGAGGAGCTCATGCAAGGCTTGGCGCGCCCGCTCTTCGTTGCCGACGGCGAAGAAGTTGAGCGCCATGTAGAGACGCGCTTGCTTCTTCTGGTCGTGCGTGAGCTCGGTGCGAAGCAATTTGTCGAGCATCAAGATCGACTGCGCGAACTCGGCGTTTTGGTAGAGCTGCTCGGCGCCTTTTTGCGTCGGCACCGGCTCGAGCACGCTCTCGAGACTTTGCGCAGCGACTTTGCTGTCTTTGGGCGGCGCGAGCGCGGGCGCCGGGGTCGGCGCGGGGGCGGCGAGCGGGGGCGCTCCTTCCGGTTTTTGCTTCTGGGTGGCGTGCGGTCTTTTCGTCTTCTTCGCCTTCGCGGCGGACACCGCGGGCGCATTCGTCAAAAAGACGACGAGCACGGCGGAGGAGAGCAGCGTTCGCACGGTCTAGGCGATCGTACTCGGCACCGGTGCGATGTACCAGGTTTCGCACATTGCCCCTGCGGCGCGGATCCCAGGACCGCCGAGCGACAATTGTCGAAACGCGCCCGCGGGCTTTCGGCTATCCTACAGTCGTGCAACTCGAACCCGTCGTGAGCGACTTGTTGGCCGCCGTCGAGATCAAAGACAAAGGCGTCACGAGCGCGCTGCCCGCCGCCAACTTCGAGCGCTACATGGTGCACTTTGGTGACGGGCAGGCGACCTCGATGAACGAGCTCGTCTCGCTCGTCGCAGCGGCCGATCGTGCCATGGAAGGGGGCCTGTCCGCGCTCGCCACACAGTTGGTGGCGCTCCTGAAGCAGGGCTTACGCGCGCTCGGCGCCACGCAAGATTCGCTCAACGCCGCGGTCCGCGCGGCGGTGCCCTCGGGTCCGCAACGTGCCCCTGAGCGCGACTTGGATCGCCCGCGCGTCGCGCCGAGCATTTCCATGCGTCCGAAAGGAGACCCCCGTGTCCGTCACAAATGATGTCTTACGTGCCGTCGAGACCGACCGCGCGCTGCTCGATCGCGCCGGCGACGATCACGGAAACGAGATGACCGCTGGCGAAGCCCGTGCCTCGATCACCCGATTGTCCGCAGACTACACGCCAGCCCAACTGACCCGCGCCATCGATCGCTTGGCTTCGCGCGACGACATTAGCGCTCCGGAAGCAGAGCGGCTGCGCAATGCCGTGGCGGCGTTGCCTGAGCACCCGGCGCCGAGCGGCCCGCCTCCGCCGTTGCTTCCTCGGTAGTTCCAAGCACGCGTCGCAGGTCGGCGAGATCGCGCACGAGATGACGAGACAGATTGTGGTCAAAGAGCAGCTTCACACGGGCGGCAGAGACATGAGCTTGCGTTCGCGATCCGCGGCGAAGGCGAGATACGCGTGGATGTCGTCGCGCGTCAGGTCTGGGAAGTCCTTGATGATCTCGTCTTCAGACATGCCCGACGCAAGGTCGTCGATCACGTCAGAGACGGTGATGCGTAGCCCGCGGATGCAGGGTTTGCCGCTACGCTTGCCCGCTTCGAGCGTGATGATGCTTCTGTAGTCCACGATTGCAGTTTGGAGGCTTGCGGTGGGGATGGCAAACCCTTGTGCGTCGAGCGAGCCCGTAGCAGCAGCTCCGGCCCGCCGACGGCCAGGCGTGGCTCGTGGCGATCGGCCCCGGCGCGAGCGTGGCGGCTCCGGCTAGCGCGCGTGCGTTCGTGCGCGAGCGCTTGTCAGCGTGCCTCTCGGCGCATCCGGCGGTGAAGACGAAGAAGCCGGCGCGCGCGAAGAAGCGGAAGCCCACGGCGTTGCCCGGTCCGTTGGTGCGGCGGATGGTGCCGAAGGGTAGGGCGATTGGAGGAAACCGGTTGTCGGCGACACCGATAAAGAAGTAAGCATCTCGCGGAATTGCGGGATCTGACCGCCGGAGCTAGACTATCTCTATGACCCGTAAAGAAGAGAGTGACCAACGCATTCGCGAAAAGCTTCGCCAGTCGAAGCCCATGTCGCTCGCGGAGCGTCGTGCCCAGATCGTCAGTATGGCATTTGGAAACCTCAAGTTGGAAAACGACAGCGTTACCCGTGGCATGGTCGAACGCGTCGAGCTGTCGCGAAGCAAGCGGAAGTAGCCGCTTGCCGGGCGGCTGGTCGGATGACGACGGTCCGGTTGATCCCAATTCTCTCCACGAAACTCAAAATGTGCTCCGCCAGTCGGAGCGCGTCGTCGAGCTTGTCGAGCAAACGCTCGCGGCTCGTCTGGCGGATGCCCGGGCAGCTCTGCTCACGATCGCGATCATTTGTGAGCTGAATCAGCTTGCGATGGCTGGTCTAGCAGGCCGTTGAAAAACCATACTTGGCGCCCGAGTTGGTCCTCCCATTTGGCCGATTGGGAGAATTTGCGTGGTCATGTTGGAGGTCGCGTGCCTCCGCCTCAGCAAGCGCTCGCTACGCCGCC
>JADLHZ010000100.1 GCA_020848545.1 Deltaproteobacteria bacterium | reverse complement strand
TGCGATTTGTGCCAGCCAAAACGTTCTACCGCGCAGCCAACGGCGTCGAGCGAGTCCTGCTTTCCTGTCTTCAGCATCATTCAAGACGCCCGCAGTTTGGCGTCATGAATGATGCGAGCTAGAGCCCAAGGCGGAACGGACCCGGGCTCACGTTGATGCGCGCTTCCACTCGGGTGGCAATACACGCGGCGGCGGGCCGGCGTAAGCGACATCGTCCTCGGCCAGCCGCTGATATTCGGGGTACCGCTCGCGCGAGCTCTCTGCGGCGTGGGCGACGAACATGTGATTGATTGCAACGCAGCCGAGGGGCGCGATCTGCGTTGGACTGAAGCCGAGGTCGAGGAGCGCGGCGCCGAACGCTGCGCTGACGTTCGGCTCGATCTGCTTGTGCGTTCGCAACAGGCCGGAGAGCGCGCTCATGGCCGACCAGTGCGTGAGCAGATGGCGGCCGCGCTTCGTCACGCTACGCTCCATGCTCAAGTAGCGCTCGTCACGCGGGCGCAGCGGCACGCCCCAACCGCGCAGGCGCTTTCGCTTTTCGAGCAGCTTCCAAAATCCCGCCTCTAGATCGCCGCCGGCCGCGGCGCAGCACGCCTCGTAGTCGAGGATCGCCTCGGCTGACGCCTCCGTCAGCCACGGGCCAATGGCGCCGACGCCTTCCATGCACAGCTGAGTCGCCGCGACGCCCGAATAGAACCCGCCATAGGCGGAGACGATTCGGATGAGCTTGAGCGGCCAAGCGCGCGCGTCGGGCGCGCTGCCGCCGGCGCAGAGCTCGTCGAAGAGCTCGGCCTCCTCGCGCGAAAGGCTTCGCCCGGTGATGCCGAGGACGTTGAGGGCAGAAAACGAGAGACCGCCGCAGAGATCGTTCATGACGGAACGGCCGCAGAAGCGGTGATCCTCCCACTCGGTGTAGCCGACACGGGTCTCGATCATGGCCCCTCCACGTAGTCGATTGGCGGTAAGTTCATCGGGTACTCGTCGAACGCGTTGGGCTTTCCGGCGAGCGCCTCGGCCATCACGAGCGGCAGGATGGCGACGCTGACGGCGATCGTCACTTGCTCTTTTGCGCCGACGCCGGCCGCGTCGAGCAACCGTGCCACGAGCGCCATGCGGTGCTTGCACTCAGCGAGCCCAGGCACGGTCGGGAAAGCCGCCACGGCGTCCGTTCGACGCGCGACGAAGTCGTCACCGGCGTCCTCCAAGCGATCCGTCGTCGCCATGAGCTGGGCGCATTCGGAGGCGCCGATGGCCGCCGTAGAAAGGAGGCGAGCGGAACCAGCGCCGCACAGGCGCGCGATCATGGCCGCATGCACGGCGCCGTCGGCGGCCGAGACGTTGGCGGCGATCCCGAGCGCGCACGAGAAGAGCGCAAGCTCTTGCTTGGTCGGCAGCTCACCGCGCAACGCGAGGTACCAGAGGCCGTCCATGCCGAGCAGCGAGACCACCTCCGGCGCGGCGTAGCCGAAGACGCGGACGGCGCCGCTCGTCTCTCGCAGCAGCGCGCGCGCGACGAGCTTCTTCGGCCAAGGTTTGTCGTCGAGAAAGCCGGTGCGCTTCGTCTGTGTCATTTGCGAATGAACCCCGCGAGTGTGTTGGCGCGTTCGCCGAGAGGAGGAGCGGCGTCAGGATCGACCCGCACCTCGATGAGGGACGGTCCGTTGTGTGCGAGCGCCGCTTGCAACGCTGCTGCGATCTGGTGGGGACGATCGACGACCGTCGTCTGCAGGCCCATGGCGCGGGCGATGGACGCGACCTCGACCGCGCAGAGTGCCGAGCTGAGCGCCTCGCCTCCGGAGAGCGCCTTTGACGCGTGCCAGGTCACGCCATGGCCGCCATTGTTCTCGACGATCCACACGATCGGCAGCCGGCGCTCGACGGCCACGAGCAGATCGAGGCCATTCATGCAGAAACATGCGTCGCCGATGATTGCGACGATCGGTGCGCTGACCCCGCTCATCGCCGCCCCGATGGGCGCGATCGTCCCGTGCCCCATCGAACCGAAGCCGAGGTTGATGACGAAGCGCTGCTTAGCGCGGATACAGAGATGATGAATGTTGAAGAGCATGTGGCCGCCGATGTCCGAGAAGATCACGCAGTCGCTCGGCAAGACATCGAAGAGCTCGGCGCGCCATCGCTCGGGGCGGAGTGGCACGCTTTCGCCGGAGCGGTGCTCGGCTTGATCGTAGCGCTTGTCGAAGGTCGGAATCGAAGACCATTGCCGCCACGTCGACATCGGGCGCGCGCCTTCGCGGATCTTGCGGTGCACGTGGTAAAGCAGCTCCACGAGGACTGAGCGGGCGTCGCCAACGAGCGGAACATCGACCGGGTAGCTTCGCGCGATGCGGTCGGCGTCGATGTCGAGCTGGATCAGCGCGCGAGAAGGTCGCAGCTGCGGGGACCAGTTGAATGTGGTCGTCTCGTTCATCGAAGCGCCTGCCACGAAGAGCACGTCGACGGCGTCGCCCAGCAAGAGCTCCTTGGCCGAGCGATGACCCCCGGTGCCGAGCACGCCGAGCGAGCGCGGATCGTCTTCGGCGAAGACTCCCTTTGCGCGTGGCGAGGTGACGACGCGGGCGTCGAGCACGCGGGCGAGCTCGGCGAGGACTTCTTCGGCATTCGAGATCGCGATGCCGCTGCCAGCAAGGATTACCGGCGTCTTCGCTTCTAACAAGAGATCGCCGCTGCGCTGAACCGCGCCTCGGTCGAAGGTGTGGGTCTGCGCCCGATAGGTCTCAGGCGAGAACCAAGCTTCATGCACGCGGCGCTCCCACACGTTCACCGGGACGTTCAAATGAACCGGCCCGGGCCGGCCGCCCAAGGCGGAACGCAGGGCGCGCCGCACGTGGTGCGCGAGGCTGTCGGAATCCGTCACCATCACCGAGTACTTGGTCACCGGCCGGAACATCGAGACGATGTCGATCCCCTCGACCGGAGTCTCCTGGGCGGCCCCGCGGCCGAGCGCGTGTGTCGCGGCTTGACCCGTGATGATCAGCATGGGGACGCCGTCGGCGAACGCGCAGGCGACCCCGGTCAACAAGTTCGTCGAGCCGGGACCCCCGGTGACGACACAGACGCCGAGGCGGCGGCCGACGCGGGCGTAGCCGTCGGCCATGAACGCCGCGCCTTCCTCGTGCTTCGTCATCACGAAGCGCAGCCCGTTCGTGCGCTCGAGCTCACGAAAGAGTGGATACGCGAGCCCGCCGACGATGCCGAAGACGGTGTCCACGCTCTCGGCGCGCAGGTAACGGATGAGCACGTCTACCGCGCGCTCCTGGTTTTGCTCGCTCAAGCTCTTTTCTCCAGTCTACCCTGGCCGGCGAATGCTCACGACGTTCGAAGGAGCACAAGAGTCCTCTGCGCTCGGCGCGTACTGCACCGGCAGATGCAACCAGAACGTGGTCCCGACGTCTGGTTTCGACATCACCTCGAGTCGGCCGCCGATCTCGGCGAGCAACTGCACGACGACCGAAAGACCGACCCCGAGGCTGTTCGACGCGCGGCGGTCTTCGCGCGATCCGCCGGCGGTGAACGACCGTTCCAGATCCTCGTGCGCGATGCCTCTGCCGGTGTCGCTGACCTTCGCAACCAAGAAACCGGGCGAGCCGTCGAACTCGACGAGGATGGAGCCACGGTTCGTGTATTTGACGGCGTTCGTGAGCAGGTTGTCGAGCAGCCGGTCGAAGATCACCGGATCGAGCTGGATGGAGACCGGCGCCTCGCGGGTGTGAAACGCCGAGACGCGGATGTCCTTGCCGTGCACGAGCGCGAACAGTCGCCGCCGTACGCGCTCGGTCAGCTCGGAGACGACCAGCTTCTCCGGCGGGCGGATCGTCGTGGTGCTCGACGGCGCCATCGTGCGATTGAGATCGGCGAGCAATCGGCCCATTTGTTGCGCGGCCCATACGATGTCGTCGACCGCGCCGACGCTGTCTCGGTCTTCAGGCCTGAACCGCTCGCGGAGGAAGTTGATGCTCGCCTCGATGACTTGCAGTGGGTTGCGCAAGTCATGAGAGACGCCGCGTAAAACGGCCGTGCGACTCGACTCGATGTCGCGAAAGTGAGCCGTGACGTCCCGGATGGCGCTGAGGCGTGCCGCGCGCTCCTCCTCGAGAAAGCGGACCCAATCGCGCTGGGTCTCCGAGAGGCGCAGTAACTCGGTGCGCGCCGCCGACTCCTCGGCGACGACACTTTCCAGCGCCGACACAATCGAGAGCTCCACCGCCCGATTCGTCGCCACGGTTCGATAGAGAAAGACGATATGCACGAGCACGGCGGCGAGCGGCGGCAACAGCACGAGCTCGGCGAGAGGTATTGCCGCCCACTGCTCAGCCAGGTAGGCCGCTGCGATGCCAGCCAGAAAGCCGAAGAGCGCGTAGCGGTAAGGGACCGGCGAGAACCACGTCCCTTCGTAGTGGCAATACTCATCCCCCTTCGCGAGGCAATGTGTTTCGATCAGGTGGGCGGGTGGGAGGCCCCACAGCGTCGGCAGCGCCGCTGTTTGCGCCTGCTTGCACAGGCAGACGAGGCGGTGCGGCGCGGGGGAGGCCCGCCAGCGGGCGGCCATGCGGTTCTGCGAGCTCTCGATGACCTCGTGCTGCCCCACGGTCGAGACCAAGTGATAGGTCTCGATCGAACGGCGAAAGACCGCGGCTGGCGAGAACGCGCGCAGAACGAAGCGCATGGGACCGTACGCCTCGGCGAGCTTGTGCACGCACGCTCGCTTGAACTCCGCGTCATCCTGCATGCGTCGCCGCGCGTTCAGTAAGATGCTCTCGAATGCGCGCGCGGTCACCCAGTAAGAACGCCCGTCGAGCAGCTCAGGCGTCAGGCCGCCCGCAGCGCAAACTTCCTCGAGGACTCGGGTGCCGAGTTTTTCGCCGACATACGTGGCGAGGGGGCGCAAGACCTTGACGTTGTAGTCGGCGCCAGGCGCGGCCTTGTGCTTCTTCATTGGCTGAAGATCCAGCTTATCCGGACCTGGCGGGTTGCGCCAGACACTTGTGTTATCAGCGTTCTGAGGCACACTTCCGTGCATGGTGGCCGAGGGACGTCCAAGAGTGCTCGTGGTCGACGATCAACCCGAGCTGCGGGTCCTCATCGAGGCTGCCGTTGGCGCCGACTACGAGCTGACCTCGTGTGGCGACGGCGCGAGCGCAGTATCGCTGCTCGCGGACGAGGATTTCGACGCCGCGATCATCGACCTGCACCTCCCTCGTGTCGACGGCTTATCCGTGCTTCGCTCGCTGGGGCACCCCGACGGTCCCGTGGCGGTCGTCCTCACGGCACACGCCGATGTGCCCACGACGCTCGCCTGCTTGCGCGCTGGCGCGTCGGATCTCATCGAGAAGCCGTTTCGCGCGGCCGACCTTCGTCAGCGCTTGGCGCAAGCAATCGCTTCGCGACGGCGCCCGGCCGTCTCCGATCTCGACGCTGCGGTGCGCGCGATCTTCACGGCGGCTGACGCCGTGCTTGCCCAGACCATCGTTGATGCCACGGCTTCGGCGATGCATGCGGACGACGCGACGCTCATGCTTCCGGACCACGAAGGTCGCTTGTATGTCGCGTACGCGTCAGGGCTGTCGGCGCAGATCCAAGCCGACCTGCGCATTTCGATGGGCACGGGCTACGCTGGCACGGCGGCTTCCGATCGCGAGCCGCTGCTGCTCGCAGGCGACCTCGGGACGACTCGGCAGACGAAGATCGGCTCGAGCATCGTCTTTCCCATGGCTCACGACGATCGCCTCGTCGGCGTGTTGTCGTTCAACCGTGGCGAGGACAAGCGCAAGTTCCGTCGCCAGGACATGCCGCGCGCGTCGCTCCTGTGCTCGCAGGTCACGCTCGCGCTCGAGAACTCCCGCCTTCAGCGCCAAGTCCGAGCGTCGGAGCGGCTCGCGCTGATGGGTCAGCTGGTCGCTGGCATCACCCACGAGATCAACAACCCGCTCACCTACGTGACGTCGAGCATCCAGCAGATTGCGGGAACCCTCGTTCAGCTGGAGGCGCGCGCGGAAAATGGCTCCGCCTTCGCGGCCGAGTACGCGGAGCTTCGCGAGTGCACGGGCGACGCGATCGACGGAATCGAACGCATCACCACGATCATTCGTGACATGAGCTCGGTCGGAAGAACGGGTGACTCCTGCGTGCGCTTCGACCTCAACGAGGCGATCAGAACCGCGTTTCGCCTCGCGCGCCCTCGCTTCACCTCGTTCGTCGTCGGCGAGCTGCAACTTGACGATGGCTGCTATGTTCGCGGCAGCCCGGGTGCGTTTTGCCAAGTCTTGCTGAACTTGATCATCAACGGCGCGCAAGCGGTAGAGCAGCGGGGGCAGCCTGGGCGCGTGGACGTGCAGACCGAGGTGCGCGACGGCCACGTCTGGGTGCGGGTGGCCGACACCGGCGCCGGGATCGCCCCGGAGCATTTGGGGCGTCTGTTCGAGCCGTTCTTCACGACCAAATCGGCGCACAACGGCACCGGCCTTGGGCTGAGCCTCTCGCGCGAGATCGTCCGTAAAGCGGGCGGGCGCCTCAGTGTGGAATCGAAGCTCGGCGAGGGGACGGTTTTTACCTTCTCGCTGGCGCATCAACCGGAGGAGGCGCCCGTGGTCTCGCGTGCCGTGCCCGAGCGTCGCAACGCGAGGCTGCTCTTTGTCGACGACGAGCCCGCGATCTTGCGCGGCTATAAGCGAACGTTCGGCCGGACGTATGACATCGCCGTCGCCGAGGGCGGGGCGCCGGCCCTGAGCCTGCTCGCAGACGACAGCGACTTCGACGCCATCATCTCCGACCTGCTGATGCCTGGAATGAACGGCATCATGTTTTTCGAAAATGTCAGCGCGAAATATCCACACCTCGCGTCGCACTTTCTCTTCGTCACCGGCAGCCCGAATCATGGCGACATCGGCACCTTCGTTGCCACGAAGCGAGAGCGTTGTTTCGACAAGCCCTATGACGAGGGGGTCCTGCGTGATGCGATCGAGCGGTATCGTCGCGCGCGCTGAGCCAGGCTTAGGCGCGGCCGCCAGGGACGAACGCCGCGATCGCCGCCTTGAGCTCGGCCTTGTCCGCTTGCTCCTTCAAGAGGTACTCGCACACTTCGATCCGCTCGCCGTTTGCCAGCGTCAGCACCAGAAAGTACGTCGTCATGCGCCCGTCCTGCTTCGGCTCGACGCTCACGCTGCGCACGTCCGCGATCGGTGTGCGCCGCGTCTTGAACGCGAAGATGCCGCCGGTGACGATCGATAGCTCGCCAGTCGCCGCGTTGAAGCGCACGCCGAAGGCGCGGCCGCCCATGGCGAGGACGGCGGCGCCGAAGAGGACGATGGCGAAGAGCGGCAGCGCCGACTTCAGATCGGGCTTGCGACCGATGATCAGCGTCGCGCTCCCGTGCTTCCGCTCGTTCTTTCCGTACTCGTCGAGTTGCTCGATGAGCGCGTTGACCTCGGTCAGCGTGTAGAAGCGCTGATCGAAGAGGACGCGTTCGGCGCCGACGACCAGCACGAACCGCGCGAGGCGAGGGCGCTGGTGGTGCGCCTCGGCCTCGGCGCCGGTGAGCGCTGAGGCAGCAAAGATCCGCGCCGGCCGCAACGGCTCGCGAAAGGCGCAGCTCGCGTTTTCGCAGACGAGGGACGGCGAGAGCCAGGCTTCGAAGGCGAAGATCGCGCCGACGAGCAGGGTGAGGAGCGCGCCGGACCAGCGCACCCACGGCAGGCGGCGGGCGTAGAGCTCGGTCGGGGTGTGGCGGACGATGCGCATGGGGCGATTGTAGCAGCGATCGTCGCCGTGAACCTGGCCGTGGTCGTCGCCGGGGTACCAGGCTAGCTGTCCCACCCAAGCTGGACCAAAACCTGCCACTCGCCCGAGGGCAGTCGCTCGCGACTCGTCTCTTTCTGGGTGACGTTGCTGCCGCCGGCGAGGGTGATGGCGCGCTTGGAGAAGCCGAAGCAGGCGGAGTGGACCCAGTCGACGGCAACCTCGGGGACGGTAAATCGCAGCAGGGCTCGCCGCTCCACGATCTCCATGACGTCGAGCGCGCCGAAGGAGAAGAAGCGTCGCCAGAGCTGCGGGTACTTGGATAAGACGAACGAGACGCTGCCGAGCTTGAAGAAGATCTTGTAGATCAGGTTCAGGGTCTGGTCGGCCATGTAGTAGTAAAGCTCGGCCGAGCCGTCGGCGTCGGAAACGCCCTTCTTCTTCGCTATCGCGTCGATCATCGCCTTGAAGGACGAGAACGGGTACTCGCGGATCATCGTGGCGATTTCCCGCCAATGCTGCTTGGCCGCGTCGCTCGGCAAAGAATCGACCAGCGCCTCCCAGACTGCGGAGCCATCGCGCTCGAGGATGTACTTGCGCGTGTAGACGATGTTGACGCCTCGGACCATCGGCTCTGTGCTCATGCGTAGTGTCGTGCTCCTCGTGCCGGCCCACATAGCACGAGGAGCCCAGGCCGCTCGACTTTCTGGTGAGCTGTTCTCCTGATGCTGCGCGCCTTGGTGTCGGTGAGGGTCATTGTCTGGCAGACCCTTTGCCCAACAAGACGTGCGAGGTCCATGCGTGATCGCTCAATGCGCCGGTGAGCGACGAAGCGGAAAATGTTCGCGCCGCTCGCAGGGGCGCGCGGAAGGTGCAGCTCGCGTGTTCGCAGACCAAGGACGGCGAGAGCCAGGCTTCGAACGCGAAGATCGCGCCGACGAGGAGGGTGAGGAGCGCGCCGGACCAGCGCACCCAAGGCAGGCGGCGGGCGTAGAGCTCGGTCGGGGTGTGGCGGACGATGCGCATCGGGCGATTGTGGCATCGTTCGTCGCCGTGAACCTCGCCGTGGTCGTCGCCGGGGTTCCTCGGCCACGAGCGCGCGCAGATTGACAGCGGCGTCGCCGCTCACTAGCCGGCCGGCATGAGCTTCGTTCACCAAGAGCTTCTCCCGCTCGCGCACGACGACACGCCCTACGAGCGCCTGTCCACCGATCACGTCTCGACCTTCAGCGCCAACGGCAAGATCTTCGTACAAGCGGCGCCCGAAGCGCTCACGCTGCTCTCGCGTGAGGCGATGCGCCAGATCGCGCACTACCTGCGCCCCGGGCACCTCGCGCAGCTGCGGAAGATCCTCGACGATCCCGAAGCCTCGCCGAACGATCGCTTCGTCGCGAGCGATCTCTTGCAAAACGCGAACATCGCGGCCGGCGGCGTGCTGCCGATGTGCCAAGACACCGGCACGGCGATCGTGATGGGAAAAAAAGGCCAGTATGTCCTCACGCAGGGCGAGGACGAGGCCGCGATCGCGCGCGGCATCTACGACACGTACAAGACGCAGAACCTGCGCTACTCGCAGCTCGCCGCGCTCGACATGTACAAAGAGAAGAACACCGGCACGAACTTGCCGGCGCAGATCGAGATCTTCGCGACCGACGGCGACGCCTACAAGTTCCTGTTCATGGCGAAGGGCGGCGGCTCGGCGAACAAGAGCTACTTGTACCAAGAGACGAAGGCGCTCTTGAACCCGGAGAGCCTGCTCGCGTTCTTGGACAGCAAGATCCGCACGCTCGGCACCGCCGCTTGTCCGCCGTATCACTTGGCCGTGGTCATCGGCGGCACTTCGGCTGAGCACGCGCTGAAGACGGCGAAGCTCGCTTCAGCCCGCTACCTCGACACGCTGCCGACGAGCGGCAACGACCTCGGCCGCGGCTTTCGCGATCTCGAGCTCGAAGCGAAGGTGCACGTGCTCACGCAGAAGACCGGCATCGGCGCGCAGTTCGGCGGCAAGTACTTCTGCCACGACGTACGCGTGGTTCGTTTGCCGCGTCACGGCGCCTCGTGCCCCGTCGCGATCGCGGTCTCGTGCAGCGCCGATCGGCAAGCGCTCGGCAAGATCACGAAGGACGGCATCTTCTTGGAAGCGCTCGAGAAGGATCCGGCGAAGTACTTGCCGGAGGTCACCGATCTCGGCGGCGACGTCGTGAAGATCGATCTCTCGCAGCCGATGAGCGAGATCCGAAAGACGCTGAGCAAGTACCCGGTGAAGACGCGTCTCTCGTTGAGCGGCACGCTCGTCGTCGCGCGCGACATCGCCCACGCGAAGATGAAGGAGCGTTTGGATCGCGGCGAAGGGCTGCCGCAGTACCTGAAGGATCACGCCGTCTACTACGCAGGCCCGGCGAAGACGCCCGAGGGCTACGCGAGCGGCTCGTTCGGGCCAACGACGGCCGGGCGCATGGACAGCTACGTCGATCTCTTTCAGGCGAGCGGCGGATCGTTCGTCATGCTCGCCAAGGGCAATCGTTCGAAGCAGGTGACCGACGCGTGCAAGAAGCACGGCGGGTTCTATCTCGGCTCGGTCGGCGGCCCGGCGGCGCGGCTCGCGAAGGACTGCATCAAGAAGGTGAGCGTGCTCGACTACGAAGAGCTCGGCATGGAAGCGGTGTGGAAGATCGAGGTCGTCGACTTTCCCGCGTTCATCGTCGTCGACGACAAGGGCAACGACTTCTTCGCGGGGATCGAAAAGCCGTTGAAGATCTCTTGAAGCCGCTGCCTCGCGCGTTCTTCGCCGCGAAGACTATCGCCGTTGCGAAGGCGCTGCTCGGCTGCCGCATCGTGCGCAGGCATGGCGACGGCCGCGTGCAGGTCGCGCGCATCGTCGAGACGGAAGCGTACCTCGGCGAGCATGATCTCGCGGCGCACTCGGCGAAGGGGCGCACGGCGCGCACCGAGACGATGTTCGGCCCGCCCGGGCATGCGTACGTCTATATGATCTACGGCATGCACTTCTGTCTGAACTTCGTGACCGAGCCCGGCGGCCACGCCTCGGCCGTCTTGATCCGCGGCGCCGAGCCGGTGTCGGGGATCTCCGATCGCACGGACGGTCCGGGACGCTTGGCGCGCGCGTTGGCCATCGATCGGACATTGAACGCCGTGGATCTCACGAAACGAGGTGCGCTCTACGTCGCGGCCTCAGACGCCGACGTCGGCAAGATCCTCCGCGGCCCTCGCATCGGCGTCGACTATGCCGGCGCGTGGGCGAAGAAGCCGTTGCGCTTCTGGGTGGCGGCGTCTTCTCACGTGTCCCGGTAGTCCAGTTCCCGGTCCCTTTTCGCGAACGCTTTGCACGTGGCACCGCCGCGCGAAAAGGGACCGGGAACAGTGACGTCGCCCGCCCGTTGCCCCTCTCCTCAGCTCCGATGGTCTTGCTTCGTGCCCTTCGCCCGCGTTCCTCCGTGGCCACCGTGCGCAAGTTCCCGGTCCCTTTTCGCGAACGCTTTGCACGTGGCACCGGCGCGCGAAAAGGGACCGGGAACCATGGCGTCGCCCGCCCGTTGTCCCTCTCCTCAGCACCGATCGTCTTCCTTCGTGCACTTCGTCTTCGTTCTCCATCGTGCACTTGGCGCGCAGTCAGCAACGACCAGATCGGCATGGCGATGGCGTCCCCCTCAGAGCATCTTCTCCGTCCACGGCGCGACGCACTTGACGAACGCGTCACACCCTTGCTCGGCGAGACATTGCTTCAACCCCGCCTGCACATCCTTCGGCGGCGCCTTCTTCCCACACGTCTTCTCCACCGCCGCGGGCTTGCTGTCCTCCGCCCACTCGATCTTCGCAGCGCCAATCACCTCCGCGCGGTTCTCCTTCGCGATGCCCGCCGGCTTGTCGAGCTTCATCCGCGCGTCGACGAGCATCGGGATGAACTGATCCGTACACGTCGCTTCCCGCGCGAAGAGCGCTTGGCAGTCGCTTTGCTCGGCGGCGGAAACGGTGGTGCAGGCCTGACTCAACGCCGCTCGCGCTGCCGCGTGACAGCCGTGGTGCAGAGAGTTTCAATCGAGCAGCCAGCAGATCGTCCCACCCACGTCGACGATCGCCAGCACGCATGTGATGGCGAACACAGTGAGCGGAACGAGCAGCCTCCACCGGCTCGCCGGCCGCGCGGCGAACGCGAGCAAGGTCACACAGAGCGGCAAGCCCGCCGACAGCACGCCGAGCCAAAGCGCCACGCCGGCGGACAGCGCCAGCTCGTAGAGAAAAGGATACGCCCCGAGGATCCGTTCGTACTTCGGATCGTCGATCGATCCGCGCGGCCAGTGTCCGAGCCGCTCCTGTGCGACGACGCCGGCCGCGAGGACCAGCGCGTACGTCGCCGCAGTGCCGTAGCAAACGAGGGGAAAGAGCCAGCGTACGAGCGTGCGCATGCTTCGGCACTACCGACCGCGCGTGCAAACGACGTGAAAACGTCGCGGAAGTTCCGCGCGCTCAGCGCCTCCGCTTGCGCCAGAGCCTCTGCACGTAGCGATCGATCCGATCCTCGAACGCCGCCTTCAGATCGATGCGATCGCGACCGACGACGAGCGCCGCCGCCTTCGCATCACGCAACGCGCGCAGCTCGTCACGCGCGAAGACGAAGCTGACGGTTTCCTCATCGCCTTCGTAGTCGCGTCTGTGCACCCACGCCCAGCCGTGCTCGACGTCCTGCAGCGCCACGCGCCGCCCATCGATGACGAGCTTCACCCTCACCGAGCCGGACTTCTCGGCGCGATCGATCCCCGAGCGCGTGAGCCAGAACGTGACGGGCGTTGTTTCGCCGGGGATCGCTCCAATGACCATCTCGTCGATGCCAAACGCTCCCGCCTTCACGTAGAGCATCGGATCGTCGGCGTGGTACCCGGTGTACGGCTCGCCGTTGTCGCTGGCAGACTCGAACATCGTCCAGAGGCATCCGGACAGCGCGAGGGCGAGTAGGGCGCAAACCGCGCGGATCATGGGCGAAGCGTGGGCATGACGTGTGGCTGCGGGCAAGAGAGGGTCGCGGGAAGCCGATCCCCACGTCGATGACAGCCCCTCCGCACGTGACGGAGTAGCGGTGCGATCCTCTCCGAGATCGCGCCGATGCTCGCGAACGATCGCGCCGTCTCTCAGAGCCGATCGCTTCGATGGTCCGACACCATCGGAGCGCTGGTCACGCCACCATCGTTCCGGATGTCCCGGACGATCGCCCCGCATGTCCCGAACGATCGCCGACCACGTCGCGGACGATCGATCCGCCGTCCCGCCCCGATCTCCCCGCAAGAAATCCCCAACGAAATCGGTGCCCGCCGAAAAAAGATCAAAAAATCGACACGTCAGCGCGTCAGCTTTTGGCGCGAGCGGGAACTAGGTGTTGTGGGGCGAATGGTTCGCCTCCAAGACAAAGGAGCCTCTATGAAGGCGAAGAATGGGAAGCCGTGCGATCTGGAAAAGTTGAAAGAAGTGGCGAGCAAGTTGAACGGGGTGCTGTCAGAAGACATCGTGCCCCTCAGCCCACTCAGTACCGAGGAGCGCCGGCGCATCCCGGCCGCGCGCCTCGGCTTCGAGCGGTACGCGGCGTTGATCGCCGACGCCGCGCGCGAGCACGACGTCATCGTGAAGGGGCGCTCGTTCGAGGCGATGGACGCGTCGATCGCGCTCAGCTCGGAGCTCGAATCGGTGCACGCGAAGGTGGCGTTCATGCTCGACCGGGTAGCCGACACGATCCGCAGCGAGCGCGCGGAGGCGTACAAGACGTTTCTCGCGTACTACCATCGGCTGGTAGCGATCGCGGATGAGGAGCCCGAGGTGAACGCCATGCTCGCGCCGATCGTCGAGTTCCTCACGACGCAGAAGCACGCGGGGAAGACGGCGAACGCCGACGAAGAGGAGAGCACCGACGACGAGAAGAAGGGCACCCCCCTCGCGAACGTCACGCCCTTGAAGGTGCCTGCGTAACTCCGCGGGAGACGGAGCGCGGCGTCGATCTCGATGATCGGCGCCGCGCTCGTTTCTCCTTCCTCGACGTCAGATGTGGTCGTCGTCGATTCGAGCCCGTCTTGCGCGCCCAATCGTACCCGCCGTAGTTTCGCGCTCAGAGGCGGGGCGTGAGCGGATCCAGAGAGTTCGTGATCGAGTTCTACGAGGATGAGGCCGGCGACCAGCCGGTCAAGCGCTGGATGAGAGAAGGGCTGAGCGCCACCAAGCGGCGGGCGTTGGGCAAAGCTATGCAGCACGTGCTTCAGGCGTATGGGACGGCCGTTTGCAAGACTCGCTATGGCAGGCAGTTGGGTGCTGGGCTCTTCGAGTTTCGTCTCGACGAAAACCTGCGAGAGATCGTGCACAAATATGGCGGAAAGCTTTCGGAGGCGGGGGACGAAGGTGATCCCGTACTTCTTCGCGTGTTCTGCCACGCGCATGGGAACAAGATCATCTTATTGCTCGGCGGATACGACAAGGGCTCTTCACCCGGGAAACGCGCTCAGAGTCAACAGATCGAGCTCGCTAGGAAGCGACTCCGTGATTGGAAGTCTCGAGAGCAATAGTGGGTATTGTTTGTAACGCGTATGTGTTATACACCATATGCAATTTAACGCATAATGAGTAGCACGATGAAGCGCACAAACTTTGACGAATTTATGGACGAAGTCGACGCGGAGGCGAAGCGGGCCGGACGGGCTGCCGTGGTCGAGCTTCGCGCGTTCAATGCTCACTTCGCCACAGTGGCTGCCGAGCTCGCCGGTTTGCGCAAGGAGGCGAAGCTCACTCAACAAGAGCTCGCGGCGCGAAGCGGCGTCAATCAAGCCGAGATCAGCCGCATCGAGAAGAACGCCGCGAACCCAACGATGAAGACGCTGACGACGTTAGGCCGGGTCTTCAACGTGCGCTTGGGCTTCGTTCGATTGAAGACGGCGGCGAAGAAGAAGCTTTCAAGGACCAGCCGCCCTCGACGAGCCGCGCGCAGGAAGAAGTGAGTCGCTCGTCACTTCACGGTCGCCCACGAGCCACGCGCTCAGCGATCGGCGGCGACTTCGAGGCGATACGTCGCACCTGGCGCATCGCTGGCACCGCGACCGAATGCGTCGACCAAGTCGTGCCAGAACCCGTGCGAGAGCGTCTTGGCGAAGTCCGTAATCTGCGGACCGACGACCTGCTCGTGGCGCGCCAAGATCGGGTGCGCGGCGTCGGCGCGGACAGCGCCTGGAACGGCGCTCACTTCTGCACCGCGGGCGTCGACGACCGGCTTGTTCCACGGCGGGACAAGCGAGAGCGCGAGGGTGACCGCTTCGCCGACGAAGAGGCCGCCGGCGTAGCCGATGTCGTCGACCCGGCTCGGCGTGCTCGCAGTCTCCGGGCGCGAGACGGGCTGGGTGAGCGCGGCGTCGATGAAGCGAATGACGTAGTCGAGCGGTGAGACGGATGCCATGTGATCAGCATCGGCGCCGCCGGCTTGCCTGCCGCCGCCCGTGCTTGGCGCCTTTGTCCACGTTGCCTGCGTTCGGAGGAAAAAGACGCAACGGCACGCGCGTTCGGCGCTAGGCGCACCGGGGCCAGGCGCACGTGCGATAACACGGCGGTGAACGCCGCGATCCCGCCGCCGTTTCTGCCACACGAAGCGCACTTGTTCGCGCAGACCTTGCAGAGCGCCGGCCTCGCACGCTTGGCCCACGCCGAGAACCGCGAGACGCTGCAGACGGAGCTCTTGAACGCGGTCACGAAAGAGCGTGATCCGCAGCGGCTGTTCTGGCTGAAGCGCGCGCTGTCCACGGTCACCCGCGGCGAAGCGCAGACGATCGCGCAAGGGTTGCAGCGGCTCGGCCGGCCCGCGCGCGTCGCTGTTCCGGCGCAGACGCAGAAGACCGGCGGCGCGATGGGCGCAACGCTCGCCGCGGATCCGTTGCAGCAAGTGACGGCGCCACCACACCGCGCGCCGCTCGCCGCCGCCGCCGAACGTCTCCGGTCGCTTCCGATCGCGACGGCGCAAGCACTGACGATGGCGCCGATGCATGATCAGAACGACACGACCACGCCGCAGATCGCCAGCGGCGCGATGACCCGCATCTACGAAGCGCTGCTCGAGCGGCCGGGCCACGATCCGAAGACCTACGGCGGCGAAGAAGCGATCCGCCAAGTGTGCCTCGACGCGCGCGAGCACTTTCGCCAAGGGCCGAACGCTGCCGACTTCATGGTGAAGAGCGCGCTCTACGCGACGCACGCGTATCACTTCGTCGACAAGACGTGGCGGCAGCCGCCCGAGGTCCTGCGCGCGTACGTGACGGTGCGGCCGGAGCTCGCGGGAAAAGTGCCGGCGTTGTTCGCCGCCACGGTCGCTGAGCTGCGCGCCGCCGGCGTCACCTTCAACGGCAAGGCCGCGAACCCCGACGGCGCGCTCCGCCGGCTCGACAACATGGTCTTCTACATCGAGCCAAAGGACGCGGCGAAGGCGGCGCCCATCCTCGAGCGCTTCGCCAACGCCAGCGGCGCTCCGAGCGGCATGGCGACCGCGATCCCCGGCCGCGCGCCGGGGCTCTGCTGGGCGCGCGACGTGTCGGCGAACGACGCGGCGATCTTTCGCCAAGCTGTGGGCGGGAAGAGCGCCCCGAGCTACAGCCAATGGGTGGCCTTGAGGCTCGCGCCGGGCTACCTCGAAAGGATCGCCGGCGCGCACAGAAACGGCGGTCGGACCGGGGAAGCCGCGGCGCTCGCCAAAGAGCTCGTACGCCTGAAAAAGCTCGGGATTTGACGCGACAATCAAGTGGCCAAAGCGTCGGTTTTTGTTCTTGGCTCGATGTGTCACCCGTGTTATCGCGCCGCATGTTTTTCCTCCGCTCGCCGCGTGCCTATAGCGTCGCGTTCGCCAGCGTTCTCCTCGCTCTGACCGCCTGTGGGCCCGCCGTCTCGGAAAAGGGACCGGAGCGCAACACGGTGCAGAACAACACCGCGCCGATGCGCCCGATCGAGGGCATCGACGCCGTGCCGCCCGAGCTGGAAGAGACGACCGGCGGCAAGACCGGTCCCACGGGTGGGGTGATGGCCACCCCGGCGCCGGCTCCGGGCACGCCCGTGAAGACCACGGTGCGCGTGCATTATCCAAACGCTGCGCAGATCACGCTGCAGACCGGCACCGGCAAGATCATGCTGCGCGGAAGCGAAGCGCCGCTCTCCTGGACGCAGAGCATGACCGGCGCCGCGCAGGGCGACCTCGCCACCTTCGAGGTCGACGCGCCCTACGGCACGACGATCGAATTCAAGCCGGTGATCGAGCAGGGCTCGCCCATCTGGTCGATCGGCGCGAACTACAAAGTCGCCGCCGGCGCCACGCGCGAGGTTTATCCGCACTTCTTCAACGGCCTCGGCAAAGTCGTCACGCTCTTTCCCGCGTTTCACTCGACGCTCATCGGCAACAACCGCAACATCACGGCGTACTTGCCGCCGAGCTACGACGAGAACACCTCGGCCACCTACCCCGTCCTCTACATGCACGACGGCCAGAACCTCTTCGACGGCGGCCAAGCGTTCGGCGGCAACGAGTGGAAGGTCGACGAGACCTTGAACGACGGCATCTACACGGGCTCGTTGCGCGAGATCATCGTCATCGGCATCGCCAACACCAGCGACCGCATGAGCGAGTACACGCCGACCAAAGACGCGAGCTATGGCGGCGGCGAGGGCGACGAGTACCTCACCTTCATCCGCGACGAGCTGATGCCGGCGGTGCAGAACGCGCTGCGCGTGCAGACCGGCCGCGAAGCGACGGGTCTCCTCGGCAGCTCGCTCGGCGGGCTCATCTCGGCGTACGCCGGAGTGCACTATGGGCAGACCTTCGGCATCGTCGGCGCCATGTCGCCGTCGACCTGGTGGAACAAGAAGTTCTTGATCGGCGACGTGAAGGCGAACCCGCAGACCGGCAACAAGCGGCCGCTGCGGGTCTACGTCGACAGCGGAGACGCCGGCCCGAGCAACGACGACGTCACGAACACGGCGACGCTCGCGCAGACCTATAAGGCGCAGGGCTTCGTCGAGGGCCAAGACTTTCACTACGTCGTCGGGAGCAAGCACGAGCACAACGAATACTATTGGGCGCAACGGCTGCCGAATGCGCTGAAGTTTCTTTTCCCTGAATGATCCCCGGAATGAAGGATGAGACCCCGATGCAAGCCACTGCCTTGAACTTGTTCTGCACTGCTCTGCGCTTGGGCGCCGCGCTCGCCTTCGTCGCCTTGAACGCCTGCGCCGGCAACCAGAGCGCCGTTGGAAACTCCGTCGCGCGCCACGGCCTCTCGGTCGCCGAAGCGAACCGCATCGTCGCTGCGTTCCAAGAGGCGCGCGAAGAGAAGGGCGCCAAGATCGACGTGAAGTCGCTCGACGACGTGCTCGTGATCCTGAAGAGCGACAACCTCGACAACTTCCCGGCGGCGGCGGCGTTCTTGGAAGGGCAGTCGAGCAACGAAGCGCTCGCGCTCCGGGCGCAGCTCGAGCTCGCGTGGGGCGAAGCGCAGCAGATCTTGAGCGAGCTGCTCGAGCGCGCGCAGCAAAGCCTAGCGAAGCAGCGCCAGAAGCTCGACGCGCGCGAAGCCTCGGGCCGCGGCTTGAACGAGCAAGAGATCGCCGACGCGAACCAGCTGCAGAAGACGCTCGAGAACATCGACAACGTCGTCTTGAGCTTGGAGCGCCTCGCCAAGGAGCACTTCGACGCCGGCGGCAAGCTTGCGCGCCAGCTCATCGAAAAGGCGCCGAGCGACTATCATGGCTACCGCGTCATCGCGGACTACTATCACCTCGTCGGCGACTGGGAGAGCTTCGACAAGGCGGTGCAGAAGCTCGAGCAATCGAACCCGAGCTCCATCGGCCTGCTCTTCGCTCGCGGCATGGAGCAGCTCGATCGCTACGGTGATGCGCGCAAGGCGGCCGACTACTTCAAGAAGGCGCTCGAGCGCGATCCGGACTTCATGCGCGCCGAGGTGCAGCTCCTGCTCCTGCAGCAAGACATCCCGGACGCGTACCGCCAGTACCAAGCGTTGATGAAGCGCAGCCCGGGCCACCAGATCGTGCGTTGGGCGGGCCCCGTCATCACGCGCTCGTACCAGACGTGGGTGCTGCAGCTTCGCCGCACCGAAGAGTTCAACCGCCGCCAAGACAACTCGACGGGCAACGCCAAGAACGCGGTGAACCAGTAGATCCCGCCCCGCTCACGCCCGCGAAGTCCGGCATCACCGCCGCGCGCGTCGTGCTCCTCTTATCGGTGCTCGTCACCGCCGGCCTCTACTCGGTGCCGCTTGGGCACACGCTCGGCTATCCGCTCGTCCTCATGTCCACGCTCGCGCACGAGATGGGCCACGGGATGACCGCGTGGCTCGTCGGCGGCGAGTTTCGCTCGTTCGAGATGTGGAGCAACGGCTCCGGCGTCGCGCACACGGCGTCCTCCGGCCGAATCGCCAGCGCGTTGATCTCGGCCGGCGGGCTCGTCGGGCCGGCGATCGCGGCGCTCTTTTGCTTCGTGATGGGCCGCTCGATGAAGCTCGCCCGCGTGGCGCTCTTCGTGCTCGGCGCGTTCTTGGTGCTCGCGCTCGTGCTCGTCGTGCGCAATTTGTTTGGCGTCGGGTTCGTGCTCGGCGCGGCGGCGGTGTGCTTGCTCGTGGCGGTGAAGGGCGGGGCGCGGCTCTCGCAGGGCTTGCTCGTGTTCTTCGGCGTGCAGCTCGCGCTCTCGGTGTTCTCGCGCGGCGACTACTTGTTCACGCCGGTCGCACATACCAGCGCCGGCGACTTACCGTCTGACGTGGCGCAGATGAGCGAAGCGCTGTTTCTGCCGTACTGGATCTGGGGCGCGATCTGCGGGGGCTTCTCGGTCGTCGTGCTTCTCTTCGGCCTCTTTTGGCTCTGGCGCGGAGAGAAGACGCTGCCCGCCGCGACCACGCCGGCAGCGCCGCCGAATTTTTGACCGTTCGCGATCGCCATGTTGCCATGCGGCGCATGACGAAGAGCTTCATCGACGCGCTGACCTTTGCTCCCGCACCGGCTGATGAAACGTACCCGGCGAAGCTCCGCCGCGTGTTGGCGCAGGCCGAAGACGCGCTGATGCAAGCGAAGCTGGCGCTCGCGGCCGGCGATCCGGAAGGCGCGCACGCAGCGCTCGTCGAAGCGGCCGAGGCGCACAACGTGGCGCAGGAATTGCGCGCGAAGCGGAAGAAGACCGTCGCGGCCTGAGTGATCGAAGACACCGTCTTCATCTTGAAGCCCGACGCCGTGCCGCATCGGGCCGCGATCATGGAAGAGCTCGCCGCGCGTTTTCAGATCGTCAGCCTGCGCGACTTTCACTGCGACATTGCCCTGAGCGCGAAGCTCTATCCCGACGACATCGGCCGGCCGATCTTTCGTGGGATCGCCGAGTACATGGCGGAGGGGCCGTGCACCGTCGGTGTGCTGCGCGGAGACGATGCGATCGCGCCGTGCTCTCTCTCTGATAGCTGACAGCTTCCTCAAAGCGCCGCGCGGATCTTCGCCAGCAACCCCTTCGCCGCTGCGTCATCGAGCCTGCCGGGCGACCAGCCGATCTCGAGGCCTTCGTCTTCGTTCGGCTTCGGGATGATGTGAAAGTGCACGTGAAACACGGCCTGGTGCGCTTCGGCGCGGTTGTTCTGCAGCACGTTGTACGCCTTGCAACCGGTCGCCGCGATCACCGCCCGCGCGATCTTCGGGAGCGCACGGCCGAGCGCCGCCGCCGAGTCCTCCGAGAGCTCTTCCAGGTACGGCGCCGGCTCCTTCGGGATTACCAGCGTGTGCCCGGGCGACAGCGGCGAGATGTCGAGGAACGCGAGCACGCGCTCGTCCTCGTACACTTTGTGACAGGGGATCTCGCCGGCGATGATCTTCGAGAAGATGGTGGCCATGCCGTCCTTTTGCGCCGGAGCACCCGCCTGCGCAAGGGCGCCGTTCCACCTTGCCAACACCTGTGCTTTTAGCGATGAGCGGCTCGCACGAAGGGGACGATGAAGAAGAAGGGCGTCTACCACCACGGCGACCTGCGCAGCGCGCTGCTCGAGGGCGTGGCGCAGATCATCCGCGAGAGCGGCGTGAGCAACGTCTCGCTGCGTGAAGTGGCGCGCCGGATCGGCGTGTCCCACGGCGCGCCGGCGCATCACTTCGCGTCGAAGCAGGCGCTCCTGACGGCGTTCGCCACCGAGGGCTACGCCAGGCTCGCGACGGTCGCGTTGGACAGCGTCGTCACGTCGGGCGCCCGCGATGCGCGCGAGCGGCTCATCGCCGTCGGCAAGGCGTACGTGCGCTTCGCCACGAGCTCGCCAGAGTACTTCGAGGTGATGTTCCGCTCGGACGCGGTCGACATCAACGATCCGGCCTTCGCCGCCGCGAGCGATGCCGCGTTCTCGCTCCTACAAAAGACGGTGGAGGCGATCGAGAAAGAGGGCCACCTCGGCAAGCACGACCCGGAGACGCTCGCGATCGCGGCGTGGTCGCTCGTGCACGGCTTGGCGGCGTTGACGAACGGCGGCCGCATCGAGGCGCGGACGCGCTCGCGCAAAGATCCGGTGGAGATGGCCGAGCGCGTGACGAAGCTCTTCGTCGGAGCGGCCCTCGGCACCGCGAAGGGCCGCGCACGATGAACGGTCTCGTCGCCACGATCTTGGCGCTGAGCCTCTTGTTGACCGCAGCTGGCGGCTTCGTCGCGCTCAAGCTCAGCAAGCGCATGCAGTGGGTGACGGCGTTCACCTCGGGCGTCCTCATCGCGGTCGCGGTCGTCACACTGCTCCCGGAGGCGTTCGTCCTCGAGCATCAGCGCGTGGGCCTCGGCGACTCCCACCGCGAGGTCCTGCAGCTCGCGGGCATCGGCTTTCTCGTCTTCTATCTGCTCGATCTCGCCGTCCCGGAGCGCCACGAAGCGGGCCACGAGCACCACCGCCACGCCCCGAAAGAGCCGCGCGTCGTCGGCCTGCTCGGCGCGCTCTTGCTCTTCGTGCATCGATTGATCGACGGCTCCGTCGTCATGGCCGCGAGCAGCGCTGGCGTCGAGACGGTGCACGCGGTTGGGCTCGCGGTGCTCTTTCACAACTTCGCGGACGGGCTGTCGACCGTCAGCATCCTGATGCGCGACGGGCAGAGCCGCGCGCGCACGATCTTCTTCGTGCTGCTGGTCTCGTTGGCGCCGGTCGTTGGCGCAGCGATCGCGGCGGTGCTTCCGTTGCCCGCGGCGTTCATGGCGTATGCGCTCGCGGTCGTGGCGGGGGCGTTTCTGTACATCGGCGGATCGCACTTGTTCATTCGCGATCACGAGAGTCAGGGGCTGCTCGCGCCGTTCGTCGCGGCGTTAGGGTTCGCGCTGGTGGTGCTGCTGCGGCACTGAGCGGTCAGGGCCATGGCCAGGCTCAGGCTCGCGAGCGCGGCCAAGTTTTCGGGCCAGGGATCTGGGCCAGGGTTTGCCGCGCAATCATGACCGCCCAAAGCCCTGACCGAAAGCCCTGGCCGCGCTCGCGAGCCTGAGCTTGACCCTGGCCCTGGTCTCTCCGACCCTCGCCTACTTCTCCAACCACCGCACGATCTCCGGCCACACGATCGCCTCTGCCGCCCGCCCAAACGCCATGTCCGTGTGCCCGAAGTTCGCCGCGACGCCGTTCTTCTTCGACAGCTCGAGCCAGCGCTTGTCGCCTGGCAGCGCGTCGTAGCCTTTCTTCACGAGCGGCAGCGACGCGATGTGATCGTGTGTCGCCGCGATGACCAACGTGGGCGTCTGGTTCTGTCGCATCAACGCGTCGAAGTCGTGCTTTCCGTCTTTGCTCATGAGCGTTCGGCTCCGATACATCGCCGCGAAGTGGCCGAGCAGCGCCAGCGGTGAGTTGGCGACGCCGTTGAAGAAGTACCGCCGGCGATGCCGCGCGGCGACGTTCCACGGATTCAAGAAGTACAGCTCGACGAAGAAGCCGATGCCGACGAGCGGCGCCAAGAGAAACGCCGACGCTTCCTTCACGCCGTAGTGAGGGAGGCGTGAGAGGAGCCCCCACGGAATCGGCAAGAAGCGCAGCCAGCGATGATCCGGCAGCCCGGCCATCGAGCCCATCGTGACGGCGCGTGCGATCGAGCGTTGTCCCGCTTCGCTGCCGCCGTAGGGATAGAAGATCATCCCGCCCATCGAGTGGCCGACGTAGTGGATGCGCGGAAAGCCGCTCGTTCGCTGCACGTCGCGCACGGCCGCCGGCACATCGGCGAGCACGTAGTGATCGAAGGTGGCGGCGTCTTCGTGCAGCTTCCACCAGCGCGAGCGCCGGCCGTTGACGCCCATGTCGCGCAGCTCGAGGCAGTAGACGTCGAAGCCGCGATCGCGCAGGTGCCGCGCTAAAGACATATCCGGTGCCACGTCGAAGACGCCCATCGTCGAGTAGATGCCGTGGACCATGAGCACGGCGCCCTTGGCTTCGCCGGCGGGACGATAGCGGTACATCGGCAGCGTCCAGCCGTCGTCGGCGCGCACGAGGTGCAACTCGTCGTAGCCCGGCGCTGCCGCGAGCCACGCGCTGACGACGCGCACGTAAACGATCGCCGCCGCCGTCGCTAGCGCGAACGTGAGCACCGTCTCCGGTGGCGCGCGTCCAAACACGTTGAGCACCGCGAGCACGATCGTGGTCATGGCGAGGAGGAAGATCATTCGTATGCGCCTCGGCCCACGTCGCAGACTTCGTTGCCGGCGTCCAGCGTGCTACGGGTCGAGTCGAATGCCACGCCGCCGCCACGCCGATGATCTCCGCGCCGCCAGCAAGCTCGCGGTCGACGCCACGAAGCGGGTGACGGCGCTCATCCAAGCGATGCACAAAGAGATCGCGAGCGGTCCTACTTTGCTCGGCCGTCCGCTCGCGCCCTTCGCCGAGCTGTACACGAAGATCGTCTACGGCAGCGTGAGCTTGACGACGAGCGCGGTCGGCGTGCTGGTCGACGCGCTGCTCGAAGAGCTGGCGCCGCTGCTCGGCGAGAGCGAGCTCGGTGACAAGCGCGAGATCGTGCGGGCGGCGTTGAACGCGGTCGTCGGCGACTACTTGCAGGCGGTGAAGAACCCGCTCGCGATCGAGATGGCGATGCGGGTCGAGCGCGCCTCCGAACGAATGCTCGTCCTGGTGCACGGCTCCGGCATGAGCGATCGGCAGTGGCTCCGCCACGGCCACGATCACGGCGCGGTGCTCGCCGACGCGCTCGGCTGCGGGCGCGCGTACGTGCACTACAACACGGGCCTGCACGTCTCGGAGAACGGCGAGCGGCTGTCGGAGCACCTGGACGCGCTCCTTTGCGACGAGATCGTGCTCATCGGCTACAGCATGGGCGGCCTCGTCGCGCGGGCCGCGATCCACGCGGGCAAGCAAGCGGCGTGGCGGCGCAAGCTGAAGGTGCTCGTGACCATCGCCACGCCGCACCATGGCGCGCCGCTCGAGCGCGGTGGCAGCGTGGTCCACGCGCTGCTCGGCGTGCACCGTTACAGCGCGCCGATCGGCCGCCTCGCGCGCGTGCGCAGCAAGGGCATCACCGACCTCCGCTTCGGCAACGTTCGCAAGGAGGACTGGCAGGATCACGATCGCTTCGCCCTCCACGCCGATCCGCGGGTGCCGACGCCGTTGCCCGCGGACGTTGCGTGCTTCGCGATCGCCGGCACCCGATCAGCCGCCGAGGAGAAGCGCTTACACAGCGACGGCCTCGTGCCGGTCAAAAGCGCGCTCGGTGAGCATGCGGCGGAGGAGCGGACGCTGGCGTTCGCCAAGAAGGCGATCGTGTACGGCACGAATCACCTGGAGCTGCTCGCCGACACGCGCGTCAGCGAACAAGTGCTCGCTTGGCTCAGGGGCTGCTAAGCTCGGCCAATGCTTTCACTGCTCTTCGTCCTCGTCTCCGCCGACGTGCTGATTCGCGTGCAGCCAAAAGCGATCACCGTCGACGCGCAGCCGTTCACGCTTGCCGATCCGGTGACCGAGGAGATGTGCAAGCGCATCGGCGGGCCAGTGGGCTTCGCCGACAAGAACAAGCCGGTGCCGGTCTTGGAAGCCGCGCCGGCCACGCCATGGAAAGACGTGCGGCTGATCCTGCAGTGGGTCAAGGCGTGCGACTTCGAGCACGTGCGCGTCGGCGGTGAGCGTTTGTCTGTCAAAGGATCGAACGCCGACACCGGCGTCGTCGTGCTCAGCGACAAGAAGGCGAAGCTCGTCGACGGCGGCACCTTCGTCGACTTCTCGCCGAAGGATCTCGCGACCTTGCAGATCGTCGCGGATCCCGGCAGCGATCTCTTCGTCGCTCCGAGCGACGCGGCGTCGTTCTCGGCGGTGAGCGCCATGGTGAAGACGCTCGCCGCGTACAATGTGGTGGCGTACACCGGCGATCCTGGCGCGCATCCAGCGATCGCGCAGGTCCTCGGCGCGAAGATCGCGGACGGCGTCACCGAGCGGCCGCTGAGTGAAGCGATCCTGTCGGCCGTGGGCCAGGCCGAGCACGTGTGGCTCGCGTCGGCCAAGCGCCCGGCATGGACGCAGATCGATCGCGCGCTCGTTTGCAAAGACGGCCAGAAGGCGATCGTGCTCGGCGTCGGCGTCGGCGTCGCCAAGCGCAGCCCGAAGGCGCAGATCGCGGCCGATCGCGTGGCGGACAACGCGGCGAGGACCGCGCTGTACTCGCTGCCGGGGACGCGCGACCCGAAGGCGGAAGCCCAGATCGTCGATCGCTACTTCGAGGGCGAAGACGTCTACGCGCTCGCGTACTTGCCGGCGCCTGACGCGCTGGCCCCGGGTGCGAACGAAGCTTGCCCGGGCGAGCCGACGAAGCGCGTATGGTCGGTGCGTCCGGTGCGCGGCGGGGAGCAGCCTGCGCCGGTCGTTGCTGCGGCGAAGGACGGAGTGTCGCTGCAGGGTTGGTCGCTCGTCTTGCGCACGCCGATACCGAGCGAGGCCCAAGCGAAGCTCGGCGGCTACGCGATCGCCCCGTTGCGACTCGCCGCGCTGCTCGCCGAAGGAGCGTTCGCGTCGCCGAAGCTGACCGACGCGCAGCGCACATGCCTGACGGCGCTGCCGTGGGCTCAGATCACCGAGAAAGCGCAGTCGTCATTCGACGCCGCCGCGCTCGTCACGGTGTTGAACATCGAAAAAATTCGCCGCGCGGCGGTGACGAACAAGTGCGACGTGCGCGCGGTGACGGCGGTGCTGAAGGAGCTCCGCGTGCCGAAGTGCGCGCCGCCGCGCTAGCAGGCCGTTGAAAAACCATACTTGGCGCCCGAGTTGGTCCTCCCATTTGGCCGATTGGGAGAATTTGCGTGGTCATGTTGGAGGTCGCGTGCCTCCGCCTCAGCAAGCGCTCGCTACGCCGCC
>JADLHZ010000099.1 GCA_020848545.1 Deltaproteobacteria bacterium | reverse complement strand
TGAATGCAACGCTGATCGTCCAGACGATCGTCTTCCTGATCCTCGGCTGGATCACGATGAAGTTCATCTGGCCGCCGCTGACGGCGGCGCTCGCCGAGCGGCAGAAGAAGATCGCCGACGGCCTCGCGGCCGCCGAGAAGGGCGAGAAGAGCCTCGTCGAGGCGCAGGCGAACGTGGCCGAGCTGGTCAGGGACGCCCGTGTGCAGGCGACGAAGATCGTGGACCAGGCCAACCGCCGGGCAAACGAGCTTGTCGACGAAGCCAAGCTGAGCGCGACGGCCGAAGGCCAGCGCCTGGTGACGGCCGCCCGCGCCGAGGTCCAGCTGGACCAGAGCCGTGCCCGTGAACAGCTGCGCAAGGAAGTGGCTGCGCTCGCGGTGGCCGGCGCGTCGAAGCTCCTCGGCCGCGAGATCGACGCTCGCGCCCATGCGGACCTGCTCGAGAAGCTGGCCGTCGAAATCGAAACCGGCCGCTAGCCACAGGTACAACAGAGCTTCCCTATGGCCGAAAAAGCCACTATCGCCCGGCCCTACGCGAAAGCGGCGTTCGCGCACGCGCGCGAACAGGGCAGCCTGTCGCGCTGGTCCGAAGTCCTCGCGGCTTCGAGCGCCGTCGTTTCCGATCCCCGGGTCGCCAGCCTGCTCGGCAACCCGAAGGTCACGCCCGACGAGCTCGCGGCCCTGCTGGTGGACATCGCAGGTGTCGGCGGCGACGCCACGCTTCGCAACTACATCACGACGCTGGCGGCCAATCGGCGGCTGGCCTTGCTGCCCGAGATCGCGGCGATGTTCGAGGTCATGCGGGCCGACATCGAGAACGTGGCCGACGTGCAGGTCGTCTCGGCCGTCGAGCTGGACGACGCGCAGCGGCAGCGGCTGGCGGGTGCGCTCAAGAAGCGGTTGCGGCGCGACGTGCGCCTGCATTGCACCGTCGATGCGTCGCTCATCGGCGGCGCCATCATCCGCTCGCAGGACCTGGTGATCGACGGCTCGCTGAACGCACGCCTGAAGCGGCTCACCACTGAATTGACGAATTAGGACTTGAAGAGCGCAGGCGGGCTCCCTCCGGGAGGGTCGGCGCAGAGATTACGAGGAACCAAAAGGCTATGTCCATCAAGGCATCCGAAATCAGCGACCTGATCAAGGCGCGCATCGAGAAGTTCTCGGGCAGCACCGAAGAGCGCAACGTCGGCACCGTCGTCACCGTCACGGACGGCATCGTGCGCATCCACGGCCTCGCGGACGTGAAGTACGGCGAAATGCTGGAATTCCCCGGCGGCAGCTTCGGCCTTGCGCTGAACCTCGAGCAGGATTCGGTCGGTGCCGTGGTGCTCGGCGAGTACAAGCACATCACCGAAGGCGACGCCGTCAAGACGACGGGCCGCATCCTCGAAGTCCCCGTCGGCGAAGCGCTGCTCGGCCGCGTCGTGGACGCGCTCGGCAACCCCATCGACGGCAAGGGCCCGATCGCGACGCCGCACAAGGCGCCGATCGAGCGCGTGGCGCCGGGCGTCATCGCCCGCAAGGGCGTGAGCCAGCCCGTGCAGACCGGCTACAAGGCCGTCGACTCGATGGTTCCCGTCGGCCGCGGCCAGCGAGAACTGATCATCGGCGACCGCCAGACGGGCAAGACCGCGCTCGCCATCGACACGATCATCAACCAGAAGTCGAGCGGCATTAAGTGCATCTACGTCGCCATCGGCCAGAAGCAGTCGTCGATCGCGAACGTGGTGCGCAAGCTCGAAGAGCATGACGCCCTCAAGAACACCATCATCGTGGCGGCGTCCGCCTCGACACCCGCCGCCCTGCAGTATCTCGCGCCGTACACCGGCTGCACGATGGGCGAGTACTTCATGGACCAGGGCGAAGATGCGCTCGTCATCTACGACGACCTGACCAAGCAGGCGTGGGCGTACCGCCAGATCTCGCTGCTCCTGCGCCGGCCGCCGGGCCGCGAGGCGTACCCGGGCGACGTGTTCTACCTGCACAGCCGCCTGCTCGAGCGCGCCGCGCGCGTGAACCCGGCGTACGTCGAGAAATTCACCGGCGGAAAGGTCAAGGGCAAGACCGGCTCGCTCACCGCGCTGCCGGTCATCGAGACGCAGGCCGGCGACGTGACCGCCTTCGTGCCGACCAACGTCATCTCGATCACCGACGGCCAGATCTTCCTCGAGTCCGACCTCTTCAACGCGGGCATCCGGCCGGCGATCAACGCCGGCATCTCGGTGTCGCGGGTCGGCGGCGCGGCGCAGACGAAGATCATGAAGCGGCGCGACACCGGCGGCGGCGTGCGTCTCGCGCTCGCGCAGTACCGCGAGCTCGCGGCGTTCGCGCAGTTCGCCTCCGACCTGGACGAGGCGACCCGCAAGCAGCTCGAGCGCGGCCGCATGGTCACCGAGCTGATGAAGCAGTTGCAGTACCAGCCGCTGCAGGTGTGGGAGATGGCGCTCACGCTGTTCGCGGTGAACAACGGCTACTACGACGACGTCGACGTCAAGAAGGCGCTCGCCGCCGAGCGCTCGATGCGCGACTACCTGAAGGGCAAGTACGGCGCACTCGTCGAGACGATGGAAGGCAAGAAGGATCTCGCCGCCGACGACGAGAAGGCGCTGCACGAAGCGATCAAGGACTGGAAGAAGTCCGGGTCGTTCTAGGAGCGCGCCGATGCCCGGCACCAAGGAAATCAGGGTGAAGATCCGGAGTGTGCAGAACACCCGGAAGATCACCAAGGCGATGGAGATGGTCGCCGCGTCCAAGATGCGCAAGGCGCAGGAGCGCATGCGCGCCGGCCGGCCCTACACCGAGAAGATCCTGAACATCGCGGCGCACATCAGCCACTCCAACCCCGAGTACCGCCATCCGTTCCTGGTGGAACGCGACACGGTGAAGCGCGTCGGGATCATCGTGATCACGACCGACAAGGGCCTGTGCGGCGCGATGAACACCAACCTGCTGCGCCTCGTGCTCCAGCACTACAAGGAGTGGCAGGGGCAGGGCGAGGAAATCGACGTCTGCTGCGTGGGCAACAAGGGCCTTGGGTTCATGCAGCGGCTGGGCGCCAACGTCGTATCGAACGTGACCCAGCTCGGCGACCGGCCGAATCTCGACCGGCTGGTCGGCGCGGTGAAGCTGATGCTCGATGCGTACGTCGCCGACCGCTTCGACCGCCTGATGCTCTTCACCACCCGCTTCATCAACACGATGAAGCAGGAGCCGCTGATGGCGCAGCTTCTGCCGCTTTCGGGCGAGCGCCTCGGGTCGCCGGAGAGCGCGTGGGACTACATCTACGAGCCGGAGGCGCGCGCGGTGCTCGATCAGGTGCTCACCCGCTACATCGAGGCGATGATCTACCAGGCGGTGGCGGAGAGCATGGCCTCCGAGCAGTCGGCGCGGATGGTGGCGATGAAGGCGGCCTCCGACAACGCCTCGACGCTGATCGACGAGCTGACGCTGATCTACAACAAGAACCGGCAGGCGGCGATCACGAAGGAGATCTCGGAGATCGTCGGCGGGGCGGCGGCGGTCTGATTTGGACAACGGGCCGCAGCGGCCACAGGGATCGCGGGGAAGAAGTGGGCAATAAACACCCCGTGAGCTCTGTGCCCTCTGCGGCTGGGGATTCGCGGATTTTGAGGAACTG
>JADLHZ010000098.1 GCA_020848545.1 Deltaproteobacteria bacterium | reverse complement strand
CGGCGGCTCGTCGAGCATCAGTTCGCGACGGCTTAGCGGGTTTCTTGCGCCGTCCGCGAACATGGACAAAGCCTAGGTCATCTGCGATAGCGCCCCGCGTCAAAAAGCCAGGGAGTCCGGCATGTGGAAGAAAATCGTTTCGGTCGGCGAGCAGAAGCTCAATGAGCTGGCGACGCAGGTGCTGTCGAACGAAGCGCTCATCGAGGGCGTCCAGGACATGATGAAGGTCGCCTTGAACGCCAGAAAGAGCGCGGTCACGACGGTGAAGACGGCGCTCAAGCTCGTCAACGTTCCGAGCCTCGACGACATTCAGCGCTTGCAAACGAAGCTCGACGAGATCGAGCAAGTGTTCGCCGACGTCCGCCAAGCCCTCGACGAGCGCGACCGCACGCCGAAGTAGGGGTCAGCTGACAGCTGTCGGGTTGCCGGAGTGGAGCAAGGCTCGGATCGGGGAGCGACCAAGCTCATAGATCGCACGCGCCGCGTCTGGATGATCCAAGACGACGAGATCCGCAACGGCGCCCTCTTTGATCACGCCGCGATCCCCGAGCCCGAGCGCTTGCGCCGCATGCCTCGTGATGCCGAGCAGCGCCTCGTCGACCGTGAGGCCCAAGTAGCCGACAGACAAAGCGGCGGCCGCGAGCAGATCACACACGGGCGCGCTGCCTGGATTGAAGTCGGTCGCGACCATCATCTTCACGCCGGCAGCCCGCAGCGCGGCGATCGGAGGCTTGGCGCCGCGGCCGACATATAAAGATGCCCATGGCACCAGGCCGGCGACGACGTCATGCTTGGCGAGGAGCTCGGCATCTCCAGCGGCCATGTGCTCCAAGTGATCGGCAGACAGCGCTGCGAGCTCTGCGCACAATGCCGCGCCGCGGCCCGCGCTCAGCTGATCGACGTGCAGGCGCAGCGGCAGCCCGAGGCGCTTGGCCACCTTCGCCGTCGCGCGCGCGTCGTCGGCGAGGAACGCGGAGGTCTCGACGAACACGTCGGCGCCGTCGACGAGTCCTTCGCCATGGAGCGCTTCCAGCCAATGTAACGATTCGTGCACATAGTCCGCACGCGAGCCGGCGGCGTCCTTCGGAAAGGTGTGCAGCGCGAGGAACGTGGTCACCACGTGGAGACCCGCGCGCCTACCGGCCTCGCGCGCCGCCCGCAGCATCTTGCGCTCGTTCGCGAGATCCAACCCGTAGCCGCCTTTGCACTCGACGGTCGTGACGCCGCGCGCGCGCATCGCTTCCAGGCGAGGCACCGCGAGGGCGACGAGCTCTTCTTCGCTCGCCTTCCTCGTCGCGAGCACCGTCTTCCAGATGCCGCCGCCTTGTTTGGCGATCGCCTCGTAGGTGGCGCCTTCGCTCTTCTGACGGAACTCACCGACGCGATCACCGGCGAAGACGAAGTGCGTGTGCGCGTCGATCAAACCCGGCACCACTGCCCCGCCTCGTGCGTCGACGATTTGCGCGCCATCCAACGACGCTGCCACCCGCGGACCCACGAACACGATGCGACCGCCGTCGCACACGATCGTGTCCGCGGCGACCGGCTGCGCGTCGACCGTCATCGGATACACCCGCGCATTCACGATCGCCAAAAAGGTCCCAGGGACCTTTCTTTTGACCAGATTTTGTACACTTATTGTCATTGTAACACCAAGTGTTCAGAAGTTGGACAAAAAATAGGTCCCTGGGACCTTTTTACACGTCGAGGTCGGCGGAGTCGCCGTCGTGCACGAAGCCCTTGCCGCCTTGTGCGAGCAAGAAGGCTTCCATGAACCCGTCGAGGTCACCGTCGAGGACGGCGTCGGTGTTACCGCTCTGGAATGCGGTGCGGTGGTCCTTGACCAAGCGATACGGCTGCAAGACGTACGAGCGGATCTGCGACCCCCACGCGATCGCCTTCTTCGTCGAGTTGATGCGATCCTGCTCGGCTTGGCGCTTCTGCATCTCGAGCTCATAGAGCTTCGCGCGCAACATCTTCATCGCCGTCGAACGGTTCTTGTGCTGGCTGCGCTCGGCCTGCGACGCGACGACCGTCCCCGTCGGAATGTGCGTGAGGCGCACGGCCGAGTCGGTTTTGTTGACGTGTTGGCCACCGGAGCCGCCGGCGCGATAGGTGTCCATGCGGATGTCGCCTTCGTTCAAGTCGATCTCGATGTCGTCGTCGATCTCGGGCGAGATGAACACGCTGGAGAACGAGGTGTGGCGGCGCGCGTTCGAATCGAAGGGCGAGATGCGGACGAGCCGGTGCACGCCGGTCTCCGCCTTCAAGTAGCCGTACGCGTACTGGCCGCGCACGAAGAACGACGCGCTCTTGATGCCGGCTTCGTCGCCCGACTGGTAGTCGACCATCTCGACGGTGAAGCCGCGGCGTTCCGCCCAGCGCTTGTACATGCGCAGGAGCATCGACGCCCAGTCTTGGCTCTCGGTGCCGCCGGAGCCAGCGTTGATCGCAACGATGGCGTTATTGCCGTCGAGCTCGCCGGAGAGCATGCGAGCGAACTCCATCTTCGCCACACCGGCCTCGGCGTCTTTGGCCATCGCCTCGATCGCCGGCATCTCGGAGGGATCTTCCTTGGCCAGCGGCAAGAGCTCGAGCGCGTCGTCGATCTTCTTCTTCAGCGCCGCGAAGGTCTGGAGGTCGGCCTCACAGCGCGCGCGCTCCTGCTGCATCTTCTGCGCGCGCTCGGCGTCGTTCCAGAAATTCGGATCGGAGGACTCGTTGTCGATCGCGCGGATGCGATCTTCTTTGCGAGCTAAGTCAAAGTACCCTCCACAGCTCGAGCAGCCGTGGTTTGAGGGCTTCCAGCGATTCTTGCAGTGTTGCCATAGCGAGCGCGCTGCTATCCGAACGCCGCAAAGCTTGCAATCGGGTATCATCCGAAGATGAAGAAAATCCTCGTCGCCGCCGTTGCTTGCGCCTCGTTCGCGCTCGGAATGTACGCCGCTTCACCGCGCTCGCAGGCAACCCCTGCGTGCAAACCTGCCGGCGAAGCGTGCAAAGAGATGGCCGAGTGCTGCAGCGACAAGTGCGTCAACATGAAATGCAGCTGACCATTACTCCAAGCGGTTCAAGGCGTTCGCCAGCTCCGCGTGGCCCACCTTCGTGAGGATCGGCCCGAGCTCGCCCGGATCGAAGAACATCCCGTCGCAGCGCTGGCAGAAGTCCACGCCGAACGCGCCGACGTCGACGCGGATGAGCGCCGGCCGCCCCTCGCACGCCGGGCACGCGCCGCTCGCGTGATCGCGCTTGACGTTGGCGCCGCCGTACGCCCCCACGACCACGGCCTGCAGCGTGCGCAAGACCTCGAGCTCGAAGGTGTCGAGCCAAACCCCGGCGCAATTCGGACAACGATCGATATGCACCCGACGCGCGTCGACCGCTTCGGCGTGCTCTTCCTTCATCATGCTCTCGGGCCGGCACTTCGGGCAGGGCTTGCTCAATCTTTGCTCCATTCCCATTGCCAGCCGAGCTCGACGCCGACCGAGAAGTCGAAGATGTTCCGCAAGCCGCCGAGGCCGAGGTCGACGCTCGGATCCCAGACGAAGGTCTTCGTCGCGCGCGCGTTGATGATGAGGAACGGGAGGATCGCGAGCCGCACCTGTGCGAAGAGCAGATCGCTCTGCGCGAAGTTGAAGAGCGTCGCGAAGTTGCTGAAGTTCCGCTTGTGGTAGGTCGCGAAGATGCGCAGCCACGAGAACGCCGTGAACTCGGCGTGCAACAAGAACGACTGCAGATAGCGGTTGCCGCCGACTTCGTAAGCGGCGCTGACGGCGAGCTTGTCGATCCAGCTGAAGGTCACCTCGAAGTACCCGTTCGGCGTGTAGTTGCCCGGGTACGAGATCGATCCCATGAAGTCGAGCTTCGTCGGCGCGAAGGTCGACGGGTTGAAGGTGACGAACTGCAGCTTTTGGATCTCGTAGAAGTTGTCGAAGTAGCTCGGGATGTAGTCATTGCCGAGCACACGCATCTCGGCCCGCGCGCGCAACGCGATCGGCCCCACGTTGAAGCGGCCGAGCGTGCCGAAGGTGAAGCCGCGGCCGTGCTGCAAGATCTGGTTGAACTCGAAGTAGGTCTTGATGTCGACCGTGTCGCCGATGCGCACGGGCTTCACCTCGACCGAGGCGCCGAGCGCGTGCAGCTGCCCCTGATCGAAGAGCGGATCGTTGCCGAAGTTGTTCACCGTGCGCACGACGCCTTCTTCGTCGCGCTGTAGAGCGAGCGGCACGCCGAGGTCCGCCGCGTAGACGAAGCCGAGCGAGAGCGACTTCGCCGCGTAGTTCTGCATCCACCCGAGCGGCTTCACGAAGAGCAGGCCGGCGAGCACCTTCGACTGTAGCGTGACGTCGGAGAGGAACGCCTCGCCGCCCACGTAGTCGCTGTTCAGGTTCACCTCGAGGCCGACCCGCGTTTGGTTCGCGAGCATGTTGTTGTTGTAGCGCCGCATCAAGCCGCCATGGCCGATCGACGACGCGCCGACGCGGCCGATGCGCGCGAAGATGCGATCCTCTTTCCTCCCCCACTGCACGCGGCGGATGATCTTGAAGTAGTCGCGCCAGTCGTCCCAGTCTTGCACGCGGATGCGCCGGCCCGGAGGCACCGCGAAGCCACCGCCGTTCGGATCGAAGAGCGTGATGTTGAGCGGCGCGCCGAAGTTCATCTTCAGCTTCTTGTCGAAGAAGTTGAGATCCACCTCCGGCGTCAGCGAGATGTAGTGGACGCTGTCCAAGTTGAAGTAGCCGATGCCGACGCCGAGGAAGTTGCTGTCGTTCAGGATCTCGGCGAGGCCGAGCATCGACAGCTCGCCCTTCCTCATCTTGTCCGGCGGCGCTTCGACGATCTTCGGCGCCTCGTCGCTCGACGGCTGCGAGCTCGGCTCGGAGGCGGGCTTCGCCTTCGGCGGCGGCTTCGGCGGCTCCCACAGCGCGCCGGTGGTCGTCTCCTGCGGCGGCTCCGCTTCCTCGCGCACCTCGATTTCCGTCTTCACGGGCGGCGGCAGCGGGCGGTACGACGTGCGCGGGCGCGGATGTGGCAGCTCGTCGAGATCGTCGTCAGCGTCTCCCGGCGGCGATGGCGCAGCCGTCGGCGCGACGGGTTGCGAGCTCGGGGGAGCGTCGGCGGAGAGATGCAGCAGCGCGAGGAGCGAGAGCCAGGACACGATCATTCGCGGGCACCCTGTTTGTGTTTCGCTTTGATCACGATCGGCTTTCCCCCTCGTGCCTTTTGCGCCGCTTGGCGTCTCTCAGCCGCAAACGCCAGCCGGCAGTCGCCACACAGCTTGCGATTGTCGCGCGGAACCAAGAGCTGCGCATCTTTGTCGCGCTCGGCTTCTTTGCTGCCGGGCTTCGGCTTGCGCTTCGGCCCGGCCGGGTACGGCTTGCCGCAGCGCTCGCACGGCTCGTACTTGTCGGCCGAGAGATCGCGATCTTCGCTGACGATGTTGAGGCTCTTCTCGGCGCAGCTTTGGCAGAGGAGCGGCGCGCCGTCTTTTGGAACGAAGCTGATGTAGTCGGTCTTCTTGCAGCTGCTGCAGACGATCGACTTCATGACCCGGGTGCCGTGCGGGCTTCGCACCGCGCGAACGACTTTGCGCTCGGGCTTACTCGGTTTGCGCATCTGTCACACTCCAGCCGCGGCAATAGCGCTCAGAGAACGATGAGGCAAGCCGAGGTCGCTTCGGCTTTGAGCGCGATCGCCGCCCGCACCGACGAGCCGCCATGCGCGGCGTGCCGATCGAGCACGAGCGCCTTCGCCGCGGCCACCGCAAGGACGTTGTTGGGGCTCACCGCGAGCGCCACCGGAGCGAAGATCTCGGCGTCGTCTCAGCGCGAGTACGCCGCGCTCGCGGCGCCGAAAGCCCACGCTTGCCCGGGCGTCGTGGCGAGCAACGCGTGCGCCGGATCGAGCGCGGCGATCGCGCTGACCGGCGGCAAAAAGACGCGAGAGCCGGAAGCGTCTCCGGCGTGCCGTACACCGCCACCTGCCCGAGCGATCGCGCGAGGAGGTGATCGCCGATCACGAAGAGCTGTTCGACGGGTCCGTCGAAGCACCGATAGTACGCGGCAGCCTCGGGCCACGCCGCGTTCACGCGACCATCGCTGGTGCCGAACCAGATGCGCTCGCCCGCCGCCGCGATCGCGGTCGGCGTCGCCGGTCCGTGGCGGCTCTCGGCGACCGCGCGCAGCCCGGCGTCGAAGAGCAGGATGCGCCCTTGCGCCGTGTAGCTCACGCTGCTCGTCACGATCTGCGCGCCGGTCATCGTCGCTGCCTCTGCTTCGGCGGCGCATTCCTGGCGTTCACGCCGCCGAGACCCGGCGCGGAGAAGGTGCCGCTCTTCTGCTTCGGCTCGACCGCTCGGCGGTGCTCGCGGGCCACTTCTTCGAGATCGACCCCGTCGGCTGCGTTGGCTGTGGCGCGCTCGGCGAGCAGCGGCTGCAAGCGATCGGCCAGCGTGATGAGCTCGTCAGCCGCCGCCGGACGCTCGCCGCGCAAGAACGCCGAGAAGCGCAGCAGCTCCGCGATCAGCGCGAAGATCGTGGGACCATCGCTTCGAGAGTGTTGATCGAAAAATGCGCGCAGGCTCTCAGGCGCACAGACGACGCGCAAGCAGTTAAGCGTATACTACGCTTACTCTTTGGTCTTCAGGAGGCTGTCGTTTTCCTTCATGAACGCCCGAATGTCTTCGGCCATGTCGAGCAGCTTCGCCCACTGCTCTTTGTAGAGCGTGACCGGAAAGCGCCCGAGACCATAGACCGAAAGGCCGCCCTTTTCGCTGACCTTGAGCGAGACGGCGCGGCTGTTGCGCTTCTTGAGGTTTTCGTTCTCCGTCTTGAGGCGCTCGAGCTCCCGCTTCATTTCTTCTTCGTTCATGGGCGCCGGCTCTAGCCACAAATTTGGCGGAAGTCGACCCGAAGCATACAATGTAGGACAAGGTATGCTCGCCGCCTTTTTCCTCTGCGCTCTCGTCGCGGCAAAGGAGCCGTGGACCGTGGTCATCGATCCCGGCCACGGCGGCTACCAACCAGGCGCGAAGGCCGGCGACGGCAAGTACGAAAAGCACCTGACGCTCGAAGTGGCGCAGCGCTTGAAACGCGCGCTCGTGGACAAGGGCTTCACGGTTTGGCTCACGCGCGACGGCGACAAGTACGTCTCGCTCGGCGGGCGCAGCAGGTTCGCCAACGAGAAGCACGCCGACGTGCTCGTCTCGATTCACGCGAACGACTCGGCGAACGCCGCCGCGAACGGCATCGAGACCTACTTTCTCGCGGCGAACGCCAGCGACAAGGACGCCGAAGCGCTCGCCGAGAAGGAGAACGACGATCCGCACGGCGACGACGACGATCGCGACTTGCTCGGCACGATCCTGAGCGATCTCCGCCGCACGAACGCGCAGATCGAGAGCGAGCTGCTCGCCACGCGCGTACAAGGCGCCGTCATCCACGGCACCGACGCGAAGAGCCGCGGGGTCAAGCGCGCGCCGCTCGCGGTGCTCAAGCGCACCGAGATGGCCGCTGTGCTCGTCGAGATCGGCTTCCTCACGCACAAAGAAGAACGCGCGCGGCTGTGGAGCGACGCCTATCAGACTCAACTGGCTAGGGGGCTCGCGGCCGGCGTCGAGCGCTTCCTCACCGACGTCCAAAGCGGCAGCGCGCCCGAGATCCCGCCGGTGAGCGAAGCGCCCTACGTCTCGCTCGATCGCAAGAAGGCCGCGGCGAAGACGAAGCCGGCGGTCGCGGGAAAGAAGAAGCCGGTCGCCGCGAAGAAAGCGGCGAAGACGAAGATCGCGGCGAAGAACGTCCCGAAAAATCTGACGGCGAAGAAAAAGAAGCCGCCGCGCCCCATCGCCATGAGCCGACCCAGCCACGCCGCGCGTTGAGCCTGCCCCGCACATGCGCTACCGTGACAGCGCGCAATGGCGAGCACCTTTGATAGTCTGCCGAAGCCGCTGCAAAGCCTGCAGTTGCTCATCGAACAGTTCCGCGACGCCGAGGCCTGGGAAGAGCGCGACGAAGTCCTGGCCGACATCATCGCCCACGACACCCCCGAGGCCCTGGTGTTCTTGCGGCTCATCGCCAACAACGCCGACGAAGACGTCTACACCCGCTGCGACGCGGCCTGCGGGCTCTTCGTGCGCACGCAAGGCGCTGAAGGCAAAGACGCGGTCCTCGCCTACCTCGATGACCCGGAGTCGGTTTACGAGTTCTGCCGCGCCGCCGACGCCGTCGCCGAGCAGCCCGTGAGCGACGCCGAGCCGAAGCTGTGGGCCGCGTGGAAGAAAGATCTCGACGAGGAAGCCCTCCACAGCACGATCCTCGCACTCGAAGCCGTCGCTCCCGACGCCGCCGCCACGAAGCTCTGCGCCGAGCTCGTCGCCCAGGAGTCGGTCGAGACGATCGAGGTCGAGCGCGGCTCGTTGATCCTGAAGACGCTCGCGCGGCTCAAGCACAAAGACACAAAGCCGTTGCTCGTCGCGTGGGAGGCGAAGCTACGAGAGCTCGCCAAGGCCAACCCGGAGGACGAGGGCGACTTTCACGACATGGCCGACCTCACGAACGAGGCGCTCCAGCTCTACGACGAGCCGAACGCGGCCGAGGGCGCTACAACGACAGTCTCAGACGACGAGGACGATGATCTTTAGAGCGCTCGCGCTCTTGCTCGTCGCCTGCCCCGCGGGTCCACCGCCGCCGACGCCCATGCCCGTAGGCGCGGCGTGCACGAGCGACGCGGGATGCGAGAGTGGCCTCTACTGCGAGACGCGGCTTCCCGGCGGGGCGTGCACGAAGGACTGCACGCCTTGCCCGACGGGCTGCGATGCGCGCTGTACGCCGGGCTGCGGCTTCTCGGAGCCTTGCACCAAGGGCTGCACGACCGACGCCGAGACCCGCTGCCCCGCAGGCGCCCAGTGCATCAACGTGCTCTACGGCGCCGAGAGCGCGATCCGTTGCTTGCAGGTGTGCGACGACGCTTCGCCCTGCCGCGCCGGCTGGCAGTGCGTGCGGCCAGAGATGGAGCCGTATCGCGTCTGCCGACCTTGATTTCCACGGGCGGCGGCCTTATCCCAGCCGCCCCTACAAGGAGATCACCATGACAGCACGAGTTGGCCACCGCGCCCCGGATTTCACCACCACCGCCGTCGTCAACGGCGACTTCAAGGAAGTTTCGCTCGCCGACTCACGCGGCAAGTGGACGGTCCTCTTCTTCTACCCCCTCGACTTCACCTTCATCTGCCCGACCGAGATCACCGAGTTCAGCAAGCGCATCGACGAGTTCAAGGAGCTGAACGCGGTCGTCCTCGGCTGCTCGACCGACTCGCACCACAGCCACAAGGCGTGGATCAAGAACGGGCTCGGCGAGATCAAGTACCCGCTGCTCGCCGACATGACCCGCGAAGTCTCGCGCCAGTACGGCGTGCTGATGGAGGAGAAGGGCTTCTCGCTGCGCGGCACCTTCATCATCGATCCGGAAGGCAAGCTGCGCATGTCGCAGATCAACGACACCGGCGTCGGCCGCTCGGTTGGCGAAGTCATTCGCACCCTCGCCGCGCTGCAAACCGGCGAGCTCTGCCCCGTCGAGTGGAAGCCGGGTCAGAAGACGCTCGGCAAGTAGGCTACTTGAACAGCGATTCCTGAATCGGCAGCGCCATCCCGGCCGGCAGCGGCTTTCCAAGATGCTTGTATGCCTGCGGCAGCGCGATGCGGCCGCGTGAAGTTCGGGCCAAGTACCCTTCCTGAATCAGAAACGGCTCGTAGACGTCTTCGAGCGTATCGCGCTCTTCGCCGAGCGCGGCCGCGAGCGTCTCGATGCCCACCGGCCCGCCGGCGAATTTCTCGATGATGTAGAGGAGCAGCCGGCGATCCATCTCGTCGAAGCCGCGCGCGTCGACCTGCAAACGTTCGAGCGACGCCTTCGCCAAAGCTTCGGTGATGCGGCCGTCGCCTTCGATCTCGGCGAAGTCGCGCAGGCGGCGGAGCAAGCGGTTGGCGATGCGCGGCGTGCCCCGCGAGCGCGCGGCGATCTCACGCGCGCCGCCGGTCTCCAAAGGGATGCCGAGGATGCGGCTCGAGCGTGTGACGATGAAGAACAAGTCTTCGGCCGAGTAGTAGTCGAGGCGCGCCAAGAAGCCGAAGCGATCGCGCAGCGGGCTCGTCAGCAAGCCGGTGCGGGTCGTGGCGCCGATCAAGGTGAAGCGCGGCAACGGCAGCTTCATGTTCCGCGCGTGCGGGCCTTCGCCGATGATGAGGTCGAACTGAAAGTCCTCCATCGCCGGATAAAGGTTCTCTTCGATCACCGGCTGCAGGCGGTGGATCTCGTCGATGAACAAGACGTCGCGCTCTTTCAGGTTCGACAAGAGCCCAGCGAGATCGCCCTTCTTCTCCAGCGCAGGGCCGCTGGTGATCTGCAGGTTCACGCCGAGCTCGTTGGCGACGATGTGCGCGAGCGTGGTCTTGCCGAGGCCGGGCGGGCCACAGAACAAGATGTGATCGAGCGCGTCCCCGCGGCGGCGAGCGGCTTCGACGAACACCCGCAGGTTGTCGATCGTTTGCCGCTGCCCGACGTAGTCGTCGAAGCGTTGCGGGCGCAACGTCACGTCGAAGTCCGAAGGCTGCGCGTCGCCGGCGACCAAGCGATCAACCATCAGGCTCCGTTAGCACACTTCGTCTTTGTCTCGCGAGGCGCGTCGATTCCGCCGGCTTTGTTTTCACTGCGAAAACGCCGATTTCGAGCCTGAGGCGCCCGCCCGCAGTGACGAGCGCGGAGACGTGGCGGAGCCACGTCGCACAAGCGAGGAGCGAGGACGGGTGGATCAGGCCGAAAGCGGCGTTTGCAGCTCAACCGAAGAAGCGGTGGACGAAGTAAATATACGGCGCCACGAAGAGCACGGCGTCGAAGCGATCGAGCACGCCGCCGTGGCCCGGAAGGATGAAGCCCGCGTCCTTCACGCCGAACGATCGCTTGAGCATGCTCTCGCAGAGATCGCCGAGCTGGCCCCACGGCGCCGACACGAGACCGACCGCGACCGCCATCGTCGCGCTCCACGGGATCTCGGCGACGCGCGAGACGATGTACGCCGCGATGCCGGCGGCCACCGCACCCGAGAGCAAGCCCTCGACGGTCTTGTTCGGGCTCATCTTTGGATAGAGCTTCGTTTTACCGAACGCCTTGCCGCCGAAGTACGCGAAGGTGTCGCAGAACCACGAGAGCGAGAGCGCGAGGAACGCCAGGCCGCGGCCGTGCTCGGGGATCATCCGCACCATGATGAGGTACGAGACCGGAACGCCGCCGTAGACCGCCGCGAGCATGGCGATGCCGGTGCGGTTGCCGACGCTCGCCATGTCGCCTGGAAAGAAGACGTGGGCGATGAAGATGACGAGCAGGCCGACGAGCAGCGCCTCGCCCGTGGTCCACGGGATCGCCGCGCCGAACCCTGCGGGCAGATAAATCGCCAACGAAGCGAGCGCCGCGGACGCACGGGTCGGCCACGCCGCCGTCTTCTCGGCGCCAGCCGGCTGACCCTTCGTGCCCATCGCGGCGACTTCGTCCGCGGCGAGGATGCTGAAGAGCGCCATCAGCCAGTTGAAGTACGGCGCGCCCTGGTACCAGAACCAAATGAACGGTGGCGCGGTGATGAAGGCGACGAGGAGCTTCGTTTTCAGCATGCTCTATGGTTTCTTTGCCGGCACTTCAGCGGGCTTCGCCGGCGGGGTGACGGCTTTCGCCGGCGCGGGCTTCTTCTTCTTCCGCAGCGCACGCAGCATCACGAAGATCTTCCACGCGCTCGCGCGCAGCCAAGTGATCTCGCCCGTCCGCAGCTGCACGACGAGGCCGATGAGAAAGAACAGCGCCGCGAGCCCGCCGTAGAGCGCCGCCATCGATGAACGCTGCGCCGCCGAGAACGCCGGCACCGCATCGCCGAGCAGCGGCGACAAAGAATACGCCACGAGGATCGCGCCGATGACCGACGTCGCAAACGCGACCCACGACTCCCAGGCGAGCAGCGCGACGACGAAGCCGACGCCGCCGCCCGCGAGCACGCCGTAGATCGCGAGATCGCCGTCGACGAAGAGCACGATCGATCGCGTGACGAGCGCGAGCAGCACCATCGCCACCAGCGCGTGCGCGAAGCGCGGCTTCCAGGCGCCGAGCAAGACGCCGACGATCAACGCCGGGATCGTCAGCGCCGGAAAGCTGGCGTGCGCAGCCATCGCGATGATGCCGAAGACAGCCCAGAGCAACGCGCCGAGCGTGACCGCAGCGCTCGCTCGGCGAAAGGGCAAGCCGAAGAGCAGCAGGAACGCGCCGGCGATGACGACACCGATGGCGACGCGCTGCGGCTGCGTCTGCACCGTCGTCAGAAAGTTTTCGAGAAACAGAAATGTGCGGGGCTCGTAAAGCTTCAGGCCCTGCAACAACGGATCAGCGGCTTCCATTCATACCCGTTGCCGTCGCCACCGAGGCGTTAACGTCGCCGTCGCCGTCGCCGGTCTTTAGACTTCCAGGATCTCTTTTTCTTTCTTCGCGATCATCTCGTCCACCTTCGTGATCGCCTTGTCCGTCTCGACCTGCACCTTCTCCAACGCGCGCTTGACGTCGTCTTCCGACATGTCGCCGTCTTTTTGCAGCGCCTTCAGCATCTCGTTCGCGTCCCGGCGAGCGTTGCGGACGGCGATGCGCGCGTCTTCGCCCTTGTTGCGCGACACCTTCGCGTATTCCTTGCGCCGTTCTTCGGTCAGCGCCGGCACCGGCAGGCGGATGATCTCGCCGTCGTTCTGCGGCGTGATGCCGAGGTCGGCTTCGATCAGCGCCTGCTCGAGCTGCTTCATCGCGCTCTTGTCCCACGGCTTCACCGTGATGAGCCGCGCGTCCGGCACCGCGATCGCCGCCATCTGGTTAATCGGCGTCATCGTGCCGTAGTAGTCGACGCGCACGTTCTCGAGGATCGCCGGGTTGGCGCGGCCGGTGCGCACCTTGCCGAGCTCGCGCTTCAACGCGTCGAAGGCGTTCGTGAACGCGGCCTGAAGCTCATCGAGGATGTCTTTCTCCATGACTTACCCTTTCTCTTCGGCCGGCGGCGGGCGTTCGAGCTTGCCGACGAGCGTGCCGATCTCTTCGCCGGCGAGCGCGCGGCGGATGTTCCCGCTGCGCGTCATGTCGAAGACGACGATCGGCATTTGGTTGTCCATACACAACGAGATCGCCGTCGCGTCCATCACCTTCAGGTTGCGCTTCAACACTTCGAGGTGCGTGAGCTGCTGGAACTTCTTCGCGGTTTGATCCTTCTTGGGATCCGAATCGTAGACGCCGTCGACCTTCGTCGCCTTGAAGATCACCTCGGCGTTGATCTCCATCGCGCGCAAGGACGCCGCCGTGTCGGTGGTGAAGTACGGGTTGCCGGTGCCGGCCGCGAAGATGACGACGCGGCCCTTCTCCAGGTGCCGCACCGCGCGCCTGCGGATGTACGGCTCGCAGAGCTGCTGCATGTCGATCGCCGAGAGCACGCGCGTGACGACGCCCTTGTGCTCGAGCGCGTCTTGCAGCGCGAGCGCGTTGATCACGGTCGCCAGCATGCCCATGTGGTCGGCGCTCGCGCGGTCCATTCCTTGGGAGCTCGCTGCGACGCCGCGGAAGATGTTGCCGCCGCCGATGACCAGCGCCACCTCGACGCCCGCCTCTTTCACCTCGCGCAATTCGAGCGCCAGCTGTTCGAGCACCGCCGGACTGATGCCGCCCTGGTTGTCGCCTTGCAGCGCTTCGCCGGACAGCTTGAGCAGGACGCGCTTGAATCGTGGCTTCGGGCTCATCGGAACGCGGGCATACTATCGGACCCGGCCAGGAGCAATGGTACTCGCCGCGACGCCTAGCGCAGGATTAGCGCTCGTCGACGCCAACGTCCCAGGTGCCGGTCGGGCGCGCCTCGCCGTCCCAGTCGCGCGCGTTCTTCAAGTAGCGATACGACGCATCGGAGTCGAAGAGCGCGTCGTCGAGGAAGCCGTCTTGCAGGAGCTGCCCGAGCGGAAAGTAGGGCCGCTGCCCGGCGCCGATGAGGATGCTCGACGGGAGCAGATGGTAATCCGACGTCGCCGGGGCAACGAACTCCAAGCTCATCGCGCGGTTCGTGATCTGGTTACCGTGGGCGCCGTCTCCGCTCGGCGCCGGCGCGGCACACGCGTAGCGCAGCAAGCCGTCTGCGGCGCCGCCGACACGTTGCTGCGAGGTCTGCGAGTCGCAGTTATCGATGCGGCTCGCGAGCATGTCCGGCGTGTCCCAATTCACGGCGTTCGCGTTGTCGCGATGGCGCAGCGCGATGGCCCCCGCGCGGCCGAGCTGAAACACGTTGTGAAAGAGCTGCAGCCCCGGCCGTTGGTACGCCGCCGCCGAGTAGCTGCTGTTCGCATAGAAGGCGATCGCCGTGCCGGTGCCGGCGCCCGACGCGATGTAGTTGTCGAAGTACCAGTGCGTGTAGCCGCCCCACCCGGCTTGCGCCCAGTGCACGCCGTAGGTCGTCGTGGTCGTGCCGGTGTCGGCAGGCGAGATCACACAGTCGATGAAGTGCAGCGGGCCTGCCTGCTCTTCGTGCACGCCCGCGCTCACGTTCGTCGCCGTGCCGCCCTCGACGATCGAGTTGATCACCCATACGGGCTGCGTCTGGCTGAGCGAGTGGAAGCCGCGCGCAGTGTTGACTGTCGGTGAGGCCTCGGCGCCGCGCAGGTGGACGTTCTGCAAGACGAACGCACCGGTCGGATCGTCCAGCCGCACCGCCTCGGCGTTCAGCACGAGGCCCGCCCCGCAGGAGCGGCAACCGAAGATCTGGTTGCCCGTGCCGCGCACTTCGAACGAGCCGCTCGGAAAGAGGTAGCCGCTGGCGTTCTGCCGCACGCCGACCACGTCGCCGCTCGCCGTAGTGCCGCCCTGTCGGCCGACGATGGTGTTGTTATCGAGCAAGATGATGCGCGAAAGATCGTAATAGAAGCCGTTTGGCGGGCCTTGATCGGCGCCGCTGTAGCCCTGAAATTCGATGCCCACCGCCGCCAGCCCGCCGGCGCCACCGCGCAAGGTCGCGCCGTCGAGCTCGGCGATCGCGTCCCAGCCGATCGCCAGTGCCCGCACGGTCTGCGCCGGACCGGTCTCGAGCGTGCTGCCCCAGATGAACACGCGCGTGTCGTACTTGTTCGCCTGAATTCCGATCGGACCGGGCCAATAGAGCTGGTTGCCGCCGCTGATGCGCAGGCCGATGGCGTTGTCCGCGCAACCCGCGAGGCCACGCGTCCGCGCTCGCAAGACGACGTCCGCCAGGACCACGTGGGCGAACTGGTACGGATAGTTGAAACCCGCGGTGCCCGACACCGCCACCGCGGTGCACTCGTCGGAATCGAATGGATTCCCGGCGTCGTCCGTGCTGGCGCTCGGATCGTGCTCTATCGTGAGCTGCGCCAACGCGATCGGCGAATTGTACGTTGTCACGCTGACGCCCACCTTGCCGCTCGTCACACGCACGATCGTCGGCCCGCCGCCTGTCGTCCACGCCGGCCCTTCCACGAAGCCGCCGAAGATCGAATTGCCGGTGTTGATCGGCGCCTCGTTATAGGTGCCTTCGGCGACCAAGATCGGGCGATACGATCCGTACGCCTGCCCCGCCGCGTAGGCGATCGTGCGAAACGGCAGCGCCTGCGTGCCGCGACCCGGCGCGAGATCGTCGACTCCGCTGGTCGAGACGTAGAGGGCGATGGCGTCGTCTTGGCTCATATTGCCCGTCAGATCGAGCGACTGGGAGTAGCAATCGTTGTCTCGCGGATCGCTCAGCAGCTCCGGGAAGTAGCGCGGCCCATAGGTGTACGATCCGTTCGACCAAGGCCGCACGCGCCGCGTCGTGTCGTCGCAGTCGCGCTGCGAGCTCGGGATGTCGTCGCAGTGGGCTTCAGCGCCGTCTTTGTCGAGGTCGCCACACGGGCCGCTGCAGTCGTCCCACTGCCGCGCCGACGCGTCGTTGCAGTCGGCGCTCGGAAGGTAGCGATCGCAGCCGCCGCTGCCGTCGCCCGCCTGCGCGGCGTAGCGGGTGTCGAGATCGGCGTCGATGCACGTCGCCGCGCGCGAGCAATTCCAATACAAGGTCGCGCGCGGATCCGCCGCCACGTCGTTGCAGTCGTCGTTCGTGAACGAATAACCGCTGCCGGCGTCGGGCCCGGCGCATTGCGTGAACGCGACGTCGGTCGAGCCATGCCCGTCGCCGTCGCGATCGAAGTAGTACGTCTTCACCTGCGAAAAGAGCGCGCTGTTGTCGGCGCAGTCGGCCGTCGCGCTCGCGGCCATGTCGTAGCCCGCCGGGAACACCGCGCCGACGCACATGCTGAACGCGCTGCCCGCCGTGTAGTCGTCGCCGTCGAGATCCTTGTAACCGACGACGATGCGATACAAGCGATCGTCCGTGTCGTCGCAATCGGCGGTGGCGCTCGCCGCAGCCAGATGACCGGCCGGAAGCGCGCCGGTCTTCGCGCAGACCTCGATCGCTGCGAGCGTGTAGCCGTCGCCGTCTTGGTCGGGGAACGCCTGCACCATCTCGTACGCGTTCGCATCGCCGTCGTCGCAGTCGACCATGCCGCAGCCGGCGTCGGTGAAGTAGCCGTCGCCGTCATCATCGGTACACGCGCCGCTCATCATGTCCGGCAACACGTCCGGATCGCCCTCGTGCGTATTATCTTCGCCTTCGAGGCCCACGCGCAGGCGGCCCGCCGCATCGCACGCCGAGAGCACGAGCAGGGCCAAAACGATCACCCTCATCGCCGCCTCCTTTTGCGCAACGCGAACGCGAAGAGCAGCGCCGCCGCCACGAAGCCGCTGACGTCGTCCGTTTGTCCGCAGCGACACGAAAAGCCACCGCCGCGCGCGAAGCGGTTGACGAACGCCGCGAGGTCGCCGCTGTTTGGTGCGTCGACGCCTTCTTCGGGGCACGCGCCGGTCGCGTCTTTGTAGGTCGGGCACAGATCGCACGCATCGCCGATGCCGTCTTTGTCTTTGTCCGTTTGCGTGGGGTTCGCGACCACCGGGCAGTTGTCCATCGCCTCGGTCGTCGCCACCGTCGGCACGCAGTCGTTGTCCGGATCGTTCGGATCGTTCGCGACGCCGATGGTGCGGCTGTCCGGGCACACGTCGCAAGCGTCACCGGCGCCGAGCGGTGGCACGAGCGCTTGGTCGTTGTCGCTGTTCTCTTGCCCCGGATTGTTCAGCGCCGGGCAGTTGTCGCACGCGTCCGGCACGCCGTCGCAGTCGACGTCGCGCAAGCCCGCCGCGCCTTCGTTCGCCACGTCGATGCACGCTGGCGCGGCTTCACACGCGTCGCCGATGCCGTCGTGCTCTTTGTCGGTCTGCGCTTCATTCGCCACGCACGGGCAGTTGTCGGCCTCGTCAGCCAAGCCGTCGCCGTCGTGATCGATGGTCTGGCCCCCCGGGTAGCCGGGCAAACCGTCACCCAGCAGGAAGGCCTCGATGATCGGGCCGCCGCCGCGGCGGACGAGCGGACACATCGTCGGGCACGCGTCGACGCGGACCTGCGTCTTGCTCTTGGCGGCGTTGTACTCCCACTCGTCTTGCAAGGTGACGCCGCTGTAGTTGCGCTGGGCGTCGATGTCGTCGGGCTGCTGGACGAAGGCGCCGTTGATGCTCGCGCCGACCTGGCTCTCCCTCGGCAGGTACGGGATCACATCGAGCAAGCCATCGCCATCGGCGTCGCCCGGCCTCGGCCCGGCGCAGGTGTCTCCTTCGCACGCGTCGCCGGCGAGGCCCGTGAGCTCGTGCGCCGAACAGATCGCCCGCAGCGCTTCCAGCGTCTCGAACACCGTCGTCGCGGTGTCCCCCACGCTGCACAGCAGATCGACGTTCCCCAGGTTGTCGATCAAGAGATCGATCTGCGTCTTGCAGCGCTTCAGCTCGTCGGCGGCGTTGTAATTCGCCTGCGTCGCGTTCGGCACGCACGGGCAGTTGTCGCGCGCGTCCGGCACGCCGTCCTTGTCTTGGTCTGCGCTGGTCGTCAGCCGCGGATTCTCGACCGGCGCGCCGAAGGTGAAGCCGCACACCTCCACGCACGAGCTCCCTTCGAGCGAGACGAGGCTCGGCGCGTTGATCGCGTTCGTGTTGCAGGCGAGCGAGATCTTCGGCTCGTCCGCATCCGCGAGCCCGTCGCAGTCCTTGTCGGCGCCGCGGCCGTCGCCACCGTCCGCCACCGGCAGCTCGTCGTTCTTACCGTTACAGTCGCAGTCCTGCGCCACGATGCAGCACGACGGGTTTCCGCTCTGACACGCAAGCGGCAGATCGCCGAAGGTCGGCGCGGCGCAGTCGCAGCCGGCGGCGTTGCAGGCGGAGACGTCGCGCGACGGATTCAGGATGGCGCCGCAACCGCCGCACTTCGTGCAGGCAGAGAAGATCTCGCTGCCGTCCTGCCGCTTGCTGCAGTAGGGGCGCACGCTCGGCCCCTGATCCGGACCGCGCAAGAACAGGCCGTCGGGCGTGCCGCCGCCGGGGTAGTTCGGGCAGGTGTCGAGCTCGTCGCCAACGCCGTCGCGATCGCAGTCGAGCTGCTCGCCGTTCTGGCTCGGACAGTTCGGCTGACTGTTGCCGTCGTTCTCCGACCAGGTGACGCAGTCGACGGGCCGTGTGAAGCTCGCGGCCATGTTCGCCGGCGGCAAGGAGTCGCACGCGTCGCCGGCGCCGTCGTAGTCGGCGTCCGCCTGGCTCGGGTTCGCGGCTGCGCGGCAGTTGTCGCAAGCGTCGCCGACGCCGTCGTTGTCCGCATCCGCTTGCGCCGCGTTCGCGAGGCACGGGCAGTTGTCGGGCGCCGCGCCGTAGTCACCAACGCCGTCGCAATCCGTGTCGATCTCGGCCGGCGTCTGGGTCGCGCCGAGGTAGCAGCCGGGATGCACGCGCCACGCTTCCCTGCCCGGCAGCGGAACGAAGGCGCCGACGAGCATCTTCTTCATCATGCTCTGCTCGTTGGTGTACGCGTCGACGCGGCCGACGAACACGCTCTGCGCGCGGGCGCCGTCGTTGCCCGACACGATCCCGAGCGGGTTCGTCGAGGCGCCGGTGAAGCACGCGTCCTCGTCGCCGCTCAACGCCGCGTCGATGACGCACGTCGGAACGTTGCCGCGCACGCAGCGATCGACCAGCGTGCACGACGCGCCGCAGAGCGTGCCGCCGCTCGTCGCCACGTCGCAGAGGCCGTCGAGATCGGCGTCGAGCCACCAGCGTTTGCCGGCCGCACGCAGATCGGCGGCGTCGACGCCGAGGCGCACGAACGGGCGATCGCCGGGGTCGTCGCTCGCGATCACGTGATCGATCAGCGTGTCGAGCGCGGCCGTTCGCGCGGGATCCTCGGTGCAGGCGTAGCTCGGCGGCACGCTGCCGCAGGCGCCGGCGTCGCCCCGGCCATCGGCGTCGCAGTCGTTGCCGGCGCTCGTGAAGTCGGTCTGCAGGACGTCGACCGCACAGAGCGCGTGCTGCGCCGAAGTCAGCGCCGTGCCGATGCTGCTCTCGTGCAGGCCGGAGACCGCGATCACGATCGCCGCCGGATCGAGCGCGCAAGCGTTCTGGCGCATCGAGGCTTCGATCGCGGCGACGCTCGCGAGCGTCCCTGTGCGCGCCAAGAGATCATCGTCGCTCAGCCGCAGCGCCGCCCACACGTCGTCCATCGCCGCTTCGCTGCCGCAGATCGTGCGGGTCATGGGATCGCAGCAGAAATGGGGGCGCGCTCCGAGGTTGATCGGCGCGCCGTCGAGCATGATTCGCGCGGTCGCGATGACGGCGTCGTCGGTCGGGAGCGGGCACAAGGGATAGCAAGTGGCGCCCGTCGCGTCGGCGTCGCACCCTTGCCCGGGATCGTAGGGGTCGGTGCGCAAGTGCGCCGTGTCGCACGCGGTCGTCGTCGGCGAAGTGCAGCACGTCACCGGCCGCGCCGGCTCGCACGCCCGCCCGATCCCATCGCAGTCGAGATCCTCTTGCGACGGGTTCGGCACCGCGCAGCAGTTGTCGCGCGCGTCGGGAACGCCGTCGCAGTCCATGTCGCCTGGGCACGGGCAGCTCGCGGGATCGGCCGAGCCGCAGGCGACGATGCGCCCGTTGTTCGTCACGTAGCCGCGCGGGTTGACGACCGCCGCCCACACGCCGGCCGCGAGCGCGAGCACGGCAAAGAGCGCGAGAAGACGCGTCGAACGGACCACCTTCATATAGTACCCTATGGCAGCGAAGCCGGCGCTTCCAAAACGCGTAAGCTCGCGGGCTGCGACGCCGCGGCTTCACCCTCGACGATCGCGAAGACGACGCGCCGATTCGCCTCGCGCCCGCGCTTCGTCTTGTTCGTCGACACCGGCTTCGTCTCGCCATACCCGACGGCCGCGAGCCTGTCGGGCGCGATGCCTTCTTTCACCAGGAACGCCCGCACGCTCTCGGCGCGCTCCTGCGAGAGCGTCATGTTGTACTTCTCGCTCGCACGCTCGTCGGTGTGCCCTTCGACGCGCACCTTCTTGATCGACTGGTGGTTCTTCATCACCGCCGCGACTTGTCTGAGGAGCCCGAAGGACTTCGGCAGGATCTTCGCGCTGTTCGTCTTGAAGTAGACCTTCTCGAGGATGGAGATCGCCTCGCTCTTCAAGACGACGAGCGACGCGCCCTTGTCCGGGCAACCGTCGAAGTCGAGCACGCCGTTCACGACTTCGGGCTCGTTCGGGCACTGATCGACCTGGTCGAAGATGCCGTCGCCGTCGTTGTCGGCGTCGGGGCAGCCGTCGTCGTCCTCCCAGTTGTCCTTGTCCTCGGGCTCGACGGGGCACGGATCCATCTTGTCCAAGACGCCGTCTTCGTCGTTGTCCTTCTCGGGACAGCCGTCGGCGTCCTCGAACTCATCGAAGTCTTCGGCGTCGTTCGGGCACTTGTCGTTGTCATCCAAGATGCCGTCGGCGTCGTTGTCCTTTTCGGGGCAGCCGTCCTGGTCGGCGAAGTGATCGAAGTCCTCCGGCGTCGTCGGGCACGCGTCGACGTCGTCCAAGTAGCCGTCGTGATCTTCGTCGCCGACCGGCTTTGGCTTCGGCGTGTCGGGCTCGGCGATCGGGATGAACTGAAACGCGAAGAACGCCCGCGCGACCGGCGAGCCGAAGCCGTTGATGATGCCCCGGCCACCGCCGAGCGTGAACGCGATCTGCGGGATCGGCGTGTAGCGCAGGCCGGCGATCCACTCGAGCGGCGAGGTGCCGATGTTCGAGAACGGCAAAGGCACCGAGGTTCTGCCGTAGATCTCGGCGATGATGTCGAGCGGCACGTGGGTCAGCTTGCCGAGGTCGAGGCCCGCGCCGAGCCGTGCGTAGAGCTCTTGGCCGATCGTGAGATCCAAGATCTGCGACGGCTGCCGCCACAGGTAGCCGAAGTTCAGCGCCAGCCGAAACGGCCCGAACCAGCGCGACACGTCGAGCTCGGCGGCGAAGGTCACGTTGCGATCACCGGTGAACGCGCGCTCGTCGCCGGTCGGCACCGTGAGCAACGCGAGGACGGCGATCTCGATGCCGAAGCGCTCCTGATCCAAGATGCCGACCTTCGGCGACAGCCGCAGATCACCGAACGCGAGCTTGCCGAGATCGCCGAGGCCGGAGAAGCCATTGAGCGAGCCGAGCTGAAACACCGTCGCCGGAATCGACACCGCGAACGAGAAGCGCGAGAGGAACGCGATCGCCGCGGTCAGCTCCATGTCGATCCGGTGATCGACGATGCCGCTGATGCGCCGACCGCTCGCGTCGACGACCTCGAAGGGCTTGTAGGCGTAGATGAGCCACAGCGCGCCGCGCAGCTCGAACTGCTTCGGCACGCCGCCGGACTCGACGGAGAGCATGCCGCGCCCGTGCGCCGCTGGGCGAAAGGTCTGCACGTCGAAGGAGGTCTCTTGGCCTTGGGCGTGAAGCACACCCGGCGCGATGACCGCCCCGAGCGCGAACAACAACCCCAGCCACGCGCGCCGCATCTGCCGATCTTAGCAGCGGCAAATGCCCGGCGCGAATTCGTGCACGGAAATTGCTCACGGCGGGGGCGTCACGTGTTTTCAGGTCGAGATTTGGACATCGATGGCGCGCATGCGTAGCGCCGTTCGCACTCCGAGGAGATCGCCATGATCGCTGTCGCCGTTTTGTCGTGTACCCTGGCCAGCACGAGCACGTGGTCGACGCCTGTTCGGGCGGAGCCGAGCACGCAACCGGCGGCGACGCCGACCGCGACCGCCGCACCGCCCGCTCCGGCGCCGGTCCCACGGCTCGCCTTGCCGCGCCGCCCTTGGCGCTACGAGGGCGGCGCCGTTCCGCCTGGCGCGCACTTGGAAATGAAGCCGCAGCGTGGGCTCGCGAGCGCCGGCGGCATCGTCTTCGGCATCCTCCACGTGGCAATGCTCGTCGCCGTCGCTGTGGAGCCCGGCACGTGGCCGCTCGCGATCCCAGTCGCCGGACCGATCGCTTTTGGCGCGATGGTCGCCGGCGGTCCGGACCTGTGGGTGACCGCGGCGTTCGTCGGCGTCGGCGTGATCCAAGGCGGCGCCCTCGCCATGCTCATCACGGGGCTCGTGATGAAGCGGCCGTACGTCGTGCCGGATGCCCTCGGCGGCGTGCGCTTCAGCGTGCTTCCCGCGGCGGGCGGCGCCGACGTCGGCCTGTCGCTGCGGGTCGACGGCTTCAGCTTCTAGCGATCATCTTCGAGCAGCTGCCAAAGCTCGGCGCCCGAGATGCTCTTCGGCGCCGTCGACGCGTTGTCCATCACCGCGGCAACGAGCTCGCGCTTGTCGACGTGCATCTCGAGGATCTTCTCCTCGAGCGTGCCGCGGCAATACAAGCGGTACACGGTCACCGGCTTCGTTTGGCCGATGCGATGCGCGCGCCCGATCGCCTGATCTTCGACCGCAGGGTTCCACCAGGGGTCGACGATGATCACGTAGTCGGCGCTCGTCAGGTTCAGCCCGGTGCCGGCCGCTTGCAGCGAGAGCAGGAACACGTCGCCCTCGCCGCGCTCGAACGCATCGACGCGACGGGCGCGCTCCTTGTGCGGCGTCGATCCGTCGAGACGCTGCGTCGCGACCGATCGCGCTTTGAGCCGCGCCTCGATCACATCGAGGAAGCTCGTGAACTGGCTAAAGAGCAGCGCACGGTGACCGTTCTCCTTCAGCTCGGAGACGAGCCGCGTGATCTCGGCGAGCTTGCTGCCGTCGAGCGTAGACGTCTCATCGGCGAGGCTCGGATGACACGCCGCCATGCGCAGCTCGGTCAGCGCTGCGAGCACGGCGATCCGCGCGCGCTGCCCGGTGACTTCGTTGCGCCTCGACTTCAGCGCCAAGAGCTTCGCCTCGCGCGACGCGTGATACACAGCGAGCTCTTCCTCCTCGAGCTCTACCGGAACGGGAATCTCGGTCTTCGGCGGCAGCTCCGGCGCGACCACGGCCTTCGTCCTGCGCAGGATGAACGGCCCGACGATGCGCCCGAGGAGCTGGCGCGCGTGCGGGTCTCGGCGCAGCTCGATCGGCGCGACGAAGCGCTCGCGAAAGGTCTCGGCGTCGCCGAGCAGGCCCGGCGCGATCACGCGAAAGAGGCTCCACAGCTCGCTCAAGCGGTTCTCGATCGGCGTGCCGGTCAGCGCGACGCAGAGCTCCGCCCGCAGTTGTCTCGCCGCCCGCGTGCGCAGCGCTTCGGGGTTCTTCAACGCATGAGCTTCGTCGAACACGAGGGTGCCCCACGCGGTCGCCGCGAGCGCCTCGATGTCCTTCGTCATCATCGTGTAGGAAACGATCACGACCTCGCCCGAGTGCAGCGCCTTCGGCAGACCGTCGCGGTAGTCGATCGCCCGCAAGGACGGCGCGAAGCGGGCGAGCTCGCGCTGCCAGTTGAAGCCGACGCTGGTCGGCGCCACGACCAGGGCCGGTCCAGCGTCCACGCGATGAAGCAAGAGCGCGATGGCCTGCACCGTTTTCCCGAGGCCCATGTCGTCGGCGAGGCAGCCGCCGATGCGCCAATCCGACAACCGCGCGAGCCATTGAAAGCCGTCGACTTGGTACGGGCGCAGATCGGCGTTCAAGCGCTCGGGCAGGGCGTGCACGCGCTCGGCCGCGTCGCGGATGCGCTGCACCATCGCCGTCAGCTCGGCGTCGCCTTCGCACTCGGCGCCATGGTCTTCGAGCTCGGCCAAAGCGGCGGCGCCGGCGAGCGTCAACGTCGTTCCGTCCTTCGAAGTCGCGGCCAAGCTCTCGAGGGCGGCGAGGTTCTGGCGCAGGCCCGCCTCGACGGTGAGCCACTTGCCGTCGTCGAGCGCGACGTACTTTTTGCGCTCACGCAGCGCGAGCGCGAGCTTGGCGACGGCGATCTTCTCCCCGTCGACCACGACCGCGCCGTCGAGCTCGAACCAGCCGCGCTGCTTCTTCACCTGCAACTTCAGCTGCGACATCTCGGACATCGTGGCGATCTGCGGCCTCGGCAGCTGCTTCGGCCACTCGACGCGCACGCCGCTCGCCTTCAGCGCGCCGAGCACGTCGAGCATCGCCTCTGAATCGAGGCGCGGCGTCTCGTAGCCCGGCGTCTCCGGCAGGCCGAGCGATTGCCACAGCGCATCGGCGAGCGCGCGCTCTTTGTCCGGCTCGCGCACGGTGTAGCAGCGTTCGCCGTCGATGACGCGCGAGATCTCATGCTGCCCTTCGCCTGGCACGAAGCCGATGCCGGCGCCCAAAGGCTCGACGAGCACCTGCAGCGCCATACCGCCGCTGTGTGCCCCCGAAAAGCGCGCGACGAGCTCAGGCGTCGGCTCGCGAAACGCGCCGCGCAGCGCCGGGCTCAGACCGACGAGCACCCGCTGCTCGAGCGCGACGACGCGTTCGAGCAACGCTTGCTTCTCGGCGAGCGGCAAGATCGCCGGCGCGCTCAGCAAGTGCCGCACGAGCTGCGCTTCGAACGCGTCGAGCTCGGCGAAGCACAAGGTGTGCTTCTCGCGATCGAACGCGACCGCGGCGTCACCGTCGGCGAGCGAGGTGAGCGGCACATCGCCGAGACACGCCAGGAGCTGCACGTGCGCCTCGTCCACCTCGATCACACGCATGGCGATGCGCCCGCGCCGCACCGTCACCGGCGTCGTCGGCGCCTCGGCCGCGAACACCCGCGGGTGACCGGCGAGGGCTTCGAGCTGCTTGCACGCCGATCCCTGGCGCGCAAACGCGAGCTCGTCCTCGGGCAAGAGCGCCGCCCTGCTGTCTTCCCTCGACCACATCCGCGCGCCGGCCGAGTAGCCGCCTTTGCTGTTCGGCTTGTGCACATACGACTCGAGCGCCACGCGGCCCTCGACGAAGCGAAAGCGCCACGACACGAACGCCGGCGGACGGCTCTCCGGCGGCGGCACAAGTAAGAGGTCGTCGAGGCCGCCCAAGATCGCCGCCTGCTCGTCGCGCTCGACGCCGCCTTTCACCGCTTGGTGCAGCGGGTGCGTCGGCTCGGCGAGCGCCTGGATCGCGCGCTCCAAGAGGGCGATCCACAGCGGCACCCGGCGGTCCTCGGCGTAGGCGTCGATGGTGAGCTCGAGGCGCCCTTGTCGCCACGAGTCGAGGCGCAGCTGTGCCTTGTCGATCGTCAGAAGCGGCGGCCGGGCGCTCGCGATCTTCGCGTCGGCAGCGCGGCCGCGTTCCAGCCAATACGCCGAATACTGCGACGCCTCGGCGTGCAACACCGCGAGCCGCGCCGCCGCGAGCTCGACGAAGCGCCGCGCTTCCGTGCTCTGCGCCTTCGCCGCAGCGAGCTGCCGTTCGATGCGCGCCTCACGCTCGCGTGCCTCGGCCTCCTCGCGCGCGTCTTCGGCGATCTCGCGCAAGGCGTCGACCTCGTGGCGCACGACGCGGATGAGATCGCCGAACGAGAGCAGGCCGCGACGGGCGATCGCCTCGGGCGCCACGAGGCACTCGCGCACGGTGAGCGCTTCCGGCACGCGCTTTTGCGGCAAGCGCACGCTCAACGGCAGCGACAACCGTTTGGCGCAGGCGGGGATCGCCTCGAACGCCGCGAGCTCCGCCTGCGCGACGGCGTATTGTCGCAGCCACTCGATCTCGTGCTCAGCCAACGGCAGCGCTTCGTCGGGCGCGCCGAGGGCTGCCCGAATCGCCGCCGCCACCGCCACCACGTGCTTGCAGAGCTGGGACTCGAAGGCGCGGCACTCGCAGTGAAAGCGCGCCGCCTTTGGATGCAGGGCAACGGTGACGGTGACCGTATAGGTATAGGTACCGGCGACGTAGGCCTGATAGCGATCGACCGCGACGCGATCGAGCTCATGCACCCGCCCGCGGGCATGGTACTCGGTGCCACGCGCGATCACCGTGCGCGTCGCGAGCTCGCCGAGCCGCTCTTGCGCGAGCAGCTCGACGAACGCGCGATCGTAGTCGGCCTGGTGACCTTTCTTGTGCACGGCGCCCGGCATCGTCGCGCGCTTGTCGGCAGATGCGCGCGGCTTGTCAACGTGGCGGGCCTGAGCGGCGCATAAGTGGTTGTCCCGGCGCAACAGACGCCGACGAAGCCGTAGCGCGCTTTCTTTGCGGCCCGGCGCCGCGTCGACGATAGAACACACGTGTCAGAAGTGAAGATCTTGGCCACCGAGGGCGCGCACTGCCTCGCCGTAGGCCACCGCGTGTTTCTCTCTGTCTTCGTCGGCCGCGCGAGCCTTGACGCCCTCCCTACGGCCGCACCAAGGTCCACGACTCAGTGAAAGAAGCCGCCCAGCAGCTGCTCGGGATCCTCAAGATCCGGCCCGGCGAGGAGAAGCGCGTCCTTGCCATGTTCGGCTATCTGTTCTCGGCGGTCGGCGCCTTCATCGTCGGCCGCATCAGCCGCGACACCCTCTTCTTGGAGCTGCCGAACGCCAAGGCGACGCTGCCATACATGTACCTCGGCATCGCCGTCGTCGTCTCGCTCAGCGTGTGGATGTACTCGCGCATCGAGCGGCTCGGCCGGCGCGAAGTCATCATCGGCTACTCGCTGCTCTTCTTCGTCGTGACGATGATCGGCATGCGCTTCTTGCTGCCGTTGAACCACGTCTTTTATTGGGTCTACTACGTCTGGGTCGAGCTCTTCGGCACGATCATGATCATCCAGTCGTGGGGCTTCGCCAGCGCGATCTTCAACGCCCGGGAAGCGAAGCGCCTGTTCGCGATCATCGGCGGCGGCGGTGTGCTCGCGAACATCTTGATCGGCGTCGGGGTGAAGTCAGCCGTGCATACGCTCGGCGCGCCCAATCTTCTTTACGTCGCCGCCGGCGTCATCTTCCTCGCGTTCATCTGCGAGCGCTGGCTGTCGGTCTTGGCCCGGCAGGAGCTCGATGATCAGCGCGCGCAGCAAGCGAAGAAGCGCGCGTCGAACACCCCGATCAAGATCGCCGAAGACACCGCCGGCGTGCTCGGCAGCCATCACCTGCAGATCATCGCGGCCATCGTCGCGATGACCTTCTTCGTCTCGACGCTCGTCGACTACCAATTCAAGATCACGGTCGGCGACGCCTTCGAGACGAGCGCCGCGCGGGCGTCGTACTTCGGCACCTTCTACAGCATCACCGGCATCTTGGGCGCGGTGATCCAGTTCGGCTTCACCAACCGCCTGCTCGAGCGCTTCGGGGTGCTCGTCTCGCTCGCGCTCTTGCCGGTGATGATGCTCTCGGGCTCGGTGTGGATGCTCGTCGCGCCGGGCCTGCTCGCGGCCACGTGGCTCAAGGGCTCGGAGAACACGCTCCGCTACACCGTCAACGACGCGACGATGCAGCTCCTTTACGTGCCGGTGCCGGCGAGCATGCGCGCGCGCGCGAAGTCGTTCATCGACGGCATCCTGAAGCCGCTGGCGATCGGCTTCTCCGGCGTGTTCCTCTTGCTCATCTCGCGCTTCTTGCCGGTGCACGACCTTGCGATCTTCACCGGCGCGGTGCTCCTCGTCTGGGGCGGCCTCTTGTTTCGGCTGCGCAGCGAGTACGTCAAGACGCTGATGCTGACGCTGAGAAAGCGCCGGCTCGACTTCACCGAGAGCTCCTTGTCGATCAACGACGACGCGACGATCAAGGTGCTCATCACGACGCTCGAGAGCGGCACCGAAGCTGAGGTGCTGCACGCGATCGAGCTGTTGCCGAACGTCTCGAAGAAGCCGCAGAAGGTGAAGGACCTCGTCCTGAAGATCGCCAGCAGCGGCTCGCAGCAGCTTCGCCTCGGCGCGATCAAGTACCTCGGGGCGCACGGCGAGTTCGACGATCTCAAGGTGATCGAGACGCAGCTCCAAGACGGCGACGAGCAGATCCGCGCGCAAGCCGTGAGCGCCTACGCCCGCCTCGGCCGCGATCGCGTGATTCGTCCGCTGGAAGCCTACTTGAAGGACGCCTCGCCTCGCGTGCGGGCCGCTGCGTTGACCGGGCTCATCCAGCACGGCGGCCTCGACGGCATTCTGCGCTCGGCCGAAGAGCTGAAGGCGATGTTGAGCGGCAGCGATCCCGTGCAGCGCCAGTACGCGGCGTGGGTGCTCGGCGAAATCCGCGTGCGCAACTTCTATCAGCCGGTGCTCGAGCTCTTCTCCGATCCGGACCCGCGCGTGCGGCTCGCCGCGATCACCGCCGCCGGCAAGATGCAGAGCCCGGAGCTCATCCCGGCGCTCGTCTACCAGCTCGAGCATCCGCGGATGGCGCCGTCTGCGGCGATCTCGCTCTCGCAATTCGACGACACCGTCGAGCCGGTGCTCGAGAAGGTGCTGCAAAACGAGGACGAGGCGATGGCGATCCGGCAGCAGATCCCGCGCATCATTTCGCGTCGCGGATCGAAGGCCGGGTTGATGACCTTGGTGCGCTACTTGGACACCGACGATCTCGGGCTGCGCCTGCAAGTGCTGCAAGCGGCCGCGCGCCTGCATGATCGCCACCCGGACGTGAAGTTCGACGAAGCGCGCATCTTGAAGGTGATCGAAGAAGAGCTGCGCATCTATTATTCAGCGTACGTCATGGAGCACGATCTCGGGATCGACGGGCCCGACATGCTGCTCGACGACGCCTTGTCCGTGCGTTCGCAGCGCTGCCAGCAACGCATCTTCCGCTTGCTCGCGCTCTGCTATCAGACGAAGACGATGGACCTCGTGTGGATGAACCTGATGTCGGCGGCTCCTGCAGCACGCGCGAACGCCGTCGAGATCCTGGACAACATTCTGGAGAACGAGCACAAGCGCCTCGTCATCCCCATGGTCGAGGTGCAGCCGGACGAGGTGCGCCTGCGCATCGCCGTCGAAGAGTTCAAGCTGCAGCACGCGCCGGTGAACACCTGGCTGCGTGAGCTCTTCAGGGGCAAGGACGCCTGGCTCTGCGTCGCCTCACTCGAGTGCGCTGGGCGGCGCAGGCTGGTTGAGCTCGCCCCTGACATCGAGGCCTTGCTCACCTCGAAGCACCCGCTCGTGCGCGAGACGGCGGTGTGGGCGCTCAGCCGCTTGCTGCCGAAGAACGACTTCAAGAAGGCCGCGGCGGTGCTCGCTCAGGACGAAGTGTCGCGCGTCCGCAAGCTCACGGAGACCCTCCTTTGATCTCTACCGTCGAAAAAGTGTTGTTCTTGAAGAGCGTGCCCTTGTTCAAGGAGATCCCCGGCGAAGAGCTCGCGCAGATCGCGCAGATCGCCGACGAAATCGAGTTCCAGAGCGACGAGAACGTCTTCAAGGAAGGCGAGATCGGCGAAGCGATGTACATCGTGCTCGAGGGCAAGGTGCGCATCCACCGCGGCGAGAAGGTGCTGACCGAGCTCGGCGAGCGCGAGTGCTTCGGCGAGATGTCGATCCTCGACTCCGAGCCGCGCTCGGCCTCGGTGACGGCGCTGAAGGAGCTGACGGCGCTCAAGATTCAGCGTGAGGACTTCGCCGAGATCCTGGCGCAAAAGAGCGAGATCGCCCACGGCATCATCAAGGTCTTGACGCATCGGTTGCGCGAGGCCAATAAGCGCTGATCCTCCGCGTTGACGTTGCCGTTGACGTCGCCGTCGCCGTCGCCGAAAAGGAGCCCGTCGTGAAACTCTCCGATCTCAAACAAGTCCTCCGCCCGACCCACGATCGCCCGGAGATCCTCCGCATCCTCGATCCGATCATCGGCATCATCGCCGGCGTCGCGTTGATCTACACCTCGGCCTTCGGCTTCGCCGCGTTCGGCGTGCTGCTCGCCTGCGCGTTCCTCGCCTTCCAGATCCTCACCAAGATCTTCGGCGTGAAGTTCGACTTCGATCCGGCCCTCTTCCAGCAGTACGCGCGCGGTAACGCAAACTGATGCTGCTCCTCTCCTTGCTCATCAGCACCTCGAACTACGTTGGCGCCGAGCGCTGCCAAAGCTGCCATCCGCAAGCGTTTCAAACGTGGCAACAGTCGGCGCACGCCCGCGCGTTCGAAGGGCTGCAGACCGATCAGAAGAAGCAGACCCGATGTACGGTTTGTCATACACTGACACCGGACGATCTCTCGCAGCCGCTCGCCGGCGTGCAGTGCGAGAGCTGCCACGGCGCCGGCCGCTATTACTCGCCGCACTACGTGATGAAGGACAAAGAGCTCGCGCGCGCCGTCGGCCTCGTTGTGCCGAACGAGCAGACGTGCAAGCGCTGCCACGACGGCAGCGCGCCGAACATCGAGCCCTTCGACTACGCCAAGGCCTGGGCCCGCATCGCGCACGGCAAGCAGTGAGCCGGACGTGAGTGGGCCGACCTTCATCATCAGCGCGGCGAAGCTCTCGCAGTGCCCGCCCGAGATCGAGCGCGAAGTAGCGGTCATTGGCCGCTCGAACGTGGGCAAGAGCTCGCTGCTCGCGCAGTTGCTCGGCCAGCAGAGCCTCGTCCGCCGCTCGCGCACGCCCGGCCGCACGCAGCTCATCAACTACTTCAAGACGAGCGAGGGCGACACGCTGGTCGATCTGCCAGGCTACGGCTTCGCCGACGTGCCGAATCAGGTGAAGGCCGGCCTCGAGCACCTCGTCGAATCGTACTTGCGCGAGCGCGATCAGCTGGCGCTCGTGTTGCTGCTGATCGACGCCCGCCGCGCCAAAGGCAGCGACGACGATCGCGCGCATCTGGCGTTCGTGCAGCACTGTGGCCGCCGCGTGATCGTCATCGTGACGAAGATCGATCGGTTGGCGAAGGCGAAGCGAAAGCCAACCCTGCGCGAGGTCGAGAAGTCGCTCGACTTGCCGGCGGGATCGGCGATCGGGTTTTCGGCAGAGACCGGCGACGGCCTCGGCGCGGTACGCAAGGCGATCCAGGATGCGCTCAGGACGATCGGCGACTCAGCAGCGCAAGAAGAAGAGTGAACACTCCGCCGCAGATACGTGACGCGACGCCACGAGAGACGTAAGCTCCGTTCGTGCTCGCTCTGCTCTTCTTTTTCGCCACCGCCGCAGCCGCGCCAACGACGCTCCCGGTCGACGCACGCCCGCTACCGTGGCTCCAGGAGAATGCCGCGCAAGAGCCCGCGAGCACCCAGACCACGCCGCAGAAGAGCGCTGTCCCAAACGCCCCCCGCGGCGAGATCGTCGAGCGCGTCGTCGCCACCGTCGATCGGCAGACGGTCACGCTCATCGACGTCAAGCGCGCAGCCGCGATCGAGATCGCCAAGCAAGCAGGCGCCGCCGTGTTCATGCGCACCTGGCCGCCGGGCCTGCTCGACGAGATCAGAAAGCACCTCGTGCAGCGCATGCTCCTGCTGGAGGAAGCGCGCCGCTATTCGCAGCCGGATCCGAGCACCGCCGACGTCGACACGGCGTTGAAAGCCTTCCGCGCGCGCTTCCCGGACGATCGCGCGTTCGCCCGCTTCCTCGAGCGCGCCACGCTCACCGTCGACGCGTTGAAGGACGATCTGCGGCGGGCGCTGCGCGTGGATCGCTTCCTCGAATACCGTATCCGCGCGCGCATCGAGCTGAAGGAAGGTGAAGCGGCGCTCTTCCAGCAGGAGCACCCGGAGCTCGGCGGCGCGCCCGAAGAGCTCGTGCTTCGCCGGCTGCGCGACGAGATCTTCGTCAAGCGCACCTTCGAGTACCTGCGCGAGCTCTTGGAGCGCTCCGACGTGCGCCTGATCGGCGAGCTGAAGGAAGTCGCGTTCAGCGGCAACCTCGATCCATGACGCCCGAGCGCGCGCGTCCGGAGGACCTGCCGGCGATCCTCGCCATCGAGCGCGCGTCGCACCCGCAGCCGTGGACCGAGAGCGGTCTACGAGAAGAGATCGAACGCCCAGCCGATCGCGGCGAGATGTGGGTGCTCCGCGAAAACACTCGCGCCGTCGCCTACCTCGTCATCTGGTTCATCGTCGACGAAGCGCAGATCCAAAATGTCACGAGCGATCCCGCCGCCCGCCGCAAAGGCTACGCACGCACCCTCGTCGCCCACGCGATCGATCGCGCCCGCGCCAAACACTGCACGCGCCTGACGCTCGAAGTGCGCGCAACGAACGCGGCCGCGCTCGCGCTCTACGAAAGCACCGGCTTCACCCGCGTCGGCGAACGCCCGCGCTACTACACCAATGGCGACACCGCCCTGTTGATGGAACGAATGGTCAGTGCTTCTTCGGCGGCTTCTTCGCCTTCTTCTTGAGGGCAGCGATCTGACGTTCGAGCTTGGTGACGCGACGTTCAAGGTTGAAATCACGAGAAGCGCCACGCGTGAAGCCGCGCACGACTTGGTTACCAAACCAATCGAGACGATTGCTCATGTAGTCGATCTTCGCGAACCCGCGATGCATCTCACGGCGCAGCTCGGCCATCGTCTTGCCGGTTTCAGCTTGCGCCTCCGCGAGCTTCAGCTGGCCTTCGACGAGTGCCGACAACAGTGTTCTGATCTCCGCGTCCATACCTACCCCCTATATTAGCGTGCGGCGTGCGTTGGGGCGAGACGAAGCGTCAACCTGCGAAGAGGGGACGTCGTGCAAGGGCCTGTCGGTTCGGCGGATCACGGCTCCGGTCTCCAGCGTGCGTGCGCAGCACGCGAGGCGCTTGCGCCGACGTTCGCAGATCCCGGCGCGAATGCGCCCACGTCCCCGCTTGCGGGGAGGGAGGAGCGAAGCGACGGGTGGGGGGAAGACAACAGGCACAAGCGCAGCGAGTGCCGAAGCGAGAAACGAGCGCAGCGAGGTTTCTAGATGTTTCTGATGATCGTCGAGATCTGCTGCGAGATGTCGCTCAACAGCTTGCTGACGAGCTCGAGCATGTTCTTGCGCGCCTCCATCAAGAACTGCACTTCGAAGTTGAACTGCTGCATCGAGCCACCGCCGTGATCGACCTTGGCCTGGATCGCTTCCAGGCGCTTCTCGACGATCGCGGCCTTCTCTGCGTCCGTGAGCGGCGGCTTCACCGTCCCCGGGTTGGCTTGCGGCGGCGCGGCGTCGTCGACCGGCGGCTTCGTGCCGTCGCCCGCGGCTTGCTGCGCCGCCTGGGCCTCGGCGGCGTTGACCGTCTGGTTCTGCTTCAGCGCGTCGGCGTTGGCTTCAGCCTTCTTGCGCGCGAGCTGCGCGGCCGGTGTGTTCAACACTTCGTGGCCGGACGCCTGGCCCGACTGCGCGGCCTTCGCCTTGTTCTTCGGATCGTTCTTCGACGCGTCGTCGCCGCCGCTGACGACTTGCCCGGCCTGTTGCAACGTCTCGCCAGCCTCGTTCGCGACGATCTCACGCGTCTCTTGCGCGACGAGCCGCTCGATCGCGGCCGGATCGCCGTTGCGCAGCGCCTCTTGTTCGCTCTTGAGCGCCTCGAGCTCTTCCTGCTTGAGCGCTTGTTCCTTCATCTTCTGCTTCAGCTTCTCGTCGCTGTCCTCGAAGAAGAGCAGCATGACGGCGAGCAAGATCTTCTCGATCGGCATGCCCGAGTCGATCATCGAGATGATCTGCTGCGAGCGAGAGATGTTGCGGAGCTCGCTCGATGCTTTCTCGAGCTGGCCTTTGATCTTCGGGTTCATGCCTGGGACCATGCCGGCCCCAAGCAACGCCGCAGCGCTTGCGCCCGCTGCAGGCACCGGGACGCCCGCGGGCGCAGCAGCAGCGGCAGCAGCCTGAGCGTTCACAGCGGCCGCGACCTGCGGGTTCGCCATCAAGATGTCTTTCAAGTCTTTGCGGACCTGCTGATCGACCGCCGCGGCCTGCGCCTGTGCGGTGACGGCCTTCGCGCCGCCCGCCGCCGTCGCGCGATCCACCTTCGACGCGAGGCGATCTTGCATCATCCCCACGCTGCCCGCGGCGTTCGCGAGCGCGACGTTGAGGATCTCGCGCGTGGCTTCGAGCGTCTTCTCCATCTTCTTCTTTTGCGCGGCAGGCATCTTCGTCGCGCGCAGCGCGGCTTCCTGCGCGTCGAGAGCCCGGCGGATGCCTTCGATCCCATCCATCGGGTCCTGGCCTTCGGGCGCCGCTGCGACCGGCTTCTTCGCCGTTGCTCCCGCCACTTCGGTCGCGTGCAGATCGCGCTGCTTGCTCTGACCTTCCGCCGGCGCGACCGGCATCGACATGCCCGCGCCCATCACCATGCCTGAGAGGAACGCGGGATCGATCCGCGCCGAGCTGCAGATGCTGTCGAGCGCGTCGTAGTATTTCTTCGCGTCCTCTTGGGCGACGCGCTTGTCGATCTCTTTGAAGACGGCCTTCTGCTGCGCCGGCTTCAGCGCCGACAGATCGAGCACATCGCCCACGGTCTCAGGCGTCGTCAGCTTCGCATCGAGGCCCTTGATCAGGCGCTCGGCGAAGGCGGCGGCGTCGAATTTCGGTGCTGCAGATCTAGAGGCGATGTTCCCGATGCCCATGTGCCGCTCCTGTGACAGACGAATCCCCAGCCATTATCGGCGGGGGTGTCCCTGAGGTGCGCTCGGCATTTCCGTAGGAGAACAAGAAGCGCCCGAAGTGCTCCCTCACCAGGCGCAAGTTCTCGGGATCATTGAACTTCTCGGTCAACGCCAAGGTCTTGTCCGGCCGCTCCGCAACCACGCCGAGATCACGCAACCAGGCGAGCGCGCTCTGCACGAGCGGCTTCTGCAAGCTCTCCGAAGTCTTGATGCGGCCGTCGAGCAGCCACGCCCGCACGCGGTCGACGGCGCGGATCGCGAGCTCTTTTTCCCACAGCGGAAACTGGGTGAGCTCGTCGAGGGCATCGAGCGTGGCCACATAGGCGCCGATCGTCGCGTCCAAGAAGCCGGCGAGCGCTTCCAAGCCCGCGATGCGGCCGAGCAAGATCGTGTCCTGCAGCGCGTCGTTGTTCGCGCGACCCTGAGGGTCGGCCTCTGCGCGAGCGCTCGGCGGCGCTTCGAGCACGAGTAGCCCCTGCGCCACGAGCTCGGTCACGATCAAAGCGAACAACGACTCGAAGGGCCGATCGGCGCGGAAGCTGAACTCGTGCTTCATCATGCGCGAGAGCTCGAGCGACGCGACGCGCAGCTCCTCGACCTTGCACGAGCCGAGCGCGAGGGCCGCCACCGCGACGATCGCATGCGAGAGCACGTGCTGCGTGATCTGGTTCTGGTAGTAGACGAGGCCGAGGCGGTTCTCGCTCGGCACGCTGAGCAAGGCGTCGTAGCCACCGCTCATCGTCTCGTTCGGCGTCTTGTGCTCGATGCGGATACGCTTCTCGTCCTCGAAGCGCTTCAAGGCCTCGTCGAGCGCAGGCTCGGCCGGGTGCAGCGCGCGCGAGATCGGCGCCGAGAGCCACTTGAGCTCGGCGAGCAGGCGCGCCGATTGCTCGAAAAGCTGCTGCCGCGACACCGAGCCGCGCCGCGGGTTCAAGAGCACCGCTGCCGTCACCGCCGACGGCGTCACCGTCGCCACGCGGCCGATGTCGTGCATCACTTGGTAGCTCAGCGCGCGCGCGAGCATCGTGCTCTCTTCGTCGCTGCACTTCGGTCGACCGCTTTTAGTCGCCTCGCGATCCGGCAAGTCGACGCCGCGCCGGGCCGCGAACTGGCTCAGCTTGATGGGCGCGCCGAAGCTCACGTGCACGCGCCCGTAGCGGGAGCGCAGGATCTTGCGTGTCCGCAGGAGCGCCGAGAAGTCCTCGCGCTTCTTCTCCTTACCCTGCAGCTCCGCCTGATACGACGCGTGCTCGATGATCTTTTCGTAGTCGATCGACACCGGCACGAAGGTGATCTCCGGCGCGCCCGGGCTGCGCCAGGCTTCGACGACGTACTTGAACATGCCGATCTTCGGCAGCAACAGGCGGCCCGTGCGACTGCGGCCGCCCTCGGGGAAGAACTCCATCGTCGTTCCGTCGTGCAGCAAGCGCTTCACGTACGCCTTGAACGTGGCGCCGTAGAGCGCGTTGCCCTTGAAGGTGCGGCGCACGAAGAACGCGCCGGCGCCGCGGAACATGCGCCCGAGCGGCCAAAACGAGAGGTTGATGCCGGCGACGATGTGCGGGCACTGCAGGCCGCGCACGCGAAACACGTACGACAAGATCAAATAGTCCGAGTGGCTCTTGTGGCACGGCGTGATGACGACAGTCGTGTCCTTCACGGCTTCACGCAGGCGATCGAAGCCGGTCTCATCGACGACGACGCCGTCGTAGATGCGATTGAACACCCAGTCGAGCAGGTGGCGAAACACGCGGATGTAGTGCTCGCGGTAGTCGGCGGCGATCTCGTTGACGTAGCGGTACGCCGTCGCCCTGAGCTCGGCGAGCGGCTTGCCGGTCTTCTTCGTCTCCTCGGCCATCTCCGCCTGCAGATCCGGATCGCGCAGCACGCTCGCGAGCACGTGACCGCGCGGGCGCAAGCGTGGACCGCGGACGATGCGCGCGTGCTGCTGCAGGCTCTTCAGAAGCTCCGTACGCATCGCGTCGACGGTGCGCACGTCTTCCGACGCGCACGCTTCGTCCAAGGCGGCGATCGCGATCGGCTCGCCGACGCTGACGATCGTCTCGTAGCGGTGGAGCAAGAAGCTGCCGAGCTCGCGCAGGCGCCCCGGCCCCGAGCGCGGCCCGAACATGAAGTCGACGAGCGACCGGCGCAGGTGCTCGCGCGCCTGATCGTAGAAGAAGGAAACAGCGACGATTTGCACCGGAACGCCGGCCTCTCGCGACGCACGCAACAAGCGGAGCAACGCTTGCTCGCCGGCCTTGATGCGCCCGGTCGTGCTGCTGCGCGGGCGAAACAGGAACAGCAACGCCGAGTGCCCTTCCTTCAACGCGTCCCCGAGCCAACGCTGCTCCTCGGCTTCGCGCCGGCGCAGGATGAGCGTGGCGATCGAGGGCTGCGAGCGATCGCGCGCGAACAAGGCCCGCAAGAGGAAGCCGAGCGACTGCCACCAGACGACGGTCAGGTGCGACACATAGCGGATCACGGGCAGCCCACTCGTCCGCACGAGCGTCGCCAGCAAGAGCGCCGACAGAAAGCTGCTCGACCGCAAGACGTAGACCACGCGTCCCTTCGCCGCCACGTGCTCGAGCCGTGCTTTTGCCTCCGGCGAAAACTGCACCGGCAAGAACGCCCAGTCGAAGAAGCGGCAGAGCAGCCCCTTCGCCGGCGCGACGTCGACCCGCAGCGTAGACGGAAGAATGGACATCAGCGGATGTAGCCGAAGAGCGCGTAGAAGCCGCGCACGAGCTCGACGTCCTCGACCGCGTTGGTGAGCGAGCTTGTCGTATACCGCAGGCGATCCTCGAGCTTTTGCTTCTGATCCGCGGTCGTGCTCGGCATGTTGTAGAGCGCGTTGTAGTCGGCCTTCGCGTTGACGTACGCCTCCTTCAGCGCGGCGGTCCGCTTGAGGAGCTGCGGCGCTACCCCTTCGAAGCCGAGCGCGGGCGCCGGCCCCGAGCTCGTGTCGTTCTTCCACGCGACGTAGGTTTTGTTGTTCGTCGGGCTCTGGAACTCCCAGCACGGGTTCGCGGTGGCGCTCGGGGTGTTGGCGTCGTCGCACGCTTGCCCCTGCGGGATCGAGCACTCGCCGTTGCCGCGCACGCAGATTTGCGCCGCGTCGGTGAACGCCGGGCTGAACACCGAGGTGAAGTACGCCATGCCGTAGAAGAGCGCGTAGATGCGCACGGTGAAGTTGTTCGATACGTCGAGCGGCGTCCCGCAGCTCATGCTGTTCTCGCACGCGGGCGGCAGCGTGATGAAGTCCTCCGGCGACGTGCCGATCGCCGACGCGAACGGCGGCCGTTCAAAGAGCTGTCCGTCCTTCACCCGCGGCGCGTACTCGCCGAGCTGCTCCGCGAAGAGCGACGAGAAGAAGTGGTGCATGAGATCGGGGAACAACAGGTTGTAGCCGATCGCGAAGCGGCGAATGTCGCTCGCCGTGTCGACGCCGATGAAGCTCGTCGACGGATCGGTCAGCGCCAAAATGGCGACGATCTTGTCGTAGAAGCTGCCGATCCACGCAATGCGGTCGAAGTAGTAGTAGCCGGTCTCGGTCTGATAGTTCGTATACGGAAAACGCGCAGTGCCGAGATCGAGGCTGAGCTTGCTGCACATGAGGCGCCCGTCGGTCGCGCGAATGCTCGGGTTCGTCGTGCAGGCCTTGAACGCCTTCGGATCACTCGAGGCGATCGTCACCTTATTCTCGGCGCGATAGTCGTTCGAGAACGGATCCGGCGACGGCGGCGGCGGGTTCGCCTTGAAGTCGTTGAGATCGACGAAGCTGCCGGGCTCGGGCGTCTGCAGGATCCGGAACATCGCGTTCATGCCCTCGAGCGTCGCCGCCGCAAACGCCCCGCCGCCGTTCGGATCCAAGTTCCAATCGCCGTTGTGCACGAGCTTCAGCTGCTTTGCCGGCGTCAACCCGAGCACCTGCTTCAACCCTGACCAGAAGTTCGGCGAGCGCACGTCCGAGCACGCCACCTCGGGGTTCGTCGGGTTCGCGTTGTAGCACTGCTGAATCTGGCCGAGATCTTCCCACAGATCGCTGTCGTTGAACTGGCGGAAGACCCAGTGCTGGTACATCGACTGCATCGGCCGCAAGTAGCGCGAGTAGATGCGGCCCATGTACGTGCGCGGCGAGAAGTAGCGGCGATCGCGCTTGAAGCTGTTGAAGAAGTAGTAGCGCTCGTACGAGTCGGCCGCGTTGACGGCGATTTCATGCGGATCGGCGCCCTGGTCCCAGCGATCGCAAGTCGGGGTGCCGCCCGCGTACTCGTCCGAGCAGAACATGTAGGGCACCTCGACGAGATCGCCGCCTTCGAGCTGCTGCTGGATGATCTTGTCGTAGGGCACGATCGCGCGCTGATCGATCTTGTCGATCCCGCCGAAGAATTTGGGGATCTCGGTGTGGTTGATGTAGCGGCGCATGAAGTTCGCGTCGAGGCCGCCCGGCATCAGCGGCAACCGCTGGTTGTAGTCGTTGATGAAGATCGGCTGCTTCAGCACCTCGACGAGCTGGCCATAGCCGAAGCGGATCGCCGCCTTGTCGTAGCGGCCGATGCCGTGGATGTCGCTGTTGGCGCGCGCACCGTAGTCCATGATCGACGAGGTCTGAAACTCGCGCATCTTGCCGTCGATCTGCGCCTGCGTCTGCGCGGTGGAGAGCGGCGTCGCGTTGTCGCCCTTCAGCTCCCAGTAGCGCCGCGGAAAGTTCAGCGCGTCGTACGAGCCCTCGAAGTTGTGGCGCAGGCCGAGCGTGTGGCCGACCTCGTGCGCCGTCACCGACTGGAAGATCGCCGCGCGGATCCAGCCTTTGACGTCGAAGCTGGGATCCGCCTGTTTCTTCGCCTTCAGCTCGCGCGCGAGACCGAGCACCGCGTCGTCGGCGAACTCGGCGAGATAGACGCAGTTGCGGCTCAACCTGTCGAGGCGCTTTTGCTCCCTGTCGAGCGCGGCGCGGCTCAACCACGAGGCCGGCGAGAGCTTCTTCAGCTCCTCGGCCGTCGGCGGCGAGGTGTTCTTGTTGTCCTCGCGCAACGCGAACAGGATCTCGCTGTCGAGCATCTTCGCGAGCAGATCCGGCCGCGTGTCGATCGCGCGCGCGCGGCCCAGGATCTGCGCCGGGTCCTTCAAGATCGCGTCCTTGCCCTTCGTGTGCAGCGCTTGGATGCGCGCGTGCAGGCCGCTGCGCGACAGCTTGTCGTGCAGGCCCTCGGGCGAGCTGATGCGGGCGTCGTAGCCGCGGTTCTGCACGCGCGCTGCGATCTCCGCCGCCGACAGCTCGCCGGAGTACAAGCGCGCCTCCGAGACGGCGCCGTTGAGCAAGTCGATCACGTCCTTGCCGTGCTGCGCGTAGGCGTCGATGGCGCCGCCGTAGATGTACGCGTTTGCAGAGATGATCTCACCGGTCAGCGGATCGCTCGAGCTCGGACCGTACCCGAGCGGCGTGGCGGACGACGCCTGGTCGACCCAGTAGATCATCGAGTAGCGCAAGTCGCCCACGCGCTCGCCGTAGTTGGCGACGCGGCCGTCGTCGCCCACCGTGTAAGTGTTGTCGCGCAGCTCGAACACCGTGTCGCTCGTCGACGGCTGCGCGCGCAGCTTTGCCACGGTCTCTTGCAACGGCCCGTTCCAGTCGGCGACCAGCGCCTGCGCCGCCGGCTTCAGCGTCTCCGGAAAGTTCGGCGACAAGTGGTAGACGATCGGCCGCACCGTACGCTGGTTGAACGGCACAGTCGTCCCGTCCTTGAAGGTCGTGCGATCCCAGATGTTCCAGCGGTTGATCAAATAGATGCGCCCGGACTCGGTGACGCCGCGATCGCGATCGTAGGCGTCGCGCTCGACCCGGAAGAAGCCGAACTTGTCGAACATTGGTACGCGCACGACCTCGCCCTGCGTGTTGCCTTGGAGCGCGCCCGTGGAATCGCGCTTCGGATAGTTGTCCGGGTACTCGAGCGGCTCGTAGCCCTGCTCCGCCGGCACGCGCATGAACGAGTGGCGCACCTTCACGTCGCCCGGCGCGCAGTCCCTGGCGGAGAAGAACCAGCAGGCCGGCAGCATGTAGGTGCCGTCGCCGTAGTAGTCGACGAGCGACGGCGTGGCGAAGATCTTCGTGACGACGTCGAAGTAATCGGCGCTCGTCATGGTCGCCAGCGTGCGCTCGTCGCGCACCTCCTTCCAGCCGCCAGTCGCCGGATCGCGCGTGCCGAGGAACCAGCGATCAGGGTCGACCGGATCGTTCACATAATAAGGTGAGGACGACTGGCGAATGCCATCGGCCATGAAGTCGAAGTTGGTCAGCAGGTTCTCAGACCAATCGACGCGCATGAACTTGCGCTCGTTCCACGGCCGGTCGCTCGAGTTTTCTTCGAGCACGTTCGTCTGCTCGCCGGTCGCCGCGTTGTAGCCACGCTGCACGTCGAAGTGCGCTTGAATGCGAAACTGCGCGATCGGCGCACCCTGATACTTCGTCCCCGGCAGCATGTACGGCCGCTCGGCGTCGCGCACGTATTCGTAGGTGCGGTACGCGGTGAGGAACTTCTCCGACACTTCGAAGCGAATGCGCTCCATGCGGCTCGTTTCGCCGACGAAGGTGAAGCCAGCGTCGTAGGGAACGTCGACGATGGTCTGGCGGTAGTACCACTCGCCGTCGAAGACGGTCTTCTGGATCTTGTTCGGTTGCGTGCGATCGAGATCGGGAACACGCTGCGCGCAGCCCGCGGCCGCAATCACCAACGAGCAGAACAACAACGGCACGCCTAAGCGGGGACGCCTCACCATCCGCGCAATTTAGCAGCAAAGCGGAGCTGTCTCAAAGACGATTGCCGCAGCGCGTACAGCGACCTACCTTCGATCTAGGAAGCGATCTCTGGCGCATTCGCACCAGCAATTTTGTTGCGAGCGAGCGTAGCCTCGCTAAAGTGAGAATGTGTTTTGACCAGCAGTAAAATTGCCGACCCATCGACGAAAGTGATGGGGTGGAAAGCCAAGGTCCTAATCGTCGGTAAAGCCCGATGCACGGACACGAGGTTGCCTATGGTCAGGTGTTTTGCAGTCTCGAGTTTTTGCCTGTCGTTGCTCGTTGCCTGTGGCGATGATGGCCACGTCGTCGTCAGCACACCGACGAACCCGCAGCCGAGCCAACCCGACGTCATCGCCGACGAGAGCGCGCCGCGCACGGACTTTCGCGATCTCGACGGCCTCGAGCTCACCGAAGCGCCGGACACCAGCCCGCATTTCATCCCGCCATATTGGATGACCTTCGAGCCGTCGCGCTTGTTCATCCTCGCCATGCCGGGCACGGTCGGGCCGAAGAAAGAGACGCTCATCATCCACAACCGAGGCACCGAGCGGGTGCGCCTGCGCAGCATCAGCATCAAGGACGGCGTCGCCAGCGTGCTCAGCGAGTCCGGCACCGCGCTCTTCGACATCACCAAGCTGCCCGCGAAGGATTCACTCGGGCCCGGTGAGTCGACCGAGATCGAGATCACGTTCTACCCGGCCACGACGAGCACCGTCTCAGGCACGATCAGTGTGCTCACCGACATGCCGACGAATCCGGAACGCGCCGTTCCGGTGACTGCGAAGTCGTTCCGGTAGTTTTTCGGGTTCCATCGCCCACGAACACCGCCTCGCGAGAATCGCGAGACGGGTTCGTATGCGAGGCGTGAAGGACTGAGGAGCGGAGGCGTAGCGGAGCTACGTCGAGCACCGCAAGGACTGAAGCAACGAAGCAGACGGGCCCGTATCGCGATTTCTCGCTGAGGCCCGCTACGCTTACGGCAAGCCGTATTGGTAGTGGAACTCGTTGTAGTACGCGCGGAGGGTGTCCACCCACTCGAGCGACTCGACGTAGTCGTAGTTGATGCGCGTCAGATCGCTTTCGATCTGCTGCGCCAAGAAAGCGACGAACGATGCGTAGTCAGGATCCGCGGGCGTGATGGTCGAACCGGTGAGGTTCGACAGCATGGCCGCGAGGTCGTTCGCGCCCGGCGCCGTCGAAACATCGCCACCCTCACGCAGCACCTTCATCGCTTGGCTCAAGGCATCGAGCGCCGCGATCAAGGCCGGGATGTTGTCCTCTTCGAAGTACTCGGGCGGGATGCCCGAGCCGCCCATCGATTGGATGATGTTGTCGAGCTCGCCGATCGCGACGTAGTAGTCGTCCGGCATCTGCAGCGCCGCGCCCGTCGCGTAACGGGTGAGCGAGCCGACTTGACCTTGGAACTCCTCGACGTCGGCGAGCAAGCGCCAGCCGAGCGAGATCGCCGGCCGGGTCGTGCCGCCCATGTCCGCGTTGGCAACGGCGCGGTAGATCTGACCGCTGACCGGGTTCTGGATCTCGATCTTCGTCCGCACGGCGCAGATGAACTGGCCGCTCGGATTGCCGGCCGCGTCCGCCGTCTCGGCGCAAACGTCCGGGTACGTGCATTGGAACTGTTGGTTCGGATCGCAGGTCGTCTTGCGCGGAGCTTCCGCCGGGACGAGATCCGGCACGTTGCCCCACTGGAAGTCGTCCGACGAACCCTTGACAGACACGCGGGCGTACTTGGCGAAGTCCATCTTCCAGTCAGACGTGGTGCTCATCAGCGCCATGCCGAAGAGCAACGCGTACTGCTTGTGCAAGTCGAAGAGCTGCGGATCGACCGGATCGAGCGTCGCGTCGTTGAGCAGCGCTTGGTTCTGCACCGAGGCGCCTTCCATCGCGATCGGACGGCCCACGTACTCGCCGTTCTTGTCGACGACGCCGGCCGTGGTCCGGTATTCCTTCGACAGCATGCCGGTGATGAACTTGAGCATGTCGTCTTGGAACAAGCGGTAGTAGCCGATGTTCGAGAAGCGATAGTTGGCGCCGTTGTCGAAGCGGATGAACGAGCCTTCCGTATCGGCGAGCGCTTGCAGGGCGACGAGCTTCTCGTAGACCGAGCCGATCGACGAGATCTCGTAGTAGTAGTCCTGCGTGTAGTTCAGGAACGCCGGGCGTCCGACGCCGACGGGAACGTTGACCGATTGCACCCGGTACTGCGCGCAGTCCGTGATGCCGTAGTCAGACGCGTGGACGTACATGTTGCCGACCTTCGGGCCCCACGGGAACAAGCAGTGGAGGCCGGTCTCCGGACGCGTCATCGTTTGCGACAAGCTGTTCAGACCGACGAGCGACGCCTTCGCGAAGTCGCTGTAGAAGTCCATCGACTTGTAGAAGTCCGGATAGAAGCGGTCCGCGAAGTAGAAGTAGCGGAACGCGGTCGTGTAGTTCGCGAAGTAGCGGCCCTGCAGGTTGCGGAGCCAGCCCGACGGATCCCAGCCGAAGCGATCGCGCTTGAAGGCGCCGAAGATGTACCGGAACTCGTACATGTCGACGGTGTTTTGGATCTGCTCCTCGACGCTGGCGCCGATGTCGAACACGTTGCAGGCACCGCCGAAGACGTTGCCGACGAACTCGTCCGAACAGAAGCCGTAGGGCACCGAATACATCGGGGCGTCGCCGCCGAGCTTGATGTCGAACGGCTTCTTCGAGAGGCCATCGACGTCCGGCAGGGTCTTCGGCAAGTTGCCGTTGGTGAGCTTGGCGCGCCAGTTCTCGACATAGTCCGAGAACTTGATCCACTTGCGGCCGTCCTTGATGGCCTTCACGCCACCGAGCAGGGTCGGCAGCTTCTTGTAGTCCATGAGCCAGCCGTCACCCTCGTTGTCCTTGCTCGGGAAGGTGTCGCTGGTCGCGGCTTCACCGCACCATTGGCCGATCGAGAGGAACTTGGCCGGGTCGGTCGGCTCGCAGTTCTGCGAGGCCACTTCTTCCGGCAGCGGCGGGTAGGCCACGGCCGAGCGTTGCGGCAAGTCGAAGACTTGGATGAGGCCGGTGTACGCGAACTGGATCGCGGCGCGGTCGTACTTGCCGAGGCCGGCGAAGTCCGTGTTGAAGTTGGCGCCGTAATCCATGATCGAGGTGTACTCGTACTCGAGCTTCTTCGGGTTGTCGGCGTTCTCTTCGTTGAGCTTCCAGAACTCGTCGAAGTAGTTGAGCGCGTCTGACGAGCCACGGTAGTTGTGGCGCAGACCCATGTTGTGGCCGACTTCGTGGAGCATGACGGCCCAGTTGATGTCCTTCGAGATGCTCTGCCAGACCTTCTCGCGGTCCTTGACGTTCTTGTACTTCAACGCCTGCGGCACGAGCACGTCGTCGAGCGCGATCGATGGATAGATACAGTGCGCCTTGTCCGAGTGGGTGATCGGGTGCTTGGACGTGCCCAACGTGCGGAACGCTTGCAGGAAGCCGTTGCGCGACTTACTGGTCGCCCAGTTCGACGGCGACGCTTGCGCGTAGAGCCGATCGATCTCTTCGGTCGACATCTGGGTCTTTTCACGGCTGTATCGGCCGTTGCTCCAGAAGTCGAGGAGGTCGTCGTTGATCAGGAATTGCTTCTCGAACGGCGTGCCTTTGATCGCCTCGAGCTTGGCGTCGCCGCCGCTGTTGAAGCCTTGATCCTTCAAGATCGCTTGGCGGTTATCGCCGACGGCGACCTTCTGGAAGCGCTGGTTGAGCGCTGCCCGTTGATCCGGACGCAGGCCGACTTCGGCGCGGCGGGCCTTCGATTGCTTGGTGATGGCGTCGAAGTACTTCGCCATGTCTTGGCCGAGGACGGTGTTCGCAGCGGCGTTCGGGTCGTTGTAAACGTCGAGCCATTGCTGCGCCGTGAAGGCGTAGGTCTCGAGGCTGTGGCCGTAGACGTTGGCGCCAGCGTGAACGATGCGGCCGGTCTCGGGATCGGCGAACGACGGGCCGTAGCCGAGCGGGCCCGAGAGCTGATCGCGCGAGACCCAGTTCATGATCGGGAAGCGCATGTCGCCGACCATTTGCCACGTGAACACCATGTCGTCCGAGAGCTCGGTGACGGGCTTGCCGTTCTTCTGCGCGAGGCGCTCCGGATGGCTCTTGTCCGTGTAGAACTCCATGAGCGAGCACACGTTCTCGAGGTTGCCGGCGACGATGCCTTGGGCGCCGACGTACTCGTTGACGACGTCGCGGAGCTTCATCGCCTTGTCGCTGCTGATCGCGACCTGCAGATCGCCGGTCTTGCCTTCGAGCAGCTTCGGAACGTTCTCGAAGTTACAGCTGTTGCGTTGCCATTGGAACACGGCCGGGAGGCAGCTCGTCTCGTCGCCCTTGCAGCCTTGCAGCTTCGACAGGGCCAGGAGCTTCGCTTTGCGGTCGCCGTCCGAGCGCTCTGCTTCGACGGCGTACGCCGCCTTGATCGAGTCTTGGAACAGCTTGTTCCAGTCGTCCATCAGGCGCTTGGCGATCTCCATCTGGTAGTCCGGCCACTCGGTGTTCGTCCAGAACGTGTGGGTGCGAACCTTGCGCTTCTCGAGCGGGATCTCGACGCGGTTGCCCTTGCTGTCGACGATGAACTCGCCGGAGTAGAGACCGGTCGACTCATCGTAGTCTTTGCGCTGGTAGTACTGCTGCCAGATGGGCCACGTGTTCGCGAGCGGGATGCGGCCCGACTCGACGTAGTCGGCCTTACGGTCGATGGCGATGCGTTGCGTGCGGAAGTAACCGAAGCGCTGGAAGAGGTCCAAGCGGAACTCTTTGCACTCGGTGACGCCACCGCTGGTCTTGTCGCAGGCGTTGCCGAACTGGTCGACGAGGACGCGGTTGTTGTCCTTGTCACGCACCGGGATGGTGTCCGGATAGTAGACCGGCGCGTAGTCGTACTCTTTGTCCTGATCGATACGGACGAACGACGCCATCGCGTCGATGCTGCCGGGCGCGCAGTTACCGGAGTCGTAGAAGAAGCCGATCGTGTAGCAGTAGTAGAGGTCAGGGCTGACCACCCAGCGCGTCGGGATCTGGATCAAATCGTCCGTCAAGCGGAAGCGGCGCGGGTCCGAGGCGTGCTCGGCCGTGTCTGGGAAGAACTGGACGGCCGACGAGGTCAAGGTGACCGACGACATGACCGAGTCCGTCGAGGAGAACGACGGCACCAGGTTCGCCGAGAAGTTCACGCGCATGTACTCGCGCTCGAACGGCGGGCGATCGGTGTTCTCGGAGATCACGTTCGATTGCTCGCCCGTCGAGGTGTTGTACTCGCGGCGGATGTCGAAGTGGCTCGAGATCTCGTAGATGGCGATCGGGCTGCCATAATACAGATCGTCGATCTGCATGTCCTTGTTGCCGCCGAAGGTCTCACCCGGGATGTTCTCGTAGGTGCGGTACGCCTTCAACCAGTTGCCGTCGATCTGCCAACGAATCTTGTCGTTGTTGAGCACGTAGCCGTCGAAGATCGAGCCCGACACGTTGTTGTCAACGCGCGTGACCGTCTCTTGCAGATACCACTTGTTCTCGGGCGAGAACGCCGACTTTTTGACGTAGCCCGGAACGACGCGGTTGATGTCGCCGACCGTCTGGGCGCAACCACCCGCGAGGAGGGCGAGAGCCATGACGGCCCCGATGCCTGACTTCAAGAATCCCGAGAGCCTCATGCGCTTTTCTCCTTCTGCAATTTCAAACGAACGACGAAACGACACTGGAATCTCCTCTTCGCGCTTCGTCGCGCGTTAAATCTGACCGCCGAGCGACAAGTAGATGGACGAATAATTGTTGGCCGCCGATTGGCTGTTCCAAATCGGGTTGTTGAAGGTCTTGTTGTCCGGCGCGAAGATCGGCTGCGCCGTGAAGATGCCGACCGAGAACGACAGCCACGACCACGGTTGAATGGTGAGGTCGATGTTCGTGCGCATGCTCTCCGTGCGGCCGGGGCCGAGGCGCGCATAGGACGAGGTGAACTCGTCTTGCACCAGCTGACCTTGGCCGGCGTACTTCCAGCCGTTCGTGACCGAGGCGAAGAACGAGAGGCTGACCATGTCGTGGATCGACCACGAGAGCGTCAGCGCGTTCGACAGCGTGTGGCTGACGTTGATGCCACCACCACGGGTGAGCGAGCCCGGAATGTACGGATCGGTCGACGCGCGGATCGCGAGTGGCAGACCATCTTCGCGCGCATCCGAGGTGATGAGCGGCATGACCGAGGTGTGGAAGTTCTTACGAAAGCCGAGGTCGTAGCGCAGGTTGATGCCCATGTGCCAGTCGCCCTTCACCGGGATGTCCCAGTTCTTGGCGAGGCCGAGGCCCGACGAGAGTGACGTCGCCAAGGTGGCGAAGCGGCTCTCGCGCGAGATCGGCGCGACCATGTTGAGCGAGGCGAAGATGTCCACGCCGATCACCGGGATCTGGTAGAGCCGCGACGACGCGCCAACGGTCAGATCCGACCAGGTGAAGTACTGCGCGTTGTCCGGCTTGGTGAACTCCCACGAGAACGACTCGCGCAAAGTCACACGCAGCTTCAGCTCTTTGGTCAGCGAGAAGGTGTAGCCCGGGTTGATCGTCAACGACTGCGTGACTTCCGGGTTATACGCGTAGGCGCTCGAGCCCGGCGTGAGCATCGCGCCCGAGCCGACGCTCGTGTTCAGCGACAGGTTGACCGACCATGCCTTGGCCGACGCGCCCGAGAGCGCCGCTTGATCAGCGTTGACGGCCATCGACACGGTGCGCTTGGCCTTCGGCTCATCCTTGCCGTCTTTGCTCGCGGTCGCCGCAGCCGCCGGCTTGGCCGCGGCTTTCGGATCCGGACCGACTTCGAGCGGCTTCGACGGCGCCGCGGTCACTTCTTTGACGGGCTCTTGCTTGACCGGCGCGGGCGCAGCGACCGGCACCACCGGCTTCGTCGGCTTGGCGACGGGCGCCGGCGCGGGCTTCGGCTCTTCGAGCGGCTCGACGGGCGCGGGCGCCGGATCTTTGGCGGCCTCTTTCGCGGCTCCGATCGGCGCGCGGCGCGGTTCGTCTTTCTTCGCTTCTTCTTTTTTGGCGGCTTCGGCCTTCTTCAGGTCGTCTTGCGCCTTCTGAGCGTCCTTCTTGACCGCTTCCTTCTTCGGCTCTTCCTTCTTGACCGGAGCGGGAGCCTCTTCCTTCTTCGGCTCTTCTTTCTTGGCCTCGGCCTTCTTGTCTTTCTTCGGCTCGGCCTTCTTCTCCGCCGGTTTTTGGGAATCGATCTCCTTCAACCCTTGTTGGAGAATCTTCTCGAGCTCGTCGTCATCGGAGGCGCGCGCATGGGAAGCGCTGAGTGTGAGAGCCGTCGCGACGAAAACGCTGAGAAACAAGTGGCCAACGGAACGACGCATGTTGCCTCGCTGTTGGAGCGCGTCTCCGCGAACCAACGATTTTTTTGCCCTGTCAGACGAAGTCAGATAAACTGGCCGATCGTCCGACAAGACCCCACACATACAGAGCCGCGCGGCGTAGCACCGCGTCATAAGGCTGTCAACAAGATTTTGCCCAGAGGCCTGTGGCAACTCAGCTTTCACGAATGAACGCCCTTTCCCTACATGGGGGCTAGCTGCGTACATTATCGCGCCGTTCTGAGAGTCGGCCTGCCATTCATCATTATTTTGTATGTAAGCGGCAGTGCTTCGGGGCCTGCTGCCATCTAGACGCGATGTGTCAATCGGCCATGGGTGGTGCAGGGCGTTATCCGACATGCACGGACAATACGGAAGCTCCCCCTTTCTGGTGGCCGGAGGGGGAAAAACGCGTTAATTCTTTCCACTAGGATGTTGCTGCGGGCCGAGCTCGAGGGGTTGCTGGCGAAGGGCGGCAGGGACGGCGCCGACGTCGTTCACGCAGCGCTCCTGCTCGAAAAGGAAGAACGCCCCGCGATCCTCGTCGACAAGACCTTGAACGAGCTCGCGCGCTGGGCCGATACCATCGATCGCCGCCTCGGCGGAGCCCGGGCACCGGTGGCCCTCGCCGAAACGATCTCGTCATTCTTGTTCAACGAGCTCGGTTTTCGCCCGAACCGCGAGGCTTACTACCAGCCGGCCAACAGCCATTTGAGCCAGGTCGTCGAGCGCCGGCTCGGCATCCCCATCTCGCTTTCGCTCATCTATCTCGGCATCGGCCACCGCCTACAGACGCCGATGGCGGGCATCGGTTTTCCCGGCCATTTCCTGCTGCGCATCGGCGATGAGCGAAAAGGCATCCTCGCCGATCCGTTCGGGCTCGGGCGCGTGCTCGATCGGGCGTCGACCGAAGCGCTCTTGCATCAATATTGTGGCGCCCAGGCGCAGCTCTCGCCGAGCCACCTGCAAGCGCTCTCGCCGCGCGGAACTCTCGCCCGCATGCAGCGCAACTTGAAGCTCATTTACCTGCGCGAGAACAACTTCCAAGCGGCGCTCGACGCCACCGATCGCATCGTCTTCTTGCTGCCCGAGGATCCGGAGGAGCACAGGGACCGCGGCCTGCTCTTCGAGCGCCTCGAGTGCTTCGGGGCTGCGCAAAAAGACTACGAGACCTATCTCGATCTCGCGCCGACCAACGAAGATGTCCCGCTCATCCGAGAGCGCCTGGTCAACGTCGGCGCCAAGGCCGCGCGCGTAAACTGAGCTGGCCTGAGCCCCGTGTGACAGGAAGCCCGCGCCGGATTCAGGACTCTGTTAGACAACCGTAAGCCCATGAGTCCGTCGCTGTTTCGGATCGGGCCGCGAGCGCGCCGGCGGACTATACGATCACCGCGAGCAACGGCAGCGGCACCACGAGCGCGACGGTGCGGCTCGCGGTCTATCGGCCGCCGCCGAGGATCAACTACGGCGCGACGCCTTTTCGCTTCGTGATCTTCGACGCGGCCGCGGTGAACCCGCTGCCGAGCAACGGCTGGTTTTGGCGGTGAGATCGCCGGCGGCCTCGTCGGGGTCGACCCGGAGTCCGGCGAGCAAGTGTTCTGACTACGCCGCTTTGATCGGCACGACGCGGGTGCGCTTGGCGGCAGACTTCGGTAGCTGCAGCCGCAAGACGCCGTTCTTCAGCTCGGCGTTCACCTTTTCGGCGTCGATGCCGCTCGGCAGCGCGAAGACGCGGCGATAGACAAACGCGCCGTACATCGCGTGCGCGTCCGGCTCGACGGCGCCCTCGAGGCGCAGCTCGTCTTTCTCGATGCGCACGACGAGCGCGTCCTTGGTGACCCCCGGCAGATCAGCGAGCAGCGTGAGTGCTTCGTCGTTCTCGAAGATGTCTACGCGCGGCGTGATCGTTCTGCGTTGATCGAGCGCCTCGTTTTGCGCTTGGCGAGCGACTTCTTGTGACTTCGACGGTTGTGCATTCGACATGGTGGTTCTCCTTTTCCTGTTCGTTCAACGCTCAGTTCGATTTGATGGTGATTTGGCGTGGCTTGGCCTCGGCGGCCTTCTGCACCTTCACGCTGAGCACGCCGTCCTTGAGCTCGGCGCTCACTTGCTCGGGATCGACCTTCGCCGGGAACGAGAAGCTGCGCGCGAAGGTGTAGCCGCTGCGCTCGCGACGGTGCGTCGCGTGGCCGGCAGGCGTGTCGTCGCTGCGCTCGCCGCTGAGACTGAGCACGTCCTCGGTGATCGTCAGCTTCAGATCTTTTTCGCCGAGCCCCGGCACGAACGCTTTCAGCACGTACCCTTCACCAGTGTCCTTCACCTGCGCCAACAGCTCGCTCGTCGCGCCTTGGCTGAGCGCGTCGCCGTTTTCGGTCTCGCGAAACAAGCGATCGACCTGGTGCCGAAACGCATTGAGCGCGGCGAAGGTGTCGGAGAAGTCTTCCCAATCGTTCCACTGATTTCTCTGAGCGAAGCGCGAAAACATGGATGCCTCCCGTGCGCACACGTGTGCCGGTGCGCTCTGTGCCGACGCGTTTTTCGCGCGGCGTTGACGATGTTCAGGTGCTTGGCGAACAGTCGTTCGTCAGCGCGTCAAGAAGCTAAACAGCGGGAGGACCCCGTCAAGGGTTGGCGGGTCTCTAGTCTGCTTTCACAATCCACGCCGGCAGGTTTTCGCGCGAGAGCTTGTCCTTATATACGGTCGCCGCCGCGCTCGAGCTGAAGCTGCCGACGCGCACGCGATACCACGTGCCCTTGCCTTCGACGGTCGCCGGCGTGATGTGCGCGTTGAAGCCCTTCGCGGTCAGCAGCTTCACGTAGCTCGCGGCTTCCGGCTGCGTCTTGAACGCGCTCACTTGAATCGTGAAGGCGCCGGCCGGCTTGGCGACCTCTTTCGCCTTCGCGTCTTTGACCGGCTCTTTGGCCGCCGCCGGCAACGCGCGCGGCTCCGGCGGATCGTCCTCGACGACGACGTTCGTCAGCGCCGCTTCTTCGGCTGGCGGCGCCGCAACTGGCGCCAGCGCGTCGGGCTTGGTCTTTTTGATCGCGTCGACCTTCGGCGCCTCGACCTTCGGCGGCACCGGATCGAGCCGCGCCGTCTCGACCTTTTCCGCCTTCGGCGCCTTCTGCTTCTCTTCTTTCTCGACGAGCGCCTTGTAGAACGTCAGATCGACGTCCTGCTTGATCTCGTCGTGGAGGTCGGCCTTCTGATCGATGCGCGAGAGCACGGTTCGCGCTTTGTCGCTCGGTTCGAGCACCGCAGTTTGCACAGGCCGGTTCTTCCCTGCGGAGTAACCGAGCCCGAACATCAGCCCGCCGCTCAAGACCGCGAAGAAGCCGAGCCCGACGAGCTGCGCGCGATCGAGCGTGACGATCGACTTTGGCGACGCTTGATTCTTCGTGTCCCGCATAGGCTCGCAGAATAAAGCCGCGCTGAAACGCGGTCAAAAAAATGCCCGTTAGGGCTTCTTCTCGATGGCGAGGTTGTTCGACTTCGGATCCAGCGTGATTTGCCACTGGCTGCCGTCTTCGCCTTTGAACGCCGCGCGCAGATCGGTGTTCGAGCGGATCTCGCCGAGCAAGAACTTCAAGTAGTCGCGATTCTTCGTGTGAATCGCCTTCAGCGCAGCGATGCCGTCTGGATCACCCGTCAATTCCACGCCGCGCATTATAACCGAGGCGGTGACGGCGCCCAACTTAAAGACAGTCCGACTCGAACGACATCAAGCAGGCAGGTTCATTCGGCGCGGCGTGTGGGGGCAGGTAGACAGAGCGGGGCGGGCGGAAAAACTTGCACGCGCCTCGCCTTTTGTGGCCTGGTAGGACTTCGCAAATCGAACAGCAAGCGGGAGTGGTCAGCGTGGCGAAACGCGTGAAGCAGCTTTCCAAGAAGGGCAAGGCAAGCATGGCGAAACCGGCGAAGAAGCTAGCGGCAGTGAAGGCAACACCGAAGGCCGTTCCGACGAAAACGGCACCGAAACCGGCTGCCGCCAAGGGGCCGCGGCGTTTGAAGGCGCAAGCTGCGAACGAAGAAGAGGTCGACTTCGAAGACAGCGAAGAGCCGGAGTCGAACGAAGAGAGCGAAGAAGAGGAAGACGGCGCAGAAGAAGAGAAAGAGTCTGCGGAAAAGAGCAGCGACGAACCGACCGCCGAAGAGCTCGCGACCGTAGAGAAGGAGCTCGCCGAGCAGGAAGCGGACGCGAAGAAGAAGAAGAACCTGCCGGCTGGCGCCAAAGACGTGCTCTCCGGCTACATGGAGCAGCTCTCACACATTCCGCTGTTCACGCCGGACAGCGAGCGCAAGGCCGCCGAGAAGCTCGTCGATCTCGAGGTCGACCTGTGGAAGAAGCTCCTGCATCAACCGCTCTCGTACGAAGTGCTCGGCGACGTCGCCCAGACGCTCGAGCGCGACGTGCAAGAAGAGATCTTCGAGCTGCGCAAGAACGCCAAGCGCCTCGCCACGCTGAGCGACCGGGCGAGCAAGCTGCAAAAGGCCGTCGACGACATGGCCGTCAAGCTGCGCTACATCGACAACGACAAGGAGGCGATGGAGCTCGTCGTCGCCCGCCTGCGCCGCTCGGCGTGGGGCGCCAAGTCGAAGAGCGATCCGCTGAAGGTGCCATTCAAAGAGATGCTCGCGATCGAGCGCCAGCGCGGTGAGTCGCTGCGCGCGCGCAATGACTTCGTCCGCGCCAACCTGCGCCTCGTCGTCAGCGTCGCGCGATCGTTTCATCACGTGCGCTTGCCGCTCATCGATCTCATTCAAGAGGGCAACGTCGGCCTGATGAAGGCGGTGCACCGCTACGATCACCGCCGTGGGTTTCGCTTTTCGACGTACGCGATCTGGTGGATCCGCCAAGCGATCGAGCGCGCGATCATCAACAAGGGCTCGGCGGTGCGCTTGCCAGTGCACGTCATCGACTCGCGCCGCCAGATCTCGCGCGCAGCGAACAAGCTGACGCAGAAGCTCGGGCGGGCGCCGTCGACGGCGGAATTGTCGAAGACGCTGCACATGAGCCAGGTGAAGCTCGATCAGATCCTCGCCGGCGTGCACCAGGATCCGGTGTCGCTCGACGATCCGATCTCGAGCGACGACCCGCGCAATTATTTGGACATGGTGCGCGACGAGAACCAGCCGGCGCTCGACGAGTCGCTCATCCGCGAGAACACGCGCCAGCGCATCCGTGAGCTGTTGACGCTACTCTCACCGATCGAGAAGGACATCATCAAGCGCCGCTTCGGCATGCACGACGGGCAGGATCAGACGCTCGACGAGATCGGCAAGCACTACAATCTTTCGCGCGAGCGCGTGCGCCAGATTCAGACGCAAGGGCTGATGAAGATGCGCAGAATGTGCGAGCGCCGCAAGATAGGAACGCGGTAGCGTTCCTATCTTCGCTTCGAACGCTCGCTTCGCTCCGTTCTCAGGCTCGCCTGTCGCTGCGCTCCACGCTTTTTGTCTTGCCCCCTCCCGCGCCGCTTCGCGTCGCTCCTTCCCCGCAAGCGGGGACGTTGGGCGCATTCGCGCCTGGATCTGCGAACGCCGGCGCAAGCGCCTGGCTCGCTGACGCTCGCGATCAGATGGGAACGGGAACGGGAACGAGCGGGAGCCTAGCGGACCGTCCATGTAACCAGTAACGGCCCGCGGGCTAATGCACCACTGCGCTCACGGCCCACCAACCCACCCCCGCCCGCCGGAAAAATCCGTGGACGTTCCGGTGCACGGCAACGAGCACGAGCACGTTTGCGAGCACGAGCAGGAGGAAGTCGTGGACGTGGATGAACTCGTGCCGAAGAAGGCCGGCTTGACCAAGCTCGGACACGTGGCGCTCGACGGCACGAAGGTCAAAGCAAGCGCATCCAAGCACAGCGCCATGAGCTATGGCCGGATGAAAGAGAAAATTCCGCAGCTCGAATTGGAGAGCAAAGCGTGGTTCGATCGTGCAGAAACTGAGGATCGTAGCGACGACGATAAGCACGGCAGCGACAAGCGCGGTGATGAGCTGCCCGATTGGGTGGAGACCAAGCAGCGACGGCTTGAGAAGATGAAGCAAGCCAAGGCCGCGCTCGAAGCTGAACAGCGCAAAAAAGACGGACCCGATGAAGATCCAGAGCCACCGAGGCGTGGGCCCAAGCGCAAGCGATCGAAAGGGGTTCCGGAAGATCGAGCGCAAAGAAATTTCACCGAACTAGAAAGCCGCATCATGAAAGGGAGCGATGGATTTGTGCAGATACCACGCCGGCACGACACCAGGGGAGAAAGGACCGGGGAGAAGCGTGTACGTTCCCGTGCAGGAGCACGAGCAGGAGCACGCATCCGAGCACGAGCAGGAGGATCGAGCCCGCAAGCGTCTACGCTTTTCCCTTCACGTGCTCATCGACGTGCTCGTGCTCCTGCTCGGGAACGTACACGATCCCCGGGAACGAAACGGAGCAGGATATTACGGGGCTGCCGGTAAGATGACCGGGCGAATGACGAGCTTGTCGGTGGGATTGCCGAGGGCGTCGCGGCCGACTTGGACGCTCATTAGCCACGTCACGTTGCCTTCGCTCAAGATCTGCGTCTCGAACGCGTCGCCCTTTTCCTGGCTCAGGTAGTCGAGCTTCCACGTCGCGTCGCTCTTGAGGCCGGCGACGCGAACGTCCAAGTGCGTCTGGTCCTGATACGCGATGTACGGCTTGCTCGCCGGCGTGAAGTAGAGCGACGCGTCGGCGCCGACGAAGGTGACGCCGGCGCTCAGCGTGTCGACGCCAGTGTCGACGATGAAGATGCGGTTGTTCGCGTGCTTCAACTGCGTCGTGTCGAAGCAGCCGGTGTCATCGGTGAAGAGCTCGCCGGGCGGCGGCCCGTAGTAGCGCAGCTCGCGATCGGTCACGTCGGCGTAGGCGACACCGATGCGCCCGTCGCTCGCTTGGCTGATCGACGCGAACGCGCCGACGCTGCGCTTCTCGGTGCCGCAGGTGCTGCCGTTGTCGAGCGTCACCGGGGCCGCGAACGCGCCCGCGACTCCCGCGGCCAAGACAGCCGTGACCCCACGCAACTTCGCGTTGTTGAACACGAAGGGCGGCGCCGTCGCCGGGCCCGTGTAGTTGTCCATGTACGCGATGAGCAGCTTGTCATCCTTCTGCAACATCGTCGGGAACAAGCCGACGCCGTTCGCGAGCTCTTCGATCTGCGGGATCGGATCCTGCGCGAAGTAGCCCTTCATGCCGCCGTTCGGCGTCGCGCAGATCTTGCCGGCGGGCGCCGTGCCTGCGCAGCCGGTGTCGGTCTTGCCGCATTGAAACGTGGCCGGCGCCGGCGTGTCGACGTAGAGGCACAGGTCGCCGGTCACGCACGAGCCGCCGCAGGGCTTACGCACCGGCAGCGGCGGCGTCGCGTTGACGATCGTCCAGTCCGATGCCGCGCGCGGGCTCGCCACCTTCGCTTCGGCGTACTTCAGGTTGGTCGTGTCGCCCATCGCGCCGGGCACGGCCTTCGCGAAGTACGCGATGCGCAGCCGATTCGCCGTGAACTCCATCGTCGTATACAGACCGACGTCTCCGGCGGTGTCGACCGCGTGGATCGCCCACGATCCGTCGGCCGTGCGCTCGGCGTACTTCAGATCCTTATTGTCCACGTCGTAGTACGCGACCCGCGGTTGTCCATCGGCGCCGACGACGATGCTCGTGAAGAAGCCGACGTCCGGGCCCGGATCGCTCTTGCCGGCGCGCGGGCCGGTGGGATCGCCGCCGAGCTTGCCGCCGGTCGGGAAGCCGTCGACGAACTCGAGCTTCGTGCGCTGGCCGGTGATCTTGTCGTGATGCGAGACGACGAGATCGCCGTAGGTCGCGTTGTAGCTCGACGCGACGATCTCGTTTCCGGTCACCGTCGCGTCGGCGTAGCGGCCATAGACGCCTTCGAAGAGCGGCGGCAGCGCTTCACACAAGCATGCGAGCGCACAGCACTGCGAGAAGATCATGCCGTCCGGATCGGCGAGCGTCTTGATCGTGCCGGCGTCGCAGCTCTTGTCGCAGCCGTGGTTCGAGGTGGGGATGAGCGGAATCGCTTCGCACTCGTTCGTCTCGATGTTGCAGAGCTCGGTGTCGGCGCAGCCGCCGTTGCACGGCAGCTCACGGATGCAGCGTTTGTTGAACAGGCGATAGGTGACCGGGCATGCACCGGTGTCGGACGGGATCGGAAACGAGCAGACGTTCTGTGTCTCGTTGAGCTCCGGGCGTTTTAGACAAATACGGCCGGCTTCGCGCGCGCCGCAGTCGGCGTCTTGGGTGCAGATGCTCTGCTCGTGCTTGCTGACGCAGCGGCCGTCGACCGTGCAAAATTGGCCCGGGCAGCAGTCGCCGTCGCCGTGGCCGCGGCTGTCGCAGCGATCGGTGAGGCACACGCCCTTGCGGTACGATTGGCCCTTGCCCGTGCACTGGGTGTCCTTCGCGCAGACGCCCGGCGGCGGCGGATCCAACCGCGTCGACGGACAGTTGCAACCTTCAAACGCGGCGAACATCACGCCGAGCGCGATGACCACCTTCACGACCCGCAATTGGTTTTTCTCGCCCAACGTCATCCGCACACTCCGGGTCGGCATCCTATGCCGAAGCGCCGGGTCGACGCCATCGCCACCATCGCGTTGATGAGCAACGCCACGAACGCACCGCACCCAGCATCGATGTTATCGCCGAAGCGGCTGCGGCGTTGCGTTCTGGCGGGGGCGCCCAGTAAGGAAATGACGCATGGCAGCACAGTACATCGTGGTCAAAGGCGCCCGCGAGCACAACCTGAAGAACATCGACGTCGAGATCCCGCGCGAGACCCTCACGGTCATCACTGGGCTCTCTGGCTCCGGTAAGTCCTCGCTCGCCTTCGACACGATTTACGCCGAGGGCCAGCGGCGTTACGTCGAGTCGCTGTCGGCCTACGCGCGGCAGTTTCTGGAGCTGTCGGGCAAGCCCGACGTCGACGCGATCGAAGGGCTGTCGCCGGCGATCTCGATCGAACAGAAGACGACGTCGAAGAACCCGCGCTCGACCGTCGGCACCGTCACCGAAGTTTACGACTATCTGAGACTTTTGTACGCGCGCATCGGCAAGCCGCATTGCCCGAACTGCGCGATCCCGATCGCTGGCCAAACGGCGCAGCAGATCGTCGAGCAAATCCTCTCGCTGCCCGAAGGCACGAAGCTCTCGCTGCTCGCACCGATCGTGCGCGGGAGAAAAGGCGAATACAAGCGCGAGCTCCTCGAGCTGAAGAAAGACGGCTTCGTGCGCGCGCGCATCGACGGCGACGACTACGAGCTCGGCGAAGACGAAGTGACGCTCGACAAGCAGAAGAAGCACGACATCGACGTCTACGTCGATCGCCTCGTCATCAAGGCGGGCTTGCAGAAGCGCGTCACCGACTCGGTCGAAACGGCGCTGAAGCGCGGCCAAGGCTTCGTGCGTTTGCTCTTCGCGCAAGGCGGCGAGGAGAAGCTGCTCTCGGAGAAGTTCGCGTGCTTGCAGTGCGGCTTCTCGTTTCCGGACATCGAGCCGCGCATGTTCTCGTTCAACAACCCGGCCGGAGCGTGCCCGACGTGCACCGGCCTCGGCGAGCGCATGTTCTTCGACGTGGCGCTGGTGATTCCAGATCCGACGAAGACGCTCGCCGACGGCGCGATCCTGCCGTGGTCGAAGGGCTTCTCCGCGTACTACATGGGCCTCGTCGAGGGCGTGGCCAAGCACTACAAGCAGAAGATGAACGTGCCGTGGCAAAAGCTGCCCGAGAGTTTCCGGAAGAAGCTCCTCCACGGCACCGGCGAAGAAGAGATCGCGTTTCAGTTTCAAGGCGACGACAGCACCTACAAATTCAAGAAGCCCTTCGAAGGCGTGATGAACACGCTCGAGCGCCGCTACAAAGAGAGCGAGAGCGACAACATCCGCGAAGAAGCGGAGAAGTACATGTCGCGCACGCCGTGCGAAGCGTGCAAAGGCGCGCGCTTGAAGCCCGAGTCGTTGAGCGTGCTCGTCGACAAGAAGCCGGTGAGCGAGCTCTGCGCGTTGTCGATCGGCGATGCGTTGCAATGGTTCAGCAAGGTGGCGCTCGACGGCCGCGACAAAGCGATCGCGCAGAAGATCCTGAAAGAGATCGTCGATCGCCTCGGCTTCCTCGTCTCGGTCGGGCTCGACTACCTGAGCCTCGATCGCGCGTCGGCGACGTTGTCCGGCGGCGAGGGCCAGCGCATCCGGCTCGCCACGCAGATCGGCTCGGCGCTGATGGGCGTGCTCTACGTCCTGGACGAGCCGTCGATCGGCCTGCACCAACGCGACAACCAGAAGCTGATTCGCATGCTCGAGCGCCTGCGCGATCTCGGCAACACCGTGCTCGTCGTCGAGCACGACGAAGACACCATCCTCGCCGCCGATCACGTGATCGACATGGGCCCGGGCGCAGGTAAGACCGGCGGCGAAGTCGTCTCGGCGGGGACGCCGGCGCACATTCAAGCCGACGGCAAGTCGGTGACCGGCCAATATCTTCGCGGCGTGCGGCGCATCGACGTGCCGGCAGAAAGACGCAGAGGCAACGGCAAGGCGATCGCGATCGAGGGCGCGCGCGGCAACAACTTGAAGAACGTGAGCGCTGAGATCCCGCTCGGCACCCTCACCTGCGTCACGGGCGTCAGCGGCAGCGGCAAATCGACGCTCATCCTCGACACCTTGTACCGCGCGTTGGCGGCGAAGCTCGAGCTCATGGCGCAAAAGCCGGAGCCGCACGGCGCGATCAAGGGCCTCGAGCACATCGACTCCGTCATCGACATCGATCAATCGCCGATCGGCAGAACGCCGCGCTCGAACCCGGCGACGTACACCGGCCTCTTCGCGCACATCCGCGATCTCTTCGCGGAGTTGCCCGAGGCCAAAGCACGCGGCTTCGGCCCCGGCCGCTTCTCGTTCAACGTGAAGGGCGGCCGCTGCGAGTCGTGCGAAGGCGACGGCATCCTGCGCATCGACATGCAGTTTCTGCCCGACATGTTCGTCACGTGCGAAGTCTGCGCGGGCAAACGCTACAACGCAGGGACGCTCGAGGTGCTCTACCGCGGCAAGTCGATCGCCGACGTGCTCGACATGACGGTGGCCGAAGCACGCGAGTTTCTGTCGGCGGTGCCGTACATCAAGAAGAAGCTCGACGTGCTCTTCGACGTCGGCCTCACGTACATTCACTTGGGCCAGGCGGCGACGACGCTCTCCGGCGGCGAAGCGCAACGCATCAAGCTCGCGCGCGAATTGGCCAAGCGCTCGACGGGCCGCACGCTCTACATCTTGGACGAGCCGACGACGGGCCTGCACTTCGCCGACGTGCAGAAGCTGCTCGACGTGCTGCAGCTGCTCGTCGACGCCGGCAACACCGTCCTCGTCATCGAGCACAATCTCGATGTCGTGAAGTGCGCCGATTGGCTGATCGATCTCGGTCCGGAGGGCGGCGCCAAAGGCGGGATCATCATCGGCGTCGGTACGCCGGAGCAGCTCGCGAAGAATTCAAAGAGCCACACCGGTGCGTTTTTGGCCGAGCTGTTCGCGCGAGATGCGAAGCGAAAAAAGGCGAGCTAAGGCCCGGGCCGCAGCTCGATCGGGGGCGCGTCGATCGCCGCCAACGCATCGCGCGCGATGGAGCCACAGCGGTGAATGAACGGCTCGTCGCGCAGCGAGAGCAGCTCGGCGCAAAAGAGCAGCGCGCGGCGCCGATCGCGTGGCGGCACGCGGCCGAGGAGCGCCGACGCCGAGATGCCGCGATCGGTGATCTCGGTCTCGGTCGTGGTTTCGCAGGTCACGCGCCCGGTCGTGCGCGACCACGTCCACGCGTAGCCCCTGAGCGTGAGCTGCCACCAATGAATGCCGCCTTTCTGCACGTCGATGAACAGCTCGTAGTACGGCTCGCGCGCGCGGTACCAAAGGCGGGCGCTCTCCGGCCGCGGCGAGCTCCCGGGCAGCGCGACGATCCGCAGCTCAGCGGCCAAGACAGCGAGCGCCGCCCGATCGTTGAGCAGTTGGTCGACGAAGCGCATTTGGACCGCTGCCATAGGACGCAACGTCGTGCGCCCATGTGCGCTCCGTCACACCCTGGCGGATATTTCTTGTCGGGCTCCGGTTACGCCGCGGCGGCGTCGACCTTGAAGTCGGCGCCGTGCCGGAGCGTCCGCGCGGCGGCAAAGAGCCGGTCGACGGTGCCGCTCGAGCCTTCGCGCGGGAACATCAGCTCGCAGACGGCGACGATCGAACGCTTGGCCACCTCTTGCACCGGGCGCAGATCGAGATCGAGCTGCGACAGGAGCACGTCGTTCGAGAGCTGAAACTTCAAGATTCCACGCTCGAGCACGTCGCGGCTCGACATGCCGAGCGTCTGAAAGTCGTCCTCGAGCACGCGCAGCGCGCGCAGCACATGGCCGACGACGCGGAGCTGAAAGAGTATCGTGCTCGTCGCGTCGCGCAGGCCCTGCTCGTTGATGAGCTCGGGCAGCGCCTGAATGCCGAGGCCGACGTGCCGCGCCTCGTCCTTCTCGAAGTAGGTGAGCAGATCGCTCAGCACCGGCTCGACGTTCAGCTCGCGCACGATCTTGAAGATCGTGAGCGCCGTGGGCTCGAAGAGCATTTGCATGCCGAGCAGTTTTTGCACGAGGTTCGGCGTCTCCAGCACCAGGTTCAACGCCGTCTCTGTGTGCTTGTCGGGCTTCGCCGGCACATTGTTCAGCGCCTGCAGATAGTCGTGCAGCACGTAGAAATGGCGCGCCTCGTCGAACACCTGGCTCGTCGCCGCCATCTTCGCCTCGAGCGGCACGAGCGCGTCGGCCAGCTGCGCGCTGATCTTCCAGGCCGCCAGCTCGCCCCACATGAGCACGGAGAAGATGCGGCGAATCGGCCCGCGATGCGCCGGGTCGAGGTGCAGGCCACCGTGCTTCTCGATGAGCTCCTTCAGCACGTGGCGACCTTCCCACGCCTGCTGTTGGCCCTTGTGATAGATGCTGGCCAGCTTCTCGGCGCGCCGCGCTTCGTCCGCGCTCCGGGAAATATCGAACATGCCGTAGGGAAGCATGCAGCACCTCCTCGACTACTCATCAGTAGAATAGTGCATGTTCGGCAGAATCTCTACTTTCGCCCCAAGGACCCTCCCGAAGAACCCTCGTATTTCAGGAATAGGTCACACGTGACAGGCGGTTTATTTCACCGCGAAAGACTTGGGGGCGGCGGCGGCACCAAGCTGATCGCCACGCGCGTATCCTTGCCGCCAACGATCGTCACGGATTGCGTGCATCCCGCGGCGACGCGCGCGCCGAGCAGCTCGTCGTTCGCAAACACGTCGACGTAGAAGATGCGGTTCTGTGCTCCCGCGAGGATGTCCCCGATCTTCACCTCGCCGCCGATCGCGCCGACGATCGGATCGCGCAGGCGCACGACGTTGTCGTCGAGCGGGCTCAGCGCGCGGGAGAGCAGGCGCGCACAGTCGATCGGTGCGTCGTCGCGGCCGACCTGATCGAGGATCCACAGCTCGAAGCCGACGAGCTGTGAGGCATCGACTTGCGCCAGCCTGTGGACGGGCACGATGACCTCGTGAACCTCGGTCGCTCCGCAGGCGCAGAGCAACGCGCCGACGAGCACTGTCGACCTCATTCGAACACCACCGTCGCGCTTCCGCGCGTGAGGGTCGCCGGCCGGCCGCCGACACCGACGCCGACACCGACGCCCACAGCGCTCGCGGCGGCCGCTCCGACGATCAAGGTCCAGAACCACCATTTCTTGTGCAGCGGCTGCGTCACCACCGGGGGCGGCGCGGACACCGGCACCGAGAACGGGTCGTCTGGCCCGCGCAGCCCGCCGACCTCGCCGCCCTTGGCGTCGGTCACTTGCAGGTAGTAGTCGAAAGTATAGCGCCCGGTCGCCGGGAACATGCTCGTCGGCAAGCTCGCGATGTACGCTTGCGGCGACGCCGCGTCGGCCGGCTTGCTCAGCTCCATCGTGTAGAAGAGGAGCTCCTCACCGATGCGGTACATCAGCTTGACCCGATCGCCAGGCTGCGTGTTTCCGACGTCGAAACCGAGCACGAGCCCGTTGATCGCTTCGACGCCGCTTGGCGGCTGGTGCTTGATGACGAGCGCCTTGCGGTATTCGCGCTTCACTTTGTCGAACAACGAGCGCACCGAAGGCGTCGTATACTCCGGCAGCTCCAAGTTCGGATCGAGGTCGAGCAGGCCCTGAAACGCGCGGGTCGCATTGTCGTTGTCGCCCATCGCGACGTAGATCATGGCGATCAGCAGCTGTGTTCGCGCGGCCAACTCAGGCGGAAGCTGTGACTGCCGCAGCGCTTCGGCTGCGCGCAGCGCCTCGAAGAAGCGCGCCGACTTGTACAGGTCGGAAGCCTTCTCGTAGGCGATGACGTTTGCGGGCGGCAGCGTCACCGGGAGGGAGATCGGATCGTCCGGGCTGCGCAGCGCGGCAACCTCGGCGCCGCGGGCGTCGGTGATGACGAGGTAGTAGTCGAAGGTGTAGCGGCCGCTCAGCGGAAACAAGCTCGGTGGCAGCTTGCCGACGTGCGTGGTCTCGCCGGGCGGAATCGACAGATCGAGCGAGTAGAACAAGAGCTCCTCGCCGAGCCGATACATCAGCTTGACCCGATCATCGACGCGCAGGCCCCTGATCTCGAAACGCAAGAGTACGCCCTTCATGGCCTCGATCTCGCTCGGAGCCGTGTGCCGAATGACCGGCGTGATACGCGCGTCTGGCCCCGCAAGCGCCGGGGCAGCAACGAGCAGCACAGGGATGAATAAGGCGCGAAACAAAGCGAGACGCATCATCACCGATTGCAGGCCTCTCATCAAGGATCGCGACAGAGGCAGTCGGCGCCGGCGTTGTTGCCCGCACCGAGGTCGGCCGAGTTCGAGGCGCAGCGCGCGTTGCTCGCGAGCCCGCACAGGCGATCGGCGAACGTCGTGCAGTCGCCTTTCGCGGGACCGCAGATTTGGTTGCTCACCGCCGGTCCGACGCACGCGCACGCGGCGGTCCCTGCCTCGGCGACCGTGCAGTCGCGGTAGATGGTGCCGCCGCCCGGATCGTACGCCACCGCACAAGTGCCACGTACGGCCTGCGCGAGCGCACGGCAATCGACGCGCGTCGGTCCGCATGCGACGTCGACGTTGGCGGCGATGCAGGTCGAGTTGTCGAAATCGGCACAATACGCGCCCTTGCCGCACTTGGCGAGATGGCAACCCTGCTCGCAAGGATCCGTCGCCGGATCGCCGCACGTGGTCGCCGCGTTGGTGCAGACGCCGTTGTCGCACCACTGGGTCTGCCGATTGCAGCAGCTTCCGCCGCAAGAGAAGCTCCCTGCGGCGCACGCTGGCTTGTCACATCGATAGAGCGAGACGTCGTCGACGTACCAACCGTCGTCCTTGTTGCCGGCGGAGCAGACGTCGCGAACGGCGAGCGGCGTGCCGAGCCCGCCGCGGCAGTCGATGTCGCCGGCCGTGAACCAGAAACAATAGAAGACGTTCGTCTGCCCGATGACCTGCGACGTCGCTTGCCGCAAGACGCGCATCTGGCCGTCGAACGCGGTGCTCAGAATGGGCGTGCGGTGGCAATCAAACGCGGCGAACGTCGGCGTCGACGAGGAGAAGGACGGGCACAGGCTGGCGTTGCGAGAGCTGAAGCTCATGCGCAAGCGCTCGCTGTCCCACACTTCGTCGGTGTTCGTGTTCGAGTAGGAGGCACCGGCGAGCGCGGCGCGACCCGCGTTGCGGGCGTCGCCGCAGGTCCCCCCCTCGGTCTCCCACGGATACCCTTCGTTGAAGGTCCAGCTGCGCATGCCGACGTAGACGTCGTGGCTCACGGCCGAGAACGGTGTCCCGTTCATCGTGAAGCCGCCGGCCGGGTTCTCGACGTTGTTGTTCTTGGCCTCGCGGCCGAAACGAACGACGCTGTTGTTTTCGTAGGTCGCCGAGCCCTGGTTGTTGTCGCTCCCCATGAAACCGTTGCCGCGCCCCTCGCTGAAGTCACGCACGATCGGCCCCGCCGCGGTTTGCACGGCCGAGCGATAGCCCCAGCTCGGATCGGTGTTGGTGAGAAAGGGTGTGCTACCGACGGTCGTAAACACGTCGGTCTCGAGGGTCGCGCGGAAGATGAGCGCTTGATTGGCGCAATCGTCGCACTGCGCATCCATTCCATCCGGCAGGCCGTCGCAATCGTTGTCGATCGTGTCGGTGCAGGTGCTGCCGACGGAGAGCCCCTCCGTCACTCCGCTGCGCCGCGTGTCATACGACGTCGTCAGAACGTTCGGGTGCACGTCCGCGCCGGCCATGCCCGCCATGACGCAGCTCGCACTCGTGCAGTCGTTGCAGTCGGAGCACGACGGCGAGGTCTGTAAGGTCTCGACCGGAGTGAAGCCAGCGCCGGTGAACGCGATCGTGCTGCGCACGCTCGAGCCGCAAGTTTGGCCAAAGGTGTTGCGCGCCACCGCGCCGGCACACGCCGCGAAGCCGTCGCCGTCGGCGTCGAACGGCGTGAGGCCGTTGAATCCGTCGTCGACGCAGGCGGTGCTGAAGCCAGCGAAGCCCGGAGGGATCGCGCCCCAGTTCTGCGCCCCGCCGACCTCGGCGTAAGGGCAGTTGCAGTCGTTGTCGAGTCCGTCGCACAGCTCCATGCGACCGGGATACATGGAGCGACCGGTCGCGTTCGCCACGTCGTAGCAGTCGATCTTCGCGGTGTCGGTGACTACCGCGGCGACGCCGGCGCCGGAGTACGCGTTGTACGTGTAGTTGAGCCCCGAGCAGGGAATGCTGCCGGAGCACCCCGCGCCCGAGCCGCAGGTCGTGAACCCGTCCGAGTCCACGTCGAACGGCTCGTCGATGTACTTGCCGGCGGCGGCGCCCGTCGAGCGACTGCCGTCGACGTTGAAGCCGCTGCAGTTGTTGTCCCTGCCATCGCAAGCCGCCTCGACGCCGGCGCTCGGAACGATCTGCGGATCGTTGTCGTCGCAGTCGGCCTTATTGAGCGCCACTGCCGCTCCGGTCGGCGTCTTCTGCGAGACATTCGCGCAGGTGCTGAAGCCGTCGGCATCGCCGTCGAACGCCTCGTCGATGCAGCGCGCTCCCGTCCCGACAAAGCCGGTGAAGCCGCCGGGGAGGTCGCTCCACGAGGCGGGGTTGCCGTTTTGTCCGTAGGGACACGAGCAGTCGTTGTCGAGCCCGTCGCAGGCGGCCTCGTTGAGGCGCGGGAACATGGCGACCCCGGCACTGGTGTTGGCGTCATGACAATCAGCGAGCTGCCGATTGGCGGCGCCTGGCGGCGATCCCTGGCACGCGCTGCGATCGAAGAGCTCGGGATCGGGCAAGGGGCTTGGAAACAGGATCGCCGGCCCGGTCGGCGCCAGCGCGCCATTGCGGGCGTACGATCCGCTGCGGCCGTAGCCATCCTCGTCGACGTCCGAGCAGGTGTCGCACGCGTCGCCGACACCGTCGCCGTCCCAGTCGGACTGCGTGTAATTGCGGGCGTAGGGGCAGTTGTCGACACCGACACAGCAGGTTCCGTTGGCTGCGTTGGCCGGCGCACACGCTACCGCGCCGACGGCGCCCGGATCGCAGATGCCGTCATTATCTGAGTCTGGATCTGCGCAGTTGAGCGCGCCGTCGCCGTCACGATCGTCGAAGCGCGTATCGGGACCGGTGCGACAATCGCGGCGCACGCCTTCGCAACCCTGGAAGGCCCCGGGAAAGGTGGTGACGTCGTTGTCGTTGCAGTCGGCACAGGTCGAAAAATCGGAAGGGCACGCAGAGCCGTCGACGCGCTTGGTGATGTTCGCGAAGCCGTCCGGGCCGCACTGGACGTAGCCGTCCTTGTCGACGTCGAAGGTCTCGTCGATGCTGCCGTTGCAGTTGTCGTCTTTGCCGTTGCAGGCCTCCACACGCCCCGGCGTCGTCGTCGCGTCGTTGTCGTCACAGTCTCCCCCGCCGCAGATCGCCGACGCGACGCCGTCCTTGTCCTCGTCGGGGCACTGGGACTTGCAGAGCGGATCGGCAAAGTCGACGAGGCCATCGCAATCGTTGTCCTTGCTGTCGCTGCAGATCTCCTTGGCCGCGGGATGCATCGCTGGATTCGTGTCGTCGCAATCGCCGAGCCGTGGGCTGAAGCAATCGCCGTCACCGTCACTTGGCGTCGCGGTGGCATTGACGACCCGCACCGCATCGACGTTGAAGCGTGCGGTCTGCGATCGCGCGCCGCGGGAATAGACTGAGATCGCAACGACGTTGCGGCCGGGCGTGAACGTGCCGGCGGGGACGCTGAGCGTCGCGAGCTCTTCGGTGACGTCCAGGCGGGCCAAGGTCAGAACCACACCGTCAGCGCGATACACCTCGAGCATCACCCGCGCCGGCGGGGCAACGACAAAAGGGATTGAAAGGACGTCCTCCACGGCCGTCACAGCGCAAGAGGGTGTGGAAAGCGACAGCTCGAGCGCGCGATCGTCCAAACGATTGAGGTCGACATCCGGCGGGGCCGGCAATTCGCGCTGACAGGCGCTGGCAAGCACGGCGATCGCGGCCAGCGCCGTCACCCGCGGGCGACGACGGAGGAGCATCACGGCCACGATCAGCAGTAGCATCGGCACCGGATCCGAGGCGCTCTGCTGGCAGCCGCCGCAACCGCGGGGAGTCGGCGGCGGTGTATCGGGCGGCCTCTCGCCGCCGCCATCGCCGCCGTCGACCTCGCCGCCCCCGGTCGAGCCCGTCTCACCGGTCGAGCCCGTCTCACCGGTCGAGCCCGTCCCACCGGTCGAGCCCGTCTCACCGGTCGAGCCCGTCCCACCGGTCGAGCCCGTCCCGCCGGTCGAGCCCGTCCCACCGGTCGAGCCCGTCGGTGGCGGATCCATGTAGACGAACGCGCTTGGAATCACGTCGCTCTGCCCGTCATCGTTCGTCACGGTGACATCAACCGTGCCGGCGCCGGCCGGTGAGGTCACCGTGATCGTCGTCGCATCGACGACGACGACGGCCGTCCCATCGCTCGACGCGAATTGCACGCTGGCGCCCGCGCGGAAGTCGGTGCCCGTGAGCGTCACCGCCGTGCCACCCGCCAAGGGCCCCGTCGCCGGCAGCACCGACGCCAGGGTCGGTGGCCGATAGACGTAGGTATAGCCCGCGGCAAGCGTGCCGGTGAGACCGTCGACGTTCGCGACCTCGACGTCGGCGGCGCCCGCAGAGCCCGCGGGCGTCGAGGCGGTCAACGACGTGGCGCTCTGTACTTGCACGTTGGTGGCCGCCACGCCGGCGACCTTCACTGAAATGCCGGCAAAGAAGTTCGTGCCGGTCAGGGTGATCGCCGTACCGCCGTCGACGAGCCCGGAGGTGGGCGCCACGACGCCGACCGTCGGCGGGGAGGTGTCGTAGGTGAACGCCGCCGCGGCGATGACTTCCTTGCCGTCTGGATTCAGCACGCGCAGCGCGAGCGGCGTGTCGCGCACGAGGCTCGCGGCGCTCGTGGCAGTGATCGACAAACCATCGACGCTGACGTCCGTCACGAGCGCCTCGGTCGTCCCGAGAAACACGCGCGCGCCGGGGAGGAACTCGGTGCCGGCGATCGCGAGGCTCGTGCCACCGTAGGACGGGCCGTTCGCTGGCACGATCGGCGTCGCGGCGAGCGTGGGGGCCGGCGCGTCGTACGTGAAGGCGTTGCCGAGCGAATGGCTCTGTCCATCAGGGTTCTTCACTGAGACTGCGACCACACCCCACGCATGCGCGGCCGTCGTGACCTCGAGCGCGGTGTCACTCGTGTACGTCGTTGCCAGGTCGACCCCGTCGATCGCCACGACGGCGCCGCTGACAAAAGCGCTACCGGAGATCGTGAGCGTCGTGCCACCCGCGGTCGGTCCGCTCGGCGGCGCCACCCCGCTCACTAACGGCGGCGGCACGTAAGTGAATGACAGCGTGCTCGTCGCTTCTTGCCCGTCGCCGTTGAAGACGCGCACCGTCGCAGGCCCCGCGGCGCCCGGCGGGCTCGTCGCGGTGATCGTCGTCGGATCGACGAGGGCGACGCTCGTCGCGGCAACGCCGCCCATCTCCACCGCGAGCCCGGCGCCCCCGAAGAAACCGGCACCGGTGATCGTGATCGCGGTGCCGCCCGCCGTCGGGCCGGTTCCTGGGGCGACGCCGGCAAGCGTCGGCGGCGGATCATAAGTATAGGTGCCGGCCCACGTCGCCAGGTTGTTGTCGGGCATCGCCGGCGGCGGTTCATCTGGGTTGCGCAGCGCCACCTGCACGGCGCCGACGCCCGCTGGCGTGGTCGCTCGCACTTCGGTGCTGCTGATGTATTGCACCGCCGTCGCCGGCACGCCGTCGACGGTGACGGTCGGCGGATCGAGAAAGTCGGTGCCGGTGATGGTCAGCTGCGTGCCGCCGGGCTCGGGGCCGTGATCGGGCGTGACGTTGCTGATCGAGGGCGTCGCGGCGTAATAGCTAAAAGCGCGCCACAGCACCGCCTTCTGGCCGTCGTCGTTGCTGATGACGACGTTGCACCGCCCGAATGTGTGCGGTGCGGTTGTCACCATCATCTCGTCGGTGGGATCGCCTGGGCCCGGTCCGGTGTCGAGCGTGATCGCGTCCACGCTGGCGACGGGGAGCCCGCAGATCGTCACGCGCGACGGGGACAGATCGCCCGGATTGGTGAAGCCGTTGCCAATGATCACGATGGGCGTGCCGCCGTCGGTCGGACCATAACCGACGTCGATCGAATCGATGGTCAGCTGGCTCACGGTCGGCCTTCCGACGATCAAGTCGCCGAGCTTCATGCCTTCGCTGAAGAAGATCGACGCTTCCAAGCGTCCGCCGGACGGGGTGCTTGCGCCGTACGGAACGTAGTTGGCGCCGTCGCGAATGACGAGGCGGGAATCGACGGTCGGCGAGAGGGCGTCGGCGGTCTCGTGCTCGCTGAAGCTCCAGCTGAGCTTGGCGTAGGCATTGCCGGCGGGAGCGGCGACTGGCGCCACCCGGACAAAACCGAAGCCGAGGGAAAACGGGGGCGGGGGTGCCTGTGGCTCGCCCGGGTGATAGCTGACGTCGAGGCCCGGCGCGACGAGCCCGACGCCGCCCCACTCGACACGAAGCAGCCGGCGGCCGAACCACGTATAATCGTTGATGGCGAGATCGGGCGGGCCCGGCGGGGGCGTGACCGAGGTCGCCGTCGCCAGGGGGGGCGGCGTCGTCAGCGTCACTTCGTAGGCGCCGGCGTCGACGACGCCGACGGTCTTGTCACTCGCGCGCGGCACGCCGAGGATGTCCGCCGTGACAGTGGAGGTCGCCAGACCCGTTCCGTTGAGCGCCCAGTTCACCTGGGCATCGGGATCCGGTCGCAGCGGCGGGTCCCCGGCAAGGAAAGCGATGTTCGCTTCGTGCGATCGGGTCTGCAGGCCGAGCGCGGCCACATAGCTCGCCAAGTTAGCAAACGGAGGGTCGCTCGTGAAATCCGAAATCGGAAAGGCTTGCGAACCTGACGCGTAGATGACGTTGTGGTCGCCTGGCGTCGGCACGTTCACCGCGAAGAACGCAAAATGCTTGGCGGTCGCCGTCGACGTATTCAGGTTGATGAACACGTTGTTCAAGACCCGCGAGTTCACGGTGTTCGTCGCCGCAAACGCTGAGCTCGAGTAGGTGACGGTCGTCCCCGATCCGATACGGACCGTGTTGTTCAATACATGCACCGTCCCGCCACCGCCGACGATGACGAGCGCGGCCAGCCCGCGCAGGTTCTGCGCAACGCTGTTGGCGCCGGCATACGCGCGGGCGACGTTGGCGACGACGTTGTTTCTGACGGTGAGGCCGACGTCCGGCAGCGGGGGCGGCGGGATCACGGGCGACGCGAGCACGCCATAGATCGAGGCGGTTCCAACGACGGTGGCGTTCTCGTGATAGACGTCGGTGACGATATTGCGCTCGAACACGCCTGAGCAATTCTGCAAGCGCACGCCTTCCGAAGCCTCGGTCGACGCCATCGAGCCGCTCGCCGGCTGGCGCGCGCGCACTCCGCTGACGCGATTGTCGCTGACGGTGATGCTCGCCTGCGCGCTGAGGAAGAGCCCGAACACGCTGATGCCGCCGGCGCCGTGCGAGACGTTGTTCGAGCCGATGTCCTCGGCGAAGTTGTTGCTGAGCACGAGGCCTTCGTCGGGGTTCGAAGCGCCTGGCCCGAGCACCGCGATGCCTCGGTCGGCGCCGCTGACGTGAACGCCGCTGATCGTCGTAAAGCTGTTGCGCGTATTGACGTCGGTGTTGATCGCGCCACCAACCAAGGTGGCGGAGTTCTGCACGTACACGCCGGCGCACTGCCCCGTGAACTCGAGGCTCGAGCGCAAGATGACGCGCAAGTTCTCGATTGTGTTGTGCTGTGCGCCGTCCGTCGGGGTCCATTGCACCGTCGTGATCGGGCGCGTCGTGAACGCCGCGGGCGGATCCGGATAGGGTCGAATGTAGACGCCGCGCTCGAGCTGCTCCGCGGCCACGCCGACCGTGCCGTTGTCGGCGATGGTGAGATTCCGGATGGTGATGTAGTCGGCGCCGGCGAGCGTGAAGACCGCGTCGACGGCGTTCGTCCCGACGCCGAGAAGCTGCACGAGGGCCTCGTCGCCGCCGGGATCACCTTCGATGACGACGGGGTTGAGCGCCGTCGGCGGATTCATCGCGAAAGGACCTATCTTATAGAACGGTGTGCTCACGTTGTAGGTGCCGGGCGTCAGGCGAAAAATGGCGCCGCCTGCGCCAACGCCTTGGGCGTTGAGATCGGTCATCGCCTCGGCGATCGTCGCGTAATTGGTCCCGCCCGTTGGGGTCATTGGGTCGATCGTCAAGACCCCGGTGAGCTGGGCGAAGGCAACCGACGGCAGAAAACAAGAGCCGAAGACGAATAACCGAAGCACAGCGCACCTCCTGGCCATATGAAGGATGACCTAGCGGTGTGCTCTGCGCCATTGAACTCGGTTCGGATCCCGTTTTTTTTCTTGATTTGTGAGTGACATCGTTATCGCGGACAACGGCTGCCGCGCGCTCGGACGACCCAAGAAGCGCTCGGCTGAAACGGCGAGTGTAGAGGGATAGGAGAAAGCGAAGCGCTCTATCCAAAGATCGGTAGATCGTCGGCGAGGCTCGCGGTCGGGAACTCGCGGGCGACGTCGGCTTCGCTGATGCCGGTGAGGCGGCGAAGAGCGAGGTTGATCGAGCCCGGGGTGATGCGGACGCCGTCCGTGCTCGGCGCGAGCGAGCCCGGATCGACCGCGAGCATCCTGTGGCGTTCGTCGCTGGCGCCGACCACGCGATTGCCGGGCACTGAGCCGCCGAGGAACATCATGCTCGTCGTCGACCAGTGGTCCTTGCCATTGCCGCTGTTGTAGCCCGGCGTCCGGCCGAAGTCCGAGCCGACGATGATCATCACCTTGTTCAACGGCACCTGCTGCACGTTGAGCTCCTCGACGATGAAGTCGACGTTCCAGAGCAGCGTGCGCAGGCTCGGGATCTGCAGATTGTCGTGGTTCTGGTGCGTGTCGAAGCCACCGGCGCCGGAGTTGAGGCTCAACGACGCCGCGATGCCCGCGCGATATGCGCCGACGCCGAGGCGCACCTGCCGCTCGAAGTCGCTCTGCAACGAGCCGTTGTTCAAGGTGTCGCTGAGCTTCGTCTGCGTCCCCGGCAAGTTGCCGTTCAGCACGTCCATCACGCGCAAGAGCTCGTTGTTGCCTTCGCGCACGGTGAACAGCGTGCTGAGCGCGTTGCGCCAGCGCGGCAAGCGTTGCGCGTCGATCGCCCCTTGCGTGCGCTCGCGTTGAAAGCGCGCGATGCGATCGTAAGTGTCCGGCGTGTGATAATATTCATTGTTGTTCGCGTTCCGGTAGCGCACGTTCGGCTCGGCGATCGCGATCAAGCGATTGGTGCGGCTCGCGCGCGTGGCGGCGACGGTGCCGGCGGTGAAGTCATAGCCGCCGGCTGTGATGTAAGCGAGCGGCTTGTCTTTGGCGACCGCGCTCGAGAACATCGCGGCGAAGGCCGGGTAGCCTTCGGCGAGCTTGCCGCTCCAGATATTCCGCGTGCCGCCGTCGTGATCGTTCGTCTGCACGTCGATGCCGTTGATGACGAGGAGCCGGCTCGAGTGCTTGGCGAAGAAGTTTTGTCCGTTGCGCGCCGTCGCGGCGACGCCGGCCGGAATCTGGGTGACGCCGCGGCCTGGCACGACCACCGTCAAGTTGCCGTTGTTGTTGTTCGCGGCGTCGAAGAGCGGCGCGTACTTGATGTTCCCCGCCGACGCGATCTGCGCCGCCGGGTAGCTCTTGTTCATCGCCGTCGTATTCGCCGCATCGGGCACGACCGAGCCTTCGTAGCCCTTCGGATCGCAGAGGCTCGTCGGATCCCAACCGCCGCCGGCGTGCACGGTGATGATGAAGAGACCGTTGTAGGGATCGTCGGCCGCTTTGGCCTTGCGCACCGCGAGCGGGCTCGCGAGGGCCAAACCCGTCAACGCCGCCGCCTTCATGAAGTCACGTCTATCCATGGCAGTCCTCCAGTCCTTGGTTCGCGTTATTCGTAGATGAAGCCGTGATCGCTCAGCAGGTAAGCGGTCACGGACATCCAAGCGCGAACGGTGTAGTTCGGATCGCTCGTGACGCGGTTGTAGCCCGCTTGACCGAGTGGGGTCGCGTCGTCGGTGAAGTTGTTGTCGTTCAAGTTCGGGATGACGTCGTTCGTGTAGTAGGTGCGATCGGCCTGGCAGTTCAGCGGGTCGCCCTGGTTCATGCGCTGGCGTTGCTTCTGCAGCGCTTTGCCCTCACGCCAGGTCTCCAAGAAGAGCTGGTACGTGCGATCGATCTCGGGATCGCCGTCCTCCAGGCGCTCGCCGAGGAAGCGCCAGTGCAGGTACTTGATGTTCTGTTTGATCTTGTCGACCGAGCCGGCGACGAGGAAGCCGTTACTGTCTTCGGGCGTGTAGCTCGCCTCCACGTAGCGGAAGAGATCGCGTTGCGCGACGGGCTTGGCGAAGTCCTGCGGCACGGCGAGGCAGCTCATGTCGTTGGCCATGCGCTTGGCGATGTTCGCCATGATGCCGTTCGGCGCCTTCAAGCGTTGGATGACGTCGAAGGAGTCGATGCCGCCGTACATGAGGCGATAGTCGTCCCTCTGCATCAAGAGGTCGAACTGCACGTCCCGGCGATCAGCGATCTCGTTCGGCTGCGAGCCGACCTCGGACCACGGATAGCCGGTGACCGCACGGATCTTGCGCGCGAGGTTCTCGGGCGTCGACAGGTTGGCCGTGCCGATCTCGAAGAGCTCTTGCTCGCGTGACGACGTGGGCGTGCCGTAGGTGCTGACGGCGCGGAACATCTGCGAATTGATGATCGACTTCAGCGCGACCTTGAAGTTGTAGCCGTTGTCGGAGAAGTTCTTGCCGATCTTCTTGAAGATCTCGGTCTGGATGCGGAACGCCTTCATCTGCGCGTCGAAGGTCGGGTTCTGCTGGTCGGTCGGCACTTCGACCGCTTTTTGCCCGGTGAGGCCGGTGTATGCGAAGCGGATCGCCGACGTGACGAAGCGCGGATCCGAGGTGATCCGCTGCGCCATCCACTTGATCGACGTCGCCCGCTCTTCGGCCGGTATGGCTTCGTCGCGGAAGCCTGGCGGGCGCATGAACTCGAAGGGCTTCTTGTCGACGATCTTGAAGCGACCGGTGTCGCTGAAGTCTTGGAACGCGCCGGCCACCGGATCGACGATGCCGTGGCACGACTTGCAGTTTGCGTCGTTCATCGTCGGGTTCGTCGTGGCGACGTTGACGATGTCGACCGGACGCTCGGTGTCGCGCAGCACGTCCGTCGCCAAGAAGTACTTGTAGACGAAGCGCGCGCGCTTTCGGTTCACGTTGGTGTCGGTCGTGCCGTAGGTGCCGACGAACATCGGCGAGCTCAGGATGCCGGCGTGCGGGTAGTTCGTGATGCGCCCTTCCTTGAAGTCGGTCGGGTCGGGCTCCGTTTGATTCGGGCGGCGCGAGAAGTACGGGTTCTCCGAGAGCGCGCGGAACTTGACGACGTTCTGTGAGCCCGGCGAGACGCCGAGGTTGATGCCGTAGCTCGCCGCCGAGTAGCCGTTGACCATGATGTAGTCGGCGGTGAGGATCTCGGTGAACGGCCGGTTCTCTTTGACGACGTGAACGACGAGCTCGAGCGGCTCTCGCGCGATCGCGTCGTTGCCGAACGCGGCGGCGTTGTTCGTGTCTTGGTTGTTCGCTTGGTTCTGCCAGAAGTACGCGTTCGGATAATCGCGCGGCGCGTTCTGCGGCGTCTGGTCACGGAAGCTCATCAGGCGTTGCGCCGCGGTGTTGAAGCCGCGCTCGCGGAAGTTGGCGGTGAGCAAGAGATCGTTCGTCCACTCGCGCAGGCGATCGTAGAACGCGGGCTCGTCCATCACCGTGTCGAGCATCGCGTCGAGCGCGCTCGGATCGGCGTCGAGCGTGGCGACTTCGTCGTCGGTCGGGATGCGACCGGCGAGCGCGATCGTCGCTTACGATACGCCTCGGTCGGGCTCAGCTGCTTGACGTCGCTGAGCGCGTCGACGCGCACTTCGCCCGGGCAGCTCGCGGTCGGCTTGTCGAAGCGCTGCAGCATCTCTTCGAACGCCTTGTACTGCGCGCTGCCGATGTCGAAGCGCTTCTCGCCTTGATGCGGGATCTGCCGCGTCGGCTTGATCAAGACGAGCGGACCCTTGCCCTTCTCGATGCGCGTCGAGTTGCGCCGAAAGACCTCGAGGTTCGCCTCGATGTAGTCCGGCTGCGACGCCGGCCGCAGCACGAACTCGGTTTCGAGCGCGTCGCCCGTCGGGTTGTGGCAGGCTTGGCAGTTCTTCTGCAGAACCGGCAGCACGTTGTTCTCGAAGAATGCTTGGTCGCTGACGCACTCTTTCTTCGCGCAGCCGCTGCTCAGGGATAGTGCGAGCGCGGCCGCTGGCAAAGCGATCGTCCAGGCACGGGGGGCACTTCTCATCGACGCCTCCTTGTCGCTCGCGCCGCAGCTCATGAGCCTCCGGAAACGAGCGCCCACGAAGCGTAACCGGGAGTGCTAGATCTGCACGTCAAATTGATTTTCGGCCTAAGCAAGCGCAGAAAACGCACGATGATCTTGCAGAGCTCCTTGTTGGCGGCTCACGCGCGCCACGGCTTCGCCACGCGCGTCGGCGGTGTTTCGCGCGGCGCCTACACGTCTATGAATCTCGTAGGAAAGTGGGGCGACGATCCGGCGGCCGTTGCCGAGAATCGCCGCTTGTTCGCCGCGGCCGGCGGCTTTTCCCTCGAGCGTTTGTTCGTCGCCAAACAAGTGCACGGCGTCGCCGTCATCGAAGTCGGCGCGGCACAAACGCCCGCCGAGGTCGCCAGCGTCGAAGCCGACGCGCTCGTCACGAACGTCGCGGGCGCCGTGCTCGCGATCTCGACCGCCGACTGCGTGCCTTTGCTGTTCGCGAACGCGACGGGGACGATCGTCGGCGCGGCGCACGCCGGCTGGCGCGGCACGGTGCAAGGCGTCGTGGCGAAAACGGTCGCCGCGCTCGACGATCTAGGCGCGGCTCCTCGCGAGCTACACGTGGCGCTCGGACCGTCGATCTGCGTGGGCTGCTTCGAGGTCGGTGAGGAAGTCGCGCGCGAGTTCGCAGAAGCGGGCGCCGGCGTCGTGCGCCGCGATCTCGGAGCGAAGCCGCACGTAGACTTGCAGCTCGCGCATCGCCTCGCGCTCGATCAAGTGGGCGTCTCCGCGGATCGCGTCGACGGCGCGCCGCCCTGCACGATGTGCGAGCCCGATCGTTTCTATTCGTTCCGCCGCGACAAAGGAACGACCGGCGGTCACCTGTCGTTCGTGCGCGTCGGCGTGTAGCGAAGCTTCTTCGGCACCACGCGCAGAAACCACTGGTTCGGATCGACCTCGTCGTTCTGCGGGTTCGGACGGCGATCGATCCGCGCGGGCTCGTGGACGGCGATGAGATCGTCCGACGACAGCGCCGGCGCGCGTTCGAAGAGCGGCAGCTCGGACAGCGTGCGCTTGGGCTGCGACGCCAGATACTCGAGCATGCGGACGAGGGCGTGGGTCTCGACGACGAAGCCTGAGCGATCCGCCTCGATCTCGATCCGTTCGCGGGCCGCCTGGAAGGTCGTGATGCCGTAGAGCGCGCGGCACAAGGGATCGATGGCCGGCGACGGGCTGGCGAAGGCCGTGAGCGCGTGGGCCATCGCGACGATCGCGTCGCGCTCGGACTTGGCGACGCCGCTCGACGGTCGCACCACGATCTCGCCGCGCGGAGAGATCGTGATCGAGGTCAACGGCAAGACTTCGGGGCAAAGGCCGTGCTCGAAACATTGTTCGACCGACTTCGAGAGCTCGCGCGCGATGCACAGCGCGACCGCCGGAGGACAAACCAGCTCTTCTTCGGCGAGCCGGGTTCGCACCTCGAACAAACTGGGAAACAAAGCGAGCTCAACCATCGATCAACCGCCGGAGCATCAGCCGGCCGGCCGACGTAGCAGCGAAACCCTCGATCCGTCAAAATATTTTCGCGTCGCCTGTGCCGTTATTGCCACGAATGCTGAACAAAAGAGCAGGCCTCTTGGCACCTAGACGACCGATTTTCCTCGGAAAAATCGCCTTGACGGAGCGTTTTCCCGTGGCATAGTGGCAAAAAGTGGAAAGTGGTGGGAAAAGCGCCCAACGTCCACGACGGGTTGTCTATTATATATGTTCCGCGGGCTCCACGAATACACGATCGATCAGAAGGGGCGCGTCAGCCTGCCCGTTCGCTTTCGTGAGCTGCTCGCGGCGCAAAACGACGAGCGCTTGATCATCACGACCTCGATCGATCCGTGCCTCGTCGCCTACCCGCTCGCCGAGTGGCAGGCGTTCGAGGATCGCCTCTCGAGACTGCCGCAGTTCGATCCGAACGTCTTGAAGCTGAAGCGTCTCTATGTGGCCGGCGCCACCGAGTGTCCCGTGGACAAGCTCGGCCGACTGATGATCCCCCAAGAATTGCGCGCCTACGCCGGCCTCGAAAAGGACGTGATCTTTGCCGGCATGGTGAAGACCTTGGAGATCTGGTCGAAGGACCGCTGGCAACAAACGCGCGACGTCGCCCGGGCCGAGGCCGCCGACGTCGCCAGAGCCCTCGCGAGCCTGGGACTATGAGCACGCCATTCTCGCATCCGTTCTCTCATACGCCGGTGCTCGAGCGCGAAGTCGTCGCGCACCTGCCGGAGCGGCGCGCGTTCGTGTTCTGCGATCTCACGCTCGGGGGCGGCGGCCATGCGGCGGCGATCTTCGCGGCGCGGCCGGACCTCTCGCTCTACGTGGGTCTCGATCGCGACCCGCAGGCGATCGCTGCCGCCACGGCACGGCTGAGCGCGCACAGCGATCGCCTGCGCGTCGTCCGCTCGCGCTTCGCCGAGGTGAAGAGCGTGCTCGGCTCGCTCGGCATCGCGCGCGTCGACGGCCTGCTCGCCGATCTCGGCGTCTCGTCGCCGCAGCTCGACGATGCGGCGCGCGGCTTCTCGTTCATGCGCGAAGGGCCGCTCGACATGCGCATGGGCGACGGGCCCTCGCTCGCGGACTACTTGGAGAGCGTGAGCGAAGCCGAGCTCGCGCGCGTCATCCGCACCTACGGCGAGGAGCGCTTCGCCGGGCGCGTCGCCCACGCGATCGTCGAGAGCAAAGGAACGCTGCACACGACGACCGAGCTCGCGAACGTGATCCGCAAGGTGATGCCGCGGACGGAGCACCGCATCGATCCGGCGACGCGCACCTTTCAAGCGCTGCGCATCGCCGTCAACGACGAGCTGAAGGAGCTCGAGCAGATGCTCGCGCTTATCCCCGAGCTGCTCGAAGACGGCGGCGTCGCGATGATCATCTCGTTTCATTCGCTGGAAGATCGCGCGGTGAAGGACGCGTTTCGCGCGGCGTCGAAGGGCTGCACTTGCCCGCCGAAGCTGCCGCAGTGCGTGTGCGGCAAGAAGCCGATCCTGCAGGTCGTGACCAAGAAGCCGATCATCGCGAGCGACGCGGAGAACGACACGAACCCGCGCGCGCGCTCGGCGAAGCTGCGCGTCGCGAGGAGGGCCGCACGTGTGGCATAGCTTGCGTGCGTTCTTCACGTCGACGCCGGTGCTGCTCGTGCTGTGCGCGGCCACCGTCTTGTCGGCGCTCGTCGGTCGCGTCATGGCGCGAACGACGGTCGTGCGCTTGGGCTACACCCTGAGCACGCTACAGCAGCAGAACCAGTCGCTCGCGCAAGAGCTGAACGCGCTGCGCACCGAGCTCGCGGCCCGCCGCGCGCCGGATGCTCTCGCCAAGGAGGCCCGCGGGCGCTTCTTGCTCGACGCGCCGAAGGCCGAGCAGATCGTCACCGTGACGACAGCACCGCGAGCGCCGCGATGAGCCCGCGCACGAGCTCGAGTGTTCGGCGGCCTGTGGCGAAGAAGCCTGTCGCCAAGGCAGGCGCCAAGAAGCCCGCGCGCCGGGGCCCGTCGCGGGCACACGTGGTGTTCTTCGCGCTGGCGCTCGTGCTGCTCGCCGTCGTCGTGCGCGCGTTCGTGCTGCAAGTGCGCAGGAACGAGCCGCTGAAGAAGATGGCGGAAGAGCAGTACTTGAAGGAGATCGAGATCCCGGCGCGCCGCGGCGCCGTCTACGATCGCGCCGGCAACGCGCTGGCCGTGTCGAACCAAGTCGAGAGCGTCTTCGCGCAGCCGCAGAAGGTCGACGATCCGAAGGCGGCAGCGGCGGCGCTGGCGAAGAAGCTCGCGATGAAGCCGCAGGAGATCGAGAAGAAGCTCGCGTCGGATCGCTTGTTCGTCTGGCTGAAGCGGCGGGTAGATCCGGCGATGGGCGACGACGTGCGCAAGCTCGGCTTCGGCTTCGTCGGCATCGTGCCGGAGACGCGCCGTTACTATCCGAACCGCGCGCTGTTCAGCCACGTGCTCGGCGCCGTCGACGTCGATGGCCACGGCGTCGAAGGCTTGGAGCGCGTCTTCGAGACCGAGCTCGCCGGCACGCCCATGGCCGCCGTCGGCTTGCGCGACGCCCGCGGCCACACCGTGATTTTCGATGTAGGCGCAGGTTCAGAAGGCATGCAGGGCAGCGACGTGCACCTGACGGTGGATCGCGAGATCCAGAGCCTGACGGAAGCCGCGCTCGCCGAAGGTGTGCAGGCGGTCAAGGCACGCTCGGGCTCGGCGATCGTGCTCGATCCGAAGACCGGCGATGTCCTCGCGCTCGCGAGCTATCCCGAGTTCAACCCGAACAGCATCGACAAGACGCCGATGGAAGTTCGCCGCAACCGCGCCGTCACCGACGCCTTCGAGCCGGGCTCCACCTTCAAGACGATCCTGATGGCCGCGGCGCTCGAAGAAGGCCTCGTGCGGCCGACCGACCAAGTCTTCTGCGAGAACGGCACCTTCCGCATCGGCGGCGAGACCATTCACGACACGCACCCGCACGGCGTGCTCTCGGCGAAGAAGATCATCGCATCGTCGTCGAACATCGGGGTCGCCAAGATCGCCGTTCAGCTCGGGCGCGAGCGCTTCGCCGAGTACATCCGCGCGTTCGGCTTCGGCCAGAAGACCGGCCTCGAGCTGCCCGGCGAATCACCCGGCATCGTGCGGCCGGCCAAGAAGTGGCCGCTCATCCAGCTGGCGACGATCGCCTTCGGCCAAGGCATCTCGGTGAGCGCGCTGCAGCTCGCGTCGGCGTACGGCGCTGTCGCCAACGGCGGCGTGCTGCACAAGCCGCGGCTCGTGCGCATGCTGAAGGCGCCGGACGGGAGCGCGCGTTTGTTCCCGCGACCGCCCGGAGAGCGCGTGCTGTCGCCTGAGACCGCGAAGATCTTGAACGCGATGTTGCAGGCCGTGGTCAGCGATGAGGGCGGCACCGGTCCAAAGGCGCAGATCCCAGGAGTGCTCACCGCGGGGAAGACGGGCACCGCGCAGAAGGCCGCGAGCGCGGGCGGCTACGCGCCCGACAAGTACGTCTCGAACTTCGTCGGCTTTGCCCCGGCCGACGCGCCTGCGTTGGTCGTCGCCGTGATGATCGACGAGCCGGAGAAGGGAAAGCACCTCGGCGGCGTCGCGGCGGCGCCGGTGTTCCAAAAGGTCGCGAGCGGCGCGTTGAGCGTGCTCGGACTGTTGCCGGCGGGCTCCATCGCCGCGGCGCCGTTGCCGATCGAGACGACGCTCGCCGACGTGGCGCTGCCCGAGGAAGAAGAGAGCACGATCTCGGGCGACGGCGAGCTGCCTCCCGCCAGCGATCCGAGCGGCGTCGTCCCGGACTTTCGCGGCCTGACCTTGAAGGAAGCGCTCGACGCCTTGAAGAAGAGCAAGCTGCCGCTCGAGCCCGAGGTGCAAGGGAGCGGCAAAATCGTGAGCCAAGAGCCGGCGCCTGGTACGAAATCGGCGCGTGCGCACAAGCTGAAATGGATCTTGGCCTCGTCTCGACTGGCGCATGCAGTGAAGGGAGAGCGGCGTGCGGCTCGGTGAACGCATCGCGACCCTGAGGGCGCTCGGCGATCGCGACGTGCGAGCGCTGTGCATCGACTCGCGCAAGGCTGCGCCGGGCGCATTGTTCTTTGCCCTGCCGGGCACGAAGGTGGACGGTGCCGCATTTGCGGCGGCCGCGGTCGCGCAAGGTGCGATCGGGGTCGTCAGCGCGGCGGCGCCGACCTTGGCGAGCGTGCCGTGGGTGCAAGTGCCGGACGCGCGCGTGAGCTTGGCAGAGGCGGCGCGCGTGTTCTTCGGCCGCGACGAGTCGCCGATGAAGTACGCCGGCGTCACTGGGACGAACGGCAAGACCACGCTCACCTACTTGCTCGAAGCGATCGCGCAGGCGGCGGGCAAGCGTGCGCTCGTCATCGGCACCGTCGAGCATCGCTTGGGTGACAAGCGTTGGCCGTCGTCGCACACGACCCCGGACGCGATCGCGCTGTGCGAACGCATCGTCGAAGCGGAGAAGCTCGGCGCCGACTGGACGGTGATGGAAGTGAGCTCGCACGGGCTCGATCAGCACCGCGCCGACGCCCTCGCGTTCGACGTCGCCGGCTTCACGAACCTGACGCCGGATCATCTGGACTACCACGGAAGCATGGACGCGTACTTTGCGGCCAAGCTGCGCTTGTTCAGCGCGCTCGTCCGCCAAGACGGTGCGGCGGCCGTGAACCTCGACGGCGCGATGGGGCCCGAGCTCCTCGCGAAGTGCACGGCCTTGGGGCGTTCACGCGTGCTCGGCTGCTCGGCGACGCGCGCCGACGCCGACGTCTATGTATCGCAAGTCACCCACGGCCTGCGCGCGACCGAGCTGCTGCTGCGCACGCCGGCCGGCGAGCTCGCGCTTCGCAGTCCGCTGATCGGCAGCTTCAACGTCGAGAACGTGGCGCTCGCCGTGACGATGGCGCTCGGCGCGGGCTTCGATCTCGCGGCGATCCGCCGCGGCATCGAAGGGCTTGCCGGCGTGCCCGGCCGCTTGGAGCGCGTGCTCGCCGACGACGGCCGCGTCGGCTTCGTCGACTACGCGCATACGCCGGATGCTTTGGAGCGTGTGCTGGCGACGCTACGAGCGCTGCCACACGAGGGCGTGCTCTGCGTCTTTGGCTGCGGCGGCGATCGCGATCGCACGAAGCGGCCGTTGATGGGCGCCGCCGTGGCGAAGCTCGCGGATATTGCGATCGTCACCTCTGACAATCCACGTACGGAAGACCCGCAAGCGATCATTCGCGACATCCTGCCGGGCTTTCCCGCCGGCCGCGGATACGAGGTGATCGCCGACCGGCGCCAAGCGATCCGCGCGGCGGCCGCACGGACCGGCAGGAACGACATCCTGCTCGTCGCCGGCAAAGGCCACGAGGACTATCAGATCATCGGCACGGAAAAGCACCACTTCGACGATCGGGAAGAGCTGCGCGCGGCGTTTGCGCTTGGAGTGAGCGCTTGAGGTTCGACGGCACGTTCTTGCAGACGGCGACCGGCGGCGCGTGGGATCGCGGCCTCGCCGCCGCGACCGACGACATCTCGATCGACTCGCGCACGCTCCCCCAGGGCGCGCTCTACGTCGCGTTGATCGGCGAGGTGCACGACGGCCACAAGTTCTGCGCGAGCGCGAAGGAGCACGGCGCCGTCGCCGCGATGATCGCGCGGGCGAAGCTCGCGGACGTCCGCGCCACAGGCTTCGATCTGCCGCTGCTCGTCGTCGACGACACCTTGAAGGCGCTGCAAGCGCTCGCGAACGCGCACCGTCGCCGGCTGAACGCGCGGATGATCGGCGTCTGCGGCTCGAACGGCAAGACGACGACGAAGGAGATGATCGCGAGCGTCGTCGCACAGGCTGGCCGCACGCACCGCACGACCGGCAACTTGAACAACCACATCGGCCTGCCGCTCTCGCTCCTGCGCATGGACAGCTCGCAAGCCTTCGGCGTGCTCGAGACCGGGATGAACCACCCCGGCGAATTGCGCGAGCTCGGCGTGATTTTGGAGCCCGAGATCGCGGTGATGACGACGATCCAGGCCGAGCACCTGGAAGGCCTCGGCACGATCGAAAATGTGGCCAAAGCGGAGGGCGAGCTGCTCGAAAGAGTCCGGCCGAAGGGCGTGGCGATCCTGCCCGCCGACGAGCCGCTCGCGAAGTCGCACGCACTGCCGAAGGATCGTTCGGACCTCGCGCTGCGCTGGTTCGGCGAGAGCGCGAGCGCCGACGTACGCCTCGTGTCGTGGTCGTTGAGCGACGATGGCGGCACCCGCGTCGAGTACGCCACCAAGAACGGGACGTTGAAAGCGCGTCTCCCCCACCTCGGCAAGCACAACGCGGTGAACGCTGCCGCGGCGGTGTGCGTAGGCGTCGAGCTCGGCCTGACGAACGATCAGATCGTGCGCGGTCTGGAGTCGACGCCGCTCGTCGATCGGCGCATGCGCATCCACAAGACCGGCGCGCTCGTCGTGCTCGACGATTGCTACAACGCGAACCCGGGCAGCATGGGCGCCGCGCTCGAAGTGCTCGGCGCGTTCCGCACGACGCCCGGCGGCAAGGAGCGGCGCATCCTCGCGTTCCTGGGCGACATGCTCGAGCTCGGCGACGCCGCGCCGCATGAGCACGAGAAGCTCGGCGCGCTCGCGGCGAAGACCGGCGTGCATGCCCTCGGCGCCTTCGGACCGTTCGCGAAGACCGTCATTCGCGCAGCAGAGGCCGGCGGCCAGAAGAACACCTTCGCCAGCGAAGACATGGCGGCCTTGATCGCGTTCGCGAAGAGCGCGGTGCAGCAAGGCGACGTCGTGCTCGTGAAGGGATCGCGCGGCATGAAGATGGAGCGGCTGATCGCGGCGCTCGGCGTGCAAGCGGAAGGGGGATCGCACTAATGTTGTACTGGCTGCTCTTTCCGTTGCGCGACGAGCTCGGCGTCTTCAACGTCATCCGCTATCCCTCGTTCCGCATCATCGGCGCGGCGATGACGTCGCTGCTCATCTGCCTGATCTTCGGCAAGAAGATCATCGCCTGGCTCAAGGTCTGGCAGCACGGCGTCTCGAACGTGCGCGAGGACACGCCGGAGCAGCACAAGAAGAAGAGCGGCACGCCGTCGATGGGCGGGATCATGATCCTGCTCGCGCTGACCGCGTCGACGCTGCTCTGGGCCGATCCGATGAACCACTTCATGTGGACGACGATGGCGATGACGCTCGGCTTCGGCGGCATCGGCTTCATCGACGACTACCTGAAGAAGAAGATGAAGAACTCGAAGGGCCTCGCCGGCAAGAAGAAGCTCGTGCTGCAGATCCTGCTGCTCTCGGCCGGCGCGTTCTTCTTGCGCCACGAGATCGACACCCACCTGTCGCTGCCCTTCGTCGCGCTCGAGAAGTTCAACCCGGACATCGGCCTCTGGTACGTGCCCTTCGCGTTCATCGTCGTCATGGGCACCTCGCACGGCGTCAACTTGACCGACGGCCTCGACGGCTTGGCGATCGGCCCTTCGATCGTGTCGGCGGCGGTGTTCGGCGTGCTCGCGTACGCGGCAGGATCGGTGCTGCACGACTTCAACCTCGCCGGATACCTGAAGATCCCGCACATCGAAGGCACCAACGAGCTCGCCGTCTACTGCGCCGCGCTCGCCGGCGCCGGCATGGGCTTTCTCTGGTTCAACGCCTACCCCGCCGAGGTGTTCATGGGCGACGTCGGCGCGCTCGCGATCGGCGGCGGCCTCGGCACGGTGGCGGTGCTGACGAAGAACGAGTTCCTCTCGGCGATCATCCACGGCCTCTTCCTCGCCGAGACCTTGAGCGTGATGCTGCAAGTCGGCTCGTACAAGTGGCGCAACAAGAAGCGCATCTTCAAGATGGCGCCGCTGCACCATCACTTCGAGCTCAGCGGTTGGGCGGAGCAGAAGGTCGTCGTTCGCTTTTGGCTCGTGTCGATCATGTTCGCGATGGTGGCGCTCTCCACGTTGAAGCTCAGGTAAGCCCTCATGCCAACGCCTTCTGAGATCATCGCCTCGGTGAAAGGGCGGCGCGTCGGCGTCGTCGGCGGCGGTGTGTCCGGACTGGCGGCGGCCCGCTTGCTCGTCGCGATGGGCGCTGACGTCTTGCTGAGCGACTCGGGCCCGCGGGAGAAGGCGCGCGCCGACTTGCTCGCGCTGCCCTGCGCGTTCGAGTTCGACGGCCACACGGATGCGTTGCTCGGCCGCGAGCTGCTCGTGCTCTCGCCCGGCGTGAAGCCGACGCACCCGGTGCTCGTCGAAGCGACCAAGCGCGGCATCCCGTCTTGCGCGGAAGTGGAGCTCGGCTACTGCGCGCTGCCGAAGGCGCTCCCCTACTGCGGCATCACCGGCACCAACGGCAAGACGACGACGACGGCGTTGATCGGCCACATCGTGAGCACCTCTGGACGCCGCGTCTTCGTTGGCGGCAACATCGGCGATCCTTTGTGCAACCTCGCCGCCGGCGTTCTTGCTGGCAACGCCCTGCCCGACATCGCGGTGCTCGAGCTGTCGTCGTACCAATGTGAAGGCCTGCACAGTTTCAGTGCAGCGGTGGCGGTGCTCTTGAACGTGACCCCCGATCACTTGGAGCGCTACACCTCGGTCGACGCGTACGCCGCGGCGAAGGCACGCCTCTTCGAGAAGCAGCGCGTCGACGGCACCAGCGTCCTCAACAAGGACGATCGCTACGCCAAAGCGCTCGGCATGAAGCTGCACTCGCGCATCGTTTGGTTCTCCGCCGACGACAAGCCGCGCTTCTCCTTCGCGAAGTCGCCGCTGCTCGGCCGGCACAACCGCGAGAACATGATGGCGGCGATCGCGGCGTGCCAAGCGCTCGGCATCGACGAGGCGTCGATCCAACGCGGCCTCGACTCGTTCCAAGGCGTCGAGCACCGCATCGAGCGCGTGGCGACGGTGAAGGGCGTCACCTGGTTCAACGACTCGAAGGCGACGAACGACGACGCAGCCGCCAAGGCGCTCGCTGCGGTGCCGACGCCGATCATCTGGCTCGCCGGCGGCCGCGACAAGGGCGGCGGTTATGCGCTCAGCCGCGCCGCCGCCACGAAGCGCGTGAAGCTCGCGATCGTCTTTGGTGAAGCGGCGCCGCTCATCGAGCGCGCGATGCAGGGCGTCTGCACGATCGCGCGGGTCGACAACATCGACGAAGCCGTGGCGCGCGCAGCCGGATCGGCGGCGAGCGGCGACACCGTGCTGCTCTCGCCGGCGTGCTCGAGCTTCGATCAATTCAAGAACTACGAAGAGCGCGGCCGCGCGTTCAAGGCGCTCGTGCAAGCGCTCGGAGGAAGCACATGAGCAGCCTCGCGCTTCAACGCTCGCGGTGGTCTCGCTTCGTCCCGCGCGATCTGCGGCTCCACGACGCGCTGCTCTTGGTGGTGCTCGCGTTGATCGTGCTCGGGCTGACGATGGTCTACTCCTCGAGCGCCGTCTTCGCCGCCGGCCGCTACAAGGACGACGCCTTCTTCTTCCTGCGCCAGCTCAAGTTCGCCGCCATGGGTCTCGCTGGCATGGCGATCGTCGCGCAGATCCCGGCGGTGTGGGTCAGAAAGAACCTGCGCTGGATCTTGGCGATCGGGATCGTCTTGCTCGTCGCCGTCTTGCTGCCCGGCGTCGGCAAGGTGAGCGGCGGCGCGCGCCGGTGGTTGCCGCTCGGCTTCGTGCTGGTGCAGCCTGCCGAGCTCGCGAAGCTGCTCGTCGTCCTGTTCATGGCGCACGCCCTCGCCCGTCGCGCCGACGGCGAGAACAAGTCGAGCATGTGGGTGGCGTTCGGCTTCATCCAGGCGTTCGCCGTGCTGGTGCTGCTCGAGCGCGATCTCGGCACTGCCTTCGTCATCGAGCTCGTGTCGCTCGTGATGTTGTTCATCGCCGGCGCCAAGATCGGTCCGATGCTCGTCGCCGCTGTCGCCGCGGTGCCCGTGCTCGCAGCGCTGATCTTCATCGAGCCCTATCGCGTGCGGCGCGTGACCGCCTTCATCGATCCCTTCACCGATCGCCAAGGCGCCGGCTACCAGCTGAGCGAAGCGTTGATCAGCTTGGGATCGGGCGGCTGGTTCGGCCTCGGCCTCGGCGACGGCAGGCAGAAGCTCTACTTCCTGCCCGAGGCCCACACCGACTTCATCTTCGCGGTCGTCGGCGAAGAGCTCGGCTTCCTCGGCACGATCGTGCTGATCACGCTGTTCACGGCGTTCTTGCTCCTGAGCGCCGCCATCGCCCGGCGGCAGAAGACCACCTTCGGGCGCTTCTTGGCGCTCGGCATCGGCGCGTGGATCGTGCTGCAAGCCGGCGTGAACATGTGCGTCGCCACCGGCCTCTTGCCGACGAAGGGCTTGACGCTGCCGTTCATCTCGTACGGCGGCAGCTCGCTCATCACCTGCTGCGTCGCCGTCGGCATCCTCTACTCGCTCGCCAAGCGCGGCGACGAAGCCGAGGCCGCGCCATGAAGCTGATGATCGCAGGCGGCGGCACCGGCGGGCACTTGTTCCCAGGCATCGCGCTCGCCGGCGCGTGGGTCGAGCGTGCGCCAAAGGGCGAAGTGTTCTTCGTCGGCACCGAGCGCGGGCTCGAGGTGAAGATCGTGCCGGCGGCGGGCTATCGCTTGGAGCTCATCGATCAGGTGGGCATCAAGCGCCGCGGGCTCGTGCAGACGCTGAAGGGCCTCTTCATGCTGCCGAAGAGCATCTTGCAATCGATGCGCATCGTGCGGCGAGAGAAGCCCGCGGTCGCGGTGGGCGTCGGCGGCTACGCAGCGGGCCCGGCGATCCTCGCGGCGTGGCTGCTGCGCGTCCCGACTTTGATCTTGGAGCCGAACGCGGTGCCGGGGCTGACGAACCGCATCCTCGCGAAGATCGCGCGCGTCGCCATCTCGCCGTACGAGCGCGCCGCGGCGTACTTCGGCAAGAAGCTCGTGAAGGCCGGCATTCCGGTGCGGCCGCAGATCGCCAACGCACTGAAGACGGCGGCCGCGACGGCGCAGGCGCGGCGGGGGGTGCTCGTGTTCGGCGGCTCGCAAGGCGCCAAGGCGATCAACGACGCTGTGATGCAGGCAGCGCCAAGGTGGGCGCAAAGCGGCGTGCGCGTCGTGCACCAGACCGGGCCGGCGGATCGTGCGCGCGTCGAGGCAGCGTACGCGGGCATGGGCATCGACGTCAGAGATTTCATCCATGACATGGCCGCAGAGTACGCGGCGTGCGATCTCGTGGTGTGCCGCGCCGGCGCGTCGTCGCTGGCGGAGCTCGCGCTGTGCGGCAAGCCGGCGGTGCTCATCCCGCTGCCGACCGCCGCCGACGATCACCAGACCAAGAACGCGCAGGCCTTCGCCGACGCGGGCGCGGGTGTGCTCTTGCGCCAGAGCGAGCTGACGCCCGAGCGCCTCGACACCACCGTGCGCGAGCTGCTCGGCGATGTGACCAAGTTGATGGCGATGGCCGACGCCGCCAAGAAGCTCGGTGATCCGGACGCGGCGTCACGTCTTGCGGACATGTGCATCAACCTGGCTGAGAGCTGCCCATGAAACGACTCTTTCGCGGACGCACACCGAAGCTCCACTTCATCGGCATCGGCGGCATCGGCATGAGCGGCATCGCCGAGATCCTGCTCGGCTACGGCTACGTCGTCAGCGGCTCCGATCTCACCCCGAGCCCGGTGACGGAGCGCCTCATCAAGCTTGGCGCGCAGGTGCACATCGGCCATGCCGCGGAGAACGTCGGCAGCGCCGAGATCGTCGTCGTATCGACCGCGATCCAAGAGGCGAACCCGGAGCTCATCGCCGCCCGCACCTCCAAGATCCCGATCGTCCACCGTGGCGAGATGCTCGCGGAGCTCATGCGCCTGAACATGGGCATCGCGATCGCCGGCAGCCACGGCAAGACGACGACGACCAGCCTCGTCGCGCACGTGCTGCAGACGGCGAAGCTCGATCCGACCGCTGTCGTCGGCGGGGTGGTGAAGAACTTCGGCAGCAACGCCAAGCAGGGGCTCGGCGACTACTTGGTGGCCGAAGCGGACGAGAGCGACGGATCGTTCCTGCAGCTCTTTCCGACGATCGCGATCGTGACGAACATCGATCCCGAGCACTTGGAGCACTACCCCGACGGCTTTCCGCAGCTGCTCGCGGCGTTCAAGACCTTCATCAACAACCTGCCCTTCTACGGCCTGGCGATCCTCTGCGTGGATCACCCGAACGTGCGTGCGCTCTTGCCTTCGATCAAGAAGCGCTACGTCACCTACGGCCTCACCGGCGGCGACTACACGCTGCGCGATCTGGAGACCCTGCCGAACGGCGTGTCGTTCGTGCCGGTGCGCCGCGGCGTGCCCTTGCCGCGCGTCACCTTCGCGATGATCGGCGCCCACCACGCGCAAAACGCGCTCGGCGTGCTCGCGCTCGCCGACGATCTCGGCGTGCCCTACGCCGATTACCAAGAGGCGCTGCAAAGCTTCCAAGGGGTCGGCCGCCGCTTCGAGCTGAAAGGAGAAGCGCGCGGCGTCGCCGTCTACGACGACTACGGTCACCATCCGGCCGAGGTGCTGGCCACGCTACGCGGCGCCAAGCGATCATTCAGCCGGCGCCTCGTCGTCGTCTTCCAGCCGCATCGCTACACCCGCACGCGCGACTTGCTCGGCGAGTTCGCCACCTGCTTCGACGACGCCGACGTGCTCGTCCTCACCGACGTTTACGCCGCCGGCGAGGAGCCGATCCCCGGCGTGTCCGGCCGCTCGATCTTCGACGCGGTCTCGGCGCGCGCGCACAAGGACGTCGTCTACGTGGAGCACAAGTCGCTCGTCGCCGATGTGCTGAAGGATCGCGTGCAGGAAGGCGACCTCGTGCTGACGCTCGGCGCCGGCGACATCTACAAGGCCGGCGACAAGCTGCTCGAGCTATTGCGAGGCGCGCAATGAGCGCGACTGCGGGGGACGCCATGAGCGACGCGGAGAGAAGCACCGGCAGAAATTTTGTCAAAGTCGCCGCGCTCGTGAGACGAAGGTTGACAGTGCGAGATCGCGGAGAGCCAGTCGTAGAGCGAGACACGCGCGCGATGTGGACGACGGTGCTCTGCGCGTCGGTGATGCTCATCGGCGCCGTGACGAGCTACATCGCCTGGCACTTCATGCGGCAGAGCGCGCTCTTCGAGCTGCAAGCGATCGAGAGCGAAGGCCACAAGCGCACGTCGCACGAAGAGATCGTGCGCTACATGAGTCCCAACTACGCGGCTGCGGGCGCGAGCGCCGGCGAGAACATCTTCACCATCGACATCGACATGCTGCGCGCGAGCATCTTGCGCCATCCGTGGGTGAAGGACGCCGAGGTGCAGCGCATCGTGCCGGGGACGCTCGCGGTCCGCATCGTCGAGCACGAAGCGCGCGCCGTCGTCGCGCTCGGCGCCCTCTACTACGTCGACGAAGACGGCGAGCCGTTTTCGCGAGCGAGCGTGCAAGAGATCGGCGACCTGCCGGTGCTCAGCGGGCTCGACGCCGCGCTCTACGAAGAGGATCGTGTGACCTGGGCGCGCTTCATCAAGCTCGGCGTCGCCTTCGCAGAAGCGGCCAAGAAGGGCACGCTCGCGGTCGGCGAGATCCAGCTCGATCCCGCGCTCGGCGTCGTCGCGCACTTGCTGCCGAGCGGCACGACGGCGAGCTTCGGCACCGGCGACTTCGCCGCGAAGGTGCAGCGGCTCAAGGACGTGCGCGCGTTGCTCGCGCAGCGCGGGCAGAGCGCAGACAGTTACTTGCTCGACAACCCGCGCCGGCCGGACGCCGTCGTGGCGCGGCTCTCGGGGCAGAAGGCGCAGAAGTCGCCGTTGATCGTGAGCGCTCGCTGAGCCGTCTCACGAAACGCGTGCATGGAATGGGGTGAGGTGAAGCATGGCAAAACGTGAAGGCATCGTCGTCGGGCTCGACATCGGCACTACGAAGATCTGCTGCATCGTCGGCGAGGCGACCGAGAACGGGCTCGACGTCATCGGCATCGGCACGGCGCCGTCGAAGGGGCTGAAGAAGGGCGTCGTCATCAACATCGAGGCGACCGTCTCGGCGATCCGCCGCGCGGTCGAAGAGGCCGAGCTCATGGCCGGCGTCGACATCGGCCAGGTGTACGCCGGCATCTCCGGCGGGCACATCAAGGGTTTCAACTCGCACGGCACCGTCGCGGTGAAGGACGGTGAAGTGACCGAGAGCGACATCGCGCGCGTCATCGAGTCGGCCAAAGCGGTGGCGATTCCTTTGGACCGCGAGATCATCCACGTCTTGCCGCAAGAGTTCGTCGTCGACGATCAAGACGGCATCAAGGAGCCCCTCGGGATGAGCGGCGTGCGCTTGGAGGCGCGGGTGCACATCGTGAGCGGCGCCGTGACCAGCGCGCAGAACATCATCAAGTGCGCGAACAAGACCGGCCTCAACGTGAGCGACATCGTGCTGCAACAGCTCGCCTCGAGCCACGCCGTCTTGAACGAAGACGAGAAGGACTTGGGCGTCGGCCTCGTCGACATCGGCGGCGGCACTACCGACCTCGCGATCTGGAGCGGCGGATCGATCGTCCACACGAGCGTCTTGCCGATCGGCGGCAACCACGTGACGAACGACATCGCCGTGGGCCTGCGCACGCCGACCGACGAAGCCGAGAACATCAAGCAGAAGCACGGCGTGGCGCTCGCCTCGATGGTGCACAAGGACGACGCGATCGAGGTGGCGAGCGTGGGCGGCCGAAAGAACCGCCAGCTCTCGAAGCAGATCCTCGCCGAGATCATCGAGCCGCGGATCGAAGAGATCTTCACGCTGGTCAAGAAAGAGATCCACAAGACCGGCCACGAAGAGCTGCTCGCGAGCGGCGTCGTCGTCACCGGCGGCTCGGCGATCATGCCGGGCGTGCTCGAGCTCGCCGAAGACGTGCTCGGCTTGCCGATCCGCCTGGGACAACCGCAAGGCGTCGGCGGCCTCGCCGATGTCGTGCGCAGCCCCATGTACGCGACCGCCGTCGGGCTCGTGCTCTTTGGCGCGCGAAACATCGACGCGTCGAACCTGCGCATGCCGGGTGAAAACGTTTACAGCAAGGTCCGCACGCGCATGCGCGAGTGGTTCAGCGACATGTTTTGAGAAGTGTTTCGTCGTTTTCAGGCGTAGAAAATTGGCCTCGCACCACGCGCGGCCTTAAAGGAAAGCGAAGCACGTTGCGCGGCGGCGTGCTCGGCGGAGGGAAGCAATGATCGACTTTGACGACATCGACAACGGGAACGAGGCCGCGAAGCTGAAGGTGATCGGCGTCGGCGGCGGCGGCGGCAACGCCATCCGCACCATGATGGCCTCGGGCCTGAAGGGCGTCGAGTTCATGGCGGCGAACACCGACATGCAAGCGCTGCAGATGAACCCGGCGCCGGTGAAGCTGCAGATCGGCAACGACTCGACGAAGGGCCTCGGCGCCGGCGCCAACCCCGAGATGGGCCGCGCGTCCGCGCTCGAAGATCGCGAGCGCATCGCCGAGCACTTGGACGGCGCCGACATGGTGTTCGTCACGGCGGGCATGGGCGGCGGAACCGGAACGGGCGCCGCGCCGGTGATCGCCGAGATCGCACGCTCGCTCGGGATCCTCACCGTTGGCGTGGTCACGAAGCCCTTCAGCTTCGAAGGCTCGCGCCGGCGGCGGCAAGCCGACGAAGGCATCGCCAACTTGAAGGCGGTCGTCGACACGCTGATCACGATCCCGAACCAGCGCCTGCTCGCGCTCGCCGGCGAGAACACCTCGATGCTCGACTCGTTCAAGCGCGCCGACGAGGTGCTGTTGAACGCCGTCCAAGGCATCAGCGATCTCATCACGATCGGCGGCCTCATCAACGTCGACTTCGCCGACGTGCGCACGATCATGAAGGAGCAAGGCCTGGCGCTGATGGGCACCGGCCGCGCCGCCGGCGAACGCCGCGCCATCGAAGCGGCGAGCATGGCCGTCGCCAGCCCGCTGCTCGAAGAAGTGAGCATCGACGGCGCCACCGGCATCTTGATCAACATCACCGGCAGCTCGAACCTGTCGCTGCACGAAGTGAACGCCGCGTCGTCGCTGATTCAAGAAGCCGCGCACGAAGACGCGAACATCATCTTCGGCACCGTCATCGACGACACGATGGGCGACATGATCAAGATCACCGTGATCGCCACGGGCTTCGACAAGGTGCAGGCGAAGCAGACGCCGCGCAACGACAAGATCACGCAGCTCCCGGTGCAGCAGCTCGTGCAGCAATCGCTCCCGCTCTCCCGCGACGAGAAAGACATCCCGACCCACCTGCGCAACAAGTGGGCGGAGGAGAAGCCGGTCGTCGAGAAGGTGGAGAAGCTGCAGACCGTGCGCGTCGGGCGTGACGCGGTGGGCCTCACCGCGATGGGCGACGACGAGTTCGACATCCCTACCTTTCTCCGCAAGCACGCGGACTGACCTCGCTCCGCTCGGTCTCCGCGTTCTGCTTCGCTCGTTCGTCGCTTCGCTCGAACTACCTGTTGAGCCCCCCCTCCCGCTCGCTACGCTCGCTCCTGCCCCCTGCGGGGGCCTGTGGTTTCGTCGGCTGGTCGCCGACAATGGGATCTGCGAGCGTCGGGCTGGCGCCCTCGCGTGCTGCGCACGCACTTGGTAGGAGGCGGGGATGATCCGCTTTGAGGCTCTGAAGATCGAGCATCTCCCCCACGTCATGAAGTGGGTGAACGATCGCGAAGTGATGCAGTACTTCGCCAATCGCCAGACGACGATCAGCGAAGACGAAGAGAAGAAGTACTTGGAGCAGCTCATCGCGTCGAAGAACGATCGTGCGTGGTCGATGTTCGTCGACGATCGCTACATCGGCCAGTGCAGCATCAACCAGATCTACTGGCCGGCGCGAAATGGCCGCGTGTTCATGGCGATTGTGCGCGAAGAGCAGAAGAAGGGCTACGGCAGCGAGGCGTTGCTCGACCTCGTGCGCCTGGCGTTCGCGCCGCCGCTCGACTTGCATAAGCTGTGGGTGATCGTACGCCGCGACAACCTGTCGAGCCAAGCGCGCAACCTGAAGTGTGGCTTCGAGTTCGAGGGCGTGCTGCGCGACGAGTACAAGGTCGGCGAGCGCTACTTCGACATGGTGCGCATGGGGATCGTTCGGCGATGATGCGCATCGTCGTCGCCACCTCCAACAAGGGAAAGCTGCGCGAGTTCGTCGAGCTCTTGCCGCCCGAGATGCGCGTCGAAGGGCTCGATGCGCACGAGGGCGTGACGCTGCCGGAAGAGACCGGCACGACCTACGAGCAAAACGCCGTGCTCAAGGCCGAGGCCGCCGCAAAAGCCACGGGGCTCCCCTCGCTCGGCGACGACTCCGGCCTCGAGGTCGCGCCGCTCGGCAATCGACCCGGGCTGTACTCCGCGCGCTACGCCGACGACACGCGTCTCCCAGGAGAGCCGCAGGACGTCGCCAACCGGAGGAAGCTCCTCGTCGAGCTGCGCCGGAGCGGCGCGCCGGAGCAGGAGTGGCACGCGAAGTTCGTCTGCGCGTTGGCGTACGCCGTGCCCGGCCAGGCGACCCGGGTCTTTCGCGGCGAAGCGGCCGGGATCGTCATCGCCAAAGAACGCGGCACGAACGGCTTCGGCTACGATCCGCTGCTCTTGCTTCCGGAGTACGGAAAGACCTTCGCCGAGCTCGACGATCGGACGAAGAATAGGAACAGCCACCGCGGCAAGGCCGTCGCCGCTTGGCTCGCGGCCCTGGCGCCCTGAACGCGGGCAAAAAAAAAGGGCCCGAGTCGCCTCGAGCCCTTCTTCGTTTGTGCCTCATGTCGTTACGGAGAACGGCCCGGGCACCGGGGACAGAACTTCCCCCCTTGCTTTGGGATCAACGAACCAGGCTGACGTTCTGCGCCTGGAGGCCCTTCGGACCTTGCTTGATTTCGAACTCGACGATTTGTCCTTCGGCGAGGCTCTTGAAGCCCTCCTGGACGATCGCGGTGTAGTGGACGAACACGTCCTCGCCGCCGTCTTGCTCGATGAATCCGAAACCCTTCGCATCGTTGAACCACTTCACTCTGCCCTGTGCCATGTGCTGCTACTCCTTGCTGCTTTTCGCGCTTTTCTGATGTGTGGCGCGACTTATGGGGACCTCTCCAACCGGCCAATCGCGGCCTGCCGGGGGTGTCCCCCCCCAAACTGGGTAGACACTGCTCACACGCCATTTGCAAGTGTCAAGCAAAGATATAAGCAAGGCGACCATCCTGCCCCATCACTGTCCAAAAATTGTACAGCGTTCTGAATAGCGCAACCGACACGTACCCACCTCCGACAATGTTCATGGAGGGCTGCCGTGACCGAACCACGCCTGCACACGTCTGCCGGGACGCGCGAAGCGACCCGTGTCTTTTCGATTTTCCTGTTTTTAGGCACGCTTCTGTTCGCCGGTTGCGGCGGTCAGACGACGTATAGGACGAACACCAAGCTGCGCGGCGAGTCGACGACGGCGAGCGAAGGCACCGGCCAGGTCGAGGTCGCCGGCGCCTGCGCCGAAGACAGCGATTGTGTCACCGGCGCCTGCGTTTCCGCGAATGGCCAAAAGACCTGCGCCGACCGCTGCGCCGAGGACATCCCGTGCAAGAACGGCCTCGCGTGCAAGAAGAAGGATCCGCGCAAGACCGACTCCCCCCTCGTTTGCGTGACCAACGACGTCCGCTCCTGCCAAGCGTGCACCAGCGACTCGCAGTGCGGCGACATCGGTAACGCGTGCGTGCAGAGCCCAGACGGCAAGCTGTGCGGCATCGACTGCACCGCCGCCGGCGACGGGGTTTGCCCGAAGGGCACGATGTGCATCCCGCTCCGCGACGCTGAGGGCACCGAGCTCTCGCGCCAATGCATCCCGAACGCCGGGGCGTGTAAGACCGTCGCGCCCGTACCGACGTGCTCGGGCGCGGGCTGCGGCAGCAACGTGGGCCCCAGCGGCAGCACCGGATCCACGGGCACGAGCGGCACCACGGGCACGACCGGCCCGAGCGGCTCGGCGTGCGTCCCCTCCGCCGAGGTCTGCGACGGCAAAGACAACGACTGCGACGGCAAGAAGGACGAAGGCGCCGACGGTCTCGCGCTCGTCCAGCCGTGCGGCAGCGGCGTCGGCCAATGCGTCGGCACCCAGACCTGCACCGCCGGCGCGTGGGGTGCCTGCAGCGCTCCGCAACCGACGACCGAGACCTGCAACGGCAAAGACGACAACTGCGACGGCACCGTCGACGAGGGCTTGCTCTCGTCGGTCGACTCCTGCGGCACCTGCGGCAACGTGTGCCCCGGCCCGAGCAACGCCGGCACCGCGCGTTCGTGCGTCGCCCAAGGCAACAGCTTCGTTTGCGGCGCGCAGGTGTGCAAGAGCGTCAGCCAAAACGCGGGCGGCTGGCAGTGGTACGACCACTACTACGACAACAACAACAACCCCGCCGACGGCTGCGAAGCGGTCGAGAACAACTACAACCGCGACGACGCCCACGCCCAAGCGCCGGCTGTCGTGTGCGACGTCGACGACAACAACAACAACTACTGCTCGTACACCGGCTACTTCCTCGCCGACAACAAGACGCACGAGACGGCGCCGACCGCGCGCAGCGCGCCGCAAGGCACGACCAACGCGCTCGACTGGTACAAGGTCTACGCGATCGATCGCGCCGGCGCCGACCTTCGCCTCGCGACCCGCCTCGACGTCAGCTTCTTGCCGGCCGGGAACTTGTACGAAGTGTGCTTGAGCAAGGACGAAGACGCGCCGGGCAACATGGACGCGAGCTGCGGCGCCCGTCCACCGACCAACCCGAACTGGTGGTGCAGCGGCATGTGCTGCTGCGCCTACGGCGGCAACCGTGTGTGGACCGGCTTGCTCGACGACGAGTGGGGCTGGGACGACGGCACGTACTATGCGCGCGTGAAGTGGATCTCCGGAAACTTCCAGGCGCCGGCGAGCGGGAACTACTACTCGCTGCGCATCTGCGACGACAGCGGCACGAAGAACTGCCAGCTCTGATTCGCCGCGCGCCAGGCCCGGAACCGATACGCGAAGTCGATCGGCCGGGAGCGGAGGTGGACTCCCGGCCGATCGCTTCGCTGCCGCCGGCGGACTACGCAGGCACTTTCACCGGCGTCTCGACTTTCGTCGGAGTGTCCTTCGGCTCTTCGACGTCGGCGTTCGCCACCTTTGGCGCCGGCCCGTCTTCGCTGGGCGCTTCCTTTGCTTTCGGCTTCTTCACAGGCGTGAAGAACTCGTTAATCGGCGCGATCATCGCGTCGAGCCCGAGCGTGTTGAGGACGTGGTAGTAGGCGAGGAAGGTCTTGTACGCCGCTCCACGCTCACCTCCGATCCGCTCATCGACGCTTTCGAGCGCGAGCGCGATCT
>JADLHZ010000097.1 GCA_020848545.1 Deltaproteobacteria bacterium | reverse complement strand
TGCTCGTCCTTGGCGCGCTGATCGTCGGGTGGTCGCTGCTCCCGGCGCTGATCCTCGCGGCCTGGACAGCGGCGCTCGCACGCCCGCTGTGGATGCGGCTCGAGTCGCTGCTCAAAGGGCGCACGCGCGCGGCGGCGACGGCGACGCTGCTCGTCTTCGTGGCGGTCTCGATCCCAGTGATCTTGCTCGGCGTCTTCGTCGTCTCCGAGGCCGACGGGCTCGTGGCGTCGCTCTCAGGCGCGCCGTCTGCTCGCGCGGCGCTCGAGACGCTCACCTCAAGCGCGCCGTCGGCGTCCTTGCCGCGCAGCTTGGACGAGGTGGTGGCGCTCGTCGGGCGCTACGGCGCGCAGGCGTTTCAGCTGGGATCGCGCATCGCCAGCCTGATGTTCAAAGGCGCGATCGCGCTCTTCGTGTACTTTGCCGGTGTCTACTCGCTGATGCTCGGGGGCGACGATGCCTGGCGCTGGTTGCAGGCGCACGTCCCACTCGCCCCTGCGGCGCTCGAGCGGTTGAAGGGCGCGTTCTACGAAACGGGGCGCGGGCTGTTGCTCGGCGTAGGCCTCACGACCGTGACCCAAGGGCTGATCGCGACGATCGTCTACCTGCTCCTCGGGGTCCCGCGCGCGTGGGTGCTCGGACCGCTCACCGGAATTGCGGCGATCGTGCCGCTCGTCGGCACGTCGCTCGTCTGGGCGCCGATCGGCATCGGCTTCTTGCTCGCCGGTGAGTGGATCAAGGGCGCGGTGTTGATCGGGCTCGGCGTCGCGGTGATCAGCGTGGTCGACAACGTGCTCAGGCCCATTTACGTGCGTTTCGGCGCCCTGCAGATGCCGATGCTGGTCATCTTCGTGGCGATCCTCGGCGGCGTCGCGCTGCTCGGACCGGTCGGCGCCATCTTGGGCCCGGTGATCGTGCGCTTGGCGAAAGAGGCGCTGGCGATCGCGCGCGATCGGCGGGAGGGGCGAGTTGCCCGCAGTCAGCCCTGACGGTGTGTCGGAGCGCCTGCGACGATAGATCGCAGCAGCGCCGGCGGCGCCCGTGTCGCCCACTCGTGCGCCAACGCCGGATTCTCGACCAGGGCGCGCCGCGCGAAGCGGTCGAGCCAATCGAGCAACGCCGTGGCTTCGTGCTCGTCCAAGGCATCGATCCAGTCAGTTTTTCCGGTCATGCAGACCACAGCGCACATCCTGGCTTCTTCCTGTGTCCCGCCTTCGAGGGCAGCGAGCGCGAGCCGCCTCCGCTGCTCGTCGCTCAGGAACGGGGCATACTCTAGGCCCAGGTCGAGAGGGATTCCGTCGCGCAGCAGCGCTTCGAGCAAGCCGGCGATCGCTTTGGCAACGACCGTGAACCTGCCGGCGGCGCCGTCTTCGTGCAGTCGCGTGAGACACGCCCGGAGAGACGAGGCGAGTGACGGATCTCGTCTAAGCAGCTGATCCCACGCGACGAGCGCGTGGGCCGAAGAAGCAGGACGCGAGAGGGCCAGGGTCGCGTCGTCGATGATGTGTTTCAGCTCTTTGCGCAGCTCACGCTCTTCGAGCCGAGCCGCGTTGTCCGCAAGCGCCATCAGCCGTTTGAGCGCCTGCGGGTCACTGGCGCGTCGTGGTTGCTGGGCCTCCGAAACCGGGAACTCTCGCAGCAACGATGCGGCGACGTTTGGCTCGAATTCCTTCGCTGCGATGGCTTCCAGCAGCGTTCGGTGCTGCTGCGCGTTGACGGTCGGCCCCGTGCTTGCGTCGGCAACGGCGAGCAGGTCGAGCTCGGCCGGCGGGATCCCAGCGGCGAGCGCTATTTCCACGCGGATACGAGCTGGGTGCGTGTCGGCGAGGTGCATCAACGTGCCCGCGATGCCTTGCGGAAAGCCGTGACCCGCGCTGCGCACCAGCGCGTCACGCGTTGGCTCATCGCCGTGCGTGACGATGGCGGAAACGATCGCCCGCGCGAGCCCGGGTCCTATCTCTAGCTCACGCAAACGCGGCGACGCCCGAACCTCTAAGAGAGCGCGCGCCAGATCGACGAGCGCTCCACGCGTCGTCACGCTCGGTTCGTGGCCACTCGCCTGCAAACGCTCGAGGAGAAAAGCGGCTTTGCGTCGCATCGGATGGGTCTCGTCCGGATGGCCTTCGGTGGCGTCGCGAACACCGGCCGCGATGGCGCCCAGTTGTTCGGCGAGCGCGCGGTCGATCGACGCTACGTTCGCGAGATCGCGCACGGCCGAATGCAGTGCTTGCGCAAGCGGGGTGCCTTTGAGTCGTTCGCCGGCAAGCGCTGCCCAACGGGACGCCGCCAACGGTTGCAGTACGACCTCGGGGACGCGCCAAGCGGCAATCCCGAAGACGTCGAGCGATGCCACGTGCGGCGACAAGTGCGCTCGCAGGATCTCGTCAGTCTTCGAGCTCGCACTTTCTTGGACGCGGAGCCGCAGGTCCAGCGCGCTTGCGTAACGTAGGTCGCGCTTGAGCGGGGCAAGCTCAGCAGCCGAAGCCGCGTCGATGCGGACGGCGTAGGCATCAGTGACTGCCCGCGCGTCTGTCGGGGTCGCTTCGGGCGCTTGCCCTGTGGGCGTTTCGTCTACCGACGTTCGAAGGCCTGGACCGATCTTCATGGGCCGGGTATCGCCGTTCTTTCGGCCTGCGGAGCGGGCGTCAAGCGCGCCGGACGATCGTGTCAGGGGCAGCCGACGGTGCCTGACAGCCAAGTCGAGGTCAGCGCAGCATGACGACACCGAGCTCGAGCTTCTGGCTGCCGCTGCTCCTGCTCGCGGTGCTCCCGGCAGGACCCGCGGTCGGGCAGACGGCTATTGGCGAGGCGGCGCAAGCGTCGAGCTCAGGGGTCGAGCGGCATCCACCGACCGACGCGCCGCAGAGCGTCGTCGTCAGCGTCGCCGGTCGTGCGTCGAGCAGCGCGGCGACCACCAGATCCCGGCCGACGCGCTCGGGCATCACGTCCGCCAGCCGCGTGCCGGTACGCACCGATCGTCGCGTCGTGTCGAGGACGATGTCGACGTGCGTGCACCGTGGCAGCGAGCGCTCGCGCAGGAGCTGGCCGACCGTGTCGGTGACCTCGGTCAAGCGAGCGCCGATCGCCGTCACGAGCGCCTCGAGCAGCCCGAGCGCGATTCCCGGCTCGGCTCGCACGTCCTGCGCAATCTTGCCCGCCCGCTGATTGCCCGGCGCTGTGAGCCATGGCAGTGGAGCCGCGAAGCACACCGCCTGGGAGCTCACAAGATGCACGCATCACGATCCTCCTTCTTTTTGCCTTGTTTGTCGCTTGCACACCTGCCGCCATCCCTGGTGACGGCACCAACGGCGCGGGCCCAGCCGGACCGCAGGGCGAGCCCGGCGCGCCAGGCGCGACCGGGGCCGCAGGCGCCGATGCCGGAACGATCATGGGAACGGCCTCGCTCAGCGGCAAAGTGATCCTCGCCGGCGTCAGCGACGCGTCGGGCGTCGTCGTCACGCTGACCGGCCCGGCGACCCGCGTCGCGTTGAGCGGGGCGGACGGGACACCTACGTCGGTCTACTCCCCGCCGCGCCTCGCGCACCACCGAACATCGGCGTCCGACAAGAATCCTAGCTGCTCTGAGCCAAGCCCCGCGCCCGCCTCGCCGCCGAGCTCGCACACCTTCACCCTGCGCACGCTCGCTCCAATACGCCCGCTTCAGCCTCCGAAAGCCTGCGCTTCTTGCCTCTTTTGCGCCGCCAATTCGTCGAACCGCCGTCGCACCAACGTCGCTCTCGCGAGGAACTTCGCGCAAATCGTGCGGTCGGAAAGGCGATGCGGATGGGCGTCCCCCCGGTGGGGATCAGGATCAGCGTTAACGATCAGAAGTCGGATGTCGTTGGGGGCGGCTTGCAACGGGCGTTCTCCGCAATCGGGATCGAGGCCCGCGGGCATCGTCGATCAAACGAAGACAACAGCTTCGAGTAGTTCAGAAGGTCTGCATCGGCGACGTGCAGGTTGGCAGAATCCACTGGCTTCACTTCGTAGATCTCGGGGCCGACAAAAATACCGAGCCCCTTTGCAGCGTCCCTTGCCGAATTTTCGTCCGGAGACTCGAAGAGATAGATGCACGTGAAGCGGGAGGGACGACTGGGAAACTGACGTCCGCGAATGTCTTCGTAGACGAACTCCTTCAGCGCCTGTCTCGTGGATTCCAGGGCATCGACGGCACCGTCGCCCGCCACCTGCTTGGCCGGAACGAAACCGATGTCGCGTTTGTGGCTCCAGTAGCTGGACATCGCCCAGCTGGTTTCGACTACCTGACCGGGTGCGTACTTGCATCGGCTCGCATGAAAATATGGCATCGTGGGTCACCTGGCTTTCACGCACCCCGAAGCCACGCCGGCAGCCGCTTCGCCGAGATGTCGAAACGCATGCTGACCGTCCTGGCCTCGGGCCTCGTCACCTTGTTTCTGACGAAGCCCAGCTTCTCATAGAACGTCACCGACGCCGCGTAGGCGTCGACGGTGAGCAGCCGGCAACCCATCGTCCGTGACGCCATCGTCGCCAGGTCGACGGCGTAGCGGATCAACTCGGTGCCGGCGCCGCGGTACTGCTGTCTGAATGCCGACGACACGGCGAGCCTGCCGATCTTCATCGCGGGAATGACGTGCTGGTCGTCGTGGCGGAGACCGAGCTTTTTCGACTCCGAGGTCTTCAGCTGGACTGCGTCGGCCAGCGTCGCCATGTAGCCGACGACGGCGCCGTCGTAGAGCCCGACATGCACCCGGGTAATCCCGAGGTCCCGTAGCGGCAGGGCATCGGTTCGCAGGAAGTCGTCGAGGTCGTCGTCGTCGCAGCTGAAGGTGCTGACATCGACGTCGGCGGACATCTCGTCGAGCACCAACTTCTTGGGATCAAGACGCGGTGGCGCCGGCATGCGGCTCTACTTGCGGCCCGAAGACTTCTTCTTGAGGGCTCGGCGTCGCTTCGCCATATCGTCGAGGCGGCGCTGTGAGGCTTCGCCCCGGCGTTCCATCTCGGCCGGGGATGCCACGTCGTCGAGGCTCTTCAGCAGAGCCTCGGCGTCTTTGCCTTCGAGGATCGGCGTTGCTTCAATGGGTCTGGCCACGGTTCATCACTTCCTTGGTTTGAGTATCGGCGGTGGCAGAAACGTCGTCAACGAGTTTTCGTAAACCGAAATCCCGACGTGACGATCCGACCCAGAACTCCGACACCCTGACAACCGAACTGGAAGTCCGAAGACGCCGTGGTAGCACTCCGAGCCGGAGGGGGTGCATGGAAGCCGCACTGGCGCAGCTGCTCCCGAAGATCAAAGAAGCGTCGGCCCGCCTCGAAACGTGACTACCCCTGGGCCCTGATGCCGATGGACTGGAACCTCGACCTGTTGGCCCCGCTCGGCAAGGCCCGCAACGAGGTCACGCGCACCCAGTGCCTCGCCCATCTACTCGATCACCGTGGCAGCCACGGGCTTGGTACCCGGGTTGTCTAAAGAGTTCTTCGCCTTGCTCGGTCGGCTGATTCCCGGCGAAGACGTCTTCGAGCGGATCAGCAAGGACGGGGAGGAGAATAACGAACGGCTACGCCGGGTCCATGTCTTCGCCGAACGCGGTGTCGAGGCGCCCGCCGATCACGGCAACGCCATTACGGAGCGGCGCTGCGACATCTGGCTCGAACTCATCGAGGAGGGCCGTTCGATAGTCGTCGTCATCGAGAACAAGATCGACGCCGGTGAGCACGGCGCCCAGCTCAGTGCCTACGAGCAAGCCGTCTGGCAGTGGGCTCGGCAGAACCGCCGACTCAGCTTCGAGGCAAAGCTCGTGTTCCTAACGCCTGACGGTCGCCCGCCCGATGGTCAGTCCGACCAGCAGCTCTGGGTGGCGATGGGTACAAGGAATTGGCGGCTGCGCTGGCTCAGGCTGCTCGGGATGCGCCGGAACCTGGACGAACTTTCTTACAGCTGTACGTTTCGACGATCCTCAAGGAAGTCCTCGGCGTCGCGGCCCGCGTCGACGAGGTCGACTTCGTCAAGCAGCTGCCGTTCTTGGATGCCGTCATCGACCAGGGAGCCCCACGTGAGTGATCAAAAGCTTGGCCACTGCCTGCCGCTGTACCTGCAGAACCGCTTGCTGCTGTCGGCGCTTCGGCGCTGGACGACGAGGAGAGCCTGCCCGGCGACGCCACCGAGGATCGGAAGGTACTCGCCCAGTTTCGAGAGCGTTCCGCCGAGCAAGCCGCTGGACTTCTCGAAGACCTCTACGCCACGCTGCTCGGCGGCACGACGACGGCGCTGCCGTACCGTTCGGACCGTAAGAGCCAGCGCCGCATCGTCCGGGAGCACTGGTACATGGAGGGTCGTCTATTTCGACCCCGTGAACGCATCGCCCGAACCTGGAACCTCCACCTTGGGTGCCTTCGTGACAAGGGACCGGCGATCACGTTCATTGTCGGGCCCCAGGATACCGGGGCGCCGTCGACGTTCGCTACGTCTACACACAAGTCACGGCAACCATGTGACCATGCGAATCAAACCCCTTTCGACGATGCAGCACTCGTGTCGGAGAATTTCGCACTCGACCCGATCATCCGGTAGGTAAAAGGGATGCTGTTGATGCCGTGGCTGCTGGTCGTGGCCGGTGCCCCTGTCACCCCGGCAACGAACCCTCTCTTGCGCCTCGAGACAGGGATGCACACCGGCAAGATTAACGCGCTGGCCGTCGACCCGAGCGGCAAATGGGTTGTCACCGCTGGCGACGACAAGACGATCCGTGTTTGGGGGTTGCCATCTGGAGAATTGCTGCGCGTCATTCGGTTGCCGATTGAGGCCGCATCTGACGAGGGACGTGTGGAGGCGGTCGCGCTCTCACCCGATGGAGAGATGATCGCAGCCGGCGGCTATCTTGGAAAAGAGTATGGCCAAAGCAGTTGGATCGCCCTGTTCCGCCGGGCCAATGGCGAGATGGTTCGACGCCTCGGCGGCTTTTTTTACGACGTGAGTGCGCTCGCGTTCTCGAGAGACGGCAAGCGTGTCGCTGGTGCCGGTGCCTATGCAGCGCCGATGGTGTTCGATGTCGATAGCGCCAAGGTCTTGTTTACGGCAGAAAAACATCGAGGGGTCGGTGCAACGCACTGGCATCTCTCCTTTGGGGCCGGAGGGGAGTTCGTCGCGGGCACTGACTCTTCTGCTCAAGTCTACGACGCAAACGGTGTGGTCGACAAACGTCGCGGTCCTTGGAGCGAGCATTTGCATCGTTCGCTCGACGGGAGATGGCTCGTCCGTCCGGCGGGTGACCCGAGGGGCAGCCTGTTGGAAGTTTTCAGCGTGTCATCCCTCGAAAGCCTCTTCGATAAACCGCTCGTCGTCGACAAGGGGGTCGCCGACGGCCTCTTCACCGACGCGACCTTGACGCCGGACGGTCAAACGCTGGTGGCATCGCGGTGGCAAAAGGACGCCGAGATCCACGCGCTGTGGCTTTTCGGACAGGGAGGCAAGGCCAGCGGGATCAGAATCCCGATCTCGGCCACCGCCACCGTAGAGCATGTCGAGGCGACGCGCGATGGCATCGTTTGGGCGTCAGAACGCGGCTGGGGATACGTCGATTTCGGGCTGACCGAGCGCGTCGTGCACAATGCGCCCTCACTGCGCTGGGCGGTCGACATGCCCGATCGCTTCGCGCCAACGCCCAACTTCGTCACCAATGCTGCTGGCAGCGAGGTGTTCGTTGGGCCGAAGCTCGGCAAGCCGTTTGCGGTCGTGCCGAAGGAGCGGACGGTCAGGGGGGTGGAGCGCCTACCGGCCGTGAAACCAAGACCGACGGACTTTCCAATTCCCAAGTATGGCTTCGGTATCCGCTCAGGCTACGTCGTCGCCCCCGACGGCGAAGCCACGGCCACCGCCGAGTATGACCAACTGAGCGTGACGGACGCCGGACTCGGATTCGGAGTGACCAAGACTCGCTGGATCCATCACGAAACCCCCACGAACCTCGTGCATTGGAGCGACAATGGCAGGGTCGTCGTCGCTGTTTTCGAGGGCGGCGTCTTGCGTTGGTTTCGCGCTGCCGATGGTGAGTTGTTGCTCTCGTGGTTCGCGGTAGAGGAAGGTCGGCGTTGGGTCGCGTGGACCAAGTCTGGCTTCTACGATGCATCGCCCGACGGCGAAGACCTCGTCGGTTGGCACGTCAACCGCGGCCTCGACGCGGCTGCCGATTTCTATCCCGCAAGCTTGCTTCGCAAACACTTCTATCGGCCAGACATCGTCTCGCGCGTCCTCGACACCCTCGACGAGCAAAAGGCTATCGCCGCGAGCAAGAAGCGAAAGTCCGACGAGGGCTTCGAGTTTCTCACGATGCAGCCGCCGGTCGTCTCGTTCATTCCGGGCGCCGAAGAGATGAGCGCCACTGGCCCGACGATCCGGCTCAAGGCGCGGGTCAAGGTCCCTTCTGGAGCCGCGCTGAAGCGCTTGACGGTCTTGGTCGATGGCCGTCAGATCGCCAACAGCCGCGGCGTCCAGCCGAAGATCACTTCGGACGAAGTTGAGCTCGAGGTGCCGATCCCCGCCCGCGACTGCGTCGTTTCGGTTTTCGCTGAAACGCACACCGGCGCTGGCGCTCCAGTCAGCGTTCGAGTGAAGTGGCACGGCCCGGCGCAAACCGCGGACGCCTTCACCGTCAAACCAACCCTCTATGTGCTCGCGATTGGCGTTGCGAGATACAAAGACCCCGTGCTGCGCCTCGATTTGGCGGCGAAGGACGCCAAGGACGTAGCAGCTGCGCTCGCCAAACAAGACGGGGCGCTCTACAAACGGGTGGAGTCGCGCCTGCTTACTGATGAGCGAGCCACGCGGGACGAGATAATGGACGGTCTCGAGTGGCTGCAAAAAAACACGACTCAGCACGATGTTGCGATCCTGTTCTTGGCAGGCCACGGCATCAAAGATCCGCAGAACGATCAATTCTATTTCTTGCCGTACGATGCTGACACCCAGAAAGTGAAACGGACGATGGTGGCGGACACCGACATCCGCTCCACGGCCGCTGCCGTCGCGGGCAAGATGTTGGTCTTTCTCGACGCGTGTCACGCTGGAAGCGTGGTCGGAAAGCCGAAGTTCCGCGGCTTGGATGCTGACATCAACGGCTTCGTCAATGAGCTCGCAAGCGCTGACAACGGGGTCGTCGTCTTCACCTCGTCTTCTGGCCGACAACTGTCGCAAGAGTCAGAGGAATGGAAGAACGGTGCGTTCACGCTGGCGTTGATCGAAGGGCTCTCAGGAGCGGCGGACGCACAGAAATCAGGCCGTGTGACGGTGAACATGCTCGACCTCTATGTCAGCGAGCGGGTCAAAGCGTTGACCAAGGGGTCGCAAACACCAACGACGGCAAAGCCCACCACGGTGCAAGACTTCCCGATTGCGATCAGGTTCTGACTGTAGAGCGAAGTCGTGAGCAACCCGGTGAGGAGACAAGCTCGTCAACGCCTTCGCAGCGAAGGCGGTCATCGAGGTCTTCTAATAGGGCGTCGGCGGCGCTGCGACTTCACTCGAAGCTGCTGCCGCCGATGAACTCGCGCACGAGCGACGTCGGCGGCACGTGATCCGGATAGATCGACACGAAGCTCTCGAGCAGGCGGAGCAGGCGATACGCGGTGGGGTACGCCGCGTGCTCCTGCGGCACCTCGAGCAGGTAGCGCTCGGCGTACACCTTGAGCACGCTGAGCTCGTAGGGCAGGCCGGTGTCGAACACCGCCGTCGCATAGTGCTGGAAGGGAAAGATGTGCCGGCGCTCGCCGCGGCGCACGCTCGGCCAGCGCAGAATGTTGTCCGCCGCCGAGGTGTTACGCCCGTGCCGATCGCGGATGATCCTGCGTAAGAGGCGCACGTCGGTCGGCGCGATGATCGACGCGCGATCGAGGCGCAGCTGCGCCAGCGGGCAAACGAAGATGCGAAAGATCGCCTCCGGTGGCAGGCCGGCGACGATCGCCGGGTTCAACCCGTGGATGCCCTCGACCATGAGCATCCGCCCCGCGCCGAGCGCGATCTCGGGTCCGCCCTCGGGCGCGCTCCTGCCTGGGCCGAAGTCGTAGCGCGCGCTCCGCACCGTCTCGCCGGCGAACATCCGCGCGAAGTGACGGCCGAGCAGCGGCATGTCGAGCGCCTCGAGCGCCTCGTAGTCGTACTCGCCGCGCTCGTCCTTCGGCGTCTTCTCGCGATCGAGATAGTAGTCGTCGAGCGAGAGGTGCAGCGGCGAGATCCCGTTCACCTCGAGCTGCACCTTCAGCCGCTTGATGAAGGTGGTCTTGCCCGAAGACGACGGCCCGGCGATGACGATGACGCGCACCCGCTCGGCGTCGCTCGCGATGCGGTCGGCGATCTGGCTCAAGCGCTTCTCTTGAAAACCCTCGGCCACGCGGATGAGCTGCGAGACGTTGCCGTTGATGCACGCGCGGTTGAAGTCGCCCACGTGCAGCACCGAGAGGGCGCGCAGCCAGCGTTCCTCCTCGCCGCTCACCTGCTCACGCCAGCGCATCACCCGCTTGGCTTCGTCGGTGTCGGCCGCGCGGTAGACGATGAGCAGGCCGCCAGCGTCGGTCGTCAAGGCGAAGTCGGTGAACAACGAGGTCTTCACGACCTGCGGCCCGAAGCGGAGCGCGTAGGCACCCCCGTAGGACGCCAGAGGAACCGTCTCACCGCGCCAGGTCTCGAGCAGCGCCACGGTCTCTGGGGCGCCGACGCTCCTGAAGTAGTCCTGCGCCTCTTCTACCGTCCACAGCTCCGAGTGCAGCGGCCGATCGGCTTCTACCGCTGCCTGCATCGCCTCGCGCAAGCGGCGCGCGAGATCGTCGATGTCGACGTCGCCCTTGGTGTCCCGGTCGATCTGCACCCGCCTGCCGAAGCCAACGGAGCGGCCGAGCGAGAGCTTCGGCGCGTTCGCGAGGGTCGAGGCGACGTCGAGCAGGAAGTGCTCGAGGCTCTCTTCGTAGATGCGCCTGCCCTCCCAGTGCCCCGTCGTCAGCGGCTCCACGCGGCACGCGCCGGTGAGCGGTGTCGTCAGCGACACCGGTCGTGCGTCGAGCAGCGCGGCGACCACCAGTTCCCCGCCGACGCGCTCGGGCACCACGTCTGCCACGCGCGTGCCGGTGCGCACCGATCGTCGCGTCGTGTCGAGGACGATGTCGACGTGCGTGCGCCGGGGCAGCGAGCGCTCGCGCAGGAGCTGGCCGACCGCATCGGTGACCTCCGTCAAGCGCCCGCCGATCGTCGTCACGAGCGCCTCGAGCAGCCCGCGCGCGAGCTGCGGCACCTCGACCGCGATCGCCTCGTAGCCCTCGCGGGTGAGGCACGCGAGCTCGAGCGGCGTGGCGGCGACGATGCTGGCGGCGCGCGGGCGATTGGCGATGAGCGCCAGCTCGCCGAAAAACTCGCCAGCCGCCACGCGACCGACGTCCATGCCGCCGCGGACGATGCGCGCCTCGCCCGAGAGCAGCACGAAGAGCTCGCGCCCGTCTTGCCCCTCTCGCACGACGTGGGCGCCGGGCTCGACGATCCGCCGCTGCCAGTGATCGACGGCGCGCCCGAGAGGCACCGGGTCGAGCCCCCTGAACAGGGGCTGTCGGGCCAGGCGGTCTCTCCAACTCGTGTCGTCCGCGGTGCCAATGCGCATGCCGCTCTCTGCGCGCCATACCCGGCGTCGCGTCAAGACCGTTGGCTGCGCCGACGCAAAGTGGCATGGGCGGCCCATGGCGAAGCTCATCGTCCGCGTGGCCGAGCAGACGCAGTTCGTCGAGCTGCGCGACACGAACACCATCGGCCGGCACGCGGACAACGCGATCCGCGTCTTCGACCGCTTGGTGTCGAAGCACCACGCCGAGATCGTACGCCGCGACGACGGCCGCTACGTGATCCGCGATCTCGGCTCGCGCAACGGGCTCGTCTTCAACGGACAGCGGACCTTCGAGCATGTCTTCGACCACGGCGATGTCGTCGACATGGGAGGCGTGAAGCTCGAGTTCGTCGCCACGCCCGACAGCGAAGTGACCCTCAGCCACGTCACCGTCGATGTGCTCGGCGGCGACAGCGTGGTGCGGCAGTCCATCGAGCCCGACACCGAGCGGGTGTTCCTGCCAGCTGCCGAGCGCACCGACGACAAGGAGCTCATCGCCGACTACGAACGGCTACGCCTCCGCCACGAGATCGACATCGCCACCCGCGACGTGTGGAACACCGACGAGCTCTTGCCGCTGGTCTTGCGCCGCGTCTTTCAGCTGGTCGCCGCCGACAACGGCGTCGTCTTTCGCTATGACGCCGAGGGCAAGCTCGTCGCCGGCTACGTCGAGCGCCGCCACGGAAAGGGCGAGGGCCCGGTGCGCGTGTCGCGGACGATCCTCGCGGAGGTCGAGCGCACCCGCCAGGCGCTGCTCTGCCAGGACGTCACCATCGACGATCGCTTCGCCGGCAGAGAGAGCATCGTCGCCCAAGGCATCCGCTCGGTGCTCGCGGTGCCGCTCGTGCACGGCGGCGAGATGCTCGGCGTCATCCACATGGACTCGCGCACCGCCGCCAACGCGTTCTCGAACCGCGATCTCGAGATCCTCGTGAGCATCGCCGGGCAGACGGCGCAGGCGCTGCACACCGCGCGGCTCGTGCGGCGGCTCGAGGACGAGGCGCACACCCGGGCGCAGTTTCAGCGCCTGTTGTCGCCGAATCTCGTCGAACAGCTCGTCACCGGGCGCCTGAAGCTCGAGCGCGGCGGCGAGCTGCGTGACGCGACGATCCTCTTCGCCGACATCCGCGGGTTTACGGCGATGAGCGAGGCGATGTCGCCCGTTGCGGTCGTGCACCTGCTCAATGAATATTTCGAGCTGATGGTCGACGTGTTGTTCCAGCACGACGGCACGCTCGATAAGTACATCGGCGACTGCGTGATGGCGCTCTTCGGCGCGCCGATCGCCATGCCGAATGGACCGTTGCAGGCCGTCCGCTGCGCCTGGCACATGCAGCAGGCGCTGCGCGAGCTGAACGAGACGCGCTTGCAGGACGGCCTGCCGGCGATTCACGTCGGGATCGGCGTCAACACCGGGCCGGTGGTCGCTGGCGCCATGGGCAGCTCGCGCACCCTGCAGTACACGGCGGTCGGCGACGCGGTGAACGTGGCATCGCGGCTGTGCTCGATCGCGGGCGCGTTCGAAGTGCTCATCAGCGAGGCGACGTACGCGCGCATCGAGAACGCCGTCGACGTGCTGGCCTTGCCGCCGGTGCAGGTGAAGGGCAAGGCGCAGCCGATGCGGGTCTACTGTGTGCAGCGCGTCGACGGCGTCGCCGACGAGCGCGATGACACGACGGGCCCGGCGCTGTAGCGACACCGCTGGCGCTACGCGTCTTGCAGCGCGTGCAGCTCGCGATCGGCGACACGCAGGCGCGACGTCAGCGTCCGCGCCAAGCCGAGGAACACGATCTCTCCGACCTCGGGCGTGCGCGCGGCGGCGCGGGTGAGCGCATCGCGCGAGAGCTCGAACACGGCCGTCGGCTCGAGCGCCACGGCGTCCGCCGAGCGCACGCCGCCGTCGATGAACGCCATCTCGCCGCAGACGTCGCCCGGTCCGAAGGTGGCGAGGCGGAGCGCGCGGCCACCCTGGAGCGCGATCTGCACACGGATGGCGCCCTGGCGCACGAAGAGCAGCGAGTCGCCGGTATCGCCGCGGCGAAAGATCGTCTCGCCCTTCTTGAACTCGCGCTCGACCACCAGGCGCGCGAGCTCATCGTGGGCCTTCGCCGTCGCCGCGTGCAGGCAGTCGATGCCGGCGAGGGCCAGCGGCGCGGCCTGCGGGCGCACGACGCCGTGCTCGGCGAGGATGCGATCCTCCACCCACTCGAGCGCCTCGTCGAGCGTGCCGAAGATCCGCGTCGCATTGCCGTCGACGAGCCCGTGCTCGGTGAGGTAGCGCCCGATGTCCTGGCTCGTACGCGGCCGATCCGGCACGTCTGACAAGATCAAGATGCCGCCGCGCTCGCTGAGGCGCGTCGCCACTTGACGCATGGTGTGCGCGGCCGAAAAGTCGAGCGACTGCACGTTGCGCAGGCTCAAGATCACGCGCGGCTGCTCGCGGACGGCGCGATCGAGCTCGTGGTAGAGCTGGTCGGCGGTGCCGAAGAAAAGATCGTCTTGCAGCTCGAGCACGAGCGTCTCTTTTCCGTGCTGCTCGAGGAGCGCGAGCTCGTGCGGCAGGCGCTTCGTGCTCGAGAACGCCTCGGCGCCCGAGCGCTTGCGACGGACGATCGGCGTTCGCATTTGATCGCGCAAGAAGAGCACGATCGAGAGCGCCACGCCGGCGCCGGCGGCGGCCAGCAGATCCAGGCTGACCGCGACGATGCAGACGACCGCGACCACCAAGAAGTCGAGGGCCGTTTC
>JADLHZ010000096.1 GCA_020848545.1 Deltaproteobacteria bacterium | reverse complement strand
GATCAGCGCATCGCTCATGCGGAGCGCGTTCGGCACGAAGCGTTGGCCTTTGTCCAAGTGGCGCAGCGGGATGTTCGCGACCTGCTCGACCGGGCTCACTGAAAACGGCGCGAAGGTGAAGCCCGGTTGGTTGATCGCGAAGATCGCGGGCAGCCCCGCGATCGACGGCATCGAGAGTGTGAGGCCGGGGTAGTTGTTGAGGTTCGTGGTCGGATTGTTCTGAAAGCCTGGCAGCACGCACGTGCGCACGCCGCTCGCTTCCGGCGCCAAGAAGCCGAACAAGATGTGGGTGTCGACGCCGACGCGGCCGGCCGCGTTCGGGTTGCTGCCGAGCTGGCCGCCTTCGGGATAGACGAAGGGGATGACGCCGGTGATCGTGTCGGGCAGCGCGTTCGCGTCGACGGGGAACGGAATGCAGCGCGGCGCCCCGGCCGAGATGTGAAAGAGCGCCATGCCCATGTTGTGCGGCTCGGGCGTGTTCGTTTGCGGATTCACGGCGACGACCTCGACGAGGCCGAGGAAGCTGGCGCTCGACGTGATCGGCAGCAGCAGCCGGCCCTGGGTGCCGAGCGCCATCCTGTACTCGTTGGCGAGGCCCGACTGCATGCCGTTCGGCACGACGGGCGACACGCCGCCGCGCCCGACGTTATAGTCCGACGGATTCGGGAACATGGCGCGCGGCTGCACCTCGTGGAAGCGGACCATGATGTCGCCGGCGATCTCGGTCGCGAGCGTGCCGTCGAAGTGCTTCGCTTGGATGCCGACTTGGCTCTTTCTGAGCGCGCCGGCGCCGCTGACGATGTTCGGTTCGTCGGTGAAGACGATCGGATCGTCGCTCGTCTTGATCTCGAAGTAGAACGGCGGGCGGCCGAGGTTGCCGTTCGGGCCGGTCGTGCCGGTGGCGCCTGGCAGACCACCGAGGGGGAGCGCCAAGGTGCGATCGAGCGAGGTGTGCGCCGCTTGATCGATGTGAAACGGCGCCTGATCCATCAGCACGATCTCGCCGCCATCGAGCTTCGGCATCGTGCAGCGCGCCGTGTAGTCGCCGGTCGGGAGGCCCATCGCGCCGGCGCCGAAGATCGTCTGCGCGTCGAACGCCGCGAGCTCCGCTCTTGGAAACCCTTCGAAGGGCGCGAAGATGCGAAACTCAAAGGGATCGTCGCCGAGCGGCGCGGTGCGCTTCAACTGCAGATCGCAGCCGAGCGGCCCGCTGTAGCCGGTGGCAGCGACGCGTTGCATGTCGAACGCGCTCAAGCTGAAGTGCGTCACGAGCATGCCGGCCGGATAGAAAGGCACGACGACTTCGTTGTCGGTGAGCGGCGCGAGCGTGATGTCGCGAACGAGGCCGATGTACGCGAGCTCTTCTTTGCCGTTCTTCATCGTGCCGCCGAGCAGGCCGAGCGAGCGGTTCCTCCCCGGCAAGGTCTCGATCGTGAAGCTCAAGGTCGCCGGATCCGGCTCGACGTCGGCGTGTGCGAGGATGAGGAGGCGCGGCCCGCTCGTGACGTTCGGGTTGACCTCGATCGATCCCGCGGGGTCGCCGCCTGGAGTCGAGCCGCCAATGTTGCCGCTACCAGGGCCGTCACCCGGGCCGCGCGCCGGGCCGTTCGTCGTGAGGCCGCCGCCGTCGACGAGCGCCTGTGAGCCGTCGGGCGCCATCAAGAAGTAGTGCATCCGCGTGATGTCGACGCGGGTGGTCGAGACGAGCCCGAGCCCGGTTTGTTTGTAGACGCCCGCGAGGCTCACGGAGATCTGCGCTTTTTCGCGCGCTTGGCAGCTCGACAAGAGGACCAGGGCGAGGAGGGTCGGGTTCGTCAGGCGCATCATGCAACTTCCCATCGTCCTTCCAACCTAGTCGGTAGGGCAAAGTTTCGGCGTGAGCTGGCTCACTCTGACCTACATCTGCCCCAGCGAGCTCAGGAGCGGCGGAGCAGGATGGCGCTGGCTTTGCGCTTCAACGCCTGCAGCTCGCCGTACGCGCGCTCGTGCTTGCGGACGCGTTGCATGAGGGCCGCACGCAACGGTTTCCAAACCCGCTGGACGAGCGGCTCGTCGCCGAGTGAGCCGATGAGCCGGGTATGCGTCGCGTAGCCCCACTTGTACGGCTCGTTGCCGAGGAGGAAGTCGAACTCTCTGTGCTTCTTCTGATACGAGGCTTCGATCATCCACTCGATCATCATCGAGCCGACGCCCTCTTTGCCCCAGCTCTTCGCGTAGGCGGGCAGCCAATAATAGAAGCGGCCATCGTGCTCCATGCCGGCGTGACCGCTGACGATCTCCCCGCCGACGCGCATCGTCGTGACGATGAGCTTGCTGCGATCGCAGAGGAGCTCGAAGAGCCGGACCAGCGCTCGTGATTGAAAGCCGTCGACGTAGCCGGCTTCTTGGTACTGCTGCGACTTCCACGCGATGAGCTGCTTCAGCGCCGCCGGATCTTCGTCGTGCCAGCGAAACTCGACGCCGTGCTTCTCCTGGAGCTTACGCAGCTGACGCGCGCGCTGGCTGCGAAAGCCCGGATGCGCCGTCGATCGCGAGTGGGTGACGAAGGCTTCCCATGTCTGAAAGAGCGTGAAGTCGATGAGCGGCGACGCTTGCAGCTCCGGCGGATGCGGCGTGGCGTGCCATTCGGGAGCCGTGACGCGGCCATGGCTGACGAGCGGCAAATAGCTTGGGCCGCCTTTGGTATTTGCGAGACTGCCGGCGATCGTTCCGGCGATCGGCTCCAAGAAGTCCATGAACGGCACCCAGGTGACGACGCGCTCCTGCTTCAGGCCGGCGCGCGGGATGCGCAAGAGGCGGAAGGTCTGGCCGACGACCGCATAGTCGGTGAGCGCGTAGCGGCGGCCGGGGAAGTACGCCTCGGCGACGCACGCGAGGTAGTCCGCGCTGGAGAAGACGTTCACGTGGTCGTCATCGGCGACGGCGACGGCGAGGTCAACGGGAACGCACACGATTGACGCGGTGCATGCTTCGCCCATATTCACCCTCATGCACATCGATACGGGCGACACGGCGTGGCTCCTCGTCTCCTCCGCCTTCGTGCTCCTGATGACGCCCGGCCTCGCGCTCTTTTACGGCGGCATGGTCCGGCGCAAGAATGTGCTCTCCACCTTCATGTACGTGCACTTCGCGCTGGCGTTGATCACGGTGCAGTGGGTGGTCGTTGGCTACTCGCTCGCGTTCGGTGACAGCGTGGGCGCCTTCGGCTTCATCGGCGATTTGAAATATTTCTTCACCGGCAGCATCGCGACGGAAGCGCGCGGCACCGTGCCGCACCTGGCGTTCATGGCCTTTCAGATGAAGTTCGCGATCATCACGCCCGCGCTGATCGCCGGCGCCTTCGTCGAGCGCATGCGCTTCTCTGCGTACGTGTTCTTCGCTTTGATGTGGACCACCTTCGTCTACGATCCCGTCGCGCACTGGACTTGGGCCGAAGGCGGATGGCTCTACAAGCTCGGCGTTCTCGACTTCGCCGGCGGCACGGTCGTGCACCTGACCGCCGGCGTCTCGGCGCTCGTCTGCGCGCTCGTCCTCGGGCCGCGCGTCGGCTTTCCGAAGGAGCGCCCGCTGCCGCACAACCTGACGATGACCGTCACCGGCGCCGGCCTCCTGTGGTTCGGCTGGTTCGGCTTCAACGCCGGCAGCGCCCTCGGCGCCGGCAACCTCGCCGGCCTCGCGTTCGCGACGACACACATCTCTGCCGCGATGGCCGCCTTGAGCTGGGTGATGGTCGAGTGGATGCACCGCGGCCGCCCGACGATCTTGGGCTTCGTCTCGGGCCTGGTCGCTGGGCTCGTCGCGATCACGCCAGCCGCAGGCTACGTGGGTCCGCCGGCCGCGCTGATGATCGGCTTCATCTCCGGCATCGTCTGCTACGGCGGCGTGCTCTTGAAGGAGCGCTTCCACTACGATGATTCGCTCGACGCGTTCGGAATTCACGGCGTCGGCGGAATCCTCGGAGCGCTGCTCACCGGCGTCTTCGCCCAGAAGATCTTCAACGAAGCCGGCAACGACGGGCTGCTCTCTGGACGTCCTGTGCAACTTTGGTATCAGCTCATTGGCGTTTTGGCCGCGGGCGCGTATAGCGGCGTTTTGACTTACCTTTTGCTCAAGCTGACCGACAAGGTCATCCCGGGCGGTCTGCGCGTCGGCAGGGACGAAGAGCGCGAAGGCCTCGACGCGACAGAGCACGGCGAGCAAGGGTATGTGATGTAAGGAAGTTCGCACATGCTTTCAGTCAACGGTGTTACCCAGAGCTACGGCGGCAAGGTCCTCTTCGACAACGTCACCGAGTCATTCTCGCCCGGCAAACGCTACGGCCTGACCGGCCCGAACGGCGCCGGAAAGTCGACGTTCATGAAGTTCCTCGCCGGTATCGAAGATCCCATGAAGGGATCGGTGAGCCGGCCGAAGAAGACGTCGTTCCTGCGCCAGGATCACTACCGCTTCGACGAAGTGAAGGTGCTCGACACGGTGCTGATGGGCAACGCGCCGCTCTGGGAAGCGATGCAGGCCAAGAACAAGTTGCTCGCCAAGATGGAAGCCGGCGGCGAGCTCACCGACGACGAAGGCATGCAGCTCGGCGAGATCGAAGGCGTCGTCGGCGAAGAGGACGGCTACACCGCCGAAGCCGACGCCGCGGTCTTGCTAGACGGTCTCGGCATCAAGACCGAGCAGCACGGCTTGCTGATGAAGCAGATGTCCGGCGGCTTGAAATTGCGGGTGTTGCTCGCGCAAGCGCTGTTCGGCAAGCCGCAGTGCCTCCTGCTCGACGAGCCGACCAACCACTTGGACTTGGACTCGATTCACTGGCTCGAAGACTTCTTGACCGACTTCGAGGGCGTGCTCGTCGTCATCAGCCACGACAAGCACTTTTTGAACGCGGTGACGACCCACATCGCCGACATCGACTACGAGCAGATCATCGTCTATACCGGCAACTACGACGACATGGTGCTGCAGAAGGTGCAGATCCGTGGCCGGCTCGAGCAAGAGAATCAAGACAAGCAGAAGAAGGTCTCGCAGCTGAAGGAGTTCATCGCCCGCTTCGGCGCCGGAACGCGCAGCGCCCAAGCGACGAGCCGCCGAAAAGAGATCGAGAAGCTCGAGCTGAATCAGCTGAAGCGCTCGAACATCGCGCGGCCGTTCATCAAGTTCGAGCTCGGTGAGAAGCCGTCAGGGAAGCACGTCCTGCGCGTAGAGAACCTGTCGAAGTCCTTCGTCGAGAAGGGCAAGCCCGACATCGTCATCTGCAAGAACCTGTTCCTGAACATCATGCGCGGCGACAAGGTGGCGATCATCGGGCCGTCGGGCATCGGCAAGACGACGCTCTTGCGCCTCATCCGCAACGAGGTCTCGAAGGACGAGGGCGAAATCGCGTGGGGCCACGAGGTGCGCGTCGGCTACTTCGCGCAGGATCATCGCGAAGGCATTCCCCACGGCGTCCAGCTCTGGCACTGGCTGCAAGGCTTCGATGAGAAGGCGACGCGGGAAGACGTGCGCGGCTTGTTGGGGCGCATGCTCTTCACCGGCGAAGAGGGCGAGAAGATGACCGACGTCCTCTCGGGCGGCGAGACCGCGCGCTTGCTCTTCTCGAAGCTGATGCTCTTGAAGAACAACGTGCTCATCTTCGACGAGCCGACGAACCACTTGGATCTCGAGTCGATCTCGGCGCTGCGCGACGCGATCGTGAAGTTCGAGGGCACGGTGATCTTCGTGACCCACGACCGCGATCTCGTCAGCGACGCTGCAACACGGATCATCGCGATGAGCGCGCACGGCATCGACGACTTCAACGGGCCGTACAAAGAATTCCGTGAGAAGGTCGGCGAAGTGCGGCTCGATCGCTAGTGCACCTTCGTTGATCGGATCTCGACGGCGGTGCACCAAGGAGCTTTCACGGCACGCACGCCGGTCGTTCGAGCGCGACGCGCGCGTCCCACGCTTCGGCGAGCGCCGTGTCGACGCCGCGGCCGCCCATGAGCCGCACGAGCGCCGCCTCTGCGCGGAGCACGCCCTGCTCGTCGCCGTGCCAGTTGTTGGTGACGGCGTTCATCAAGAACACGCGCGTCTCGACGAAGTGACCTTCGAGCGCGTGCGCGTGCGCGAGCGCCGCCCAAGCCTGGGCGAAGGTCGGATCATCGGCGACCGTGCGCTCGAGGTGAAAGAACGCCGCCTCTTTGTCGTCCATCGCGAGCGCAGAGACGGCGGCGTCGACGCGGAGGATCACGTTGTTGGGATCGAGCAGGAGCGCGGCGTCGTAGGCAGGGAGCGCGTGCGTGCGGCGCTCAGCCGGCGAAAGGCCCGGCATCGAGCGTGCGAAGAAGCGGCCGAGGTTCGCGTGGTGATAGGCGTTGAGGGGCGAGAGACGGCGCGCTTCGCCGAAGCCGACGAGCGCGTCGCGATCCCGACCTTCTGCGAGCGCCGTTTGCGCGAAGCGCGACCACGTCGCGTCGGACCAGGGCAGCCATGCCGTGGCGGCGCGTCCGTCGCCACGGCGGAGGGCGGCGCTCGCCAGCAGGGGCGCGAGGCCGAGCGCCAGCGCAGCGATGACCGCGATCACCGCCACGCTCCAGCGCCGCGCGCGCGACCACACATACGTCACCTCGGCGGCGCCGAGCTGGCCGAGCGCGATCGCGGCGAGGCTCGCGCTGGCAACGGTGTGAAAGCTGAACAGCGCGTGTACGGCGGCGGCGGCGACGACGGCACCCCACGCGGCGCGCTCAGTGTGGACGCTCTGCGTGACGAGGCGGGCGGCGACGCCGATCGCGCCGAGCGCCAAGATGCCGCCGAGCGCGCCTTCGGTCGCTAGGATTTGCAGGAGCTCGTTGTGCGCATGCTGCGGCGTCGCGCCCCATTCGAGCTGCCAGTAGTCGAGCGTGCGTTGCGTCTGAAACGCGAGCTGGAAGGTGTCGAGCCCGGCGCCGAAGAATGGCGCCGAGAGGAAGGTGCGCCACGCGGCCGCGAAGATCGCGAGGCGCGACGGCGACTGGAAGAAGGTGGCGAGGCGCGGCACGAGGATCGGCGAGGTCCCGAGCAGGGCAAGCGCAAGGACGACGACGAGCGTGCGTTTTGGAAGGGCGGTGCCACGAGCGACACTGAGCAAGACGATCGACAGCGCCATGAGGAGCGCGAGCAAGGCGCCGCGAGACGCCCCGAGCACGATGACTCGGATGAACGCGGCGAGGAGCGCGAAGAAGAAGGTCGCGCGAGCGAAGCGGCGTACGCGCGCGGCGGCGAGCGCTTCGACGAGGACGAGCGGCGCCGCCATCGCCAAGTATCCGCCGAGCGCGTTGGCGTGCCCGAGGGTGGCAAAGGGGCGCAGGCGATCGCAGTAGTAGGCCACGTTCGTCCACGCGATCGGATCGAGCCCGGCGTCTTGCACGAGCGCGTAGGCCGCGGCGCTACCGGCTGCCGCGATCGTGCTCCACCGCACGGCCCGATGCGCACGCGCGCCGGCGAGGACGAAGGTCGCGAAGCACAGGTGGTGCACGAGCGAGACGTGCGAGTCGGGGCGGCCGTAGAGCGAGCTCGCAAGATCGATCGAGCCGGCGGTGGCGATCAGCGCAGCGAGGACGAAGAGCACCGCGAGCGTCGCGAGCGTGCCGGAGACGAGCAGCGTGCGTCCGCTGCGCGCATGCGCGATCCACAGCGCCGCTGCGATGACGGCCATGACGAAGATCTTCGGCGCGGCGAACGGCTCGTGCGTGTGCGTGGAGAAGACGAGCGGGAGAAAGAGCAGCAGCGCCGCGACGAGCGCGGTCGCCGTGCGATCACTGGACAACGACGGTGGCTACTGCAGCGCCCGATCCGCTCGGGCCGGGGGTATTGGCGTAGACGATATAGACGCCAGGGCTCGCCGGCGCGGTGTAGAGCGCGGACTGCGGGCCGGTCGACAGGATCGAGCCGCCTTGATAGACGGCCCACTGCACGGTGCCGCCGGCGCCTGGTGTCACGCTGAACACCTGCTGCGCGCTCGGCGCGATGCGCGCGATCGCCGGCGTGATCTTCATCGAGCCTGTCGCCGCAGTCGCCACTTCGACTTCGGCGATCGCGGTGCGGCCGGCCTTCGCCGGATCTTTGACGATCACGTGGTAGCGGCCGGCGGCGGCGGGCCCTGTGTAGTTGCCGTTCGTGTCGACGCTGCCGGCGCCGCTCGTTTCGAGCACGCTCCAGCTCATGTCGGGGAGCGGCGCCGATGCGCTGAAGGTGACCGACGCGGCGCCCGAGACGCCCGTGAAGTCGGTCGCGAAGGCGGTGAAGGTCTGCGACGCGTCGTAGCCAATCGAGACGTCCGGCGAGGTGTAGGCGAAGTTCGGAAAGATCGTCAGCGCTTCACCCGGCACGTCGCTGACGATGATCGTGATGGTCGCGGACTTCGTCGGATCTGCGACTGACGTCGCGGTGACGTGCACGCTCGCTTGGTTGCCAGGCGCCTGGAACACGGCGCTCGTTTGCTCGTTCGTCACCGTGCCGCCGTCGCTCGTCCACTCGACGGCCTGGGACGTCGCGTTGCTCACCTTGGCGACGAGGCGTGCGAGCTGGTTCGTCGGCACGACGAGCGTCGACGGTGCGATGGTGACGGCGATCGCGAGCAGGCCGGTGGTCCCGGTCGTGCCGGTGGTGCCCGTTGTGCCGGTGGTGCCGGTCGTGCCCGTCGTGCCGGTGGTCCCCGTCGTCCCACCGGGCGGACAAGCCGCGGTGAAGACCAAAAGGACGATCGCGAAGACTCGGCGCATGAGACGGCGCGTAGGCTGGATGGCCGCCATCGTCAACCTTTCTGGCCTTTTCGCGCGCGCCTCGCTATCGGATCCTCATGCTCGCGCTCGTCGCCGCGTTGGCGCTCGCCCAGACGGATGCCTCCACGCTGGTCAACGAGCACTCCCGCGCGCTCGACGGCGAGCTCGGCCAAGCGATCGCGATCACCGCGTGGGGCGGCGCCTCGGTCATCGCCGGGACGATCATCGCGGCCGCCAAACACGACGACAAGTGGTGGCTCACCCATGGCCTGATGCATGCGAGCGTCGGGGCGATCAACGTCGGCTTCGGGATCCTCGGGCTCGTCCAACATCAGAACGAAAAGCGCACCCTCGCCGAGAAGCTCGCGCTCGAAGGCGACGCTGTGCGCGCGTATCAGCAGGAGCTCATCGCGCGCCACCGCGGCAGCGCCACGATCTACGCCTTGAACTTCGGCCTCGACGTCGCGTACCTCACGGCCGGCGCCCTCCTCTGGGCGATCGGCCAACGCATGACGAAGAACGACGTGATGTTCGGCATGGGCGTCGCGGGTGTCATCCAAGGCGCGGCGCTCTTCATCTACGATTTGACGTCCTGGATGCTGGCCGAACAGCGCGGCACGGTAATGGCTCGTTTGCGCTTCTCTCTCTGATTTTCGGCCTGTACAAACCCATGTGCTTTGTGAAAAAAAACGCGGCCATCATGGTCGATTTTTTGGGCCTTGGCCGCCGCGCCAAGGACGTCTATCGCGCGCCGTCGAAGATTCTGGAAAACCCCGACGCCATCGTCATCGGCTCGGGCATCGGCGGCCTCGGGCTCGCGTCGCTGCTGACGCAACGCCGCGGTATGAAGGTGCTCGTGCTCGAGGCGAACGACGTGCCCGGCGGCTGCACGCACGTGCACGAGCTCGGGAACTTCGAGTTCAACACCGGCATCCACTCGATCGGCGACATGGCGGACGGCACGCCCACGCGCAACCTCATCGACTACGTCACCCAAGGTCAGCTCGGCTGGGCGCGCATGCCCGAGATCCACGAGGTCTGCACCTTCGGCGACGAGGTCTACAACTGGCACAGCTCGCCGGAAGCGAACGTGGAAGAGATCGCGCGGCGCATGCCCGGCGAAGGTGACGCGCGAAAGTACTACGCGCTCGAAGACAAGATCGCCAAGCAGGCGGCGCCGTGGGGCCTGACCAAGCTCTACCCAGAGTGGATCCCGACCTCGGTCCGCGAGGCGTTGTATCGCGCGACCGCGGGCCCGTGGCGGCGCTACATGCAAAAGAGCGCGCTCGAAGTGCTGCAAGGCGAGCTCGGCTTTTCCGAGCGCCTCACCGCTGCCTATTCGTACATGTACGGCAACTACGGGCGCGTGCCGGCAAAGGTGCCGTTCTCGCTGCACGCGATCGTCCTCGCGCACTACCGCATGGGCGCGTTCTATCCCGTCGGCGGGCCGGCGCAGTTCGCCGAGAGCACGATCCCGATCATCGAAAACGGCGGCGGCCAAGTCGCCGTGTCGGCGCCGGTCGAGCGCATCCTCGTCGAGAAAGGCCGCGCCGCCGGCGTGCGCCTGAAGAGCGGGCAAGAGATCCGCGCCAAGGTCACCTTCAGCGACGCGTCGGCGTACACCACGTTCACGCAGCTCCTGCCGCAAGACGTCTCCGCCGAGCACGGCTACATCGAGAAGATGTCGAAGATGCAGCCAAGCCCGCCGCACTTCTTCGTCATGCTCGGCTACGACAAGGCGATCGATCTGCCGCAGCACATCATCTGGCACATGCCGCAAGGGAAGGGCGTCTCGAAGTACGACATCGGCGCCGCCGACGCGCAGTTTCGCTCGGGCACCAACATGGACGCGATGGCGTGCTATTTCCTGTCGCCGTCGGCGCGCGATCCGCTGTTCAGCCTGCGCTACCCGAACAAGTCGACGCTCATCGCGCTCACGGAGATGCCCTGGCTCGAAGAGTGCGCCCGCTCCGACAGCAAGAAGAAGGACATCGAAGGCCGCTTGACCGAGACGATGATGGGCCTCGTGCACCAGTATTATCCACAGCTGAAGAACGAGCGGCCAGCGCTCGTGCACGCGGCCGCGCCCGTCGGTTGTAACCCCACGTCTTGGCAGGGCAGCTCCTACGGCCTCGCGGTCACGCCCGAACGCTATCTGCGCGACACGCACTGGCTGCGCCCGGCGACGACGATCCCGGGCTTATACCTCTCTGGCCAAGACGCGCTCTCGCCGGGCTTCGCCGGCGCGCTCGGTGGCGCGGCGATGGCGTACGCGGTCTACACCGGCGACTGGCTGTGCCT
>JADLHZ010000095.1 GCA_020848545.1 Deltaproteobacteria bacterium | reverse complement strand
CAAACGGTAGCAAGCGCGGCTGCGGTGTCCAGTATTTGCTATAAGGGCCGGCGCCTCAAAACGCGACGATCCCTTTTTCCTTCAGCAGGTGCAGCGCGTTCAGCAGCCGTGCGTCGCTCTCGAGCGAGCCCGCGAGCAGCGCTCCGATCGTCGCCGGCGCGACCAGCGCGTCACACAGCTTGAGCGGCACTGGACCGAGCTCGTCTTCGGCTGTCGGCGCACGCACGAGCCGCACCGTCACCGATCGATCGATCGGCGGCCGCGCGCCGAGCTCGTCGCGCTCGCGAACCGCGTCCATCAGGAGAAAGTCGGTCGAGCCCGCAATCGCGATCGCCGGCTCGATCGTGCGCTCCCGGCGAAACGAGAACGTTCCGGACTGCCACCCGATCATGCGATCGAACGCCTTCTCCGCTTCGACCCGCGTGCCGCCGTCGAGCAGCACGGCGCCGACGATGCGGCCGTTCTCGAAGAACAAGTGGCCGACGATCCCTTCCGTGTGCTTCAGCATGAGCTCGCCGGTCTTTTGCAGGAACATGAACAGCTGCAGCACATCGACCACGTTGCCCGACTCGATCGCGCCGGAGAGCGCAATGTGGCTGTTCTTCGTCACGAGCTGCTTGTACTTCTCGTGCACCTCGGTCTCGGCGGTGACGTCGCGCAAGAAGATCAGCGCGCCAAACGCGTTGCCCTGGGCGTTCTCCAGCGGGATCGCGTTGATGTGAAAGTTCTTCTTCTCGCCGCCCGCGTTCAGTCCGGCGATCTCGGCGAGGCGGATGTTCTTCTGCGCGCTCGTCGCCTGCTTCATCACGCAGTTGCTCTTGCAGATGCTGAGGCCCAAGAGCTCGTAGCACGGCGCGTCCTTGTAGCGCTTGCTGCTCATGCGAACGCCGGCGGCTTGTTCGAAGGCGCGGTTCGAGTACCAAACGTTGAACGCCTTATCGACGAGGAACACGGGGTCGCTCAGGCTCTCGGCGATCTCTCGCAGCATGCTGAGCTGCGCTTCGCTCCCGTCAAACCGCATTCAAGAGCTCCCGCACCATGCGCACGAAGAGCTGCGCTTCATTGTCGCTGAACGCCTCTCGGTTCCAGCCCGGCTCGAGCGTGATGAGATCGTAGAAGATGCCGCAGGTCGCCGGATCCTCGGCGAGCACCTCGAGCACACGCAGCATGCGCACGATCTCGCCTTGCGAGACGGCGCTGAGCTCCAAGGGCGCGGCCTGACGGATGACGTGCTGGCGAAAGAAGCGGCGCGCTTCCAGCAACGCGCGCGTGCGGAGCTGCTCGCGCAACGCCGACGCCTCCGCCGCGGGCGTGGCGTGCGGCAAGAGCACCGTCATCGTGGTGCCGCGCCCGAGCTCCGACGCGGCGCGGATCTCGCCTTGGTGCTGGCGCACGATCGCCTGACAGATCGCGAGGCCGAGGCCGGTGCCCTCGCCTTCTGGCTTGCTCGTGTAGAACGGCTCGAAGATGCGCGCCAGCAGCGCGTCTGGGATGCCCTCGCCGTCGTCGGCGACTTCGATGCGAACGTGCGCGCCGTCGACGCGGGCGCTGATGCGGATGAGCCCCTGCTTTGCCGGCGGCATCGCTTGGGCGGCGTTCACCAGAAAGTTGACGATCACCTGCGCGAGCAACCCCGGCACCGCCGCGATGGTGATGCCGTCCTTCAGGTCGAGCTCGACGCGGGCGCGCTTCTTCAGGCTCGGCTCGGCGATGCGTGCCGCCGATCGGATCACCTCGGCGACGTCGACGACGGCGAGCTCGCTGCCGCCGTGCGTGAGCGTCCGCATGTCGCGCACGATGTCGATGAGCACGCCGACCATCGCTTGCGCCGCATCGAGTTGCTGCTTCGCCGACGCGGAGTCATCGCGCGCGAGATCGTCGTCGAGGCGCATCAGGGTCAGGTTCAGCGCCGTCAGCGGGCTCGCGATCTCGTGCAACACGCCGCCCGCGAGGAGCCCGAGCGTGCTCAAGCGTTCTTCGCTCAGCGCTTCGCCACCGATTTCGCCGTCACCGTCGCTCGTCATCACAAGCCAGGGTAACCCGCGCTGGCAGCGGCCGCCAGAAAGGTCCGGCGCTGGAGCCTACAAAACGCGGAGGATCACGAGGCCCATGTAAGCAAACGCCGCGATCTGCGCGATGAAGAAGGTGAAGCGAATAGTCACCGAGATCTGGTTGTGAAAGGCGATGTGGACGAGCGATTGACCGACGCGCGCGTAGAACGCGACCCATGCGGCCGTGACGAGCACGGGGTTGCTCGCCCCCGTGAGCATCGCCGCCACCACGACCGCGACGAACATGGGTAGGTTTTCGAGCGCGTTCAAGTGTGCGCGGTTCATGCGCCAGTACATGTCCGGCCCGTGGTGCTCGCCCGAAGGGAACTCGTGGATCTTGCGCTCGCCCTTCAGGATCGTGACGCCGCGCCAGAGCAGCATCGCGGAGAGGAGAACGACCGTCCACAACACGAAGCCGACGAGAGGGAACGCGAGCTCAGGCATGGCGCCGTCTTAGATCAATCGCGCAGGAAGTGACACGTGTACCCGCCGGGATTCTTCACCAGGTAGTCTTGGTGATAGTCCTCGGCGCGATAAAACTGCCCGGCTGCCACGATCTCGGTGACGATCGGCGCCTTCCACTTTCCGGCCTTGTCGATCTTCGCCTTCACCGCCTCGGCGATCTTCTTCTGCTCCTCGTCGTGGTAGAAGATCGCCGATCGATACTGCGTGCCGACGTCGTTGCCTTGGCGGTTCTTGGTCGTCGGATCGTGCATGCGGAAGAACCACTCGAGCAAAGTCTCGTAGCTCACCTTCGCCGGATCGTAGACGACGCGCACGCTCTCGGCGTGACCACTCTTGCCCTTCTTCACGTCATCGTAGGTCGCGTTCGGCAAAGCGCCGCCGGTGTAGCCAACGTCAGTCTCGAGCACGCCCGGGATCTTGCGGATGATCTCTTCCATTCCCCAGAAACAGCCGCCGGCAAAAGTCGCGGTCGCTCTGTTCGTCGCCGTGGCCGATTTCCCGGCCCCGCCGAACAAGCCCGCAAACTCGCCGTACCCCTCCTCCACCAACTTCTCCGCCGGCACGAAGCGCAGCGCCGCAGAGTTGATGCAGTAGCGCATCCCGGTCGGCTTCGGCCCGTCATCGAACACGTGCCCGAGGTGCGTCTCTCCGCTCTTCGAACGCACCTCGGTCCGCGGCATCAGCAGCTTGTAGTCGGTCTTCTCGGTCACGTTCGCCTTCGCGATCGGCTTGGTGAAGCTCGGCCAGCCGGTCCCCGAATCGAACTTGTCGGTCGAGCTGAACAAGGGCTCGCCGGTGACCACATCGACGTAGATGCCTGCCTTGTGGTGATCCCAGAACTCGTTCTTGAACGGCGGCTCGGTGCCCTCTTCCTGGGTCACGCGAAACTGCTCGGCGGTGAGCTTCTTCTTCAGCTCTTCCTTCGACGGCTTCTTGTACTTCGGATCGGCAGCATTGCTCTCGTTCGACATCGCACACGCTCCAAAAAGTAAGACCACGGCATAGGTCAGAAATCGCATCACATCCACCTCCGGCCTTGCCTATCGCTACGACAACGGCGCAATCTGGTTACGCTCGAAGGGCACGATTGGATGCCGCTTCCGGAGGACCAAGACATGCTGCTCACCCGTGCCGAAATGTCTCACGATTTCCAAGACGCCCGCCTCGACCCGGTGGCCGACAAGAAGTTCCTCGGCTGGGCGTTCAACCAGTGTCTGTACGGCGAGGTCACCGGGATTCAGGTCGGCCACTGGCTATATGATGCGCCGGACCTCGCCGCGGCGCGCTTCTTCGCCCGCCAAGCCGTCGAGGAGATGCAGCACGTCGACAACTTCCTCGCGATCTTGCGCATGCTCGACGAGCCGGCGAAAAAACCGCACGCCGCCCTGCGCTTCTTGGCGACCGGCATGATGGGCCAGAGCTTCGAAGAGCACGTGATGATCGAGATGGCCATGGGCGAAGGCCAAGTGTTGATGGCGCTCTACGCGATCATCGATCTCTTGGACCACGCCGACGCCGTCGCGATCTTGAAGCGCGCCGTGAAACAAGAAGAGCGCCACGTCGAGTTCGGCGAGCAACGCACGATGGAGGCCGTGGCGAAGAACCCGCGCTTGAAGAGCCGCCTCCTCGGGCTCGCGCTCGTCAGCATGTTCGCCGTCGAGCAACTCGCCAACGGCATCGCCCGCGTGATGCCGTCCGATCACCCGGTCTTGAAGCAGCTGCCCGGCTTCTTGAAGTCGACGATCAGAGCGAACGAGCTGCGCTTGCAGCGGCTCGGGCTCATCAACCGCCCGCTCGCCGAGATCTCGCTCGCAGAAAAAGCGTTCGCCATCGTCAGCGCCTACGGCTGGAAGGCGGCCAAGGCGCTGCTGCCGGCACGCGAACCACGGCGCGTCACAGACACCTATCTGAACGACCCGATCGTGCAGGGCTTCGCGAACGGAAAAGCCGCCGAGGGCCTCGCCAAAGCTGCGAAAAGCGCCGCCAAGCTCTCGGTCGTATAGGCCCGATCCCTGCCCGATCGCGGCTCTTTTAGGCGCCGCGGACCCACCACCTCCCCGATAACGCAGGCGATATGGCTGATCCGCGCCCATCGCCCGAAGCCCGCTTGGCCGCCTTGCTCGAGGCCGTCAAAGAGCCTCTGCGCATGCTCGACGACGCGCGCGCGCAGCCGCCGGATCAGCGCCAAGCGAGCGAGAAGAACGCGCTCCACTTCTTACTCACCGCCCTGCGCGCCGCAGGCGACGAGGCCGTTGCGCAACAGATCGATCGCTACCTCACCGAGTCTGCCCACGCCGCGACGTATCTACTCGATCTCGCCAACGGCTGGCGCTGCGCCGCGTGCCAGCAGCGCGTCCCGGGCGGCGCCGCGCTGAGCGCCGTCCAATCCGGCGCGCCGAAGCTCGCGATCGTCTGCAAAGCCTGCGGCGCCGCGAGCCCGGCCACCGTCGATGGAACGAAGGCGCTCTTTCGCCGCTTCGCCGTCAGCCCCGCATGGGATCCGCGGCCGAGCGGCTTTCGTTGGGACGGCACGTGAGCGTCTCGCGCGCCGGCGGTCCGCGCATCGCGACGCCCGCGGCGGGCCCAGCCGCCAATACACCGGCGATCAAGGTCGACCCGGCTGCGCCAATCGCTCCGGCTGCCGTCACGGACGCGCGTTCCGCCCAGCGCCTCGGCTTCGGGGCGCACGAACCGTCCAAAGTGTTCGCGCTGCTCGGCAAGGAACGCTTCGTCGAGGTGCCGGCCGTTCGCGTCCCCGCCAAGATCGCGTGGGTGAACTTCGAGCTCGCGAAGTCGCTCGGTTTTCCTGTGCCGGAGTCGCGGCAAATGACCAAGGAGCTCGAAGAGGCGCTGCTCTCGGCGCTGGCGTTTCGAGTGCTGCAGCCCGGTGAAGATCCGGCGGGGCGCGAGACGCTGACGCTCTTTGCCGACCGCTACAAAGGCACCGGCATGGCGAAGAACGAGGGCTCGGGCCGCGCCGCGTTTCTGCCGACCCGCAACCTGCACATCAAGGGCGTCGGTCAGACGCCGCTCGTGAAAACCGAGGGCAACGACTTCACGCACACCCACGGCGGCGCGCCGATGCGCGAAGGCTTCCTCGAAGCGATCTGGGGCCAAGTCGGCGACAACTTGTTCACCCACGGCTCGACGCAAGTCGTCGCAGTGATCGACGCCGGCGACAGCACGGTGTGGGCCGACGGCACGCACGAGAAGCGCGCGCTGATCATTCGCGCCGGACGTCAGCTGCGGCCCGCGCACTTGATGACGAGCTTGTTCGGCGCGGGCACCTTCGGCGTCGACGCGTTCCTGCGCGGCGTGAAGGACTCGGGCGATCTCGTCTCGAAGAACGGCGTGCCGGATCTCGCGGCGACGATGAAGAAAGTGATCGCCCGCCACGCGCTCACGTCCGCCGAGCAGTATCGCTACCGCGTGCTACACGGCGCGATCTCGACATCGAACCTCGAGCTCGACGGCAGCCAGCTCGATCTCGGCACGCAGACGGCGCAGCCGCGCACAGCGCCGATCCGGGTACTCGCGCACGGATCGAAGTTCGGCGCCGAGCACGAAGCCCGCGCGAGCGAGCTGCAGTTCGTCTACGACGCGCTCAGAAACACGCTGCCGGCGAAGGAGAAGAAGCGGCTCAACGCGGCCGGGCTCGACGTGAAGAAGCTCCTCGACGCGGCGTACAAGGACGCGCTCGACGTGCAGCTCGTCGCCGCGACCGGCCTGACGCCGCCGCTCGCGACCGAGCTCGCGAAGGCGACAGAGTTGCCGAAGGTGCTGCAAGCGCTCGCCAAGCTCAGCCATGTGCCGGTCGCCGACGCCGACAAGACGGTGAGCGAGAGGGACGCCGTCGTGGACGTGTTCGCGCTGCTCAAAGATTTTCCGCTTACGTACTTCAGCGGCGCCGATAAAGAGACGCTCACCGCGCGCGCGTTCGAGCTCTTGCAGCCGGTGTTTGCTGGCGGTGCGAACGACGCGATGCCGGCGCATGTGCGCGAGTTGTGCGGTCGCTTCGTCGCGGCGTACGCGAAGTTGATGGACCTCGCGCGCGGCAAAGCCAAAGATCCGCGCGCGTTCGAGCGCCAAGTCACGCACCGCGCCGCCTTCGAGAACGCGCCGCTCGATCGCTTGTACCGCGCGCGGCTCAACGAGCAGCTGATCGCGGCGATCGCCGAGTACGAGCGCAGCAGCGATCCCACCGTGTTCAAGGACGCCGTCGACGCATCGATCACACATTCGCTGCGCTCGGTCGATCGCTTGCTCACGCAAGGCGCGACGAAGGGCCCGGACTCACAGATGCGCACGATCGCCGGTATCGACTACGCCGTGCGCGCCCAAGGCGACGATCGCTCCTTGCGCGTGTCGCTGCCGCTGTCACGCGTCGAAGGCGGCGCGCGCCTCACGTCGATCGCCGGGGCGCCCGTGCTCTCGGAGGATCAGCTCGCCGGCCTGCGCTACCGCTTCACGACCGACGATTGGCGGAGCGGCCCGCATGAAGCGCCGGCGCGGATCGAAGGCGACGCTTTGGTGTTCGACATCCCGATGCTGCCGAGCGAAGTCGGCCGCTTGGAGGGGGTGTTCTACGCCGAGCGCGGCGCGTTCTGGATCAAGGATCGCGCGAAGAACTTCAGCGGCTACGTGTTCGCGGTTCCGGAGTGACTAACGCAGCAATCCGCTCACGATCGCCCGCTTCTCCTTGCACTGAGGCGCTTCCATACAATCGATGATCGCGGTGTCGCCGCTGACCAGGGTGATGTGCGGCAGCTTCATCAACACGGTGTGCACATAGAGCGCGAACGTTTCGGCGAAGTCGTCTTCTACGCCGACGCACGCATACAACGACGGAAACGCGCTCTCCTTCACCTTGGCGTAGACCGCCGGCACGTCGGTCGTCGGCAGCGGCGGCGCTGTGCCGTAGAATCCGAGGCGCGCGGGCCACAAACGCTGCACGGGCACGAACGTCCGGCCCTCGAGCCTCCAGCTCTGCTTGGTGAACGGCGTCTCTTCGGGCGTGTCTTCGGCCGACGGGTACGCCCGGGTGTGCGTGCCGATCGCGTGGCCGAGCTCGTGCAGCAGGATGTAGCGAAACGCCGAGCCCTCGGCGTTTGCTTCCTCCGGCGCGAGCAGGACGCGCACGTCCGCGCCGAGCGCAAAGACCGTTCGTTCTTTGTCAGTCGCCCAATCGTTCGCGCGCTTCTTCAGCACGCTCGCGTCGAACACGATGATCGACCGCCGCAGAGCATCGTCGCGCAGCGTCTCGGTCCAGCCGGTGCCGCCGAGATCGTCGACGAAGTAGATCGCGGCGACCGCGCGCGATGCCAAGCGGAGGACTTCGGCCGGAAGCGTCTTTAGCGCTTCCGAGACCAGGCGGCGCTCGTCTGCGCTCAGCGCATGCGGCCGCGGCGTCTGCGCGAAGCCCTGCAGCGCGTTCTCCTCCTGCAAGTAGGCGACGAGCACGGCCGGCGCGGCAGAGAGGCGATCGTTCAACGTGCTCGCGGTGACCAACGGATGCGCAGCGACGGTGCGCGCCGGATGCGTCGCGTGTGCGACGGGATCAGGCTTGGCCATCGGCTTCTTCGTGCAGGCGACGACGAGCAGAATGAGACCCAGACGTGCCCGCATCTAAAACCCGTTCGACAGAATGAAGTAAACGTTGTGGATCCCGCCTGGCGTCAGCCCGCGCGCGTAGCCGAAGCGCATCGTCGTGCCGAAATAGAAGCCGTAGTCGATGTCGAGGCGCAGCTCGGCGCCGACGCCCACGCCGAGCGCGCGGAACAACTGGGCGGGCGTGCCGGCGTTGCCGAAGTCGACGAACGCCGCCGCGGCCAAGGTGCGCAGGTAGATCGGCAACACGCTCCATCCGTGCTCGATGCGCCAGAGCGGCGCGCGGTACTCGATGGTGCCGTTGAAGTAGAAGTCGCCGGCGAACGCCGACGGGAGAAAGCCGCGCACCCCGCCTTCAGCTACCGTGGTTCCGAAGATGACGTCGCGCACGGGATCGCGCAGCGGCAAGCCGCCGAACGACGTCAGCGGCCGCGTCGCGAGCTCATTGTAACCGCCGCCGCCGTTCAAGCGCAGCATCAGCACGTGGTTCATGAGCCACGGCATCAATTGGTAATGCGTGACGCCGAAGCTGAGCTGACCTTGTCGATAGTCCGAGCCGAGCCAGCGCTCGCGGATGAGGCCGCTCAAGGTCACGCGCTGGCCGTACTCGGGCGAGATCGCGCCGGCCGAACGCCGCAGGCGCGAGAAGGTGATCGACGTATTCAGGTCCGCGAAGTTGCCGGTAGGCGGAAACACCGGCGCGATCTCGTCCGGCGCGAAGCGAAACTGCGTCAGCCGATCGCGGTGCTCGAAGCTGTAGCCGACCTTGAACTGGAGCTGCCAGAGCGCGCGGTTCAGCGGGAACTCGGCCTCGAGGCGAACCTTGTGCGCGCGCTCGACGACCAGCACGTTCAAGCCGTTGATCTTCGCCGCCGTCGGCGCCACTTGGATCGAGCGCGAGGTGCTGAGCGAGAGCGTCGGGTAGAGCTGCTTGTTCTCGTAGCTCGCCGAATAATTGAGATCCTTCGACTCGAAGCCGACGCCGACCTGCAGCGCCCACTTGTGGCGGCCGAGCGGATCTTCGCCGCTCGTCGACACGCCGAGCACGAAGCCGAGCGCGTCAGCGTCTGGCACCGGCAAGAACTGGCGCGGGAAGAGCGACTTCCACGGGTTGTAGGCCTGCGACGGCAAGTGCTCGACGGGCAGCGTCGCCGGCATCGGCAGCGCGCCGGCCATGACGCCCATGGGATCGACGCGGCGCTGTTCTTTCGCCGGCACGTTCACCGCTTCCGCGAGCGGCATCTCGAAGATGTCGTAGCCCTTCGTCGAGTAGCGCAAGAAGGCGATGCGCGTGCCGTCGGGCGAGACGTCTGGCGAGAACACGCCGGTCATCGTGTTCGTGACTTGCAGCAGCTCTTGGTCGTTCAGCGCATAGGAATAGAGGTTGTAGATGTCGCTGCGCGCGCTGTGAAAGTAGAGCTTCTTGCCGTCCGGCGCCCAGGCCGGCCCGCCGTCGAGCGCTTCGTCGTCGGTCACCCAGTCGACGAGCGCCGCTTCTTCTTCGCTCTCTTGCGACGCTGGACCGGATGCGGATGGCAAATTGTCTAGGTTGATGATCGCGAGATCGCGCTGCCCCGGCGGCCGAAACACGCTCACCGCGACGCGATGCCCGTCCGGCGAGACGCGCGGCGTGTACATCTGCCACGTGGCGCCCGGATCCCAGATGACCTCGTAAGGTCCGAGCGCGCGATCGCCGTCGTCGTCGATGATCGGCGCGCGCAGGAGCCGCGAGCGCACGCCCAGGTTCTGAATGAAGTAGACAAAGCGACCATCGCGCGAGACGTCGGGATCGCGTGCGCGGAGGCCGTTCGTGAGCCGGCGAAAGCGGCAGCGCTGAACGTCGTAGTCGAAGAGATCGTTGAACGGGTACCAGGTGTCGACGATCTCGACCTGCGAGAACACGACGTGCCCGTTCGGCTCGGGCCAAGCGGCGTGCCCTTGCGCGGTGATGAGGTCGAGCTTTTCGTCCTTCTTGCTCGCGGGATCGACCGCGCGCATCTGCGGCAAAGTCGAGAAGCTCTCGGCGAAGTAGAGGATGCGTCCGTCCGGGAGGTAGCGCGGACTGTAGTTGCGCTGGCCACGATCAGTGAGCGCTGTGCCGTCGCGCACCGGCTGATCGAGCACTTCGGCGAGCTGCACGGCGTATTCGTCCGCGAGCGCGGCCTGAAACTCTTCCCACACTTCGTCGTAGCCCTTGCCGACGAACTTCTTGAACGCGCGGTTCATCGCGTACGGGATCAGCGTGCCGCCGTACCATTGGCTGATCTGCTTCAGCTTCTCGTGGCCGTAGCGCTCGGCGACGAACGACAGGAAGCGGCCGCCGTGCAGGTACCACGTGTTGCCCTGCGGCCAGCGCAAGGGCCCGGTCGCCGCCTGGTCGAGGCGCATCGGGCGATCTTCGACGGCCTCGGCGCGAAACACCATATCGACCAGGCGCGAGCGCGCACGGCCGCCGAGGGAAATGCGCGACTCCACCTCGACCGCCAGCCCTTCGACGAACCAGCGCGACTGGTACTGGTTCGGGATCCACGTGCGCCCCAAGATCTTGTTGATCAACCACGCGACGTTGCCGGTCGTGTCCAGGTGCACGATGTGCGTGATCTCGTGCGCGATGAGCTCGTAGATCCAGTACTGATGCTCGGCGAGGAACGAGAGATCGTCGGGCGCCGTGACGAACGCGTGGATCAACGGATACGGCAACACGGTCGCGTCGCCGTTCGCGTCGTCGGTGTTGTCGGTGAGGACGATGTCGATCCGCTCGCCGACGGTGTGGCCCAAGAGCTCGGTGATCACCGCGTACGAGGCCTCCCCCACCTTCGCCACCTCGAGGGCGAGCTCGTAGTAGCCCGTGTGAAAGTGAATGCGCAGGTGATCCGTCTCGATCGTGCGGAAGCTCAGGCGCGGATCGATGCTCTGCGCGCGCGCGAGGCTAGGAACGATCGCGAGCGCCGCGAAGAAGACGGCGGCAAGGAGTCGCATCTACGGGCACGCGGCGCCGCGCTCGGCGTCCATCTCTGCCGCGGCGAGGGCCGGCACGTCGTAGACCGGACGCTCGAAGTCGAAGAGATCGAGCAGCGGCTCGGCGTTGGCGTCGCGCGTGCTCATCGCGGGCAGGTTGAAGCGCGCCTCGACGAAGCGCGTGACGCTCGTGAGATCCGAGACGAAGTGCGAGACGTGGCCGCGCTTGCTGTAGGGCGAGATGGCGATCAACGGCACGCGAAAGCCGAGGCGATCGAAGCCACCGGGCTCGGCCTCGTCGTCGAGCATCGGCGCTTCCGGCGTGGGACAGGCCGCGGGCGGCGGAACGTGATCATAAAAACCGCCGTGCTCGTCCCAGGTGAGGAACATGATCGAGCGCTTCCACGCCGGCGACGCGATCAACGCGTTGACGGCGTCGGCGGTGAAGCGTTGGCCGCGTTGCACGTTGCTCGGCGGATGCTCGTCGTCGCGGCCTTCGACCGCCGTGTACTTCGCTTCGACCATCGCGAGCTCGGGTAGGTCGCCGGACGCCGCGTCGAGGAAGTACTGCTGCAAGGGCACCACGCGCTGCGCGTACTTCGTGTACGTCGTGAGGTACATGAGCATCGTCGGCGCGTCGCTGATGTAGATGCGAAAGTCGACGTCGTGGTCGCCGAGCAGCTCGAAGATGTTCGGGATGCGCTCGGTGGCCGAGCCCGGCGGCAAGCCGTTGCCGATGACGCCGAACGAGGTGCCGGCCGTGTAGAACATGCGGTTCGGCCACGTCGGCCCGAGGAGCGCGGCGTGGTGCGCGTCGGAGATCGCGAAGGTGCGGGCGATCGAGTAGTAGAACGGCAGATCGGTCTCGTCGTACCAGCCCATGGTGCGCCCGGGATCGTTGCCGCCGGCGACCTCGGCGAAGCCGTCGTTGTTGCCGTTGTTCCACTGCCGGTGCGAGCCGTTCCACGAGTGCGAGAGGTCGCTGATGCAGAGCCGCGTCTCGTGATAGCGCCGGTAGCTCACGCCCCCTGGGCCAACGAGCTCGGTGTCTGCCGGCGCGGTCGTCACGCCGGCGTGGGTCAGGCGCGAGAAGTAATGATCGAAGGAGCGGTTCTCCTGCATCATGAGGACGATGTGGTCGACCGGCATCGCTTTGCCGATGAACGCCGTGTCACCGATCGTGTCTTTGGGCAGCGCGCCGGCCTGGAACGCGCACGCGAGGCGGCGCTGGCGCATCTGCGCTTCGGCCTTCTCGCGGCTGGTGCAAGCGCTCGAAGCTCCGAGGACGAGACAGACGGCGAGCAAGATCCTCACGCCACGCTCCTCGCGTGACTCGGGGGATGCTGGCAATAGCCCGGGTCAGAAGGCTTTCGGCAGGCGTTCGCGCAGGAACTTCTCGATGCGCAGGTTCAAGAGCTCGGGGAACTCGATCGGCGCGGTGTGCGATCCGCCGGGGATGAACAAGAGCTCGGAGCCCGGGATGCGCTCGTGCATCGTCTTCGACAAGTGCGCCGGCGTGAACGTATCGCGCTCGCCGGCGACGATCAGCGTCGGGGTGTCGATGTCTTGCAGGTGCTCGTAGACGTCGTGGCGATTGAGCTCGGCGAGCATGCGGAAGAAGATCAGCGGGTCCATCGAGCGCAGGTGCTCGAAGTACGGCAGGAAGTCCTCCTTCAACACGAAGTCGCCGTTCACCTCGGTGCGCGCCGCGATCTCGAAGGCCAGCGAGCCCTTCAAGATCGTCTTCCACAGCGCGCGGGCGCCGCGAGGAAAGCGGGCGAGCGCCGCGTTCAAGTAGGGCAGCACTCTGTCGCCGACGTTCGAGTCGTGGAAGGTCTTCATCGGCGTGCCGTAAGAGCCGCAGATCGCGACGAGGCCGGCCACCTTGTCCTTGTGGTGCACGAAGTAGTCGAGCACGACCTGCACGCCCATCGAGTGACCGACGAGCATCGCCTTGTCGATGCCGAGATGCGCCACGAGCGCGTCGAGATCCCGGCGCACGTCGTTCATGCTGAGGCGCGCCGGATCGGCGGGCGTCGCGCTTTTTCCGTGGCCGCGATAGTTCCAGCGCACGATCGTGTACTGGTCTTGGAAGTAAGGAAGCAGGTACTTCCACGCGTACTGATCGCAGCCGATGCCAGGGCAAAGCACCAACGCCGGACCGGTGCCTACCGTGCTGAACGCGAGCGGCAGGCCGTCGTGCGACGTGAAGTGGCCTTCCTTCAGCCCTGCTTTTTGCGCCGAAGCTTTGCTGCCGCGGCCGGACTTTGCGGATCTTCGCGCAGACCGTACTCCGCCATTTTCGCCAGCAGCGTCGTCCGGCTGATCCCGAGCAGTCGAGCCAGCTTGAGTCGGTTCCAATGCGTACGTATGAGGCCCCTTGATATCAGTTCCAGTTCGAATTGCCGCACCTGATCCTTGAGCGATTCCTGCTCGTCGGGGTCATCGGGCTCGGAGGCGGAGTCCTCCTTTGCCTGTGCCTGCATTTTCGACTTCGTTTCGTGGTTCGTTGCCAGTTCTTCAGCACAAACGCTGAGCAAATCCGAAAGACGCTCCTGTTCTTGGGCGTCGATCGCCCGGATTTGATCATAGCCCGAGACCCGCGACGGTTCGATTCCGATGGTGACGAGCTTGTCGGCCATGGTCCTTCGCTGCATCGCGTCGATCGGCTTCAGGGCCACGCCACAACAGAAAGTCGTATCGTCGACGCCCGCGCGGACGCCGACCATGCCGAGGCCCAAGTGACAGCTGTGGACGACCCGCGCCGGCGCCCCCGGCTCGTGCAGGCGCGCGACCAGGTTCTTCACGCTGAGGTTGCACCGGCGAAAGCCCTCGCGGCTCTGCAGCACCTTCGTGCAGACGCCGTTGTGCGGCGGGATCACCTCGCCCTTGTCGTGGTTCTTCACGTAGCCCGAGGGATCGGCGAGCGCGGCCTCGGTCTTGTACCACTTCCTGACGAGCGCGGTCGGGGTGCGCGCCTCGGGCTCGCGTTTGATCATCTGTCGTTGCCCATGCCCGCTCGCGCCGCCGCCTCGACATGGGAGATGACGTCCGGCGCGATGTCGACGTTGCACAAGCGGCGGATCTCTTGCAGGCCGGTCGGGCTCGTCACGTTGATCTCGGTCAGGTACCCGCCGATGACGTCGATGCCGACGAAGAGCAGCCCGTCTTTGCGCAACGCGGGCTTCAACGCTTCGCACATCGCCCGCTCCCGATCGCTGATCTCGGCCGCGACGGCCTTGCCGCCGACGTGCATGTTGGCGCGGTGCTCGCCGCCTTGCGGGATGCGGTTGATCGCGCCTTTGGCGACGCCGTCGACCAAGATGATCCGCTTGTCGCCGAGCGTCACCTCCGGCAAGAAGCGCTGCACGATGAAGTGGCGGCGGCCGTCGTCGCTCAACGCCTCGACGATCGGCGCGAGGTTGGTGTCGCCCTTTTGCGCCACGAACACCGCGCGGCCGCCGTTGCCGTCGAGCGGCTTCAAGACGATCCGATCGTAGGTCTTCAAGAACGCGCGCGTCTCCTGCAAGGAGCTCGTGACCAACGACTCCGGGACCCACGCCGGGAAGTTCAGCGAATAGAGCTTCTCGTTGGCGACGAGCAGCGAGTCCGGGCGATTGTAAATGCGCGCGCCTTGCTTGTGCGCGAGCCAGAGCATCAGCGTCGCGTTGGTGAACGCCGCGTCGACCGGCGGATCTTTGCGCATGAACGTGGCGCCGATCTCGCTGAGCACGAGCTCCCGGTCGCCGAGCGCGCGATAGTGCGGCGTCGCGTGCGGATCGAGCGTCACCTGCTCGGCGCGGGTGATGACGTGGGCGTCTTCGACGCGCAGGGAGGACGGCGCGCACCAATACACCCGGTGTCCGCGCTTCTCGGCCGCGACCATCAGCTCGAAGGTGGTGTCGCGATCAGGGAGGATGCGCGAGAGCGGGTCCATGACGAAGAGCAGATCGAGCGCGGGCATGGGCGGCGGACCTTGCTGAAAGCGCGCGGCGGAGTCAATCAAAAACGTGGCCGTGAACGTGGCCGTGGCCGTGGCCGGATGTGTGGTTTTCGGCCACGTTCACGGCCACGGCCACGGCCACGTGACTTTCTGGGAATAATCAGACGCCCCCGCGAATTGACACTCGGCGGACTCCCTCCTAAGTATCCGCGCTCGAAAGCGAGGTCTGTTGTGAATAAAGGCTCCACCATCTTGATCGTGCTCGGCACGGCCATCGTCGCGTTCTTCGCGGGTTATGCGTTCCGCGGCACGCAGCTCACCGCCGGCGGCGATTCCGCCAAACCCTCTGTCGCTGCCGCACCCACCCCGGGCGCGCCGGCGGCTCCTCCCGCGGATAAGACCGTCTATCGCGTGGCCGTCGGCAACTCGGCGGTCAAAGGTCCCGACGACGCGCTCGTCACGATCGTCGCCTTCAGCGACTTTCAGTGCCCGTTCTGCTCGCGCGTCATCGGCACGCTGAAGCAGATCGAAGACGAGTACGGCAACAAGGTGCGCGTGGCGTTCAAGCACAACCCGCTGCCCTTCCACCCGAACGCGCCGCTCGCGTCCGAGGCCGCGCTCGCCGCCAACGACCAAGGCAAGTTCTGGGCGATGCACGACAAGATCTTCGCCAACCAACAGCAGCTCGATCGCGCGACCTACGAGAAGTACGCGCAAGAGCTCGGCCTCGACATGAACAAGTTCAAGGCGGCGCTCGACAGCAACGCGCACAAGCAAATGATCGAAGACGACAAGGCGCTCGCGGCGACCCTCGGCGCCAACGGCACCCCCAGCTTCTTCATCAACGGCCGCCCACTGCGCGGCGCCCAACCGTTCGCCACGTTCAAGGCGCTCATCGACGAAGAGATGAAGAAGGCCGAAGACCTCGTCAAAAGCGGCACGCGGAAGAGCGACGTCTACGCGAAGCTCACCGAGAACGGCCTCACCAAGGCGCCCGAGCAGAAGCGCCCGGCCCCGCAAGCGCCGGCCGGCCGCCGCAAGGTCGAGTTCGCCAAGGACGATCCGGCCAAGGGCGGCAAGCAGCCGAAGGTGACGATCGTCGAGTTCTCCGACTTCGAGTGCCCGTTCTGCGGCCGCGTCAACCCGACGGTGAAGCAGATCATGGACACCTACAAAGACGACGTGAAGATCGTCTTCAAGCAGAACCCTCTCCCGTTCCACAAGAACGCGCCGGGCGCCGCCGAAGCCGCGCTCGCCGCGCACGAGCAGGGCAAGTTCTGGGAGATGCACGACAAGCTCTTCGAGAACCAAAAGGCGCTCGATCGGCCGCAGCTCGAGAAGTACGCCGAAGAGCTCAAGCTGAACGTCGGCAAGTTCAAGTCGACGCTCGACTCGGGCCGCATGAAGACGCGCTGGCAGGAGGATCAGAAGCTCGCCAACTCGTATGGCGCGGGCGGCACGCCGGCGTTCTTCGTCAACGGCAAGTTGATCTCGGGCGCGCAGCCCTTCGACAACTTCAAGACGGTGATCGACGAGGAGATCAAGAAGGCCGACGAGCTCCTGAAGAAGGGCGTCAAGCGCGACCAACTCTACGCCGAGCTGATGAAGGAAGCGTCGAACGCGCCGCCGCCGGCCCCGGCCGCCGAGGACGAAGAGGACACCAAGCCCGCGAACGTCGCCATCGGCACGAGCGCGGTGAAGGGCGATCCCAAAGCGCCGGTGACGATCGTCGCGTTTTCCGACTTCGAGTGCCCGTTCTGCAGCCGCGTCGGTCCGACGATGAAGCAGATCGAGGATGCGTACAAAGGCAAGGTGAAGATCACCTTCAAGCACCAGCCGCTGCCCTTCCACTCGAGCGCCATGCTCGCCGCCCAGGCCGCCGAGGCCGCCAAAGAGCAAGGCAAGTTCTGGGAGATGCACGACAAGATGTTCGCCAACCAACGCGCGCTCTCGCGTGACGCGCTCGTCGGCTACGCCAAAGAGATCGGCCTCGACGCCGGCAAGTTCGAGAAGGCGCTCGACAGCGACAAGGTGAAAGCGCAGATCGCCAACGACCAAGCCGAAGCGACCAAGGCCGGCGCCAACGGCACGCCGACCTTCTTCATCAACGGCCGCCGCGTCGTCGGCGCCGTGCCCTTCGAGAACTTCAAGACGGTCATCGACGAAGAGCTGAAGAAGGCCGGCAAAGGCTCGTAGTCCCCGTTATTTGACGATCCGCGCGATCTTCTTGAACAAAAGCACGATGCCCATGTGCCGCTCACCGACGAGCTTGGCGACGCCGGTCGTGCCGGGGATCAGCCGCTCGTCCGGATTCTTCAGCTGCGCCTTCACGACGACGAACGATCCGAGCGCGCCCTTCTCGGCCACCGGCACGATCGTTTGCACTTGGCTTTCATGGGTCTCGGTCGTGTCGGTGTAGAGCCGCGCGTAGACCGGCTGACCGACGTAGACGTCGCCGATGTCGCTCTCGGGCACGAGCACTTCGGCGATCACCCGCTGCGTCTCGTCGACCTCGAGCAGCTCCTGGCCCACGTTCACGACTTGGTTCAGCAGGTTCTGCGGCGCCTGCGTGACGATCTTTCCGGCGATGCCGGCGCGCACTTGCAGCTGCTCGACCGGCACCTTCTGGCCGTCGAGCGCGGCGAGCTCGAGCAGAAGCTCACCCTCTTTGACCTTCTGGCCCTCGACGACCATCACCTTGGCGACGCGACCCGAGATCGCCGAGCGCACTTTTTGAATCGCGCCGGGAGCGAGGCGGCATTCGCCGGTGACCGTCAAGACGTATGGATACAACAGGAGCGCGATGACGAGGGCGGCGGCACCGATGCGCACGCCGAGCTTGGCGCCCGGCTTCTCGAGCAAGGACGGCGGCGCCGGCGCTTCTTGGACTTCCGGCTCTGTAGGCGCGCTCGGCGTCGCACGCGCTTGGGCTGCGACGGGCGCACGTTCGGGCTCGGCCGGCTGCAGGGGGTTCGGCCCGGTATAAGTGCCGGTCGAGGAGCGGCCCTCTTTCGCGGGCTTCTGCACGATCGCCTGCGTCTCCATGTGGCCGCCGGTCATCTGCTCGGCGAGCGCTTCCATGATCTGCTGGCGCGCTTCGTCCATGCGCAGTGTGCCGGTGCCAACGACCGCACGCGGCGCGCCGGTGGCGGAGACGACCATGGTGCGCGAGTCGGCGCCGAGCATGCTGAAGCGATACGCGATGCCGGCAAAAGCGATGACGTCGTTCTCTTCGAGCTTGCGCGCGTCGGTGAGCTTCTCGCCGTTGACCGTGGTGCCGTTGGCGCTCTTCTGATCGACGATATAGACGGAGCCCTTCGCGAAGGTCTCGATGACCGCATGTTTCGTCGACACGCGCGGATCCGGAATCACGAAGCTCGCCAGACTGCGGCCCACCGTGACGACCGCGCCCTTCAACTGCACCATCGTGCCGCCGCTCATCGGCAAGAGCTTCGGATAGTCCTCTTCCTTCACTTCGTGCGGCACGACGAAGCGGAACTTGTGGGCGCCGACGCGGATGATCTCGTGCTCATGCAGGGTCTGCTCGCCGGTGAGCTTCTTTTCCGGCAAGTCTTCGGGCGTCACGAAGGTGCCGCCGCTGCTGCCGAGATCGGCGATGGCGTAGGTGCCGTCCTGGCGCTTCGTGATCTTGAAGTGCTTGCGCGAGACGTCGACGAAGTCGAGCTTGACGTCGCTCTCGACCGCGCGCCCGACGACCGAGACGTCCTTGGTGAGCGGCAGGCGAAAGATCTGGCCGTCCGAGACCATCAAGAGGAGCGCGTGGGGACCCGTGAGGCCGAGCTCGGCCATGGTCGTGACGCGCGTCGCGCCCGACTCGAAGTCGTCCTCTGCGGTGCTCATCTCAGAACAATCTCCACACGTCGACGATGACCTTATCCCACTCCGCGCCCCACAACCGGCGCCAGAGGCTGATCGAACGGCTCGAGCTGAGCACGACGCGTCCAGCCATGCCGTCGGAAAGTGTCAGCGGATTCTCCCGCGGCGCAAGAATTCCGACGTGCAAGAGCGGCCGCGGTCGCTCGCCCGGGGCCCGCGCGCGCGATTCGACGGACACGCTCTGCGCGAGCACGCGATCGCCGAGCACGGTCGCCTCCGCCGTCTGCGCGTCGAGGGCGGCGCGGACGTGGCGTTCCGGTAGCTCGCCCTCGGCCGCGTAGCCTTTGACGACCGCAGCGAGCACCGCGCCGGCCTCGACCGGCTCGTTCGGCAGCCACTCGCGCTCCCACTCGACGAAGCCGGCGACGGGCGCCGTCACGAGCACGCTGCGATCGACGGTGCCGAGACGAAAGAGCACGTCGCCCGCTTTCACGGCGCTGCCGCGCGGCGCCACGATCGCGTCGATCACCGCCACCTCAGGCGCGATCGTCGCGACGTGGGTCATCTTGCGCACCGTGACCGGCACGACGACGCTGTTCGAGAACGGCACGAAGACGAGCACCGAGAGCACGGCAGCAGCGCCGGCGACGTAGGCGAAGAGCTGCTTCGTCCGCGCTTCCTTCCACAGGCGCACGACCTTCAGCCAATAGGTGCGAACGTAAAACAAGTAGACGAGCAGCACGAAGATCGAAAAGCCGAGGAGCGTCCCGCCGCGGACGAGGATCAGCCAACCGAAGCCGAGGCTGAGCAGCATGTAGAAGACTTGGTAGAGGGAGCCGACCACGAAGTAGACGAAGAACACGCGGTGCTCGCGCGGGGTGACGACCGGCCGCGCCTTGCCGGTGATCAGCGCCACCAAGTACGCCTTCGCGTACTCCGGCGCCCGATCGCGCAGGTTGTCGATGCCGAGCCAGTCGCTCAAGAAGAAGTAGCCGTCGAGCGGCAAGAGCGGGTTCAAGTTGGTGAGCACCGTCGCGTAGCCGGTCGCCATCAAGACGAGGCCGACGTGGTTCAAGAGCGCCGTCGGGATGGTGTTGCCCCAAATGAGCGCACCGAGCGACGCGAGCACGAAGGTGGACCAGGTGCCGGCGAGCGTGACGATCAGCTTTTGACGCTTGCTCTTGAACAAGTGCGCGTCGGAGACGTCGCAGTAGGCCGCCGGGATGAAGAAGAGAAAGACGATGATGCCGATCTCGTGGACCTCGCCGCCGTAATGCTTGCAGGCGAACGCGTGCGCATATTCGTGGATGACGAGCATCGTCACCGTGCAGCAAAAGAGCAGCGTCAGGTTGCCGGACACGAGCACGAGGCGCTGGTGCACTTCGCGCGCGCGATCCAAGTACGTCGAGAAGCCGGCGAACGCGACCAGCAGCGTCAGCGCGAAGAACCACCAGGAGAAGACGAAGCGTAGGCGCGGCAGCCAGCGGGCGATCTGCTCGTGCGGATCGAAGAGCGGCACTTGCACGCGCATCCAGCGCAGGAGCGCCGGCAGGTGCGCGTTGCTCTTGACGACGCGCTCGTGCTGGAGGCCGCGGTGAAAGGCCTGCACCACGCGCTGCACGACGGCGTCGCCCGGATGATCGCGCTGCAGGCGAAGCGCGAGCGCCACGAGATCCTTCGGCGCCGTCCGGGCCCGCTCCGCGCGCATGACGAAGGAGCGAACGTCGCCCGCGGCTTTGTCGAGCCCCTGGCTGCGCACGCCGGACAAGCGCAGCGCTCGCCGATACGCGCCCGCGCTGAGGCCGCCCTTGACCACGGCGTCTTCCGAGAGCTCGACGAGGCCGAGCGTCTCGAACTCCTGGTACGCCGCGGTGATCTCGTCGTCCGAGATCTTCTCGTCGAAGCGCTCGCGCAGCGCCGCGCAGGCCGCCGTCCAGTCGAGATCCCGGCGCGAGAAGATGCGGGCCATCTCGAACTGCACGGGGCCGACTTGCCAATAGCGGTTGGTCGCGCGATCGCCCAAGAGGAACGCTTGCTCGAAGCTCGCGCTCTCGTCATGCACCACGCGAAGATCGGAGCGAATGCGCGGCGCTCGAGAGCTCGGCTTCGTCGTGGTCTCGCTCGCCGCCTGCACGCTCGCTCAGCTCCGGCGCGACTTGTCGGGGGCGGCTTCTTCGCGCGCCGCTTCTTCGCGCGAGCGTTTGATCTGCTTGGCGATCTTCATCATCGCTTGACCGCGACCGTCGCCGCCGTCCGAGCCAAGCTGCCCGCCCATGCGCTCCAGGCTCTCGGCGAGCTTTACGACCATCGGCGCGACCTTGTTTTCGAGTGCGTGGAAGGTCTTGCCGTTCGATTTCTTCGCGTGGCGCGGGCTCATGGCGACAGAGGATGGGTAGCACCTCTAGCGCGCCGCGGCATGCAAAACGGTCACGATCGCCTATCGACTGCCGTCGGATAGGAGCCGAGCACCCACAGCTTCTCGGCGAGCTCCTCCAAGTGAGCAACGGCTTTTTGCACGCGCGCTTCCGCGAGCGAGCCGACGGCGTCCAAATAGAACAGGTACTCGAAGGGCCGCCCGCGCATCGGCCGCGACTCGAGCTTCGCCAAGTCGACGTCGCGCAGCGTGAAGGCCCCGAGCGCCCGGAAGAGCGAGCCTGGCGTGTTCGGCAGCACGAACGCGAGCGAGGTCTTGTGTGCGGCCTTCGTGCGCTCGAGCTTCTTGGCACCTTGCCCGATCGCCAAGAAGCGCGTGAAGTTCTTGGCGTCGTCCTCGATGCCGCGCGCGAGCACGCTGGCGCCGTAGAGCTTGGCCGCGTGCGCGCTCGCGATGGCGTAGGTGTCGGCGGGCCGCGCCTGCATCAGCTCGCGCACGGCGCCCGCGGTGTCGGCCGCGAGCGAGATCGTGAGCCGATGCTTCTTGACGAAGCGCGCGCACTGCCCCGCCGCGACCGGGTGCACGAGCACGCGGGCGCCGCGAGCGACCCGGCTCGGCGCGGCACCGATGAGGCAGAGCTCGATGCGGTGATAAGCCTCGGCGAAGATCGTCGCCTTGTAGCGGAGCAAGAGATCGAAGTTCTGGTGGATCGATCCGTAGAGCGCGTTCTCGATCGGCACGACGGCGGCCTCGGCGCGCGCGCGCGGACCGAGCGTCACGGCGAAGAGCTCAGGGAAGCTCTCACAGGCGACGATCGGGACGGATTTTCCAAAGAGCTTTTCGGCGACCTCGTGACTGAACGAGCCACGCTCACCCTGGATCGCGATGCTCAAGGCGCCTTGAGGACGAGCTTGTCGCGCTTCTTCTCGACGCCCTTCCACTGATCGGCGTCCGCCGGCGGGTTCTTCTTGGCGCTGATGTTCGGCCACTTCTTCGCGTGCTCGGCGTTCAGCGCGACGAACTCCTTCCACTTCTCGGGCAGGTCGTCTTCGCTGAAGATCGCTTCGCTCGGGCACTCCGGCACGCACGCGCCGCAGTCGATGCACTCGTCCGGGTTGATGGCGAGGAAGTTCTCGCCCTCGTAGAAGCAGTTCACGGGGCACACCGTCACGCAGTCGGTGTATTTGCACTTGATACAGGGCTCGGCCACTACATACGCCATCGCATACCTCGCAATCCGCGGGCCCTAATCAAAACTCTCGCTCAATTCAAGGGTGGTCCCAGGGACCTAATGCCGGGCGATGATCGCCTTCACATCCCGCGCGTGCTGCCCATTCGGCGCCAGCTGCAGATACTTCTCGTAGAGCGGCTTCGTCTTCTCCCACTCGACGTCCTTCAGCTGCAGCGCCGTCCCCATGATCACGTAAGCGTCGGCGGCGCCCGGCGCGACCTTGGTCACGCGCTCGGCCATGTGCAGCGCCGGATCGAGCTCGCCGGCGTCGAGCAGCATGCGCGCGAGGATCAACAGGTACTGCGGCTTCGTCGGCCCTTCGAGCACGGCGGCTTCAAAGAGCGCGATCGCTTCGCCTTGCTTCTTCTGAGCTTGCAGCGCGCGCGCCTGCACGAGCGCCGACTCCAAGCGCAGCACGCGTTCGACGCTGAGCGGCGGCAGATCGATCGGCTCTTCGACGACGACCGGCGCAGGCACAGGCGGCGGCGCCACGACGACGACCGGCGGCGGCGGGCGATCGAGCACCAGCGACACGAGGGCGTACGCCCCTGCGATCGCTGCGAGCGCGAGCACGGCGATGCCGGCGCGCTTCACGCGGCGCTGGCGATCGAACACCTGCGCTTCGTCGAGCCAGTCTTCCGTCGCGGGCGCTGGCACGGGGATGGCCGGCGCTTCGGTGCTCGAGACCGGCGCTTCGACCTTGACGATCTCGACGAGCGCCTCGACCGGCGCCGGCACAGGCGTCACGACCGGCGTCACGACTGGCGGCGGCGCCACCGGCAAGGCGTCGATCGTCTCGATGGGAGGCGCCTTTGGTATCGGCGTCGGCGGAATCCGCGCTTCGAAGAACGCGACCTTCGGCGGCGCCGCGAACGAGACCGGCGTCCCAGCGTCCGCGTCGCGCAGCGGCTCGTTGCGCAACGCGACGTCGGTCAAACGAATCTGCACCCTGCCGCTCTTGGCCTGCTCGAATGCTTGCAGCGCGAGCGCGTCCTTCAACGTGCCATAGCGCGCGCTCACGACCCGGCCTCGATCGATCTCGACCCTGACTTGCCGGCCGCCGATCGTCGCCTCGACGAGGAAGGTGTCCTTCGCCGTGCGTAGCGCCTTCAGCAAGCGCGACGGCGGCATGCGCTCGAGATCGATCTTCCACGTCCGCGTCGCGTGCAGCGCCTGCAGCCACGCGAGCTCGGCGAGGCCGGCGACGTCGTCGAGCCCGGCCGGCACCGCGACCGACAGCGCCTCGGCAATGGGCGCGTCACCGTCGCGCTCCAACTGCAAGACGAAGCCGCCGCGCTGGAGCACGCGCTGGATGATCTCGGCCTCGATGGGCTCGAGCGCGCTCTTGGCGACGAGGACGACGCGCGGAGCCGCCGCGCCGAGGCTCCCGTCGATCGGCAGCCCGCGCATGCGCAGCCTGGCGGCCAAGAGCGCGGATTCGGTGCGGCGATCAGAGACGACGAGCAACGACATCGGACCCCCGCGGGTAGCTCAAGCGCATTGATTTCACCAGCAAATTCAACCTGGGTTTCGGAGCGCCCTTTGACCGATGCGGCGCGTTGCTGTAGGGCGCTCCCGCAGTTTGACGAGCGGCCTCGAAAAGCCGCCGAGGGCTCGTCATTTTCGAGACCGTCGGGACCGTTTTGGTGGTCGTTTCCGAGGAGGACAGCCGTGAAAGTATCATTGAAGACGCTCGCTCCAGGCCTGGTTATCGCCGTATTCGCAACGACGGCGCTGCTTTCACCGCCGCGCGCAGAAGCCGCGACGAAGAAGAAGGAGGCGGCGAAGAAGGAAGAACCGCCGCCGCCGCCGCCACCTCCTCCGCCGCCGCCCCCGAAGGAAGAAGCCGCCCCGCCGCCGCCGCCGCCGCCCGCTGAAGAAGCGCCGCCGCCGGAAGCGCCGACCGCCGGTGGTCAGACCCGCACCGACTCGAACAAGCCCTCCGACTTCGGCAGCGGCTACTACTCCTGGAGCAGCCGTGGCGGCGCGACCCTGGGACAGGGAAACGGCGCCAACGCCATGTTGTTCTTCGGCGGTGGCACACTCGGCGGCCTCGGCGTGGCCGATGGCCATGGCTGGGTGGGCCTCGAAGGCCACTTCTTTTTCAACCTCAACGAGAACTTCGACCTCGGCATCGGCGCCCGCTTGCCCTTCTGGCCGATCGGCCTCGCGCCAGGCGCGAAGATGCGCTACCGCGTCATGGACAAGGGCAAGTTTCAGCTCGCGCTCGACATGTCTGCCTACCTGCCGATGTACTTCGTCGGATACTTCGGCGCCTTCGCGCCGGGCCTCGGCGGCTTTGGCCTTGGCCTCACGGTCGAGCCGGGCGCCATGGCTTCGTTCTTCATCAAAGACAACATGGAGATCTATTTTGGGCTCATCCTGCCCGTGACGTTCAGCTTCCTTCCTGCCTTCGGCTTCGGCATGCTGTTCAACGTCCGCGGCGGCTTCTCCTACACGCTGAAGAAGTCGAACATCGGCTTCTTCGCCGACGTCAACCTGGCGCCCGGCTTGAGCACCATCACCTTTGCTCCGTTCTTCGGCGGCGGCGTCCTTGGGCTCTTCAACTTCGGGTTCAACGCCGGCGTGCAATTCCGGCTCTGATCGCCTCCTCTCCGAAGCCGGCGAACACTTCCGCCGCCTTCTCCTGCCGCATGAACGAGAGCTGACGCCGCGCGTATTGCCGCGTGGCCGCCTGGATCTTCGCGATCACGGCGGCGTCGCGCTCTCCGGTGCGCAGGTGCTCGGCGATGTCGCGGTAGCCGACGGCCTGCATCGCGCGCGCGTCTTCGCGCACGCCGGCAGCGAGCAGCGATCGCACTTCGTCGCGCCAGCCGTTGTTCCACATCGCAAGGACGCGCGCGTCGATGCGTTGCCTCAGCGCGTCGCGATCGGGCCGTAGCGCCACGCCGGCGACGTCGAGGCGCTTCTCGGCGAAGGCGTGCTCCTTCTTCAGCGCCGACGCTTTTTGGCCGGTGATGCGGAACACTTCGAGCGCGCGCACGAGCCGCGGCAGGTTCTTGCCCTTCGCCTCTTCGTAGCTCTCGGGATCGAGGCGCCTCACCTCTTCCGCAATCGCGTCGGGTCCCATCCGCACGATCTCTTCGCGCACGGCAGGGTCGCTCTTCGGCAACGGCCCGAGCCCGTGCACGAGCGCGCGATAGTAGAGGTACGTGCCGACGACGATCACCGGCACTTTGCCGCGCGCATTCAGCGCTGCGACCACCGCGAGCGCGGCGTCGCCGTAGCGCGCCGCTTGCATCTCGTCGTTCGCGGCGCAGACGTCGAGCATATGGTGCGGCACGCGCGCTTGCTCGTCCGCGCTCGGCTTGTTCGTCCCGACGTCGAAGCCGCGATAGACCATCTGCGCATCGCAGGCGACGATCTCGCCGCCGACGGCTTCAGCGAAGCTCAACGCAAGCGCGCTCTTGCCGCTCGCCGTCGGGCCGAAGATCGCGATCGCGCGTTGCATGGCCACCGTCTTGCGCATAAAGTCCGCCGCCTATGAAGCTCCTAACGCTCGCCGCTGCGTTGTTCTTCGCCTCCCCTGCGCTCGCCGAACCGATCGTCGTCAAGCTCGCCACCGTGGCGCCGGAAGGCAGCCCGTGGGCGCAGGGCCTCGCGGACTTCAAGAAGGGCGTCGAGGAGGCGCACCCCGGCAAGATCAAGATCAAGGTCTTCTTGGGCGGCACGCTCGGTGACGAGAACGAGAGCGTGCAGTCGACGAAGCGCGGCCAAGTGCAGTCGTTCGGCGGCTCCACCGGCGCCATCGCGTCGATCGTGCCGGAGCTGAACGTGCTCGAGCTCCCGTACCTGTTCAACAACTACGAGGAAGCCGATCACATCATCGACAACGTGGCCGGCCCGCTGTTGAAGAAGTCGTTCGAAGAGCGCGGGCTCGTCGTCGGCTTCTGGAGCGAGAACGGCTACAGGAACTTCGGCGGCAAGTTCGCGGTGAATTCGCCGGCCGATCTCAAGGGCAGGAAGATGCGCAGCCAAGAGAACCCGATTCACCTCGAGATGTACCGCGCGTTCAGCGCGAGCCCGGTGCCGATCCCGACGACCGAGGCGCTGACCTCGCTGCAGACCGGCGTCGTCGACGGCTTCGACCAAGCGCCGATCTTCACCTTCGCGGCGAGCTGGCACACCGCGAGCACGAACTACAGCATCAGCGAGCACATCTATCAGAGCGCGGCGATCGTCTATAACAAGGCGTTCTACGACGCGCTGCCGAGCGAGATCCGCGCGACGATGACCACCGTTGGCCACAACATCATCGGCCCCATGCGCAAGCAGATCCGCGCGATGACGCCGATCTTGATCGAGAACCTGAAGGCCTCGAACGTCAAGGTGAACGTGTTGAGCGAGCCGCAGCGCGACGAGTTCCGAAAGCTCGCCGTCAAAGTGCGCACCGACTGGGCGAAGAAGGCGAGCGCCGCCGAGAAGCGCGTCTACGAGGCGATCGACAAGGGGTTGAAGGAATTTCGCGCGCGCAAGAAGTAGCCCGTAGAATGGCGGGATGCACCCGTCCCAGAACCGCCTCGACCGCGCGATCCACACTTTCGAAAAACGTCTGACCGCCGCCTGCCTCGTCGTCATGGGCGCGGTCGTCGCCTTGGACGTGGCGCATCGCTTCTGGACGCGTCAGCAGGGCTTGTTCGCGCGCGTCTACGGCGGAGGCGACTTCGCGAGCTACGCCTCGAAGCTCACGGGCGGCGCGATCGTCCTCGCCTTCGTCTACGGCGCGCTGCGCACCCGCGGGCGCTCGGGCGGCTTCAATACCTTCGCGCGTGCGCTCGGCATCGTGCTCGGCGCGGTCGTGGCGCTCGAGCTCTTCGTGTGGATCCTGCCGAACGGCCTCGTCTGGTCGCAGACGCTCGCGCTCGCGCTGATGCTGTGGGTCGCGTGCCTCGGCGCGAGCATGGCGGCGTTCGAGCATCGCCACTTGGCGCTCGATCTCGGCTCGAAGCTGTGGCCGAAAAAGGCGCTGCCCTACGCGCAGGCGTTCGGGCACCTCATCACCGGGCTTTTTTGCGCGGTGCTCGGCGTGCTCGCGATCTACAGCATCAAGGCGCACTTCTCTGACTACGTGGACACCGACGGCGCCGGCGGCATCTTCGCAGCGCTGCCGGTGCCGAAGTGGATCGCGTTCATGGGCATGCCCGTCGGCTTCTTCGTGATGGCCGCGCGCTTCTTGGCGCAGACGAAGCACGCGTTCCAGGGCGAGGTCGAAGAGGACGACCCCTTACAGATGCTCGGCTTGAACAAGCCGAAGGACGACCAATGACGACCATCGTCCTCTTGTGCGTCCTCGCGCTGATGCTCATCGGCGCGCGCCTTTTCGTCGTCGTCGGCATGGCGACGATGCTCTGCTTCATCCTGATCGCCGGCGAAGGCGTCTCGCCCGAGAGCCTGGTGCGCATCGTCAACAAGATGGAGTCGTTGACCACGAAGAACGTGTTCCTCTCGATCCCGTTCTTCGTCGGCGCCGGCACGGTGATGACGAAGGGCGGCATGGCAGCGCGCCTGATCCGCGTCGCGCGCGCGCTCGTCGGCTTCATGCCCGGCGGCTTGGCCATCGCCAGCGTCATCGCGTGCATCGTCTTCTCGGCGATCACCGGCAGCTCGCCGGTGACGCTCGTCGCCGTCGGCAGCATCATGTTCCCCGCGCTCGTCGAGTCGAAGTATCCCGAGCGCGCGGCGATGGGCCTGCTCACGACCGCCGGCTCGCTCGGGTGCCTGGTGCCGCCGTCGATCGCCATGTTGATCTACGCCATCTGCGTGTCGGGCTCGGCCGCCGTCGATCCTTCCGATCTGTTCTTGGCCGGCCTCATCCCGGCGCTCGCGATCACCTTCATGCTCAGTGTCTACGCGTACTTCGTCGGTCGCAAAGTCCCCGAGGCGCGCGAGCCCTTCGACGGGAAGAAGATCTTGGAGGCGGTCGAAGCCGGCGCGTTCGCGCTGGCGCTGCCGGTCATCGTGCTTGGCGGCATCTACAGCGGCCAATTCACGCCGACCGAAGCCGGCGCCGTCGCGCTCGCGTACAGCGTCATCGTCACGACCGTCGTGCATAAAGAGCTGCACGTGAAGGACCTCCTCGCCGTCTTCAGCGAGAGCGCGACCTTGATCGGCAGCCTCGTGCTCATCGTCGTGCTCGCGTTCGGCTTGAACGACTTCTTGGCCGAGATCGAGGCCGCCGAGCGCATGGGCAACTGGCTGCGCGGCGCGCACCTCTCGCCGATGGTGTTCTTGCTCATCGTCAACGTGGCGCTGATCTTCATCGGCGCGCTGATGGACTCGGTGAGCGCCACGCTCGTCTTCGCGCCGCTGCTCGCGCCGATCGCGCTCGAGGTCTACGGCATCGACCCCATCCACTTCGGCGTCGTCTTCGTCGTCAACATGGAGATCGGCTACCTGGCGCCGCCGGTGGCGACGAACCTCTTCGTCGCGAGCGCGATCTTCAAGCGCCCGTTCTCCGAGGTCACGGTCGCCGTGCTGCCGACGCTCGCGATGGTGATCGCGGCGCTCGGCGTCATCATGTACGTGCCGACGCTGTCGAAGGCGGCGCTGAACATGAAGCACGGCGTCGCGATCTACGAGCCGTTTCCGTGGAACGGAAAGGAGGCGAAGTCCGCGGCGTCTCAGCCGGCCGACGCTCCGAAGAAGCCGCTGACGATGGAAGAGATGATGAAGCGCGCGCAAGAGCAGATGAAGAACGCCGCGTCGCAGCCGGCGACGCCGTAGCGCCTGGCTACGGAATCTCGTCGACGCCGATGTCCCATGCCCCCACCGGCCGCAACGTGTTCTGTGCGAAGTCGCGAATCGGCGTCGTGTAGCGATCGGCCGGCGCCGCCGTCGGATAGATCGCCGGATCGACGCCGGCGTTTCGGCACGGCGCTCCGGCGATCGCCGGCGGCGTGACCGCGTCGCGCAGCGGCGCCGCCAGCGGGTCCACGCCGAGGTTGCTCTCGATGTCGCCGGGCAGCGCATTGAACGCCGCGACGGTGGCGTAGGGCGTGCCGGTCGACGTCACGAACGGAGACGGCGTGGGCGAACCGGCCACCGACCAGAACACGTTCGCCATCGCCACCGCGTTCGTGGGCTCGTAGCGCAGGTAGATCGCCTCCGTCGCGGCAGCGTTCACCGACTCGAACGCGACGACGCTGTTGATGACGATCACCTTGAGCCCGGAGAGGTCGAGGAGCCGCGTATCACCCGACGCGATCGCGCTGCCGACGATGTGCGAGTTGATGACGCGCGCGCGGGCGAAGGTGGTCGCGTAGACGCCGCGGCCCGACTTGCACGAGCCGGCGTCGACGATCGAGTTGATGACGTCGACGCCGTCGATGCCGCCCCCGTCGTTGGCATAGACCCCGACCGCGAAGTGCGACGCCGACGCCCCGCACGCGCGCGTGGCGATGACGCGGCTGCGGACCACCGTGATCGGTCCGCCGTCGATGCGGTAGATGCCCGTGCTGGCAACGGTGGAGGCGCCCACCGAGGCCCCGGTGTTGTCGGTCGTGCCGATGATCGTCGCGCCGTCGACGGAGACGGTGCCGGCGCTCGCCGTCTGAACGATGCCTCGGTTCTCGACGCCGAAGCCGCCCTGCACGACGCCGCCGCTCACCCGGAGGTTGGCGCCGCCCATCACGTGCACGCCGTAGGAATAAGCGCCGCTCGCGACGATGGCCGCGCTGCCTATGATCGTCGCGTTCTTGAAGTAGAGCGATCCGCCGGTCGTCCTGACGCCGTAGGCGCTCTTCGTCTGCCCGACCTCCGCCGCCGTGCGCCCGCGCGAGGTAAAGGTGTCGCCGAGCACGCGCAGGCCGGTCGTCTCGAGCCCCATGCGCTCGCTCGCGCACTCGTTGCCGTTCAGCGTGAGGCGGTGGAGGAGCACGCTGTGGGCGGCACTGCCCGTGAGCGCCAACCCGACGCAATCTCCGGCGCCCGCGGTATCGGGGGCAATGGCGAGCCCGGAGACCACGAGCGAACGGTTCGTGGCGCTCATCGCCGTTTGCGCCGCGCCGCCGGAGACCGTCGCCGCGAACGTGACAGAGTTGTAGTTGCTCCAATTGCCGGACTGAAATCCGCCATAGATCGAGCGGGTGAGCGTCACCGCCGCGTCGTAGTTGCCTTGCATCACGAAGATGACCTGCGCGGGTAGCGCCTTGGCCAACCCGCCTGCGATCGTCGCCATCGGCAACGCCTGCGTGCCCGGGTTGAGATCGTCACCGCCTTGCCCCGGCGGCGCCACGAAGATGCCGGCTGCGTTGCTCAGCGTGAGCGTCGTGCCGTCGCAGTTCGAGTCTTCGCCGAAGCGATCACCGGGCATCGCCGAATTCACGAAGTCGTCGGCGTCGTTGCAGTCGGGGCCGGGGCGCGCGCCGTTGAAGACATCGCAACCGACGAAGAAGCCATCGCCGTCGGTGTCGCGACAATTCGCGCAGCCCGAGGCCGTGTGGTTGTTCGGGTCTCCGTCGCAGCTGTCGGAGGTGGCGCTCGGGTACGTATCGCAACCGGCGAAGTGCCCGTCGCCATCGCCGTCGGCGCAGGCGGCGCACGACGACGCTTGCCAGTTCACAGCGTCGGCGTCGCACGCGTCGGCGCCGGTGCCCGCAGCATCGCAGCCAGCGAAGTGGCCGTCGCTGTCGCCGTCGACGCAGGTCGGACACTTCGCAAAGGTGTTCGCGAGCGGCTTGTTGTCGCAAAAATCGTCGCCGCCGCCGATCTGCGTGCCGCTGGGCGCGTCGGCGCCGACGCACGTGTCGACGGTCGTCACCGAGAAATGACCGTCGGCGTCGACATCGGAAGCGATAGGGCGCAAGCGATAGAGCGACGCGGCGTTGTCATCGCAGTCGGTGCCGGCGGTCGCCGACATGCCGGGGCCAGTGACGCTGCCCGTGCAGACGAGGCTCGCTGTCGGCATCGGATAGCCGTCGAGGTCGGCGTCGAGGAAGGTGCTCACCGTGGTCGACGCGGTCGGATCATTCGGCGCGCAGTCGACGGTGCCGGTGCACGCTGCGCCCGCAGGAACACCGTCGCCGTCGCTGTCGGTGCAGCCAGTGCCGGTCATCATCGTCGTGTCGTCAACGGGCACGCACGCGTTGGCGGTGCACACTTCGCGGGCGTCGCATTGGTTCGACGTCGTGCACTCGGAGAAGACGATCTGCGCAAAGTTGCAGGCAGACAGTAAAGCAGAGGCGATGGCGAAGGCGCGCAGCACGTCTTGGAAGTATACCCGCAGAATCGACGGGGCGTCGCGCAGGTCAGACCGACAATTGGCGTGGGCTACCGGGGATAGCCGACCACCCCAAGATCTCACCTACTTGTCACACAGCCCCGCTGGCTAATCGTCACGCGCTTCATATACAAGCGGCGCCCATGGCACTCACCCGCGACGATTTGTTCTGGAATGCGTTCACGGCGATGGGCGAGCGCGCCGTCGACGCGGCCCTCGTGCTGCAGCAACTGGCGAAGAACCCGGCCGAGGTCGAAACGCACGCCCGGCGCATCGCGGAGATCGAGCGCCAAGCCGACAACACCACGCACGAGGTCATGAGCGCGCTGCACCAAACCTGGATCACCCCGCTCGATCGAGAAGAGATCCACGAGCTCATCAAGTCCCTCGACGACGTCATCGACGCGATCGAAGGCATCGGCGAACGGTGCCGCATCTACAGCATCAAGACGACGCGGCAAGAAGCGCTGGCGCTCACCGACCACGTCCTCGCCGCCGCGCGCGCGATGCACGAGGCGCTGAAGAACCTGCGCGACATGAAGAACGCCGCCACGATCCTGCAGGCGTTGAAGACGATCGGCACCGAAGAGCACGCCGCCGACCGGATCCTGAGCGCGGCCTTGAAGCGCCTCTTCGACGAAGAGAAGGACGCCATCGAAGTGATCAAGTGGCGTGACCTCTACGAACGCTTGGAGCGCGCGACCGACCGAACGCTCGACGTCGCCAACGTGCTCGAAGCGATCGTGCTGGAACACGCTTGAGCACGTACCTGATCCTGATCATCCTGCTCGCGCTCGCCTTCGATTACATCAACGGCTTTCACGACGCAGCGAACTCGGTGGCGACCGTGGTGTCGACGCGCGTGCTCTCGCCGCAAGTGGCAGTGGCGTGGGCCGCGGCGTTCAACTTCATCGCCTTCGTCGTCTACCCGAGCCACGTCTCGGCCTCGATCGCCAAGGGCATCGCGCTGACGGCGATCACCTACAACGTCATCTTCGCCACTTTGCTCGGCGCGATCATCTGGAACCTGCTCACCTGGTGGTGGGGGCTGCCATCGTCGTCGTCGCATGCCTTGATGGGCGCGTTCGCAGGCGCCGCACTGACCAACACGCCCGACTGGAAGATCTTGGACACCGCCGTCTTCGGCCGCACGCTCGCGTTCATCCTGCTCGCGCCGATGCTCGGCATGGCGCTCGGCTTTCTCTTCATGCGCCTCGTCCGGGTGCTCTTTCGCAACGCGCGGCCGCGCACGGTGAGCCGCGTGTTTCGCCGCGGGCAATTGGTGAGCGCCGCGCTCTACTCGCTCGGCCACGGCGGTAACGACGCGCAAAAGACCATGGGCATCATCACGCTGCTGCTCATCACCGCCGGCCTGCAGGAAAAGGGCGCCCACCCCGAGCCGAAGTTCTGGGTCGTGCTCGTGTGCCAAGCCGCAATGGGCCTCGGCACGCTCTCTGGCGGCTGGCGCATCGTGAAGACGATGGGCATGAAGATCACCAAGCTGAAGCCGGTCGGTGGCTTTTGTGCCGAGACCGCCGGCGCCACGACGCTCGCGCTCGCGACCTTCCTCGGCGTGCCGGTGTCGACGACGCACACGATCACGGGATCGATCGTCGGCGTCGGCAGCGCGGAGCGCGGGCCCCATGCAGTGCGCTGGGGCGTTGCCGGGCGGATCGTCTGGGCGTGGATCTTCACGATCCCGGCGGCGGCCGCGATGGCGTCGCTCAGCTACTTGCTCACGCGGGCGATCAGCGGCACTTCGTGAGCCAGCGCGCTCCGCAAGGAAACGACATTGTACTCCGCGCGCTGACTCTTCCATTGCGTTGGTGTCCACATTCGTGGCCACGTTTGGCGATGCCCGAAAAGATCAAGCGCTTCCGCATCAGCATCTACGGCGTCCTCATCAGCAAGGGGCACGTGCTCCTCACCGAGACGCGCGGCAAGAGCGGCGTCGACTTCGTGAACTTCCCGGGCGGCGGCATCGCGCGCGGCGAGGAGCCGGCGAGCGCGCTCGTGCGAGAGTTCAAAGAGGAGACCGGGCTCGTCGTACGGCCCGTGCAGATCATCCACGCGTCGATGGCGTTTCACCGCTCGTTCGTGAAGCCGGATCGACAGCTCTTCGGCACCTATTGGTTGGTCGAGCGCCTCAAGGGCAAGCTCAACGAGGAGGGCAACGGCGACGACGTCAAGCGCTGTTTTTGGGCGACCAAGGACGAGCTCGCGGACCTCCCGTTCACGACCTTCGATCGCGAAGTCTTGCCGGAGCTGATGGCCAGGATGGCGGAGTTTTAGCGGTTGGCGAGGACGGCGCCGTAAGAGGCGGGGAGCAGGTCGGCGAAAGCGGACTCGGTCTCGCGGCGGGTGACGAGGGCACGCTTGGCCTCGTCGCGGCGGGCTTCTGGCGACGCTTCGACGCCTCCGGCGCCGATCACGCTGTGGCTTCCGGTCGTCGGGTTCGGTTTCAAAGAGTCGGTCATGGTTTGCACCTTTAGCCCTTCATACAAGTCTAGTGTCAACCTGGGTTGACCGCCACGGTGTGACGCCCCGCACGCGGGGACCCGGCTTATCGGCAGCTTTTTCGGGATGTTGCGCGCCACTCGATATTGATTTGTTTGCTGCGCCGTGACATAGCGCGCGCCCGATGGACCTGGATGTCACGTTCTTTCTACAGGCTTTCATCGTGGCCGTCGTGCTCCTCACGCTCGGGCCCACGCTCTTTTCGCCGATCCTCGACGTGCTCGATCTGCGTGAGCGAAACATCGCCGGCGCCAAGGCCGACAGCCTGCGTTTGCTCGGCGAAACCAAGCAAAAAGAGCACGAGCTGCAGAGCCAGCTCGAGGGCGCGCGCCGGCAGGCGCTCGGCGAACGCCAGAAGATGATCGACGAGGCGCGTGAGTCGGAGCGGCAGCTGCTCGACAAAGCGCGCCAAGAAGCGATGAAGAAGATCGAAGGCGCCCGCGCCGCGCTGCAAGCCAGCGAGAAGAACGCGCGGGTGCAGCTCCAACAAAACGGCAAGGATCTGGCGAAGACCATCGCCACGAAGATCCTCGCCCGGGACGTCGCATGAGAATCACCGCCGCCGCCCTCACGTTCCTGCTCCCGGCGCTCGCGTTCGCGGCCGAACACGGCGGCGGTCACGGCGAGGCGCACCACGAGATTTCTTGGTATCACCTGGGCGGCCAGTTCTTCACCTTCTTCGTCTTCGTGATCGGCCTGGTCGCGGTGGCGAAGAAGCCGATCCAGAAGTTCTTCGTCTCGCGCCACGAAGCAGTGAAGATCGCGGTGGAAGAGGCGCAGCGGGCCAAGCTCGACGCCGAAGCGAAGGCGCGCCACTACGAAGAGAAGATCAAGGACATCGACGCCGAGATGAAGAAGCTCGCCGCGTCGATGCAGACGTCGGCGGCCGCCGAGAAGCAGCGGCTCTTGCAAGACGCCGAGGAGACCGCGCGCCGCATCGCCAAGGACGCCGAGTCGATCATCGCGACCGAGCTGGAAAAAGCGCAGAACGAGCTCAAGAAAGAGACCGTCGAGATGGCGTTGAAGCTCGCTGAAGAGATCCTGCGCCGCGAGATCAAGGGCGACGATCAAAAGCGCCTCGTCGCAGAGTTCACCGAGATCCTCAGCGGCACGCTGAAGCAGAAGGCGGCCTGAGTGCACCAGACGCGACACGACGGCGATGAAGCTCGAGGCGATTTTGAGCCGAGGTTGGACTCAAAAAACGCAGGCATAGCGGTGTTCTATGTCGAGTATTTTTGGGGCCAAGATCGGGCAAAAGCGCCCGAGATTCGCGACGGCATGTCGCGTTTGGTGCACTAATGGCAAGTGACGTTGGTGATCGCTACGCGCGCGCGCTGCTCGAAGTGACCGAAGAGCGCAAAGAGACCGACAAAGCGGCTGAAGCGTTGAACGCGCTCGTGCATGCGCGCACGCACTCGAAAGAGCTCGCGCACGTCATGCTCGATCCGCGCATGAAGGACGAGCGCATGGCCGTGCTGACGACGCTCGCCGAGAAGGTGTCGGCCCCGGCCGCCATCGTCTCGCTGCTGCGAACCTTGGACGCCGCGGAGCGCCTGGACGACCTGCAGGCGATCTCTACGGCGTTCGTGAAGCTCGCCGACCAAAAGGCGGGTCGCGTGCGTGGTCACGTGACGAGCGCCGCTGAGCTCGCCGACGCCGAGAAGAAGAAGATCTCGGAGTCGCTGACGGCCGCGATCGGTAAGAAGGTCGCCGTCGATTTCGCTGTCGACGCGTCGCTCATTGGCGGCGTGTCGGTGAAGATTCAAGACCTCGTCTGGGACGGATCGCTGAAGACGCAGCTCGAACGGCTGCGGCAATCCCTCAGACAGTAAGTTGTTCGGTCACTAGGAGCGCCTCATGGAACTTCGCGCAGACGAAATCAGCCAGATCATCAAGCAGAAGATCACCGACTACGATCGCAAGATCGAAGTCGCCGAGACCGGCACCGTGCTGCAGGTCGGCGACGGTATCGCGCGCATCTACGGCCTCGAAAACGCCATGGCCGGCGAGCTCGTCGAGTTCGAGAAGGCGCAGCAACGCGGCCTCGTCCTGAACCTGGAGGCGCAGAATGTCGGCGTCGCGATCATGGGTCGCGACATCGACATCAAGGAAGGCGACACCGTCAAGCGCACCGGCAAGATCGCCGAAGTGCCGGTCGGTGAAGAGCTGATGGGCCGCGTCGTCAACGCGCTCGGTGAGCCGTTGGACGGCGGCAAGCCGATCAAGACCAAGCAAACCCGCAAGATCGAAGTGAAGGCGCCCGGCATCATTCAGCGTAAGCCGGTGCACGAGCCGATGCAGACCGGCTTGAAGGCGATCGACGCCATGGTTCCGATCGGCCGCGGCCAGCGCGAGCTCATCATCGGCGACCGCCAGACCGGCAAGACCGCCGTCGCCATCGACACGATCATCAATCAGAAGGGCCAAGACGTTTACTGCATCTACGTCGCCATCGGGCAGAAGCAGTCGACCGTCGCGCAGGTCGTCGACAAGCTGAAGGCGAACGGCGCCATGGACTACACCTGCGTCGTCGCTGCGAACTCGTCGGACCCAGCGCCGCTGCAGTTCTTGGCTCCGTACACCGGCGCCACGATCGGCGAGTACTTCCGCGACACCAAGCGCCACGCCCTCATCATCTACGACGATCTCTCGAAGCACGCCGTCGCCTACCGCCAGCTCTCGCTGCTCCTGCGCCGTCCGCCGGGCCGTGAAGCGTACCCTGGCGACGTCTTCTATCTCCACTCGCGTCTCTTGGAGCGCGCGGCGAAGCTCGCCGATGAGCAAGGCGCCGGATCGTTGACCGCGCTGCCGATCATCGAGACGCAGGCTGGCGACGTCTCGGCTTACATTCCGACGAACGTCATCTCGATTACGGACGGCCAAATCTTCTTGGAAGCCGACTTGTTCTTCTCGGGCGTCCGTCCCGCGATCAACGCCGGTATCTCGGTCTCCCGCGTCGGCGGCGCCGCGCAGATCAAGGCGATGAAGAAGCTCGCCGGCCAGATGCGCCTCACGCTCGCGCAGTACCGTGAGCTCGCGGCGTTCTCGCAGTTCGGCTCGGACCTCGACAAAGCGACGCGCGATCAGCTCGCCGCCGGCGCGCGCCTCGTCGAGCTTCTGAAGCAAGGCCAGTATCAGCCGATGGGCGTCGAGATGCAGGTCGTGCAGATCTACGCCGCGACGCAGAAGATCCCGGACTCGTCTGACACCTGGGTGCGCCGCGTGCCGGTCAAAGAGACGCAGCGCTACTTCAAGGAGCTCGCCGAGTATCTGAAGGCGCAGAAGGCGGATCTCTTGAAGCAGATCCGCGAGAAGAAAGAGCTGACGAAAGAGATCGAGGCCGACGTGCAGAAGGCGCTCGCAGAGTTCAAGGGCGTGTTCCAGAGCGACGTGGCTCAGGATTAATCGATGGCTTCGTTACGTGACATTCGCAAGCGCATTCGGTCGGTCAAGTCGACGCAGAAGATCACGCGCGCGATGAAGCTCGTGAGTGCGTCGAAGCTTCGCCGCGCACAGCAAGCGATCGTGGCGGCGCGCCCGTACGCCGTCACGATGCACGACATGATCTCGCGCATCGCGCAGAAGTCGAAGGTCGAGTCGCTCCACGCGCTGCTCGACAAGCGCGATGAGACCCGCCGCGTGATGGTCGTCGTGCTGACCAGCGATCGCGGCATGTGCGGCGCGTTCAACAGCAACGCGATCAAGAAGGCCGACCGCTACATCGCCGAGCACAAGAAGCACTGGGAAGCGGTCGAGCTCGGCGCCGTCGGCCGCCGCGGTCGCGACTACTTCAAGAAGCGCGGCTTCACCATCCGCCGCGAGTACTCGAACATCTACGACGGCCTGAACTTCGCCGTCGCGCAGCGCATCGCCAACGAGATCAGAGACGAGTACCTGGCGAAGGATCTCGACGCCGTGTACTTCGTCTACAACGAGTTCAAGAGCGCGGTGACGCAGCAAGTGGTGGTCGAGCAATTGCTGCCGATCCAGCCGGCGAAGGAAGAGACCGCCGGCGCCGACTACGAATACGAGCCGTCGCCGCAAGAAGTCTTGAACGAGCTGTTGCCGCGCTACTTGGCGACGCAGGTATATCGCGCGCTCTTGGAATCACAGGCGTCCGAGCACGGCGCCCGCATGAGCGCGATGGAAAACGCCACGAAGAACGCCTCCGAAATGATCGCGAGCCTGACGCTCGTCTACAACCGCGCGCGCCAAGCCGCGATCACCAAAGAGCTCATGGAAATCATCTCCGGTTCCGAAGCGCAGAAGGGCTAGAGGAAAAATATGGCATCGAAAGTCGGAAAGATTACTCAAGTCATCGGCGCCGTCGTGGACGTCGAGTTCAGCCAAGGCGAGCTGCCGAAGATCTACGAGGCGCTGCGCGTCACCAACAAGTCGATCAACGACCTCGAAGACAACCTCGTGCTCGAAGTCGCGACGCACCTCGGCGAGAACACCGTCCGCGCCATCGCCATGGACGCCACCGACGGCCTCGTCCGCGGCATGCCGGTGAAGGCCACGGGCAACCCGATCATGATGCCCGTCGGCCCCGAGACGCTCGGCCGCATCCTGAACGTCGTCGGCAACCCCGTCGACGAGAAGGGCCCGACGAACGCCAAAGATTTTCGGCCGATTCACCGCGCCCCGCCGAGCTTCCAAGAACAAGACGTCAAGGTGCAGATGTTCGAGACCGGCATCAAGGTCATCGACATGTTGGCGCCCTACTCCCGCGGCGGCAAGATCGGCCTCTTCGGCGGCGCCGGCGTCGGCAAGACCGTGCTCCTGATGGAGCTCATCCGCAACATGGCCGTCGAAAAGGGCGGCTTCTCGGTGTTCGCCGGCGTCGGTGAGCGCACGCGCGAAGGCCGCGACCTCTACAACGAAATGATCGAGTCGAACGTCATCAAGCCGGACAAGCTCAGCGACTCACAAGTCGCGCTGATCTACGGCCAGATGAACGAGCCGCCAGGTGCCCGCGCGCGCGTCGCGTTGAGCGCGTTGACGATCGCCGAGTACTTCCGCGACGAGAAGAACAAGGACGTGCTCCTCTTCGTCGACAACATCTTCCGCTTCACCCAGGCCGGCTCCGAAGTGTCCGCGCTCCTCGGCCGTATTCCTTCGGCCGTCGGTTACCAGCCGACGCTCGCGACCGAGATGGGCTCGCTGCAAGAGCGCATCACGACGACGAACAAGGGCTCGATTACCTCGGTGCAGGCGATTTACGTTCCAGCCGACGACTTGACCGACCCGGCGCCGGCGACGGCGTTCGCGCACTTGGACGCGACGACCGTTCTCTCGCGCGCGATCTCGGAGCTCGGCATCTACCCTGCCGTCGATCCGCTGGAGTCGACGTCGCGTATCTTGGATCCGCAGGTCGTCGGCCAAGCGCACTACGACGTCGCCCGCCGTGTGCAGGGCATTCTGCAGCGCTACAAGGATCTGCAAGACATCATCGCGATCCTCGGCATGGACGAGCTCTCGGACGACGACAAGCTCACGGTCGCGCGCGCGCGCAAGGTGCAGCGCTTCTTGTCGCAGCCGTTCTTCGTCGCCGAGGTGTTCACTGGCTCGCCCGGCAAATACGTCAAGCTCGAAGACACCATCCGCGGCTTCAAGGAGATCGTGGACGGCAAGCACGACGACGTTCCGGAGCAAGCGTTCTACATGGTCGGCGGCATCGACGAAGTGCTGGAACGCGCCAAGAAGATGGCGGCCTAGTCCATGAAGGTCGAGCTCGTCACACCGCAGAAGAAGCTCTTCGCCGTCGACGCCGACAGCGTCAGCTTCTCGGGCAGCAACGGCGAAATGACGGTGCTCCCGGGGCACATCCCGATGATCACCGGCTTGAAGCCGGGTCCGCTCGTGCTCCGTCGCGAAGGCGGCCAGGAGATCTACGCGGTCGGCGGCGGCGTCGCGCAGATCGATGGGGCGCGCGTCGCGATCCTCGCTGAGAGCGCCGAGCCGGCGGGCGAGATCGACGTCGCGCGCGCGGAAAAGGCACGCCAGGCGGCGGAGCAGGCGCTGCGCGATCAGTCGTTCTACGACGAGACGTTTGCGGAGACGCAAGCGCAGCTGGCCCGCGCCACGGCACGCATCGACATCGCGCGGCGCTGATCTCCCTGATAGTATTCATCATTTAGAAAGCAACAAAGAGGCGCGAAATCGCCGGCGAAGCCGCGTCTATGACGTAACGAGCCGCAGGATAGAACCCGGCGGCGGCGTGGGAGGCGCGAGCGAACGATGGTAACCCCGGTCGGCCTGCCGCTCGTCGCCGCGCGCGTCGGCGAGGTGACCAAGCTCACGAAGGCGGAAGCCTTCTCCGGGCTGACGGGCGCCAAAGATCAAAAGGCGGCGGCGAACGCGACGCAGCTTTTGCTCGCATGGATCGCGCTGCAGCCAGAGGCCGACCGGCCGGCGCTGCTCAAAGAGCTCGTCACGACCTACAAGAAGCTCCCCGCCGACTCCCAGAAGACGGTGCTCGCGACGCTCGACGCGCAAGCGAGCAACCCGATCGCCAAGACCCTCGTCGCGGAGTTGAAGCCCGCCGTCGCGAAACCTGTCGACGGCGTGGAGGCGGCGCCGACGCAGGGAAAGGACCAGGCCGCCCCGCAGCTCGCGATAGATCCGAAAGCGCCCCTCGGCGAACGTGCCGCGCTCGTCGTCAAGGGCAACGCCGACTACGAGCTGCCAGGTCTGTACAAAGAGCTCGCCGATCTGCAGCCGGCCGATCGCAGAGCGTTCTTGGCGAAGCTCGAAGAGCAAGGCGTGTCGCTCGCCGAGCTCGGCACGTATCTCGGCCGCTTCTACACGCCTGACGAGGTGCACAAAGCGCTGCTGCCGCTCGTGCCAAAGGGCGAGCAGAAGGCGTTCAAAGCCGACGTCGAGGCGCGAATCGGCGCCGACAAGAAAGCGCGCGCTGGTGAGCTGCCGCCGCTGCCGCTCGAAGCGAACCTGTCGAGCCACCAAGCGACCTATGCGAAAGCGAACGACGCGCTGCTCGCCGATCCGACGAACCCCGTCGCGCAAGAAAATTGGGCGCGCGCGCACGATCAGCTGGTCAAGGACATCGGCGCGTACACTTCGTTCTTGCACACGCTCGAGCCGGGCAGCCCCGAGTACAAGGCCACGCTCGCGCGCATCGAGAAGCTCTGGGCGAAGAAGATGGGCCTCGACGCCGAGATGACGAAGAAGGCGGCCGACGCGTACAGGAAGAACCCGAGCGACGAGAAGACGAAGGCGGGCTTCGCGTTGACGCAGCAGATCACCAACGCCGATCTGCAAGTGTACGAGCAAGGGTTCCTCGCCACCTTTGCCGAGGGCGGCAAGACACGGGCAGCGCTGCTCGAGCACGGCATGGAGTACCTCGGCGGCTTTCAACGCGCGAGCGCGGGCGCCATGCTCGACGTCCTCTTGCCTGACGACTCGCAAGCGTCGAAGCTCATCGCCGACGCGCACGACAAGAAGAGCAAGCTGAACGAGCGGCTGCGCCTCGCCACGAAGTATTCGGGCGTCGAGATCGCGCCGGAGGACGTCGAGTATTACGTGCTCACCGGCCGGCTGACGCCAGGGATGGCCGTCGTCGTCGAGAATCTGAGCCAGAGCGGCGACTATCCGTGGCTCGGCATCATGATGCAGGCGAACAAAGCGCGCGCGGAGTTCTTGCGCGAGGAAGGCAAGAGCGATCCGACGAAGGCCGAGGCGAACAAGAAAGAGATCGAGAAGCTCGAGAACGAGAACGCCGCGCTGCCCGAAAAGGGCCGTAAAGCGATGTATCAGTACGCGGGCGGCTTCGCGGCGGCCGCGCAAAAACTCGAAGCGCAGCATCCGGACAAGGCGACGCGACCCAAAGACGTGCAGGACAAGATCGATCGCTACAAGAAGCTCGCGCTCGACAACTACGATCAGGTCGCCGGAAACTACGAAGAGATCGGCAAGGATCGCAAGCTGCCGCCGGGGCACCCGACGCTGAAGCTCGCCTACAACGCGCGCATGGGTAAAGGCGTGGTGTTGTCGGGCATCGGCTTCGAGAAGCTCGAGGCAAACAAGGACAAGTTCGCCAAAGAAGGCGTCGCGCCGGATCCGATCGTGCCGGTCGAGCTGAAGCAAGCCGAGGTCGAGTTCAAGAAGGCAGAGGCGAACGATCCGGACAGCAAGACCGATTCGAAGCACCACCAGCAGATGCGCGCGTTTTACGGGCAGCAAAATGCCGCCATGGAGGGGATGGAAGGCGAGCTGCTCGCCAAGGGTCTGCCGCCGATCCAAGACGTCTCCGATCTGCGCGCCGACGGCGAGATGCAGCTCATCACGCGAAACCGCGCGCGCATGGACAAGCTCGACAAGATCCCGGTCGACAAGCGCACCGCGGCCGAAGCGGAGGAGTACAAGGGGCTCGCCGAAGAGCAGGGCCGCCTCTCGGTCGATCGCCAAGTCGGCAACGGCGACGTCGAGGCGCTCGACACCGAGAAGAAGGCGGTCGGCATCGATCTCGATCGCGCCAAAGGCGAGCGCGCCGAGCTGCAGAAGAAGCTCGATACGCAGAAGCTCCTCGCCAAGACTCCGATGTTCGAGAAAGAAGCCGGCGCGCGGATCAAAGAGCTCGACGGGCTCATCGCCGACAAAGACAAAGAGATCGGCGCCTACGAAACGCGGAACAAGGAGATCGACACCAAGCGCCCGGCGGCCCTCGCGCGGAAGGAGGCGATCGGTAAAGCCGGCAAAGACGATCTCTTGCCCGACGGTCAGCTCGGCAAGCTCAACGACACCGAGATCGCGCTGCAACAGGAGAAGAACAAGACACGCCAGCTCGCGGACGACGAGAAGCAGCTGAAAGAAGACACCGCGCACAACGAGAAGATGCGCGCGATGGGCCCCCCGATGGACGCCATGGCCAAGAAGAACGACGTGTTCTTGGCCAATCGCAAGAAAGCGCTCGAGCAGAAGCAAGCCGACAACGCCGTCGAGACCCAGAAGCTGACGCAGAAGAAGAACGATCTGAAGGCGCAGATCGACGCGCCGATCGGCGAGGCCCGCGCTTACTTCACCCGCGCCAAGAGCTTCACGCAGAGCATCGACACGACGAAGCTCGACGCCGCCGGAAAAGAAGAGGTCGCGCTGCTCGGCAAAGAGAGCGACTTCGCGCTCGGCCGCTTCGAAGCGTCGGTCGGCCAGTACAAGCTCGGCCTCAAGAAGCAGCTGATGAACCGCGCCAAGATCGACGCCAAGGCGGAGCAAGATCAGCGCGTGGTGAACGAGCCCGGGCGCAAGAAGCTGGCCGTCCTCGAAGCGCGGGCGAACAACCGCGCCAACGACGTGCGCCCGAGCAACCAGTACCACGTGTGGACCGAATTCTTGGTCGATCCAATGGTCGGCGCCAAGGACCAGCTGAAGACCTACGGCAAGGTCTACCTCGACGCCAAAGGCAACCTGACGACACCGGACAAAGCCTGGTACGCGTACGAGCCCGAAGAGTGGGAGTACTACAGGATCGCCAAGGGCGGCACCGATGCCGGAATGCACAAGACCGTCGGCCACATGCGCGCCAAAGAGGCGAACTTCGGGCTCGCGTTCGAGTACGACCAGGAGGCGAACGTCGCCTTCGACGCGGCGAAGAAGAAGCTCGCGGAGCCGAGCGAGCCGCTGCGACCGATCGACGAGATCGTCAAAGATCCGAAAGACGTCGCGCTCAGAAACAAGGTGTTGGCGCGGCGTGCCGACCACCATCAACAGCAAGTCACGAGCCATGCGGCAGTCGCGCAGCTCGGCTTCGGGATCGGCGGAGCGAAGGCCGGCGAGGGCGAGAAGCTGCTGCAAGACGGCGCCGCGATCGCGCGCGACAAGCTGAAGCTGCCGGACGCGATGCCCACGGGCGATCCGAAAGATCCGAAGGTGCGTGCAGAGCTCGACCTCTACGGAAAGCTGCTCACCTCGCACAACCTCGCGTGGGGATCGATCGGGCAGACGGCGCACTTTGGCCGCGCGGTCCTCGGCGCCGGCCCGTCGAACGGCGACCTCGGCGTGAGCACGCACAAGCTGACGTACCTCACCGACGAAGCACTCACCGCGTTCGACGCCGGCATCAAGAAGAAGGAAGACGCAGCGGCGGCGGTCGAAGCCGGCGGCGGCGAACCCATCGCATCGTTGGAGCTGAGCGCCGGCGAGCAAGTCTACGGACAGATCTTCGACGTCGTCGTGCGGCCGGACCTGAAGCAGTGGAAAGCCGAGCAAATCGACTTCAAGAGCGTCGCCGCGCAGATCACGGCGCGCGCCGACACTGACCTCGACTCATTCGAAGACGACTACAATCAAGTGAAGAAGGAGCTCGACGCCCACACGGACGCCGACATCCCAGGCGTGACGAACTTCCTCGCCGGCGTCGTCGGCGTGTTCGTCACCGGCGAGGTCCACAACTTCAAGAAGGAGACCAAAGAAGGCGACGAGAACGCGATCAAGGGCGCGAAGAACGATGCGAACCGCGCGCACACCCAGTACGTCGACGGCGCTGTGGTGCTCGGCGAGATCTCGGATCCGGCCGGCAAGGGCAACCAAGAGGACAACTACCGGCTCTCCGGCATCATGCGCGACCCGCGCCTCGATCGGAACCCGACGTCGACCGAGTACAAGGCTTGGAAGCAGGAGGCGCAGGACTTCGCCATCAGGAAGAAGTTTCCGAAGGTCGCCAAGCCCGGCGACGCCGACTACGAGAAGCAGCAAGCGTGGGGCAAGAAAGCCGCGGACGATCTCGCCTACGTCGGCACGCACGATCCGCAGATGCGCGGTTACCGCTACGGCGCCGAGTCACCGGACACGAGGAAGCTCGAGAAGAGCTACGCGAAGAAGGGCGAAGGCCACATCTCGATGTACCAAGAGCCGCTCGCCGGCCTCTACGAGACCCACGGCCTGCTCAGCCAGTACAAGTCCGACATCCTCGAGACTCCCCTCATGCAGGGCAGCGTGCTCTTCGTCGAGGTCGGCAGCAGCCTCGTCGGCGGCGTCGGCGCGCTCAAGCTGCTCCAAGGCGTGAAGTGGGTAAAGGGCGCCGGCACGGCCATCAACACGTTTCGCATGGGCATGTCGGGCCGCGCCGGGGCTGCTGGCGCGCGCGTCTTCGGCGCGCTCGGCTTCGGCGAGAAGGGCGTGCGCTTTGGCCGCGCGCTTTTTTCGGCGGTGCCGTCGTTCGCCTTCGGCGCCGGCGAAGCCGTGCTCGGCGTCTACGCGCCGGCCGGGATGAACGCGCTCGCCGACACGCTCAAGATCCCGAAAGACTCGCTCTTTCGCGGGGTGCTCGAGCTCGGCGCCAACTCGTTCAACGTCAGCATGATGGGCGACGCGGCCAACCTCTTCAAGAACGGGAGCCTCGTCGGCAAGGGCTTCCGCGCCGGCGCAGAGTACGCGTCGTTGATGAACGCCGGCCTCGCCTTCTCGCTCGCGACGATCCCATGGTCGCTCCAGAAGCTCGGCGTCGACGCGAAGACCGCGGGTCACATCGGCATCGGGCTGTCGATCTTCATGCCGGCGCTGCTCGGCGGCGTGTCGACCTATCAGATGTCGAAGGGCGCGCAGAGCCACGCCGACGGCGTCTCCCGCTTCGTGCCCGAGGGCCAGCAGCAGGCCGTGAACAAAGCGGCGTACGACGAGCACTTCTCGGCGCTCTTTCTGAACACGATCGGCGGCAAGGACATGGGCGAGGTGCTGAAGAAGCGCCGCGCCGACTTCGAAGCGAAGCTCTTGAAGGATCCGGCGATGCAGGATCCAAAGGACGTCGCGCACGCCGTCGACGTCGACACGCTGATGCTCGCCGAGCAAGCGCACACGCCCCCAAAATGGGACGGCAAGAACGAGGACAGCGTCCGCGTGTGGAAGGACATGCAGACGTACTACGGCAAGGTGAAGGACACCTTGGTCGCCGCCGGCGTCGATCCCGCGCGCGCCGACGTGCTCGTCAAGAGTCGCATGCAGACGGTGTACGCCGACGCCCTGTACAAAACCGACAAAGCGCTCGCCGACAAGGGCCAAGCAGGCCGCGACGAGCGCGAAGCGTTTCGCAAGCTCACCGGCCTGCCGTCGCTCGACGCTCCGGTCGCGCCGAAGACCGAGCGCACCGTCGTCACGACCGGCATCAAAGGCGTCGGCAGCGACGGCAAGTCGCTCGAGATCGGCAAAGGCACGATCATCAGCGACGCGAAGATCACGCGCGGCGGCGAGGTGGAAGCGACGATCGTCGGGGCCGCGGGCGACGGCGTGACGACGAAAAAAGGGCAGACGATCAAGATGCCGATGCACGAGTACATCGCCGCCACGGACAGCGTTCCGGTTGGCACGAAGCTCGTCACCAAGGACGGCGTCAACGGTGAGGTTGTCCACGCCCGCGACGGCCAGATCGAGATTCAGCTCGAAAACGGCACGACGCTCACCATGTCGGCGAAGAAGTTCGTCGCCGAGAACTATACGAGCAAGGACACCGGCGTCCCGCTCTTTCACGACGACGCGCGCGCCGCGGCCGACAAGGCGCTGACGAAGGGCGACGTCGTCAAGACCGAGAAGGTGGAGGGGACGAAGGCAAAAGACGCCGGTCCGCCGCAGGACCCGACGAACCCGGGCCACGCAAACGCCAAGCCGAAAGGGAATGATCCGCCAAAGGCACCGGTCGTCCCCGAGGTGCCGGGCTACACGCCGCCGAAGGAGGCGCCCAGGCAAGCGCTCGCCGCAGAGTACGCGCATGAGAACGTCGATCCGCAACGGCCGGTCGTGTACCTCGACGCCGATGGCCGCAAGCCCTTCGCCGCGGACTTGAAGGACGGAAAGCTCGTCGGCGCCGAAGGCGAAAAGTTCGATAGCCGGCGCATGACCAAGGACAAGCCGGCCGAGTGGGAGCCGAAGCGCTCCGACTTCCCGGAGGGCGATGAGGGCAACAAGAAGTTCGAGAAGGCGGTCAAAGAGTGGAAGAAGGACGAGAGCAGCGTGATGTTCACGCTCGCTGACGACGGCACGCTCTACGTCGAGCAACGCGGGCACAAGAACGAGAACATCCAGCAATCGAGCTTCGTCGCAGGAGGGCCGGTGCGCGCCGCGGGCGATCTGGTCGTGCGCGACGGCAAGATCGTCGGCATCGGCGATCGCAGCGAGCACTATCCGCAGAAGCTCGAGAACACCGAGCAGGCCGTGTTGCACCTGCACAAGAACGGCGTCGACCTCAAAGAGCTGAAAGTGACGACGCTCGAGTGGGGCACGCTCACCGGCACCGAGTTTCTCACGCGCATGCAGCAACGGCGCGAGGGCAAGCTGGTCGATGCGCCGCTCAAAGGGAACGCGCGGGTCGAGGGCAAGGCGGTGAAGCCGGCAGATGCGGTCGCGCAAGATGCGGCGCAGGCGGCGAACGACATGGCCAACACCGCCCCGATCCCGAACGGTGCCGATCGGCAGGCGAACGCCAAAGCATTCACCGCACGCAAAGCCCACAATGAGGGCAAGAATGAGAAGATCTTCGCTGGCAAGGAGGATCATCCGGCCAAAGACGCCGGCGTCACCGCCGATCGCTTGAAGCTCGCGGTCATCGGCGATCCCCCGGGCGAACGCGTGCCGCTCGTGTTCAAGGACAAGGCGCAGTACGAACAGTTTCAAAAAGAGCTCGACGAGGTCTTCCGATCCGAAGGCATCACCGACGCGGTGGTGCAGCAAGTCGGCTCCGCGACCACTGGCTGGCGCGGCAACCCGGACAAGGACCCCGGCGCGTGGAAGCCGGGATCCGACTCGGACTTCGCCATCTTCAGCGAGCAAGCGCTGGTCGCCGCCAAGGACGCAAACGTCCCCGTCAACGAGAAGATCAAGATGGACGGCCAGTACACCGTGTTCAAGAACGACGAAGGCGGCACCGGCTTCTACTACCAAACCGCGCTCGGCAAGAAGCTGAACGAGTTCTCGCGCAAGTGGAACCAGAAGCTCTACGGCAAGCCGAGCGTCGATGGCGTCGAGTTCAAGTTGAACCTCGGCACCGCGCCCTTCAACGGCGCCGTGACCGTCATCAAGCCGACCGGCCGCACCCACGTCGACACGAAGATCAAGCCGGAGAACCCCGTGGTGCTCGGCAAGGACGGCCAACCCGGTCCGGCGCACCTGAAGGTCGAGGTCGCGCGCAACCAAAAGGACGCCGCCGGCCAAACGCTCCCCGACAAGGAGTACGCATCCGTGACGGTGGCGGCCCCGAAGAACATCGACGAGCTGCCGGGCGGCACGCTGTTGCGCGACGGCACCGAGAAAGGAAAAGCGCTCCTGCCGCTCGACGACAACGGCATCGCCAAGCCGCCGCGCGAGCCGGAGTATCACGTCACGCTGTTTACGCCCGATGAGATGGCGTACATCAAAGAGCACTATCCGGAGAAGTATGAGGAGCTGAAGAAGACCGGCTTCCAGGTCGACGGTGAGCCGAAGGGCGTGAAGGTGGAGCGGCGCACGAGCGATCGCGGACGCATGTTCATCATGACGGTCGACTGGCCTGAGGCGATCAAGCTGCGCGAATCGCTCGGTTTGAAGCGCCATGATCTGCACGTGAGCCTCAGCGCCAACGACGCCCGCTACGCGACCAAGAAGGACCCGAACGCGCCGACCCCGAAGAAGAGCTGGGAGGAGAAAAAATGAGCGCCGCGCCCGACGCCGACAAGCAGCTGAAGCAGCTCGCCACCCTGCGCGCGAAGCACACCGCTCAGCGGCCGGCGCTGCCCTTTGCCAAGGCGATGACAGCGCTCGGCTCGGAGGCTCCGGGCTCACCGGCGTTTCAAGGCGCCGCGCTCGCGTTTCTCACGTGGCGCTTCACCCCGCTCGGCGACGGCGTCGTCGATCCGAAGAACAGCTACGGCGCGGAGCTCGCGCGCGTGGTCGACGCTGCCGAAGCGTTCGCGCCGGCGCACCGCGAGCGCTTCGCCGCAGACGTGCTCTTGAACCTGACGAGCGCCGCAGACTACCGCGCGCTCTGGCCGCTGGTCGTCGCCTGGGTGCCCGCGGACACGCTCGCCGCGAAGGTGATCGAAGCGCTGTCGAGCGACAACTGGCTGCACGTGCGCAACGCGCTGTCGTTGTCGTATCAAGCGCTGGGCCGCCGCGAAGGCTACGCGTTTTCTGAGAGCGACGCCGCGCAGATGCAGGATCTCGCCGCGGCGATCACAGAGATGTCGACAGCGCCGCACGTCGTGCGCGCGGCGGCGAAGAGCTTCCGGCTGCCGCGTCCCCTTTAGCGATCCACGGGCGGCGTTGGTTCGATCTGCGTCGCCTTCAACCCAGGTAAGAGCACCGTCTTCACGCGCTCGTGCAGCACGTCGAAGGCTTTCTCGGCGACTGCCTTCTCCATCTCTGGCCGAAACTTGATGTCGAGCTGATACGCGCCCGTGCCGCGCACGTACAGCTTCAGCCACGAGTCCTCGGGGATGTGAGCGCTCAAGTACTCGCCGAGGTCGTCGTTGTCGCGATCGATCCACTCCCACGGGCCGAGCTTGTTCAGCGTGTCGCGGATCTGCGGCAGCAGCAGCGGCGAAGTGAACGTGTACGCGCGGTAGAAGAAGTGCATGTCTGTCTCCTGCCTGGCTGCCGCTGAGTGTCAAGACTGTCCGATTTTGGGACACTCGCATCTTTCGCTGCCAGCTCCGCCGCCCGCGTGTAGACCCTCTTCGTGCGGCTCCTCGTCACCAGCGACTTACACTACGATCCCCGCGGCCACCTGACCGATCGCGCGGCGATCGAGCGGATGGTCGAAGCGATGGCGAAGGAGCAGCCGACCGCCGTCGTGCTCGCCGGCGATCTCGCGCACGGGCTCGACGCGTTCGGCGCGTGCGTCGCGATGTTTCGCCCGCTCGGCTGCCCCGTCTACGTGCTCGCCGGCAACCACGACGTCTGGAAGGACAAGGTTCGCAAGATCGACAGCGAGACCCTGTGGACCCGTGAGCTACCCGCCGCCACCGAAGCAGCCGGCGGCGTGTGGCTCGAAGCGACGACCGCGCGCTTCGGCAACGTCGGCCTCGCCGGCTCGCTCGCGTGGTACGACTACTCGGGCATCGACAAGGATCTCGGCATCCCCGAGCACCGCGCGGGCGACCTGAAGCAGCATCTGAACAACGATGCGCACTGGATCGATTGGCAGCGCACCGACATCGCGTTCGCGCGCGAGCTGGCGAACGCGTTCATGGGTCGCATCGAGACGCTCAGTGAAAGCGACGTCGAGCACATCGTCCTCGTAACGCACGTGCCGATCTTCGAGGCGCAGATGCACCGGAAGAAAGGCGACAAGAACTGGGGCGTCGGCAACGCGTACTTCGGGCATCTGACGCTCGGCGATCGCGTGCTCAGCGAGCCGAAGCTCCGCGCCGTCGTCAGCGGACACACGCACTGGGGCGTCGAAGCGCAGATCGCACGGCGCGGCCTCGGACCCATCGACGTGCGCGTCGTCGGCAGCGACTACAAGATCCCGAGCTACACGCGGGTCGAGCGATGAACCCGAAGATCGGCGGCCCGAAGATCTCAGCACCCGCGCGCCCGGTCGAAGCGCCGGCGCCGAAGAAGGCCGACGTCGACGCGAAGCCGAGCGCGCCGCTAGAGGAAGCACCGATCCCGACGGCGGCGATGTACCTCTCGGGCGTCGACCTGCGCTTCTTCCAAGAGCAGCAGAAGAAGGACTTCCCGGCGAAGCCCGATGAGTTTCAGCGGATCGCGCTGATGAAGGCCGCATGCGCGACGGCCGAAGGGCTCGCAGAAGCCACGAAGCACGCAAAGTGCGACCCGCTGGTGCTCGCGGTCGAGCTCGAAGCCACGACGAAGCTCCTCGCGTACCTCGCGCAGACGGGCATGACGAGGGAGAACGCCGACGCCGTGGGCTTCGCGCTCGGGCAGCTCATCGTCACCGCCGAGGCGATGATGCAGCGCCACCCTGTCGTCGAGGCGGGCGAGCAGAAGGAGCGCGCGTTGGCTCGCTTGTCGCAGCTCACGCGCACGTTGACGCCGGACACCGGCCCGCACGCGCTCGCCACCCGCGTCGGCGACTGTGTGAAGCGCTTCAACTTCGCCAAGTCCGACGACATGCGTGGCCTCATCACGAGCGTGGGCCGCGTGAGCGACGAAGTGACGACGAAGATCGCGCAGGGCCTCGCCGGCCTCGAGGCTGCGGGGATCGGCCGCGATCGCAATCCGCTGCCGTTCTTCGACAAGCTCTTCGCGCAGCGTGAGCATCCGCAGATCGCCGAGGTGCTCAAAGAGCTCGGCGTGCCCGGCCCGAACGTCGCCGCAGCGGCGAAGCGTTTGCAGGAAGGAAAAGCGCCGCCGAGCGTCTCCGACCCGGACTTCAAGGCCGCTTTCGACAACATGGCCGATCGCTACCTGCGCCTGCTCGGTCGCCAGAACGAGCTCGGCGAGCTGAAGATGAAGAACGAGTCGTACATCATGGCGTACATGATCGAGCGCCATCCCGACCTCGCCGAGCGGTGGTGCCAAGACGCGGCCTTCCTCTACGTCACGGGCTTCCCGTTGCCCGCGATCTCGCCACGCGACGTCGGCCTCATGGCGCCAGCGGAGCGCGCCGTGTACGAGGTGCTCGCCGATCGCAAGGGCACAAAGCACGCGCTGATCCAAATGATCCCGTCGATCGGCGGCACCATCGCGGTCGGCGTCGCCGCGAGCATCGTCGGCTTGCCCGCGATCGCCGCGGGCGTCCTCGCTGCTGCCGTCGTTGGCAGCGTGCGCGTCGCCGCGGCGCTCACGCACAAAGACGGCGAAGTCGACGCCAAGGCGATCGGCATCGGCGGCGATGGTCAGATCGCGCGCGCGAGGGATCACGTGATCGCGGCGGTCGGCGAAGGTGTCGTTGGCATCGCGGCCGCGGGCGTGGGTGGAGCTGTGACGGCCAAGATCGCGGCGGGCCAAGCGCTCGGTCGCGCCGTCACCAGCGGCGTCACAGCACGTGCGTTGCAGCTCGGCAAGCCGATCGCGGCGCAGCTCGCGGCCGATGGCGCGCTCGGCGGAGCCGCAGGGGTGCTGACGACGCTCGCGAACCCGGCGTTCTGGCAGCAGCACGACGGCAAGACGATGGTGCTCTTCGAAACGACCATCGCCGGCGTCGCGAGCGGCACCCTCGGCAGCGCGGCCGGCCTCACCGTCGGCGGCGCGTGCCGGCTAATCTTCCGGCCACCGCCGGGCCAACGCCTCGCGCCCGGTGCGACGCTCGAGATCGAAACACAGGAGGGCGCGCGCGTCGAGAGCCCGATCGTTTCGATCGATCCGGCGAAGGCGACGATCACCACGAAGCACGGCACCTTCCCGATCGAAGACGCGTCGCTGCTCGAGGCGGAGTCGCCGCCCTTCGTGTCGCGGGCGCTCGTCGAAGGCGCGAAGAAGCTCGCCGCCGCGCCGAGGTTCGACAAAAACGATCTCTCGAAGGAGCTGCGCGCGGCGTTCAAAGCCGCGGACGATCCGACGAAGCGCTTGATGCGGCTGCTCGGCAACGACTGGCTCGACGGCGTGCATCCTGTGCAGATCGTGAACAAGCGCCTCGTCGTGCTCTTCGAGCAGCACGGCGCCACGCTCGTCACGTGGATGCGCAAGAACCGCGACGAAGCGCTCGGCCTCTTGCAGCTCGATCACGTGCTCTCGGGCCGCGTGCTCACGTGCTTCGAGACGAACGATCTCGGCACGCTCGTCGCGGCGGCCAAGCTGTTCAAAGCCGATCCGCACGGCGCGCAGATCTTCTTCATCGCGCACGAAGGCGCCGCCGCGGCGAAGCTGCTGCAGGGCGACAGCAAGGCAGCGCTCACCGAAGTGGCCCGCCTCAGGACGCAGTTCGTCGCCGTCCCGGGCAAGCGCGAGCTGATGCCGATAGGCGCGCCGCCGCCGACCGTGCGCGCAGCGACGCCGCTCGAGCGCCGCGGTGTCGCCGAGCGCGCCGGCGTGTTCATCGGCGCGTTCGACAAACCGGCCGAGCACCCGCGCGAGGTGGCGAAGTTGATCAAGACGATGACGGAAGAGCTCACGCCGGATCAGCGGCTCGCGTTGAAGAAGGAGCTCGACGGCCGCCGGCTCATCGACGACGAGCACTATCAGCCACTCTTCGAGCGCGGCGTGACCACGCCCGAGCACCGATACGGCGCGCGCGAGCTCGCCGGGTGGCAGGCCGCCGAAGAGCGCGTGCGCAGAGCCGCCGAGCACGGCGATCCGCTTACGGCCAAGCTCCTAAACGAAGCGCACGAGCACGTCTTCACCGGCGATCCGAAGTACAAAGGGCGCCTCCGGGCCGGCGACGCCGAGTGGGTGGGCCAAGGCGAGCGCTCCGTCGGCGAGAACACCCTCGTCAACTTGAAGGTCAATCCGCAGTTCAAGAAGGTCGTCGAGCACGGTCGCGGTCCAGACGGCCGCATCCGCGTGACGGTCATCTACGCCGACCCAAAGGAGGTGGCGCTGAAGACGCGGCGCTTCCTCGAAGGCTTGAACGTCGTGCTCGGCACCAAGGGCCACGAACGCGAAGTGAAGGATCCGATCGCGCTCGCCGCCTGGGCGCAGCGGGAGTTCGTCAGCATCCATCCGTTCGCCGACTGCAACGGGCGCCTGAGCCGCTTGATCATGGACTACGTGCTCGCCCGTACGAAGTCGCCGCCGAGCCTCTTGCGCCTGCCGAGCAAAGACACCGACGTCGGCGAAGAGCTGTGGAAAGCGATGGTCGGCGAGGGCATCGGCCGCACGCTCGCGGTGGTCGAGCGGCACTGGGTGCTCGCCACATCCGCCAAAGGAGGGCCGCGATGAGCGATGAAGCGATCGATGTCAAAGCGTCGCGCGAGCCCGGCGTGTGCTTCGCCTGCCGGCACGCGAACCAGAACACGGAAGACTACGAGAAGGAGTACGTGTTCTGCCAGTTTCAGCCGGGTAAGCGCGAGTGGAAGTCGCCGTGCGACATGACGCTGACGCTCGAGGACGGAAAGACGGCGTATCTCTACGAGCCCTTCGACGGAAAGAACGGCACCTGGGGCAGCGGCAACCCGAACCTGCGGGTGATCGTCGACGAGTGAACGGCGATGCGGTAAACCGCGGCCGCGATGGACAACAAGAAGACGCAACAGCTGAAGCGCCTCGCCGGCGAGCAAGCCGACGCGCTCGCGCGGCGCTTGTTCGGCCTGCCGATGGGCAGCGATCCCGAATCGGCCGACGTGCTCCGCTACTTCTTCGAGCACGAGCTGCAATGGCCGAAGGGCATCGTGCCGGACGACGTGGAGGAGCTCGAGCTGCCGAGCGTGCCGGAGCTCTTCCGCGTCTTTCGTGATCGCGCCCTCGGCGAACGACCGACCGGCGTGTGGACGATCCGCAGACGCGCACAGAAAACACCGCCGGCTGCGCCAAAGCGTCGCCTTTAGCCGACTAGCAAAGGAAGATCGCGCGACGAAAAGGGACCGGGGAGCGTTAGCGCGGAAGCGGACCGGGAACGTGAGCGTCGAAGCGGACCGGGCGCGTTTTCGGACGCTCCTTCGGGGGCGGGCCGGCGAAGCGTTCGCGGTCGCGCTTCCTGGCTTCCAAGGCTTCGCGCGGCGGGTACGGCGGGATCAGCGCGTCGCAGTGCGTGCCGATGAGATCCTTCCGTCCGGCCTTCTCGAGCGCCTCACGGACCACGAAGTAGTTCTCCGGCCGGAAGAACTGCATCAGCGCGCGCTGCGTCTTCTTGTCGTTCAGCCCCTTCGCCACGTGCACCGGCGTCATCGTCAAGGGATCGATGCCGGTGTAGTACATGGTCGTCGCCACATCCATCGGCGTCGGGATGAAGTCCTGCACTTGCTGCGGGCGGAAGCCGTTCTTCTTCAGGAACAGCGCGAGCTCGATCATCGCTGCGACATCGGAGCCTGGGTGCGACGAGATGAAGTACGGCACGAGGTACTGCTCTTTGCCGGCCTTCTTCGACGCCTTCTCGAAGTTCTTCTTGAACTCGGTGAAGTTCTCGCGCCGCGGCTTCTTCATCAGCTTGAGCACCTTGTCGCTGATGTGCTCGGGCGCGACCTTCAAGTGACCGCCGACGTGGTGCGCCGCGAGCTCTTCCAAGTACTTCGCACTCTTCGCGGCGAGGTCCATGCGCACGCCGCTGGCGATGAACACCTTCTTCACGCCGCGCGTCTGCCGCGCCTTCTGCATCAGATCGATGACCGGCGTGTGATCGTAGCTCAGGTTCTTACAGATCGTCGGATCGATGCAGCTCAAGCGGTGGCACACCTTCTCCACAGCGGGATCCTTGCAGCGCATCTTGTACATGTTCGCGGTCGGGCCGCCGATGTCGCTGATGACGCCGGTGTAGCCTGGCACGCGCTGCATGTCCTCGATGTCCGCGAGCACCGACTTCTGCGAGCGAGATTGGATCGTGCGGCCTTGGTGCGTCGTGATCGAGCAGAAGGTGCAGCCGCCAAAGCAGCCGCGCATGATCGTCACGCTGAAGCGGATCTGCTCGTACGCCGGGATCTTCTCCGTGTACGACGGGTGCGGCAGCTTGTTGTACGGCAGGTTGTAGATCGCATCCATCTCGCGCTCGGAGAGCGGATCGTCCGGCGGGTTCTGCACGACGACGCGCTGGCCGTGGCGCTGCGTCAAAGTCTTCGCGTTCAGCGGATTCGTTTCGTGGTGAATCTTCTTGGTCATGCGCGCGAACGCCGTGCGTCCTTCAGCCGTCTGCGCGACCACGTCCTCGAACGACGGCAGCTCCACGACCGCTTCACCCGCCGGCGCCGTCTCGCTCGCGCCGAGCACGTACGCCGTACCGCGCACGTCGCGGATCGTCTTCACCGGCTCGCCCGCTTGCAGGCGCCGCGCGATCGTCGTGATCGGCCGCTCGCCCATGCCGAAGACGACGAGGTCGCACTTCGAATCGAGCAGGATCGACGGCCGCACCTTGTCCTGCCAGTAGTCGTAGTGCGCGAGCCGGCGCAGCGACGCTTCGACCCCGCCGGCGACCACCGGCACGTCGGGGTATGCTTCGCGGCAACGTTGCGCGTAGGGGATCGTCGCGCGATCGGGGCGCATGCCGGGCTTCGCACCGGGGGAGTACGCATCGTCCGAGCGGCGCTTCCTCGCGGCGGTCATGTGGTTGACCATCGAGTCCATGTTGCCGGCGCCGACGCAGAACATGAGCCGCGGCCGGCCGAGCACGCGAAACGCATCGACCGAGCGCCAGTCTGGCTGCGCGATGATGCCGACGCGGAAGCCCCGCGCTTCGAGCACGCGGCAGATGATCGCGACAGCAAACGAGCTGTGATCGACGTAGGCATCGCCGCTGATGAAGATGATGTCGAGCTCGTCCCAGCCGCGGGCGTGCATTTCTTCACGGCTCATCGGGATGAACGAGGAACGCAGGCTGGGCTCATCTGCGCCGAGGACCCGCAGGCCAGCTCTCTTATGGGAATCTACCGACACTGCTGCATCCTACGCCCAAGCGAAATAGGACGCGCCGATACGTGATCCGGTGCGAATTGGGAAGAAAATCTTCACATTCTCACAATTAGAGCGTGCCAAAAACGACTGATTTGCTAAGAGCCATGGGCTCAGCTCGGAGTGAGAACATGGCCCTTTCGCGACGTGATCTGCTCAAGGCCTCCGCGGTCGCCCTCGCCGGTTGCGGCGTCGTGGCACAAAGTCCTACGACGGGGACGAGCCCGACCGGTGAGAACCCGAAGAACGAAACGCCCGGCGGTGAAACGCCAGGCGAGACTCCTGGCGGCGAAACACCCGGCGGCAATACGGGGACGACCGGCACCACTGGCGAGACCGGCGAGACCGGCCCGACGGGACCGCAGCCGAAGCTCGACGTGTCGACGCTCCCACAGAGCCCGGCGTTTCCCCTCGGCGTCGGCTCGGGCGACGTGCTGCCAGGCGCCGCGATCTTGTGGTCGAAGACCTCTGCGACCGAGCCGCTCAAAGTGCGCGTGTGGACCGAAAAAGCGCCGACGACCTTTGCGTTCGCTGCCGGCGTCACCGCCAAAGACGGTTTCCTCAGCGTGGAAGCCAAGAACCTGCAGCCGAACACGACGTACTATTACGCCTTCACCATCGACGACAAAGCGCGCAGCCCGATCGGCCGCTTCAAGACCGCACCGCCGCTCGACTCGCTCGACGTCGTCATCTTCGGCGGCTCGTGCTGCACGCGCCATTCTCGCGCCGCGCCCTTCCCCACGCTCTCGGACGCGGCCACGCACGACGACCTCGCGTTCTTCGTGCACGGCGGCGACAGGGTGTATTGCGACGGCGCCGTCTCGCTCGCCCAGTATCGCAACAAGTACGCGCAAACCTACGCCGAAAAAGGCATGCTCGAGCTCAACGGCGCCCACGCCGTCTTCAGCACTTGGGACGATCACGAGATCGACAACAACTTCAATCCCGAATCGGGCGATGCGAATCAAATCGCGGCGGCGCGCACCGCGTTCTTCGAGCACAGCGGTCTGCGCAAGGACGCGAGCGATCCGAACCGCATCTGGCGGTCGGCGCGCTTCGGCAAGACGCTCGAGCTCTTCATCCTCGACGCACGCGGCGAGCGGAAGCCGTCGACGCGGCTCGGGCCGGATCCCATCTACCTCTCGCGCGCGCAGATGGACTGGCTGAAGGCGTCGTTGACGGCGTCGCCGGCGAAGTTCAAATTCATCGTCAACCAGGTGCCGATCTCGATCTTCGGCGGCGCCTTCGCGTTCGCGGCGAATGATCGCTGGGAAGGCTACGCCGCGCAGCGCACGGAGATCCTCTCGCACATCTCGAGCGAAGCGATCGCCGGCGTCTGGTGGCTCTCCGGCGACTTTCACTTCGGCGCGGTTGGTGGCACCGACGGCGTGCGCGAGATCCTCTGGGGCCCCGGTGGCAACACGCCGAACGTGCTCTACCCGCTCGTCGACCCCGCCGCGTTTCCGTTCACGACGGGCGAATCGACGTACACCGTGCTGAAGGCCGATCCGGTGAAGAACGAGCTGACGATCGAGTTCATCGACGGCGCGGGCGACGTGATCTACGCGCAGACGTACGCGAATACCTAAAGCCGCATGCGCTCCCGCGCGACGACGAGCGGCGCTTGGCCGTTGGTCATCACGAGCGCGTGGAACTTCGCCATCGAGAAGCCGGGCTTCTTCTCGGCCTCTTTCCTCAGCTCGCGGATCAAGTGCTTTCCGATCGCGTAGCAGAGGTTGTAGCCCGGCATCGTCGCGTAGCGGCGCACCTCGGAGAGCGCCGCGTCCTTGTGCATGCCGATCTCTTCGACCAGGCGCAGCGCCGCTTGCTCGAGCGTGATCTCGCCGCACGAGAGCCCGATGTCGAGCTCGATGCGCACCGCCCGCCAGAGCGCGTCGTTCGTCGCTTGCAGCTCGTCCGGCAGGCTCGTGTAGAAGCCCTGGCCCTTCATCAGCGCCTCGGCGTAGTGCGCCCAACCCTCGGTGGTGTCGACGCCCATCTGCGCCTGCAACGCGCTCGTCCACGGAGCGTTGCGCCAGAGGGAGCCGTGCCGGTGCGCGACGCTGAACTGCACGTGGTGGCCCGGGTAGGCCTCGTGCGTCACGGTGTTCCTCAGATCGGCGCGGTGAAGCTCCGAGAGGTCGCCCGCGCGGGTCATGTAATAGACAGAGCGCTGCACGGGCCACAGCGGCTTCGGCACCAGGATCGCGGCGAAGGGCACGAGCGGCCGCGCGTAGGCCGGCGTCTCGATGACCCGCAGCTCTTCGTCGCTCGGCAGCTCGACGATCGCGCGCTCCCCGCAGAAGTCGCGCGCCTCACGGCACAAGACGCGCACTTCTTCCAAAGCGGCGTCGAAGCTCTCCGGGTGATCGCGCTTCAAGCCGCGCAGCGCGTTCTTGTGATCGGAGAAGCCGCTCAGTTTCTTGGCCAGCGTCTGGCGCTTCTCGAAGAGGCGCCCGATGCGCTCCTCGGCGATCTCGCGCAGGTCGCGCAGATCGTAGGGGATGCGCTTCAACGCGATGAGCTTAGTGAAGCGATCGCTGCCGAGCACATGGCACCGAGGCCCCGACTTCTTCGCCGCGAGCGTCTTGGTGAAGTCCTTCAGCGCGGCCTTCGCCTTGTCGCAGCGCGTGCGAAACGCTTCCGCCGCCGCAGGCGTTGCTCGCCCACGCGCCGCGTCTTGCAAGACGTCGAACAAGGGCGGCGTCGCTTCCGCCACTTGCAACGCGATCGCCTGCCACAACGGATCCGGCTCGCCGAGCGTCGTCACCGCCTCGGCCAAGTAGATCGGCAGGCCATCGACGAGCGCGTTCAGCCGCTCGAAGCGCTCGGCCTCCGAGGACAAGGGCGCAAAGAGCGTGGTCGTCACCCAGTCGCAGTAGGGCCCGACGACGTCCGGGTTGTGCAGACGTTCACCGAGCTCCACCTGCGCGAACGACTCGAGCTCGGCGCAATGTATGAAATGCATCACATCGATGCGTTCTTCGGGCGTCGCCCGATCGAGCAGGGTCTTTGCTTCGGCGGCGAGGTTCGCGAGCTCGGCGACGCGCTCCAACGCAAAGCCGCCGCGGCCGGGAGGCAACATCGTCGAGCGCGAGAGATCGCCCACGTTCAGGGCGAACGCCGGGTCGAACGCAGCGAGCCGCCCGACTGCGCGTGCGAGGAACGCCGCGATCACCGCGTGCCGTCCGGAAAGCGCCAACGCGAGTGGAACGACACCCAAATGAAGCCGGCGGCGGCGAGCGAGAAGTACTGATCGTGGCTGTAGGCGACGAGGACCGAAAGGCCTGCGAACATCCCAGCCGCCAACGCCAGCTTCGCGCCCTTGCCGGTGACCGCGAAGAGCAAGACGCCCATGGCGAACACCGCCGGGAGCCCGCAGACGAGCGTGCGGACAATGCCGGTGCCGCTCTCGGCGATGTGGGTGCGGTACTGCCAGAGGATGTCGGCGAAGAGCACGACGATCGCGCACGCCAGCACGAGCACGCCGGCCGCGGAGGCGTCTTTGGCGAGCTTCGCCTGATACGCGTACTGCTTGATGTGCAAGTCGACGAACGCCTCGAGCGCCGAGTTCAAGATCTCGGCGAAGAGGATCAGAAACACCGAGAAGTACAAGGCCGCCCGCGCGGTGAGATCGAACTCGAGCGCCATCCCCACGAGCATCACCATGAAGCCGCTGATCCAATGGATCTTCATGTTGCGCTGCACGCTCACCGTGTGCAGCAGGCCGTTGTATGCCGCAGAGAAGACCGCGACGAGCCCGGACTTCGGCTGAAAGGGCGCGGCTTCCTGCGAGGTGGCTTGAGTCATCGAGGCCCTGGCTATAGCAAACGATGCATGGCGAAGACGAGCTACTGGCTGATGAAGAGCGAGCCCGACGTGTACCCCTTCGAGCGCCTGGTGAAAGAAAAGAAGACCGCCTGGGAAGGTGTGCGCAACTTCGAAGCGCGCAACAACTTACGAGCGATGGCGGTTGGTGACCTCGCGTTCTTCTACCACTCGAACATCGGCAAAGAGATCGTCGGCGTCATGCGCGTGAGCAAAGCCGCGTATCCGGATCCGAGCGCGAAGGGCGAAGACTGGAGCGTGGTCGAGGTGGAGCCGGTGAAGGCGCTCGCGACCCCTGTGACGCTCGCGGCGATCAAGGCCGACCCGGCGCTGAAGGACCTGCAGCTCCTCAGGCGATCGCGGCTGAGCGTCGTGCCGGTGAGCGCCGAACACTGGAAGCGCGTGCTCGGGCTCGCGAAGACTAAGGTGTAAAGATCTTATAGACGGCCGACACCGGCGTCGTCGCGGCGGCAAACGAGTCGTCGCTCGCGTTGTACGAGATCTGCCCGCCGATGTTCGTCGAAGAAGCGCGGTTCAAGTAGACGAGCGCCTCCGGGTTCTTCGCGTCGAACAAGATGATCCCGCCGATGCCATTGGCGACGACGAGGTGGCGGCGAGCGCCGTCGAAAACGATGCTGCGCGCGTTGAGTGCCTTCTCCTGGCGGGTCGTGACCTCTGCCGCATCGAAGCTGTCGGCTCGCACCGTATAGATGGTCTTGCCGCCCTCGACGACGAAGGCCGCATTGTCGGCGTAGGGCAAGACGGCGCCGAAGGGCGTGATGTTGGTCACCGGCAGCTCGGTCTGCCGCTCGAGCGAGATCGTCGTGAGCTGTTGCGTGGCGAGGTCGGCGGTGGTCAGCGCGTTGAGCTTGACCGCCATCACGACGCCGTTGGGCAGGCGGCTCATCGCCAAGTAGCTGTCGGGGTCGCTGATCGGGATCTTCGCCTCCACGGTCACCCCGTCCGGCTTCACGGCCCAAAGCTCGGCGGGCGAACGCAGGATGAAGACGAAGCCCCGCTCATCGCCATAGCCGACACCGGTCGGCGTGACCGAGGTCGGCGCGCGCACGGTGGCGACCACGCTGCCCACGTTCGCGCCACTGATCGCGAAGCCGGCGGCGAGCTCGGTGCCAGGCTTGCGCGTCATGAAGTACGCGTTGCCGTTCAATATGAACGGCGTGCAGCGACTGACGTCGCGGCTCGTCGTGCGAAGAAAGAGCACCGAGAAGCTCCCCGAGCTCGCCTCTTTTTGCAGGAAGCTTTCGTACTCTCGCGAGAAGACGGCGATGATGTCCCCTTCGCCGATGACCCTCGACTCCGTGCCGCTGGTCCCCGAGCCAAGGCTAGAGACGTCGGCGACGATCTCCACACGCGAGGCGAAGTTCTCGAAGGTATGGGGATCCACACGGGCGAGGCACCCCGCGAAGAGCGCGGCACAAGCGAGAGCACCGTACGCGAGAGCACCGTAAGCGAGAGCACCGTGGCGAAGGGCGTGCATCACCGTTCCACCTACTTCACGAAGGGAACGTCGCCGCCGATGCGGAAGATCTTCAGCTCCTCGGCGGTGCTTGTTTCGTCGCGGCGGAATCCGATGATGAACACGCGTCCGCTGTTGGCGTCGGCGGCAACTCCGCCGAGGAAAAAGCCCGGCGCCAAGGCCTCCTTGTACACTTCCACCGGCTCCCCGGTCCCGTCCGCCAGCGACTGCACGTCGTAGATCCAGACGCGCCCACCGTTCGATCCGCCCTCGGTGAGCAAAATGGTGCGCTCGTCGATGCCGACGGCAGTGGCTCCGTTGACGCCGATGAACGGGTCCGCAAGTGTGGGCAGCGGATCTTGGTCGAAAAGATAGAGGTTGCTCGTGAGTGCGCCGACCTGGTCCTCGGGTAAGACGCCGTTGAGGAAGGACTTGGCCGTCGGGACGATCGCAAACCCGAAGTGCATCGCGTTGTGGAAGCAGGAGCTCTTGAACTCCGGATTCGTCTCCGCTTCGCAGTTCGGATTGTAGTCCTTGGTGTCGAGGAAGTCCCAGCCCTCGGGGCCTTCGATGGCCAAGAAGTGACGCGTGCCCGGCATCTTTGCCATGGCGTCGACCCCGTTCGTGAACAAGCGCGTGTGGATCTTCAGCTGGCTCGAGTCGGTGCCGAACTGATCGTCTACGCGCACGGGGTTGGCCGCGCTGGCGATCGCGCGCCCTTTGCGCACGAGACGCGACGCGATGTTCCACTGCGACGGCGTCGCCGGCGGCGTTAGCTCGTCGAAAGTCGGCGCCTTCGTCGGCGCGCCGATGCTCATGCCCGCAGCAAGGCCGCTGAGGTCGACGAGGTGCATCTTGCCGAACGGCCCGATGCTGACCTGGTTGAGGACGGTGTTGTAGGCCGAGACCTCGGCGTAGGTCGTCGGATCTTCGGCGGGCGTCTTCACGTTGACGGTGAAGTCGATGTTGGCGAGGCAGTTGACGTTGCCGTTGGCGTCGCATTGCAGCGTCGCCACCTCACCCTCGCACGTGCAGTCCCACTCGGCGACAATTTCAGCGCTACCCGCCGGCTTCACCATCAGCTTGCTGTTGGCGCCGTCGATCGTGAGCGGCTCGCCGTTGAGCGTCGTCGGCGGCGGTGCCGCAGTGAACTCCGCCGGGCGCGGCTTGCTGCCCGGCATGCGTCCCGCGCACGAGGGCGTCGACGTGACGCGCTTCTCGACGTTCGCGGCGTCCTTGTACTTGATCGTGCAGCTGACCTTGGCGTTCGGATCCGTTTGCGGCCGGTTCTCCAGCTTGAGTGAGAGCAGATCCGAGAAGCGTGCCTGGCAGAGCATGCAGGTGAAGTTCGGGTTGCTGAAGTCGGCCGGGTCGGCGCACTGAAACGCGGCGTCGATCGCTTCGTTGAGCTGCGGCGGCGCACCGCTGACGAGCGCCTTGACGGCGGCTTTGTCGGCCGCAGCGATCGTCGCATCGCGATCAACCCAGGTATCCCAGGCTTTCTTGTGCAGGGTGGAGATCGCGCCCATATATCCGGTCTTCGGCGTGGTGATCGATCCTGTCACCCACGCGTTCGACGCATTGAAGGTGTAGAGCGGGAGGATGGCGTCGGGGTTCTCCAGATCATCCGTCACGGTGCCGCCAGTCTGCAGATTCATCGGGTTCAGCAGCGCGGGCACGTCGGGCTTCACCGCCGAGCGCATCGGGCCGTCGGCAAGCGTGCGCGGCGCGTTCCACTGCTTGTTGAGGTCGAAGCACTCGCTCGACGCCATCAGGTACGAGAGCGCGCGCAGGCCACGCAGCGAGTCGTCATCGGCGGTCGTCGTGCCGTCGAAGCGGGTGCCGTAGACCTTCACGTACTTGGCGCCGCGCCGCGGGTTGACGAGGTCGAAGGTGTAGCGATTGAGGAAGCGATCGCCCGTCACGGGCATCGCTCGAAACGCCGAGTAGTTCATCGCGTCGGCTTCATAACGCGAGCTCGTACCGAGCTCGTCCCAGGTCACCGTGCGCAGCGGGCCCGCGCCCCAGACTTCCTCCGTCGTGGCGAGCGAAGTGAACACCGCGCCACCTGATTGAACGAGTGGCTCACGGACACCGCTGATCCCTTGCGCCCCGGCGCCAGCCGCCCCAGCGATCGCCGCAAGCACCGCGGCGTTCGAGACTTGGTACTGGTCATTCTCCGTCGGACCGCTCGCACCCGTCACCGAGCCGGCAATGACCCCGGCCGTCACGGCGCCTGCGACCAACAAGTCGGCCGCGGCGACGTTCGGCGGCGTGGGGACAGCAAAGAGGGCCGCACCGGCGGCGGTACCGGCGGCCGTGCCAACGCCAGTTCCGAACACCGTATAGATCGCGAGCAAACCGCCACCGCCGGCGCCGAGCAGCGCGCCGTTGACGAGGTTGGTGGCGTTCTCGGCGTTGCAGGCGGCGGTGAGGCCCGGTGTGCTGGCGAAGGTCCCATATGCGACGCCAGCGCAACCGGCGATGGCGCATAGCGTGGCACCAACTTGGCCACCGCCAACGGCAGCGCACGGCGTATTCGTCGAAAGCATCGGCGACAGTTTGGCCGTCGCCTCTTCGAATGTCGCTGCAGAGAAGTTCGTGAACTGCGTCTGCACGCAGGAGCTGACCGCATCGAGGAAGGCCGTGCGAGCTGGGACATCGACCACGTCTACGCTGTTCTTGCAGCCGGTGCTGAGCGCACCTTCGGCCTCTCCCCGCGCCGAGGACCCGGCGCTGGACGCGGTGGCCTTTATCGTACTCACCGTCTGGGTGACGTGCAGCTTGAAGACGGGATCGAACACCGTCGCAATCATGAGGTTGCCGAGGATCCCCGCAGCGGCCGTAACGAACCCCGCGCCGCCGAGGCTCGCACAGGCGCCAAGCGCTTGGAAATTCGCGACGCTTCCCGCGCAGGTGGCGCCCGCCACGCCGGCGCGGGTCGCGAGATCCTCGGCGAGCAGCGACGGATCGGTCACCACGATCGGCGCGAGTTGTGTGCGCGCACAGCCGGCCGCGGCCTCGGCGGCGGCGTCCTTGCCCGCAACGCTTAGCTCACCGTTCGGACACGCATTGATGATGGCCCGGAACTGGTCGCGCACCCAGAGCGCTCCGAGATCGCCGGTGAGCCCGCTCGCACCGACGGCCGTGATTCGCTGCTGAAGCGCCGCGACGACCCCCATCCCGCCCGCCGGGGGACCGGCTGCGAGGCCAACTCCCTCGGCGGTCGGCGTCAGTGTCACGATCACTTCGCCGAGCGCGGCGCCGCCGATCTCGACGGCCGAGCCGAACACCTCGCCGACACGCTTGAACACCGCGCCGAAGTACTCGCGAAAGCCGAGCTGGGCGAAGATCTCGACGCTGTAAGGATAAATACCGCTGTCTTCTTCGTCGCTGAACATGACGAGCCCGGCGTCGTTCGCTTCGCAGCTGCGCGGCGCAAACATCGATGCGGCGAGCTGCGTCGCCAGCCCGCCCGTGGCGATGTCGTACGCGAGCGCGCCGCCGAGCGAGAGCGGATCCTCGGGCGTGATGAGGCCGGTGAGCACCGAATCCCGCTCGGCGGTTTGGTAGCCGTTGAGGGTCACCACCGCGAACTGATCGAGCAGCACGCAACCGCCGTCGATCGCCCACGGCGAGAGAAGGCGACCCTCCTGGAGGGTGTAGTCATCTTCTCCGGTCTTGCCGGCGATGGCCACGCGGTTCAACACCCGAATCGCGCTCGTCGCCTCGCTGCGGATGATCAGCTTGCTCGCCGTCACCCGCGGCGCCGCCGGATCGCTGACGTCGACGACGTCGTAGCCGGCCTGGTGAAAGACGACCACCGACGACGCGCCCAGGTTGTCGACCCGCTTGACGTCGGGCGTCTGCACAAAGCCCCTGGCCGTCCCCGCGGCGGAGCCCTGCTTCAGCGCCGTGTCCGCGGTGTTCAGCAGATCGAGCTGGCCCATCTTCGCGACGTCTCCCGCCGCATCGTAGGTCGTCACGAGCCCGATGCAGTTGACGATGACCAGGGTCTCGCCATTGTTCGTCAGCACGACCCCACCGCGGCGGCGCTCGAGCGGGCAGGTGCGGCCGATCCCCGCGCCTCCGGCGACGCCGGCAGCGCCACCGGGATCGGTGAACTCGTCGGCCGAATAGACGCGCTTGAGCGGATCCTTCGCCGTTGTCGCAGGCGGCGGCGGACACGCCGCAAGCGTCCACGTCGCCACCGCCACCGCCGCCATTTTCGCCAATCGTCGCATCCGTCGCCTCCCGTGCAATGTCCTACATCTTACTTGATCGCCGCCTCGGCGCTCGAAGATTTTGCCTCACGGGCGAAGCGCAACGTCAGCGTTCCCCCCGCGTAGATTCCCGGCCGCGGATAGTCGAGCGGCGTCGTCAGCGATCCGGGCCCGGTGTACAGCGGCGAGGGATCGAATTGCTTCTGATTCGTCAGGTTGCGGCCGATGATGGACACGTCGAACTCGAGCGGCCCGAGCTTGAAGTCCTTCATGGTGATCGACGCCCGCAAATCAGCGACCGCGGGGATGCGCTGCAAGCGGTCAGGGTTCGTCAGCGCTCCGGTGGCGCGCAGGGGATTGTCGCCCGGGAAGCGGCTGCGCTCGCCCTCGAAGACGAGCCCGACGTCGACGCCGAGCCAGGGGAAGATCCAAAAGTTCGCGCCGACGTTGAACAGCACGTCGGCCACCTCCGAGAGCCGCTGGCCGGTCTGCGCGTTGCGCGAAGAACGGAAGCTGCCGTTGGCGACGAAGCCGAGACGCTCGATGAACGAGAGCCGCAGATCGATCTCGGCGCCTTGAAGCACCGCCCGCCCGAGGTTCGTCAAGCGGCGAGGCCCGCTGCCGCCGATCTGATCGCCGACGACGATCGGATCGTCGATCTGCGTCCAGTAGTACGTCGCCTGCGCGAACAGCTTGTCGACGATTGGCGTCTTGCGATCGTCTTTGAACGGGTTCTTGCGGCGGAAGCTCACCTGGCCTTCGACGGTGTTCAGAATCTCCGGCCGCAAGGTCGGATTTCCGATCACCGCCGGCTCACGGCGCGCGAACAGCTCGGTGAAGCTCGGCGCGCGAAAGGCCCGACCGTAGAGCGCCTTGAGGTAGAAACCGTCGAGCGGCTGCACGACGACGGCAGCCCGCGGGCTGAACGCGAGGCCGAAGTCTCGATAGTAGTCGATGCGCAGACCGCCGGTCACGGCCGCGATGTCGAAGATCTTCCAATAGTCCTCGAGGTAGCCGGCGACGATCTCGCGATCGTAGCTCGGCTGCGTGTGGGGCGCTTGGCGCTGAAACGGCGTCACCGCGCCGCTCTCGACGTCGAAGTTGGCGTCTTGGTACGCCTCGAGCTGGCGCTGGAACTCGTGCACGTAGCCTGCCGAGAGCGTGTTGCCCTTGAACAAGACGAACGAGCTCGACAGCTCGCCGCCGATGTTCATCGTTCGAGCAAAGCGCTTGCGCCGGCGGCCCTCGGGCCAGATTTCGTCGCGGCCATCGCCGTCGAGGTCGCGGCCGATCCGAAACGGGGCCGGCGTCAGGTGGACGTCCTCGTTTTGCGTGAACTGATCGAAGTAGAAGCGCAGCTGCGGCGTCACCCGTTCGAAGAGCGTGCCGGTCTTGAACACGGCGTCGACGAAGGCCTGCGCGAACTGCTGCTCCGCCGGCGGGTTCGCTCGCTGCGCGCCGGTCAGCACGAAGTCGACGCCGGCGAAGTCGCCGCGGCCTTTGCCGGAGAAGCCGACGCCAACCTCGACGTACTTGTAGTCGAAGCGCACGAGGCCATCGATCCGGCGCTCGCGCGTGTCGGCGGGCGCCGGCGAGATCCCCTGCGCCGCGTCGGCGGTGCCGCTGAAGCGGTCTTGGGCGATGGATTGTCGACTGCCTTGCGAAGTCGACGCGCCGACGAACGCCGACAGGTGCACAGGGCCGAGCTCTTGCGACGCGTGGATGCCGGCGCCAAAGGTGAGCAGCGAGTCGGCCTGGCCCATGATCTCGTAGCTCATCTTGTCGGTCTTGCGGGTGACCAAGTTGATGACACCCGTAAAGGCATTGGCGCCGTAAAGCGCCGAGCCCGGGCCGCGGATGATCTCGATGCGCTCCACGTGCTGCAGCGGATACGTGTCGAACACGCGCGTGGCGCCGCTCGTCGACGGCTCGTTCATCGAGTGGCCGTCGACGAGCACCTTCACGCCTTCGCTCGCGATGCTGTTCCTGCCGCGGAAGTTGAAGCGCCGCTCGCCGGTGTTGCTCAGTGCGACGCTCACGCCGGGGACGAGCGGCAAAGCTTCGGCCAGCGTGCGGAGGCCGAGGCGGCGGATATCGTCACGCGTCAAGACGGTGATGATCGCCGGTGTCTCGTCGAGCGTCGTCGCCGTCTTCGACGCGGTTTGAAAGAGCTGCTTCTCCTCTTCGAGCGTGCCGAGGAGGCCTTCGCCGCCGAACGCCGCATCGAGCGCGGCGTCGTCCAAGGCGGACTCTGACGCGGGCGCGGACGCCGGCGCGCTCGCCGGCTCGTCAGCGGCGGCCATGAACACGAACAATAGGGGGAGGGGACCCACGCAGCGTGCGATTTAACCACTGATTCGGAGAGGTTCAAATTTTGTGATCGCCGTCTCGACATGGCTGTGTTAGCGGCGCTCGCCAAATGAGTACGCGCGAGTGGCAACGCGAGGTTTACGCCAAAGCTTTGAAAAAGCTGTCGGAGCGGAAGAGCCGCTTTCAGACGAGCTCCGGCACCGATGTTTCACCGCTCTACGACGCACCTTCGCCGCGCACGCTCGGCGTCCCCGGCGAAGCACCGTTCACGCGCGGCGTGCAAACGACGATGTACCGCTCGAAGCTGTGGACGATGCGCCAGTACGCCGGCTTCGGCGACGCCGAAGAGTCGAATCGCCGCTACCACTTCCTGCTCTCGCAAGGGCAGACCGGGCTCTCCGTCGCCTTCGATCTGCCGACTCAGATGGGCTACGACTCGGACAGCGAGCGCGCGCTCGGCGAGGTCGGCAAGGTGGGCGTGGCGATCGACACGCTCGCCGACATGCAGCTCCTGTTGAAGGGCCTGCCGCTCGCCGAGATCTCGACGTCGATGACGATCAACGCGACGGCCTCGACGCTGCTCTGTCTTTACATCGCCACGGCCGAAGCGCAGGGCGTCGCGCCGGACAAGCTGAACGGCACGATCCAAAACGACATCTTGAAGGAGTACATCGCGCGCGGCACGTACATCTTTCCGCCGGCGCCCTCGATGCGGCTGACGACCGACGTCTTCGCGTTCTGCAAAGAGCGAGTGCCGAAGTGGAACACGATCTCGATCTCCGGCTACCACATCCGCGAAGCTGGAGCGACCGCGGCGCAAGAGCTCGCGTTCACGCTCTCTGACGGAATCGCGTACGTCGACGCCGCGCTGAAGGCGGGCCTCCACGTCGACGAGTTCGCGCCGCGGCTCGCGTTCTTCTTCAACGTGCACAACAACTTCTTGGAAGAGGTCGCGAAGTTTCGCGCCGCGCGCACGCTGTGGGCTGAGATCATGGGCCAACGCTTCGGCGCGAAGGATCCGCGCTCCCTCGGCCTTCGCTTCCACGCCCAGACCGCCGGCTCCACGCTGACCGCACAGCAGCCAGACAACAACGTCGTCCGCGTCACCCTGCAAGCGCTCGCGGCGGTGATGGGCGGCGCGCAGTCGCTGCATACGAACTCGCGCGACGAAGCGATCGGCTTGCCGACCGAAGCGGCCGTGCAGCTCGCGCTCCGCACGCAGCAGATCATCGCCTACGAGTCCGGCGTCGCTGACACCATCGACGCGCTCGGTGGATCGTTCGCGATCGAAGCCTTGACCGACGATCTCATCGCGAAGGCGAAGGTGTACATCCACGAAATCGATCGCCAAGGCGGCGCCGTCAAAGCGATCGAGCAGGGCTACCAGACGAAGGAGATAGAGGACGCCGCGTACGCGTATCAGCGCGCGGTCGAAGAGAAGCGCGAGGTCGTCGTCGGCATGAACCAGTTCACGACCCCCGGCGAGCCGAAGATGAAAGCGCTCGAGCTCGATCCCGCGCTCGAAGAACGGCAAAAGCGCCGCTTGGGCGAGGTGAAGGCAGGGCGCAACAAGAAGGCCGTGTCCGACGCTTTGACGGCGATCACCGCGGCGGCGAAGTCGGGCGACAACCTCGTGCCGAAGATCTTGGACGCCGTGCGCGTCTACGGATCGGTCGGCGAGATCAGCGACGCCATGCGCGTCGTGTTCGGCGAGCACGACCTCTTGCGTTAGGCGCCGCCCGCCGCCGAGGCCTTGCGCCGCCGATCCGTCAACACCGCAAAAACAATCCCGAGCTCGTAGAACACGATCATCGGCCCTGCCATCAGGAGCTGCGAATATGGATCGACCGTCGGCGTGATGATCGCGCTCAGGACGACGGCGAGGACGACGTTGTAGCGGCGAAACTTCTTGAGCTGCGCCGGCGTGACGATGCCGGCGAGCGAGAGCATCGCGATGACCAGCGGCAGCTCGAAGATGAAGCCCATCGCCAAGAGCAGCTGGGTGACGAGCGAGAAGTACTTCTCCACGGTGTACTGCGGCATCACGTCGGCGGGGATCACGCCGACCAAGAATTTGAAGGTCATCGGCAGGAACACGTAGAAGCCGAACGCCGCGCCGCCGATGAAGAACGCGGTGCCGAAGAAGATGAAGGGCAGGACGAACTTCTTCTCGCGCGGATAGAGCCCAGGCGAGACGAACCCCCAGATCTGCGCGAAGATGGCCGGCGAGGCAACGAACACGCCGCTGATGACGGCGATGCGCAGGTAAGCCACGACCTGCTCGAGCGGCGACAGGACGATGAGCTTCCCGGGCGGCGGCAAGAACGGCAAGATCGGCGTCACCAAGAAGTGAAAGAGCTCGTCGACGAAGTAGGCCGTGAGGCCGGTGCCGATCGCGACGGCCAGGAGCGACCAGCCGACGCGCTTGCGTAGCTCCGTCAGGTGCTCGATCAAAGTGAAGCGGTGGTCGTCGATCGGGTCGATCGGCGCCTGATGGACGGGCCCGGGACCTGACGCTTGCGGCTCGCTCATCCGTGCGGCTTCGGGTCAGCGCTGGGCTCGGCGGGCGGCGGTGGCTCCGGCGACGCGTCGACTTGGCCTTCCGGCTTCTGCACGGCGATCTTCGGCGGCGGCCGCACCGGCTCGTCGACGTCGCCCATCATCTGCTGCTTGATGTCATCGCCCGCGCGCCGAAAATCCCGCAGCGCCTTGCCGAGCGACTTCGCCGCCGAGGGCAGCTTGTCCGGCCCGAGCACGAGCAGCGCCACGACGGCGATGACGGCGATTTCCCAGACTCCGAGTCCGAACACGAAACGATCGTACACAGAAGTGAGTTGTCAGTCATCAGCTGTCTGACAGCTTCTATTGCTGCCGGGTGCGCGCTTCCTGCCGCAACTGATCGAGCGCGGTCCGCTGGTTTGGATCGCCGCCGGGCATGCCGAGCGCGAGATCGGCGTGATGCACGACGTCCGACCAACGCTGCATGTCGGCGAGCGCATACGCCGCCATGCGATGACCGCACCAAGCATTCGAGCTCTCGGTGATGATCGCCGTCGCCGTCTGCAGCGCGGCGTCGGCTTCGCCAAAGCCATAGAAGAGCTCGGCGAGCTGGCAGCGCTCGTCGAGGTTCAGGCTGGTGCCCATTTCGAGCTGCTTCTTGCGGGTCGCCGCCGTGCCGAGCGCGTTCTGAAAGCGGTTGAGCTCGGGCCGCCCCGGAAAGATCGAGCGGGTCTCCTCGAGCAAGCGCTTCAGCTCGCCGTAGGCGCCCATGCGATCGAGCACGTCGAGCAGCGCGACGCGGATCGGCCAGTGGTCGGCTTGGCGCGCGAGCCCCTCGCGCAGCACGTTGCGCGCCTCGAAGAAGCGTCCGCGCTGCACCAAGTAGCGCGCGAAGTACGGGTGCGCGACGGGCTCGCGGATGAGCGCGATGGCGCGGCGAAAGTGCCGATCGGCTTGATCGTCCATGCCGCCGAGGGCGCCTTTGACGATGCCCATGTTCGTCTCGAGGTACGCGTAGTTGGGGATGAGCGGGTGCGCTTTTTCGTAGATGTCGAGCGCGCCCTTCAAGTCTCCCTTCGCCATCAGGGTGAGGCCGTAGTTCATGAGCCCGCGGCCGTTCTTCGGCGACTTGATCGTGACGTCTTTCCACAGCGACTCTTCCGAGTCCCACACGCGATTGCGCTCGACGGTGCCGATCGCTTCGAGCACGAACGCCGCCGCGAGCACCGCCGCCGCGATCGCCTTGGCCTGCTCGCGCGTCGACTGCAGCAGCTTGCCGTAGAGGAAGCCGGCCATCGTCGTGAACGACAACACGAGGCCGACGTACGGGAAGAGCATGCGGTGATCGTTCGTGATCTCGGCGAGCGGCAGCACCGACGTCGGCAAGTTGGCGAGCAGGAACCAGGCGAAGCCGACCGCGATCGGGCGCGTGCGCGGCGACGGCCCAAGGCGGAACATCGCGACGATCATGCCGAGCACGAGGCCGATGCCGAGCGCGAACTCCCAGCTCGCCCACTCGACGGTCGACATGTCGGTGTCGGCGGTGAGCGTGGTCGGCAGGAAGAAGCACTTGATCTCGTAGGCGAGCATGAACGGCTGCGTGCGCCAGTACGCCCACTTGTCGGCGCCGCCGGGCTCGACGTTCGAGCCTTCGAGCTTGTGGTGCATGAGGAAGAACGCGACGACCAAGATGATCGACGGCCACGCTTGCTTGAACATGTAGATGGTGCGCTGAACGACGCCGGGCTTCGGGCTCGAGAAGTAGGCATGCGCGCCGAGGATCGGCGAGTACATGACGGCCGCCGGCTTGGCGAAGCACGAGAGGAGCATCGGCCCCAAGTGCCAGCCGAAGGGCTTTGGTCGATGCAAATAGACGAGCAGCGACGCGGTGACGCCGAGCGCGTTCCAAACATCGCCGCGCTGGACGATGTAATTGACGGCTTCGGCGCACACCGGGTGCAGGCCGAACACCGCGGCGCCGACGAACGCGAGCACGCGGGCCCGCGACAGCTCGAAGGGGCCGTCGGGCGCGCTCAGGTACTTCGCGATGAGCCCGTAGACGCAGAGGATCAGCAGCGCGAAGAGCAAGAAGCTGTGGATATGGAACGGCACCGTGCGCAGGCCGCCGCCGATCGCGTAGTCGATCGCGAACTCGAGCGTGAGCAGCGGCCGGTAACCTTGGTGCGAGATCGATGAGCTGAAGGTGGTCGGATCGACGAAGAAGCGCCCGGCATTCGCCAAGGTCGTGATGTGCGGGTTCGACTGGATCGCGTGCGAGTCGTCGAAGTGAAAGTCGTTGTCGAAGTGCGCGCCGTAGACCGCGGTCACGACGGCGATGAGCCCGGCGAGGGCGATGATCTGCGTGCGTTTGCCGCTCATGTCAGCGCCGCTCGATCGTGGCCTTCATGGCGTCCAAGCGCTCGTTGACCTCGGCGGTGATCGCCTCGAAGTCGCGCAGGACCCGCTGGTTGCGCTCGGCGACTTCGCGGATGCGCTCGATCGCCAAGAGGACCTGCTCGTTGCCCTTCGTCTGCTCGCGCTGCGCGCGGTTGATCTGATTGGCCATCTCGCTGACTTTTTCGATCGCGCTCGTCACTTGCTTGCCGCCGCGGTTCTGCTCCTGGCTCGAGCGCTCGACGTGCTGCGTGATCACCTTCATGCGCTCGGCCGACTTCATGATCTGCTCGGAGCCGTTCGCTTGCTCGCTGGTCGACAGCGCGATCTGCTGCACGGTCTCGGCGATGCGTGAGATCGCGCCGGTCACTTGCTTACTGCCCTTCGTCTGCTCGAGCGTCGCCGCGGCGATGGCGCGCACCATCAGGGTCGACTTGTTCGCCGACTCCAAGATCTTACGGAGGGCGTCCTCGGCTTCGTGGCCCAAGCGCACGCCCTCTTCGACGTTGCGCACGCCCTGCTCCATGACGCTGACGGCCTTCTTCGACTCATCCTGCACGCTCTTGATCAGCGCCGCGATCTCTTTGGTCGAGTTACCGGTGCGCTCGGCGAGATCTTTGATCTCGTCGGCAACGACCGCGAAGCCGCGGCCATGCTCGCCCGCCTGCGCGGCGATGATGGCGGCGTTCAGCGCGAGCAAGTTCGTCTGCTCGGCGACGTCGTCGATGACGTTCAGGATGTTGCCGATCTCCAAGATCTTCTCGCCGAGGCCGCCGATCACCTGCGCGCCGGTCTGCGAGAACTCCTTGATCTTGTCGATGCCGGTGAGCGTGCGGTTGATCGACTGCACGCCCTTCTCGGCGTCGTTCATCACTTGCTCGGAGAGGCGCGTCGTCTCCGTGGCGTTCGACTCGACTTGGCTGATCGACACGTCCATCTCGCTCATCGACGACGCCGTCTCTTCCGCGGTCGTCGACAGCTGCTCGATGTTCTTCGCGACTTCTTTGATCGAATAAGTCATCTCTTCGATCGACGACGTCGTCTCTTCAACGGCCGCGGCGAGGTTGTGGATGTTCTCGGCGACCTCGTTCGACGTCGCCACCATCTGCAACACGCTCGAGCTCGAGTCTTCGGCGCTCTTCGCCAAGGTGTCGACGCTGTCGGCGATCTCGCGCAGCGACGCGGTCGACTGGTTGATCGCGGCCGACGTCTCGGTGACCGAGTCGATCTGCGTTCGGACGCCGTCGCCCACCAGGGTGAAGGTCTCCAAGAAGCGCTGCGCCGTCTTCCTCTGGCCTTCGATGTTGGCGCCGAGGCCTTGGACGACTTCGTGTTGGCGGACGGCGATGCCGCGGACGGCCTTGGTGACGTCCGCCAGCGCGCCCTCGCCCACGTAGTCGAAGCGGCCGCCGTTTTCGGCGCGGCGCAGCTCCTCCTGCAGGCGGGCGAGCTGCTTGGCGAACTGCTGCACATATTGATACGCGAGCGCCGTGCCGACGCCGCCGATGATCAAGATGCTGGCGATCAGGCGCACCCCGATCGCCTCGCTCGCGGTCGGCCCGAGCGTGCCAACGACGAAGTAGGCGGCGATCGCTGCCACGAAGACGGAGCCGCCCGCGTACAGGGCGACCCGAGTGGCGAAGGAGCGTACTTGGTCCATTCCTGAGTCCTCTTGCTGAATTGCGCACCCTAATCTATCTGCGCTCCCGCATGGGCTCAAAAATTCCGCTTCCGATCAATGGACAGACCTCGGAACCCACCGCGGCCCGGAGCAAGCGCACGACGATCGGCGTCATCACGAACCCAAACGCGCGCGCGAGCGCCCGGGTCGACATCGAGGTCTCGGGCACGCACCACGTCCTGCGCGAGGAAGTGACGACGACACCGAGCGACGTTCCGGCCGCGCTCGATCGCCTGCTCGCCTACGGCGTCGAAGCGATCATGGTGAACGGCGGCGACGGCACGCTGAGCTCGGTGATCGCGCACTTGGATCGCCGGCGGGTGAACGCCAGCACGCCGCTGCCGAAGCTCATCCCAGTGCTCGGCGGCACGAACAACTCGGTGGCCAAGGACGTCGGCGCCGTCGGCCGCATCGCCGCGGTGAAGAAGCGGGTCATCGCCAAGGACGGCCTGCAACACTTGCGGACGGTGAAGCGCGCCACGATCTTCGTCGACAAGAACGGCGAGCGTGTCGGCTGCGGCTTCGTCTTCGCCACCGGGCTCATCGCGCGCTTCGCCGACGCCTACTACGCCGGCTCGCTGAAGGGGCCCGCGCAAGCCGCGAAGGTCGTCACCACCAAGCTCGCAACCGCGCTCTTGCCCACGCGCTCGAACCGCGCGTTCTGGGCCTTCGAGCCGAACGCGATCCAGGTCGACGACAGCGCGCTGAAGCTGCCGAAGGGCGCGTCGCTCAGCTACTGCTCGACGATCGACACGCAGATCCTCTTCTTCCGCCCCTTCCTCGCGCGCGCGACCGAGCTCGTCGAGAAGCGCCGCTTCAACGTGCTCGTCAACGCGCTGCCGAAGACCACCGTCTTGCGCCACTTCTTCAAGTTCGTGCTCGGCCGCTTCAAAGGCGACGGCCATGCGCTCGCCGTCGCGAAGAAGCTCGAGATCAGCGGCACGCGTCGCATGATGCTCGACGGCGAGATGTTCGACGTCGCCCCCGACGACGTGATCACGCTCTCGCCCGGTCCGGTCGTCGAGTTCATCTGCCTCGCCAAGCGCTGATCATGGCGAGCGACGACAAAGGCACCGCCGACGCGGCGTACACCCGCTACTTGCTCGACAACGAGAAGATCTGGTGGAAGCGCCTGCTCGACGTGCAGCTGCCGTACCGCACGCACTTGAAGGCCCTGCGCCTCGGCATCACGCTCGACATCGGCTGTGGCATCGGGCGCAACCTGCGGCACTTGGCCAAGGGCTCGCTCGGGATCGATCACAACACGGCGTCCGTCGAGCACTGTAAGCAGATCGGCCTCGAAGCGTGCTTGCCCGACGACTTCTTCAAAGCGCCCTCGGCACGAACGTTCGACGCGATCCTGCTCGCGCACGTGGCCGAGCACATGAAGAAGGACGAGGTCGTCGCGTTGCTGCGGCCGTACCTCGCGCACTTGCGCCCGGGCGGCCGCCTCGTCGTGCTGACGCCGCAAGAGAAGGGCTTCACGCTCGACGAGACGCACGTCGAGATGATGGACTACGCGGCGCTTCGCCATATCTGCGCGGCGCTGGCGCTGCCGATGGTGCGCCAGTATTCGTTTCCCTTCCCGCGCCTCGCCGGCCGCGTCTTTCCGTACAACGAGTTCGTCTCGATCGCGCAAAAGCCGTGAAGATCCTGATCGTCTCCGAGTTCTTCCCCGCCGGCGACGAGCTGCGCTTCTCGGGCGGCGTCGAGGCGCGCAATTTCTTCGTCGCCCGCGCGCTCGCGAAGAAGCACGACGTGACGGTGCTGTCGTCGCGCATGAAGGCCGGAGAAGACACGACGCAGATGCACGGCTTCACGGTGCGCTACGCGGGCCCAGCGCGGCCCTACGCAGCGACCACCGGCAGCCCGGTCGAGCGCGTGCGCTTCATCGGTGACGCGATCAAGGTCGGCGCGCGCACGGACTTCGATCTCATCGAAGGCACCAACTTCCTCACGCACTTCGTCGCGCGGCGGGTGGCGCGGGTGAAGAAGCGGGCGGCCGTCGCGTGGTACCCCGACGTTTGGATCGGCGAGTGGATCGCGCACGCCGGCGTCGCCACCGGGTTGGCCGGCGAGACGCTCGAGCGGCTGAACCTCGGCCTTCCCGGCTTTCGACGCTACATCGCGATCTCCGAGCAGACGAAGCGGAAGCTCGCCAAGCATACGAAGCAACCGATCGACCTCATTTATTGTGGCGTCGACGACGCGCCGCTCGAAGGCGTGACCAAAGCGGCCGATCCCACTTTGATCTGCGTCGCGCGCTTCGTGAAGTACAAGAACCACGCGTTTCTCTTGCGCGCCTTTGCACGGGCGAAGGAGCGGGTGCCGAACGCGCGCCTCGTGCTCATCGGCTCCGGCCCCGAGCGCCAGGCGATCGAAGCGCTCGCCCGCACCCTAGGCGTCTTTGAGCGCGTGTCGATCCTCTCCGAGATCGGCCGCGGCGAGCTCCTGCGCCAGCTCGCCGCCGCGCACGTGTTCTCGCTCGCGAGCCTGGTCGAAGGCTTCGGTATCGCGACGATCGAGGCCGCGCGACAGGGGCTTCCATACGTGGCGACGGACCTCGACGTGCACAAAGAGGTCCTCAAGGGCCGCGGCGGCTTTCTCGTGTCGCCCAGCGACGAGGCGGCGTTCGCAGAGAAGATCGCCGCGTTGCTCGGCGATGCCGACCTGCGCGCAGCGAAGAGCCGAGACGCGAGCGCGCTGGCGGCGACCTACGATTGGGGCGCGATCGCGGCGCAAACTGAGGTGTGTTTCGAGCAAGCGCTCAGCGATTTTGCTCGGTCGCGCTGAGCCGGCGGGCTTCATCGGCGAGCGGTCCCTCGGGATCCAAGGTCACGGCGTCCAAGAACGCGCGCTTCGCAGCCAAGGGATCACGCGTGCGCAGCAGCTTGCCGAGCGTGAACGCCGCGGCCGCGGCCAAGGGATCATCGCTCGCGGCGATGCTCTTCAGCAAGGTCATCGCGCCGGTTTCGTCACCCGCGTCGCGCAGGCGATCCGCGCGTGCAAAGATCTCCTTGGTGCTCGGCTCACGGCTTGCGGGCGCCACCGCCGCAACGGCACTCTCCGGCGCCGCGCGCTTCGTGTGCATCGTCGCCGCGAGGGCCTGGCTCACCGGCGGAGCGTCGAGGCGCACGAGCCGCCAGCCTGGAGCAGCGGCCGGCGCCGGCGGTGCCACCTCGATCGCCGTCGCGATCGTCACCGCTTCCGGCGTCTGCACAGGCGCGATCGTCAGTTGCGCGGCGACGCCGGCGATCACCAGCGCCGCGACGACGCTCGCGACCGCAGCCGCGCGGCGACGTCTGACCGTCCGTTGCACCCGCTTCGCCACGTGATCGGCGCGATCGCGGCTCCACGCTGGGCGTACGCTCCGTAGAAGCTCGGTGTCGCGCGCGATCATCGTTCGTCCTCCATGAGCGCGAGATCCAACTGCGCCTCGGCCCGCGCGATCCGCCGCTTCGCCGTCGCCAGCGAGCAGCCGCACGCGTTCGCGATCGCGTCGAGCCGCTCGCCTTCGACGTGGCGCAAGGTCCACGCGACGCGATCATCGACGGCGAGCTCGGCGAGGGCGGCGTAAACTTCGGACAGTCGCGCGTGCTCGTCCGGCGCGCAGTCCGTCGCTTCGAGCGAGGCCTCGACGTCGCCGAGGCCGATCCACGCGAGCAGCTTCTTCCTGCGTAAGCGCTTCGAGCACACGCCGACCGTGATGCGCGCGAGCCAGCCTTTGATCGCCGCCGGATCTTCGAGCTGCGCGAGCTGCCGCAGCACCTTGATGAAGACGTCGTGCACGACATCGTCGACGTCCGCCGAGCGTCCGAGGATGCGCAGCGCGACGGCCGCCACGTAGGCCGCGTGGGCGTCGTAGACCGCGTGAAAATCGAGCGGCTCGTCGACCAAGCGCAGGGCGGCCGGCGCGAACGAAGTGTGAGTCGAAGCCCGCGATCTCATGCGCCCGGGCCCGTATGAAATCCCGGGCGATCTGTCAGCAAAAATGTGCTCAGAAGGCACCGCCGAGCGCGACGTTGATGCCGTTCTTGGTCGGGGCCAGGCCGAAGCGCGGCGGCCCGAGCTTGGCGGCGCCGACGAGCACGCCACCGACCGGAATCAGCTGTGTTCCGAGGGCTGCGCCGAGCGTCATCGCCACGAACGTTCCGTTCCGATCGACGCCGAGAGTGAAGAGCGCCAGCGTGACGCTCGACATCAATAGTCCTGCACCGCCGATCGCCATGAGCGCGATGCCGGCCCGCCGCATCGCTTTTTCACCGCCGGTCGGATCGTAGGGCTGCGGGGTCCGATAGCTGAGCCCCCACGCGACCAAGCCGGGAGGTGCCGCGACAGCGCCGATCACCAAGAGCGCAAAGCCAGCAAGGGCCGGCGCCGGATTGATCACGTCACCCTGGATGACGAGACCGCTGAAGCCGACGCCGAGCAACACCGCGCCAATCGTCATCAGGCCGAGCCCGGTGGGACCGAGGATCGTACCGAGCAGGCGCATCCTCCGTTTGTGCGCCTCGACGATGATCTGAAAATCGCGGACCGAGTTACGCTCGAACAAGGCCGGTGACGGGGCCAAATCCGCGGCGACCGCGGCCTCGTTGCGCTTCGCCGCGGCGTCGATGAACAGCGCAACGACGCGGGCGCCGTCGGCCGTCAGCGCGGCGTCCGCCGGCAACGCGAGCACGCGCCGGAGCAGCGTGTCCGCATACAACATCGCGCGCCGGCTGCTACAGTCGATGGCGATGCGCGAGATCGGCAGCGGCGCCGTCCACTCGCGGTCAACGTGCTCGGTCAGCGCGTCGACGAAGGCGGTGTCACACGCCGTACCTTCGACCGTGGGTGCGGCGGCCAGGAGGGACAAAAGGAGCAAGCCGTTCATGCGCCCCTAGTAGCCTCGACGCCCGAAAACGGCTCAACGCTACCCGGGCTCAAACGCTCCCCGGTCCCTTTTCGCGGCTCACTCCTTGAACAAGTCGTCCTTGCTCGAGCCCTTCTTGTCTTTGATGGTCTTCTTGCCGCCGCCCATGTCGTCCATCATCTTCTCGAGGCTCCTCACCGACATGTCGGTGCCTTCGGCGATCATCTTGTCGAACTCGGCCTTGACGCGACGCAGCCGCTTCAGCTCGCTGCGCACGTAGCCGCTGCCCGTGAACTTCGCCCCGAACTCTGGATCGTCGGCGAGCTCGCCCCAGTGCTCGAAGGCGCCGAACTGACCGGTGGCACGAACGCCGAGCTCGGCGAGCCGGCGTGCGTTCTTCGTCACCTCTTCTTTGATCGCGGCCTTTCGCGCGTCGGTGGCGTTCGGGTACTCCTCTTTCAACGCCTTCTGCTTCTCGAAGAGCGCCTGCGCCTCGGCCCGCCGCGCATCGATCTTTTCCTTCGTCTCGCGCGCGATCGCCTCGCCGTTTTTCTGCAGGTTGCCGCGCTTCTCGGCGTTCCACTTGTTCCAGTCGGTGTCGGACTTGCTCTTCGGCGCGTCGACGCCGCTGGTCGAACCGTCGGCTTGCTGTCCGGCGCCGACGGCGACCTGCTTCTTCTCGTTGTCGACCGCGACGTTGCCTTCATTCACCGTCACGCGCGTCGAGCCGTCCTCACCGGCCGCGGTCTCGAACTCGGTGCCGCGCACGCCGGCGACGCAGCTCGGCGTCACGACGTCGAACTGATTGCCGCCGACTTTGGTGGCGATCTTGCTCCACAGGCGCCCGAAGAAGAGCACCATCGCCGGCTTCTGCTGCTCGGTCTTCACGACGGCGACTTGCATCTCGGACTTTTCGCGCAGCTTGAGCGTGCTGCCGTCCGAAAGGACGAGCGTCACTTCGCTCTGCGCGCCGGTCTTCACGCGCGAGCTCTCCTTCAACACTTCACCCTTCTGCGCCGCGCGCAAATCGCCACCAGGCGGCGCGACGCTCACCGTGCCGCTGAAGCTGGCGACGGTCGCTTCGACGCCGGTGATCCACTGCAAGGCAACGAGGACGACGAGTGCGTTCATGGCGATCCTTTGTGCGAGGCGGGCGGCGTGAGGCCGAGCGAATCTTCGATGGTATAGAGGCCGGCAGCGCGCCCGGCGAGCCAGGCGACGGTGCGCAGCGCGCCGGTCGCGAAGAGATCGCGACTGGCGGCGCGGTGCGTGAGCTCGATGCGATCGTTTTCCCCGAACAGATACACGGTGTGCTCGCCGATCACGTTACCACCTCTGACGGCGAAGACGCCGATTTCTTCGCGCTTGCGCTCGCCGACGATGCCGTCTCGGCCGGTGACGGTCTTCCCGCCGCGCGCGTCCTTGATCGTCTCGACGAGGCGCATCGCGGTGCCGGAGGGCGCGTCCTTCTTCTTGTCGTGGTGCAGCTCCACGACCTCGGCCACGTAACTCTCGCCGAGCGCTTGCACGCACAGACGCAGCGCCGCGTTCAGCACCGCGACGCCGAGCGAGGTGTTCGCCGCGTGCATCACAGGGATGTCCGCCGCCGCCGCACGCAACGCTGTCAGGGTCTTCGGCTCGAGCCCGGTCGTGCAGACGAGCAGCGGCTTCTTCGCCTGGCGCGCGGCGGCGATCGTCGCGTCCGTCGCTGAGGCGTGCGCAAACTCCAGCCAGACGTCCGCGCGCGCGAAGTGCGCCGGAAGGAACGCCTCGATCGGAACGCCGTTCTTCCCTGCGCCAACCGCTTCGCCGCTGTCCTTGCCAAGCATCGGGTCATCGGCGCGGCCCAACGCCACCGCGAGCTGCAGCGCCGGCTCCTCCGCGATCAGCGCGACGACGCGGGCCGCCATCCTTCCGGGAACGCCGACGATGCCGAGTTTGTGGGCCACGGCGAGACCAATAGCCGAGACCTGCACCTGCGCGCAAAATCATACATGGGCGCCCAAAGACACAACGGCGCGTAGGGGCTTTCGCACTTTGTAATACTTTTGTAATGCCCCGCGCCCAGTGTTGAACGAAGTGCCGGCCTTGCCGAAACTGGACGACCGATGAGCCTCGTTGCATCAGAGCCCCTCCTTTCGTCCTACGGCCACGACCTCCACGTCTTTTTGGACGTCCTGCCAGCGAAGCTGAAGGGCGATCGCATCGACGAGCTCGAAGCCGGCTGCACCCGTCTCCTCTCCGAAGCGCCAACGCCGGATCCCTCCGCGCGATGGGCGAGCGCTTGGTCGCGCGTACAAACGTCGCTGCAAGAGCTCGGCGACGCCCTCAGCGCGTTCAAGAAGCGCGCGAGCCAAGCCGACATGAAGGCGGCGCGCGACTACGTCCTCACCCGCTACACCGACGCCGCCCGCGCCTACGAACACTGGCTCAGCCAATGGTCGCAGGCGCGCGCCCACGCCGAAGAGCGCGCCAAGACCCCTGAATCTCTGCGCACGCTGAAGGGCGCCCGCACCTGGTTTCACATCGGCATGGGCATGCTCGGCGCGTCGCTCTATGAATTCGTGATCACGCGCGGCCAGGCGCTCACCATCTTGTTCACGCTGGCAGCGATCTTCGGCACGCTGGAAGTCACGCGGCGCTTCTCGTCGCGCTGGAACGATTTTCTCGTCACCAACGTCTTCGGCGCGATCGCGCGGCCGCGCGAGTACCACAAGGTGAACTCGGCCACGTTCTATTTGATCGCGCTGTGCTTCATCACCACCTTCTTCGAGCGCACGGCCGTCATCGTCGGCATCATCGTGCTCGCGTACGGCGATCCGGCCGCGGCGTGGATGGGCAAGCGCTTCGGCAAGCTCAAGCTCTACCGCGAGAAGAGCCTCGTCGGCGCGATGTCGTTCTTCGCCGCCGCGTCGATCGTTTCGCTCGCGTACTTGTTCGGCTTGCACCCTGAGATCGCTACGTCGTCGCGCATCTTCGCCGCCCTCGCGGCCGCAGCCGTCGGCGCCGTCGCCGAGCTCTACTCGACGCGCGTCGACGACAATCTGACAGTGCCGATCGCGGCGGTCGTCGCAGCAGCGCTCGTCCTCTAGTGCCGCGACCGCGTAAAGATTGCCCGTAGTCGTCGCCGTTGACGTCGCCGTCGCCGTCGCCGAACAAGGCGATGTTCGAGGCGAGACGAAAACCGTTTCGAGCTCATTGCTCGAGGCGAACTT
>JADLHZ010000094.1 GCA_020848545.1 Deltaproteobacteria bacterium | reverse complement strand
CTCGCGGTCGTTTCATGGCGCCCGACGGCCACTGCAAGGCCTTCTCGGACGACGCCAACGGCTACGTACGCGGCGAGGGTTGTGGCGTGCTGATCCTCAAGCGTCTCGGCGACGTCGTGCCCTCCCGCGATCGGGTTCGAGGCGTCATTCGCGGAACAGCTGTGAATCAAGACGGCCGAAGCGGCGGATTGACTGTGCCGAGTGGCCCGGCTCAGGAGGCGGTCATTCGAGCGGCGATGAACGATGCCCGATTGCAGCAGCACGACATTTCCTACGTCGAGGCGCACGGCACGGGTACTGCGCTCGGGGATCCCATCGAGGCCAACGCCATGGTCCGCGCCTACGGTCGCGATCGACCGGACCGGCCGCGTTTGCTGGTCGGCAGCGTCAAGACCAACATCGGCCATCTCGAAGCAGCGGCTGGAATGGCGTCGCTCATCAAGGTCGTGCTGGCGCTCGAGAAAGAGCAGATCCCGGGGCAACTCGGATTTGGCAAACCCAGCCGCAAGATCGCGTGGGACGAGATGGCGCTGAGCGTCGTGACGAACCCCTTGCCGTGGAAGCGGCGCGCGGGCGAGCCCCGAAGGGCGGGTCTGAGCTGCTTCGCTTTCCAGGGGAGCAATGCGCACGTCATCTTGGAGGAGTCGCCTTTCGCCGCCGAGCCGCCTGTCACGGTCGGCGCGGCCGAACGCCCCATCGCGTTGATGCTCTTGAGCGCACGAACCGAACGATCGCTGCAGGCCATCGCCGCGCGCTACCTCGACGTGTTGAAGGCCGGGAGCTCGTCGCTGCTCGATGCTGCTCACAGCGCCGGGCTCTATCGTGCGCATTATGAGGAACGCCTCGCCATCGTCGCCGCCAACGTCGAGGAGGCTGTCGCCAAGCTCGAAGCGTTCGTTGCCGCGCGCCTCGTCGAAGGGCCTGGCGTCGTTCGGGGCCGTGCGTCGACCACCAGGGTAGGGCGTAAGCTTGGTGCACCCGGCGACTTCTCCGTCGATCCGCGCTTTTCCGGGCCCGACCGTTTGGCGGCGCTGCAACAGTTGGTCCGCGGCTATGGCCTCGAAGGCGAGTTCGCTGTGGACGCGAACGCAGTGGCGGTCTCCACCTGGCGCGACTTGTTCGAACGCCTTGCGGAAGCCTATGTCCAAGGCGCTCGCATCGACCTCGCGGCGATTGATCGCCCGTGGCCTCGTCGGCGCGTCGACCTCCCGTCTTACCAATTCGATCGTCAGCGTTATTGGGCGGCTCCCTCCGTGGCGACCACGAGGCAAGAGCCGACGACGCTGCTCGGCAATCGTTTGGTGCGCCCGGAAGAAGCAAACATCCTCGCGTTCGAGATGAAGCCGTCTGTCAAGAGCACCTTTGGCGATCACGAGTTCTTTGCGACTCCAGTTTGGCCGGCCGCGGGGCACATTTGGCGCGCTTGCCAGGCTGTCTGGAGTGACCGATCCGGGACGCCACCCATCGAGCTGTCGACTTTTTCGGTGGATCGCCCGGTGTTGTTGCGCGACGAGCCGACGTTGCAGGTCGTGTTTGATCGAAGTACGGGGCGTTTAACGACCTACGTGAAGGACAAGGGCGCCGCGGACTGGGCCCCTTGCTCGGCTGCAACGCTTACCGTTGACTCCTTGTTGCCGGAGCCACTCGACGAGTCCTCGCAGGATCTGAAAGTCATCGACATGGCATCGCAATACGTTGCGATGGCGGGAGACGGCACGAAGCTCGGACCGGCCTTTCGCACCATCCGTGGCCTGCAAGTCGCCGAAGGACGCGCGCTCGTCAGAATCGAGAGCTCCTCCGAGGGCCAGCCGCAAGAGGGGGCGGTGACGGCCTTCGATGCGTGCCTGCAGACCGTGGCGATGCTCGGTTGGCTCTCGACTGGCCCGCGGGTTGCCATGCCCACTGGTATCGACCGCCTCTTTTTCGCTCGCGATTTTCCCATGTCTGGACGCGCAGTCGTCAGACTCGTGACGTGCGATGCGACGAAGATCGTGGCTGATTTCGACTACCACGACGACGCCGGTCGCCTGGTCTGTGCGGCGCGCGGAGTGCAGTTTAGAGCCGCGAGGCGAGAGGTGGTGCTTGGAGAAGACGCGGCGGTCAAGTGCTATGTGGAGCAGTGGCAGCCACGGGGGTTGGAGGCGGCGGCCGGCGACGAGAGCGGACGAGAGCTCGAGGTCTTCGGTGACGCGGGTGCTTCCGCTGAAATCGTCGCGGCCTCTGCCGGCGTGGCCCACTTGCATGCGCTCACACAAGAGCCGTCGCAAACGCTCGTTTCGCGCGACGCCATCTTCGTCGTGCCGTCCGGAGGCGAGGTCGACCCGCGAGTGATTGCCGACTACCTCGCGGTGGCGCGCGCTTGTCAGGCGCGTGGCGCTGCGTTGCATTTGATCACCGAGCGTTCTCAGTCCCCCGATGACGATCCGTGCGAGCCGGACCCGATGGGCGCGTCATTGTGGTGCGCCGCGCGCGCGATTGAGCACGAGGGCATCCACGGACGACGAATCGACGTCGGAAATCTCCGTGATGATGCGTCGGCAATCCCGAAGCTCTTGTGTGCTCTGCAGGATGAGGACGAAATCGTCGTTCGCGGGGGACGCACTTGGGTCAACCGAGTCGTCAGCGCCGGGCGTAGGGGCGTCGCCCCACCCGCGCTCGACGCCGACGGTCTCTACTTGCTGACCGGTGGATTTGGTGGCCTTGGCCCGACCTTGATGGAGTGGCTGGCAAGGCGTGGAGCGGGGCACGTCCTGGTGGTCGGCCGCCGCGCCATCGATCAGGGAACCATCGACGAGCAGTGCCGGAGCAGCGGTCTCGCGAGCGTCACGTACGTCGCTGCCGACTTGAAGCACGATCAATCCGGCGCCGCGATCGAGGCGGCGATTGCGAGCACCGGTCGCCGGATTCGCGGGGTCATTCACGCGGCCGGCGTCGCGCGGGACATCGCGTTTGGCTCCCTGACGTCCGAGCAACTGCATGAGAACTGGGACGCGAAGGTCATCGGCGCGTCGCGTCTCATGAAGCTGCTCCGTGACCAGCCAACCCTCTTTTGGCTGAACCTTTCGAGCGTCGCCAGCCTCCTCGGAAATGGAGGGCAGAGCGCCTACGCGGCGGCCAACGGTGTCCTCGACGCCTTTGCGCAGAGCGCGCAGGGGAGGGCGCTCCACATGCGAAGCGTCCGTTTGGGCCCCGTGGCTGGCCGCGGGCTCTTCGCGCGGCTGAGCTCGGCCCAACAGGCACGCGTGAGCCGTCTTGGGTTCCGACCCGTCCCACTCTCGTCCGTCGGCGCAACGTTGGATCATGCGCTCGTGAACGGGTCTCGCGTGACCACGCACGTGGAAGTCGAGTGGGCGAGCTACGCGGCGAGCGCGCCTTTCCTGCGTCGTCGCCTCGAGGCGCTGCTCAGCGAGAAAGCGCGGGCGCCTCTTGGTGAGCTCGCCTCGCGCTTGGAGCAGATGCCGGAGGCCAAGCGTGCGCAGTTCGTTCGCGACCTCGTCCGGGCGGAGGTTGCGGCGACCATGGACTTTGCCGACCCGAGCTCGATTCCCATCGACAAGCCTCTGATGGAATTGGGTCTCGACTCGTTGATGGCGCAGAAGCTGCGGCAGCGCTTGAATGAAACGACGGGCTTGTCGTTGCCGTCGACAATCGTCTTCGACCATCCATCGATCGCGGCGCTGGCCAGCCAGGTTCTCGCTCGGATGCAGAAAGGCGCGCCCGGCGCGCGCGCGGCGAAGACGCAACGTCGCGCTGCAGAGAACGGCGCTACGGCGATCGTGGGCATGGCAGGACGCTTTCCAGGATCGGAGCGGGTGGACCTCGATGCCTATTGGCAGACCCTGAAGGATGGGTCGTGGACAGGTTCGGAGGTGCCAAGGGAACGCTACGACATCGATCGATACTTCCATCCGGACGCAGACACACCGGGCAAGATTGCGACACGCGTCGGCTCGTTCCTGCGCGGCTGCGACGTTGCCGCGTTCGATCCCGGCTTCTTCGGCATTGCGGCGAAAGAAGCGCTCACCATGGATCCGCAACAACGCATGCTGCTCGAGTGCGTGGTCGAGGCGTT
>JADLHZ010000093.1 GCA_020848545.1 Deltaproteobacteria bacterium | reverse complement strand
CGCAGCGGACGTGGTCCACGGCGGTTTCGAGCTGTACGACGAGAGCGGTGCGCTGCTCGTGGTGGCGCGCGACGTGGCGCTCAAGCGCGCGAGTGTCGCCGCCGTCGATGCGCAAGCCGGCAGCACGCTCGTCGAGGAGTCACTGTATGAGGTGGCTTGGCAGCGGAGCAATCCCGAGACGAGGGCAACTCGCCGCAAGGACACATGGCAGGTCTTGTGCGCCGTTGAGGAAGATCGCGCCAGCGCATTGAAGCTCGCTGGTTGTCTTGCCACGCGGGGGCACAGGGCCTCCGTCAGCGTCGCCACGCCAGGAGAGGACCCTTCGTTTGGGACCGACTGTGTCGTGCTCTTGCTCGGGCGCTCGGTCGAAGACGCTGCGCAGGCGGTAGAGGCAACGCTGCGGCCATTGCTCGCGCTTCTGCGAGGACCAGTGAAGCCTGGCTTGCGCCTCGCCGTCGTGAGCGAGCGAGCGCAGCTCGTCGACGAGCGTGACGAGCTTCTTCACCCCTGGCAGGCGTCGGCATGGGGGATGATGCGCTCGGCGGTGCAGGAGATTTCGGGGCTCGAGGCGCAGCTGGTTGACGTGTGGAGCTACGAAGAGGCCGCCGAGGCGATTGCCTCGGAGCTCTCAGTCGTCGCGCAAGACGAAGAGATTTGCCTGCGTCCGGAGCAGGGTCGATATGTGTCGAGACTCGTTCGCGCCGAGGGGGGGTTGACCGTGCCGGCCGCGGCCGACAACTGGCGCCTCGATACGCATCGCCGCGGAACGCTCGATCGGCTGCAAATCGTGGCGGCCCCGCGGACCGCATCGCTCGGATCCCGTGAAATCGAGATAGCCGTCGAGCGCGTCGGCTTGAATTTTAGGGACGTACTCAACGTGCTCGGGGAATACCCGGGCGATCCCGGCGCCCCAGGCGGAGATTGCGCCGGGCGGGTCACGCGAATTGGTGCTGACGTCGAGCGCTTCAAGATCGGCGACCGCGTCTTTGGCTTTGCCGTCGGCTGTGTCGCTCGCTTTGCGGTCACGGACGAACGGTTGGTGGCTGTGCTCCCATCGAACATGAGCCAAGAACAGGCGGTGACGCAGCTTTCGACCGCCCTGACCGCGGATCTCGGGTTGGTCGAGCGCGCCCGCTTGCGCCGGGGCGAAAGAATCCTGATCCACGCCGCGGCGGGTGGTCTTGGCCTCGCTGCGATCCAGGTGAGCCAGCGGATCGGTGCCGAGATCTTCGCCACGGCGAGCAAGAGCAAGCACGACTACCTGCGACAGCTCGGTGTGAACCATGTCTTCGACTCACGAAGCACAGGTTTCTACGAGGAAGTTCTGGCCGCGACAGGGGGTGAGGGCGTTGACGTTGTGCTCAATTCGCTCACCGGAGACAAGCTGAGGCAGAGCGTGCGCTTGCTCCGGCCGGGCGGACGGTTCATCGAAGTAGGCAAGGCGGATCTCCTGAGTCCGCAAGCGTTCTCAGCGCTCAACCCCAGTGCCTCCTACCACGCCGTCGCTCTCGATGAGCTGATGAAGAAAGATCCAGGCTGGTTTCCCGACGCATTCGAGCGCCTCGAGCGAGGTTGGGAGGAAGGCTCGCTGACCCCTCTTCCTGTCACGCGCTTTGCCCTGCGCGAAGCACGCGCTGCGTTTCGATTCCTTGGCCAGGGTAGGAACGTCGGTAAGGTCGTCATCGACATCACGCGAGACGCCCTCGAGGCGAAGGGGAGCTATGTTGTCAGCGGCGGCCTGGGAGCCTTGGGGCTCACAGTCGCAGGGTGGCTTGTAGAGAGAGGCGTTGAGGAGATCGTTCTCGTCGGCCGCAAAGCGCCCGATGCGCGCAGCGCTTCGCGCCTCGAGCGCCTTCGCGCGACCGGGGTAACGGTGGTCGTCGAGCAAGGCGATGTTTCTCGCCGCGAGGACGTGGCTCGTATTTGTGCGGCAGCACGCACGCGTACGGGGCGTATCGCGGCGATCGTGCACGCTGCGGGCGTGCTTCGCGACGCGACGCTGCGATCGCAGAGCTGGCCGAAGTACGAGGAGGTCTTGTGGCCGAAGATTCTCGGCGCGAAGAACCTCATGCAAGAGGCGGACGCCGAGACGGTCTTCGTGTCGTTCTCCTCGATCTCGGGTGTACTCGGCAACGTCGGACAGTCGAGCTACGCGGCAGCGAACGCCGTGCTGGATGCTCTTGCGGCCCAACAATCGCGCCTCGGGCGTAGGCACCTGAGCATCGCCTGGGGTCCCTGGGCCGAGGCGGGAATGGCGGCGCAGACCCGGTCCACGGTCAGCGACGGCATGTTGACCGGGCTTCGCGCTCTCAGCAATGACGACGGCCTGCGCATCCTCGACGCGCTCTGGGACGGACGACGCGCTGGGATCACCATTCTTTGCGGTGATGTGACCGAGCTCGGCCAGCGCTACGAGGCAAGCGGCGTACGGGTGCCGGCGAAGCTTCGCGAGCTCGTGCGCCGCGATGGCGCGCCACGCGGCCAAATCGAGCGCACGACGGATTTCGCGCGAGAGCTCGCCGCGCTCGAACCGAACAATCGTGAGCAGCGCGTGCAGACGCAGTTGCTCGCCGAGCTTCGCAGCGTGATGGGCGCCGATCGCCGCGACGCAGGGATCGATGAGCCACTGATGGACCTTGGCGTCGATTCGCTGATGGCCATCGATCTTCGCAATCGTTTGAGCGCGCTTCTCGGAAAGCCGCTTCCGGCGACCTTCGTCTTCGACTTTCCGACGATCAGCGCATTGAGCCGTGCGTGGCTCGAACGCGCTGGCTTGCGCGACGCCGAGCCGAGTACAACGGCGACGAGCCGTCCCGCGCCGGCGCGGTCCGCCGAGGACGAGCCGGCCGTCGCCATCGTGGGTCTGGCCTGTCGATTCCCGGGCGGGGCCACCGACGAAGACGGCTATTGGCAGCTTTTGTCGCACGGGCAAGACGGGATCGTCGAGGTTCCAAAGGACCGCTGGGACATCGACGCGTTTTACGACCCAGACCCCGACGTCCCCGGCAAGATGTCGACTCGCTGGGGTGGGTTCTTGCGTGACGTCGACGTGGCGGCCTTCGATCCGCAGTTCTTCGGCATTGCTCCGAAAGAGGCGCGGCTGATGGACCCGCAACAACGCCTGTTGCTCGAGTGCGTCGCGGAGGGCCTGGAGAACGCTGGCTACGCTGCCCCGCAGTTGGCCGGTTCGCGTACGGGGGTATTCGTTGGTCTGAGCACGAACGACTACTCCGTCCTGCTCGCGACGCTCGGACGGGAGAACATCGACGAGCATCGTGGAACAGGCAATGCATCGAGCGTCGCGGCGGGGCGGATTTCGTTTTGCTATGGCTTGCAGGGGCCAGCGATGACTCTGGACACGGCTTGCTCGTCGTCGCTCTACGCGCTGCACTATGCGGTGCAGTCCCTGCGGCGGGGCGAATGCAATCTCGCCATCGTTGGCGCGGCGAATCTCATACTCGCTCCCGACTGGACGATCTACTTCTCGCGCGGGCGCTTCATGGCACCCGACGGCCGCTGCAAGACCTTCGACGAGGAGGCCAACGGCTACGTGCGCGGTGAGGGTTGCGGTGTGCTGATCCTCAAGCGACTCGTGGACGTGGAGCCCGCGCGCGATCGGGTTCGATGCGTGATTCGCGGAACGGCTGTGAACCAGGATGGCCGCAGCGGTGGATTGACGGTGCCGAGCGGCCCGGCTCAGGAGGCGGTGATTCGCGCGGCGATGGACGATGCCAGATTGCAGCCGCGCGACATTTCTTACGTCGAGGCGCACGGCACGGGTACAGCGCTCGGGGATCCCATCGAGGTCAACGCCTTGGTCCACGCGTACGGTCGCGACCGACCGCCAGAGCGGCCACTGCTGGTGGGTAGCGTCAAGACCAACATCGGCCATCTCGAAGCGGCCGCCGGAATGGCGTCGATCATCAAGGTCGTGCTGGCGCTCGAGAACGAGCAGATCCCGGGGCAAATCGGCTTGTCCAAGCCCAGCCGCAAGATTGCGTGGGATGAGTCGGCGCTGAGCGTCGTGACGAACCCCTTGCCGTGGAAGCGGCGCGCGGGCGCGCTCAGAAGGGCTGGCCTGAGCTGCTTTGCTTTCCAGGGGAGCAACGCGCACGTCATCTTGGAGGAGCCGCCCGCGCTCGCGGAGTCGCCTGCCACAGAGGCGGCGGCCGAGCGCCCCATCGCGCTGCTGCTCTTGAGCGCACGCAGCGAGCGGTCGCTGCAGGCCATCGCCGCACTCCACCTCGACGTGTTGAAGGCCGAGGGATCCTCGCTCCACGATGTCGCGCACAGCGCGGGCCTGTATCGTGCGCACTACGAGGAACGCCTCGCCATTGTTGCCGCCGATGTCGAGGAGGCAGTCGCCAAGCTCGAAGCGTTCGTTGGCGCGCGCTCGGTCCAGGGCCCTGGCGTCGTTCGGGGCCGTGCGTCGACGATCAGGCTCGAGCGTAAGCTTGGTGCGCCCGGCGACTTCTCCGTCGATCCGCGCTTTTCCGGGCCCGACCGCATGGCGGCGCTGCAACAGTTGGTCCGCGCCTATGGTCTCGAAGGCGAGCTCGCTGTGGATGCGAACGCAGTGGCGGTGCCCACCTGGCGCGACTTGTTCGAACGCCTTGCGGAAGCCTATGTTCAAGGCGCTCACATCGACCTCGCGGCGATTGACCGTCCTTGGCCTCGTCGGCGCGTCGACCTCCCGTCCTACCAATTCGATCGGGGGCGCTATTGGGCGGCTCCCGCCGTGGGGACCACCCGGCAAGAGCCGACGACGTTGCTCGGCAGTCGCTTGGTGCGCCCCGAAGAGCCAAACATCCTCGCGTTCGAGGTGAAGACGTCTGTCAAGAGCGCATTCGGCGACCACGAGTTCTTCGCGACTCCGGTTTGGCCGGCCGCGGGGCACATTTGGCGCGCCTGCCAGGCTGTCTGGAGTGACCGACCCGGGATGCCGCCTATCGAACTGTCGGCGTTTGCGGTGGACCGTCCGGTGTTCTTGCGCGACGAGCCGACGTTGCAGGTCGTGCTCGATCGAAGTGCGGGGCGCTTGACGACCTATGTGAGCGACAAGGGCACCTCCGACTGGGCTCCTTGCTCCGCGGTAACGATTGCAGCTGGATCCTCGATGCCAGAGCCACTCGTCGAACCCGCGCAGGATCTGAAGACCATCGACATGGCATCGCAATACATAGCGATGGCCGAAGACGGCACGGAGCTCGGACCGGCCTTTCGCACCATCATCGGCCTGCAAGTCGCCGAGGGGCATGCGGTCGTCAAAATCGAGAGCTCCTCCCAAAGGCTGCCGCACGAGCGTGCGGTGACGGCCTTCGATGCGTGTCTGCAGGCCGTGGCGGTACTCGGTCGGCTGTCGAGTGGACCGCGGGTCGCAATGCCCATTGGCATCGACCGCCTGTTTGTTGCTCGCGATTTTCCGGCCTCTGGACGCGCCGTCGTCCGACTAGAGAAGTGCGATGCGACGAAGACCGTGGGTGATTTCGACTACTACGACGACGGCGGTCGCTTGGTCTGTGCGGCGCGCGGCCTGCAGTTCAGAGCCGCACGGCGAGAGGTGGTGCTTGGCGAAGACGCGGCGGTCAAGTGCTATGTGGAGCAGTGGCAGCCGAGGGCGTTGGAGACTGCGCCTGGCGGCGAGCGCGGACGAGCGCTCGAGGTCTACGGTGACGCGGGTGCTTCCGCCGAGATCGTCGAGGCCCTTGCCGGCGTGGCCCACTTGCCTGCGCTCACCCAAGCGCCGTCGCAAACGCTCGCTTCGCGCGACGCCATCTTCGTCGTGCCGTCCGGAGGCGAGGTCGACGCGCGCGTGATCACCGACTACCTCGCGGTGGCGCGCGCTTGTCAGGCAGGTGGCGCTGCATTGCATTTGGTCACCCAGCGTTCGCAATCCCCCGATGACGAACCGTGCGAGCCCGATGTCATGGGAGCGTCCTTGTGGTGTGCCGCGCGCGCGATTGCGCACGAGGGCATCCACGGACGACGAATCGACGTCGGAAATCTCCGCGAGGATGCGTCGGCGATCCCGAAGCTCTTGCGTGCCGGGCAGGATGAGGACGAAATCGTCGTTCGCGGGGGACGCACTTGGGTCAATCGAATCGTCAGCGTCGGGCGTAGGGGCGTCGCCCCACCCGCGCTGGACGCTGACGGTCTCTACTTGCTGACCGGTGGCTTTGGTGGCCTTGGCGCGACCTTGATGGAGTGGCTGGCAAGGCGTGGAGCGGCACACGTCCTGGTGGTTGGCCGCCGCGCCATCGACCAGGGAACCATCGACGAGCAGTGCCGCAGCAGCGGTCTCGCGCGCGTCACGTACGTGGCTGCCGACTTGAAGCACGATCAATCCGGCGCCGCGATCGAGGCGGCGATTGCGAGCACCGCTCGCCGGATTCGCGGGGTCATTCACGCGGCCGGCGTTGCACGGGACGTCGCGTTTGGCTCCCTGACGGCCGAGCAGCTCCATGAGAGCTGGGACGCGAAGGTCATGGGAGCGTCGCGCCTCATGAAGCTGCTCCGTGACCAGCCAACGCTCTTTTGGCTGAACCTTTCGAGCGTCGCCAGCCTGCTCGGAAATGGAGGGCAGAGCGCCTACGCGGCGGCCAACGGCGTCCTCGACGCCCTTGCGCAGAGCGCGCAGGGGAGGGCGCTCCACATGCGCAGCGTTCGTTTGGGCCCCGTGGCGGGCCGCGGGCTCTTCGCGCGGCTGAGCTCGGCGCAACAGGAACGCGTGAAGCGTCTCGGGTTCCGGCCCGCCCCGCTCTCGTCCGTGGGCGCAGCGTTGGATCATGCGCTCGCGAACGAGTCTCGCGTCACCTCGCACCTGGAGGTCGAGTGGGTGAGCTACGCGGCGAGCGCGCCGTTCCAGCGTCGTCGCCTCGAGGCGCTGATCAGCGAGAAAGCGCGGGCGCCTCAGGGGGAGCTCGCCTTGCGCTTGGAGCAGATGCCGGAGGTCAAGCGTGCGCCGTTCGTTCGCGAGCTCGTCCGGGCGGAGGTTGCGGCGACCATGGACTTCGCCGACCCGAGCTCGATTCCCATCGACAAGCCTCTGATGGACTTGGGTCTCGACTCGTTGATGGCGCAGAAGCTGCGTCAGCGCTTGAATGAAACGACGGGCTTGTCGTTGCCGTCGACAATCGTTTTCGACCATCCATCGATCGCTGCGCTGGCCACCCAGGTTCTCGCTCGGATGCAGAACGGCGCTCCAGGCGCGCGCGCGGCGAAGACGCAACGTCGCGCTGCAGAGAACGGCGCGACAGCGATCGTGGGCATGGCAGGACGCTTTCCAGGATCGGAGCGGGTGGACCTCGATGCCTATTGGCAGACCCTGAAGGATGGATCGTGGACAGGGTCGAAGGTGCCAAGGGAACGCTACGACATCGATCAATACTTCCATCCGGACGCGGACACACCGGGCAAGATCGCGACACGGCTCGGCTCGTTCCTGCGCGGCTGCGACGTTGCCGCGTTCGATCCCGGCTTCTTCGGCATTGCGGCGAAAGAAGCGCTCACCATGGATCCGCAACAACGCATGCTGCTCGAGTGCGTGGTCGAGGCGTT
>JADLHZ010000092.1 GCA_020848545.1 Deltaproteobacteria bacterium | reverse complement strand
GCGCGTGCTCAACGGAAAGTGGCGGGTGTACTGATGGAGACGCACAAGACGTCGGGCTATGTCGACTGCGCTTGCCGCGACTGCTTCGAGACGGCCATTGCGAGCGCCGACGACGAGGTCGACACGGTGCTTTGTTGGCAGTGCCACGACGCTGGCTGCGATCCGCACGCCGGCGGGTGTTTAGTCGAGCTCGATCTAGACGAGGACGAGACCTACACAAGCGAGGGGCAACGATGACGCGAGGCAAATCGACGAGAGAAAGATGCCCGTGGTGCGGCGTCGGGCACGTCGAGCGGCGGCACGCCAACGGCGACGTCGTCGCGCGGTGCACGAGCGCCGAGTGCGCCACGGAGTGGATCGACAACAAAACAAAGGAAGAAAAAAATGAACGCTCCGAATAAAGGACTGACGATCGGCGGGCCGTGCATGCTGCTCTCCGGCGAATTCACCTCAGAGGACTGGCGCGGCGCCGGGCAATTTGACTGGCTCGTCGCCGAGACGAAGAGCGAGCGCGCGACGAAGGAGCTGGGCGAGCGGAGGATCTTCGGCATGCCTTGCCGGGTGTTCCTCTGCGACGACGGTCGCGTGCGCGCCGTGACGATAATTCAAAGAGAGAAAGAAGAAAGAACGTGAGCAAGAAAACAGAGAAGGTCTTGGTCCTGCGTACGTGCAACGCCAACATGAGCAGCGCGCACGACAGCAGCTTTGTTTATCCGAAGTCGGGCCCTGTCGAAGCGAAGGACTGGGATCCAGACGAGACGCGTGCCTGTGGTGGCGGATTGCACGGACTGTTGTGGGGTGCAGGCGACTGGTCGCTACTCTCGAACGCGCACGACGCAGTGTGGATGCTTGTCGCAGTCGCGCCGTCTGACGGGCTCGTGCCGAGCGAAGGCAAAGTGCGTTTTCGTAAAGGCGAGGTCGTCTACGCGGGCGATCAAGCCGGTGCGATGACGCGCATCATGTGCAGCCCTGAGGCGATGACGCGATCGCAAAAAGAAGCGCGTGCTTGGGCCAAAGAAAATAAGACCGTCACTTGCGAAGGATCCAAAGCGACGGCCGGCTCCGCTGCCCACGCCGCGACGGCCGGTGAACGTGCCCACGCCGCGACGGCCGGCGAACGTGCCCACGCCGCGACGGCCGGCAACGATGCCCACGCCGCGACGGCCGGCAACGATGCCCACGCCGCGACGGCCGGCTTGTACGGAAAAGCTGAAACCGAAGGAAAGAAATGCATCGCCGCCTCGCTTGGCACGGGAGGCAAAGCGCGAGCAGGTGAAGACGGCCTCGTCATCGTGACGTGGTGGGACAAAGACGCTCAACGCTATCGCGCTTGCGTCGGCGAGGTCGGCATCGACGGGATCAAGGCGAATGTTTTCTACGCCGTCGAGAACGGCAAGCTGAAGGAGACGACGTGAAAAAGAAAAACTACGGGCCGAAGAAACCAAAGAGGCCGCTCGGCCGCCCGAGGAAGCTGAAGAGCGGCTTCATCGCGATCAACGTCAAGCTCACGCCCGAGAGCTGGGCGGCGCTGCACGCCCGCGCCGAGATCGAGACCTCGCGCCACGCCGGCGACAAGGTCACGCTCTCGGACGTCGCGCGCACCGCGATCGACGAGTGGCTGCTCGCGTGCGCCGTCGGGCAGCGCCCGCCGCTGCGGTCCGCGCAGAGCGGAGGTGGTACGTGATGCCGATCGACGAAGCGCGCGTCGCGCGCATGAAGCAGATTTGGCACGGGGCTTTTGGTGCCGCCTACGCAACGCTCGCGGCGGCCGAGATGCGCCTGTCCCTGCCCGAGCGCAGGACTAAGGAAATGCTTTTTTGGGAAGCGAAGCGCATCGCGAGCGACGCGATCGACGCCTACGAACAAAACGAAAAGGAGAAACGATGAAAGCAACAGCAGCAAAGAAGCAGAAGCAGCAAGAGATTATCACGGCCACGCTCGACGAGTCGGCAGCGCTTGCGCGCGTCAAGGTCATCGAAGGGGAGCTGGCAGAGATCCAAGAGCGCCTGGGCGAGGAGCCGATGCGCCTCGAAGACGACGAGGATTATAAGGTCGCGTGCGGGCTCCTCATCGCGACGGTGATCAAGCGCGACGCAATCGCCGTCGAGAAAGAGGGCTTCATGGAGGACGTCGCGAAGCTCGTCGCGCGCGTCGAGGGTTGGTTCTCTCGGCCCGAGGGCGACGCGAAGATCGCCGAGGGCTACTTCCGCGACGCTATCTCTGCCTACGCGCTCGACCTCGACGCGAAGGCGCGGGCGCTGCGCGAGGCGGCCGCGAAGGTGAAGAGCGACAAGCAAGCCGAGCTGCTCATCGCCAAGGCGAACGCCATCGAGCCGCCGAAGGTCTCGGGCATCTCGCTCACGCGCAAGTCTAAGGCCGAGGTCGTCAACGAAGCGAAGCTCCCCGAGTGGGCGTGGAAGCGCGTGCCAGACATCAAGGCGATCGAGGCGAAGCTCGACGCGGGCGAGGACGTGCCCGGCGCGAAGCTCGTGCCGACCGTGTCGGTGCGCTGCACGCCGAAGCACGCGAAGGAGGACTAGACGATGAACAGCATCCAAAGAGAAATCGTCGACCTGCTTCGCGCCTCGGGCAGCAAGCTCGTGCGCACGGCGGGCAAGGGCGGCGAGGTGTGGAAGCTGCCCAACGGCATGACGTTCATCACGCGCACCGGCAAGGCGCAGGAGCACGGCGTCACGCACGAGCTGGCCGACCTTCGGCGCAAGCTCGGCGACGTCGACGTCGCGAAGCTCTCGGCCGGCAGGAAGGCGCCGAGCGCTTGCATTCACAACTGGCAGAAGCGCGGCGCCGCGCTCTTTTGCACCCGCTGCTACGACATCAAGACGAACGACGAACAACCGCAACAAGAGGAGCAACCAAAAATGGAACCGTTGAAGATCGCGCCGGCCGCGCCGGCGAAGAGCACGCACTGGAAAACCGGCTGGACTAAGGCGCAAGACAAGATCATCGTCGAAGGGTACGGCGTGCGTATGTCGCCAGCCGACGTCGCCGTGCTCTTGCAAGACATCCGCCCCGGCGTCACCGAGCAGCAAGTCAAATCGCGCGCAGCGAAGCTCCGCGCGAAGATGCGATCGCTTTCGGGCGTGCCACCGCCCGGCCAAGGCAAGGGCGTGAAGAGCTACCGCGGCGGCGTACCGATCGAGATGTTGACCAAAGAAGACGTCAAGGCGGCCGCGTCGCCCCGTCTAGTCGAGCCTCCACTCGCAACGATGTTGCCGCCTGTTATCGATGCGCGGCCGCCGCCGGCGCCGAAGCGGGCGCTAGCGAAGGTGACGTTCGAGATCAAGGGCAAGGTGCGCGTCGTTGAAGTCGACGCCGAGACCGCGCGCGGGATGTTGCGCTCGGCGATGGAGCTTTGACATGGAACCAAATGACGTGCCGATGGTCGAGTGGGCCGCGTGGCGTGCTATCTGCGAGCAGCTAGAAGCGCTCGGCGCTGTGACGGAGAGCGATCTCAAGTCGTCAGCGGGTGCGTCCGGCACGCCCGGGCTCGACCTCATCCACGCGATCAAGGCGTGGGGCAAGGCGTACGTGAAGCTCAACGACTACCAAGGGGAGAAGGACCGTGGCTGAGAAGAAAAAGCGCAAGAGCAGGCACGCGCGTCCGACAGGAGTCGCAGGCGTGACGGGCAATCCGAAGGGCGCGGGCAACGGCAACGCGAAGCTCGACGAAACGAAGGTGCGGCACGTCAAAGCGCTCCTAGAAGGCGGCACAAAGCAAATGCACATCGCGGAGCTGTTTGGCGTGTCGCCGTCGGTGATAGGTCTCATCAAGCGCGGCAAGATTTGGAGGGAGGTCATATGATTCGCGAGTGGCACGTCGTGTATCTCGCCGGGGTGACGACCGGCATCTTTCTTCGTTGGCTCGTCTCAAAGCTCGCGCGCGTGATCCGCGGGCCGTGGCTCGTCGTTGCGTTCGCGGCGCTCGGGCTCCAAGGCTGCGCCGGGCTCGTCTTCGGCATCGGCTTGCGTACCGCCGGCGCGATCGCGTCGACGGCGCACGCCGTCAACCAAGGCAAGAAGGCGATCGCGGCCGCAGAGCGCGGCGAGAAGAAGATCGAGACGGACCAGGAGCGCGCCCGGCGCGTCGCGCTTCAGGAGCAAGAGGAAGCGCGAAAGAAAGGACTGCTGAAATGAGCGACGACGAGCCTAGTAGTAAAAGGTGCGCGGGCTGCGCGCAAATGATCCCGGCCGAGGACGTCAAGGGCACGCCGTTCGAGCGCTGCTCGGAGTGCGTCGAGCCCGAGCACGTCAACGCGTTCTTGATCGCGCGCAAGTTCCCGCGCGTGCTGCGCGCGGTGCAAGCGCACGTGCAGTCGGACAACCGCGCGCTTGCGACGCGCTACGTGCGCAAGGCGCTCGCGGGCGAGAAGCTCTACATGAGGATCGTGCGCGAGGCGTTCTCGCGCCGACACGACGAACGAAAGCAGAGGATGCGATGAAAATTTGCGATCAACCTAGCTGTGAAAAGGCGGCAGACGTCGGCGGCTATTGCGCCGCGCACGCGACGCTATTTGTTGGCGGCTTCGCCAACGTACGTAAGGAACCTGACGCACGCCAACGCCTGATGATCTACATGCGGGAGAAAACGCAGAAGATGGTCGAGGTCTGCGAGGCGAAGAACGCCGATTACGCCGGCGCGACGAGCGACCCGTTCGCGAACTTCACGCGCGTCGAGTCGCTCGGGATCTGCAAGACTGAGGTCGGCTTCTTGACGCGCATGACCGACAAGCTCTGCCGCATCGCGAGCTTCGCGGCGAAGGGCACGCTCGCCGTCAAGGACGAGAGCGTCGAGGACACGCTGCTCGACCTCGCGAATTACTGCCTGCTCTTCGGCGCCTACCTCGCCGAGAAAAAACGAGGCGTGAAATGAAGTGGCACACCGCTTTGAGCAAGGCTACGGCACACGCGCTAGACGACCTCGCCAAACAGCTTTGCGTCGACAGGCGCGTTCTCGAACCGGACTCAGCGTACCGCGAGCGCTTGCTCGCGATTGCGCTGAATAAGCCGTACACGAACCCGCCGACAATGCCGCAGGAAGAGCGCCCGCTCGAAGTCGGAGAAAGCGTTGCTTTCGATCGCGCCGGTTTCGTCGTGCGCTACAATCCGAACGTGCACATGCGCGAGTGCGGTCGTGTGCTTGTACGAACCAACTCTCGGAGTGAAATTTTGATAGCAGGCATCGACGGATCTACAACGTATCAGCGCGTGCGATCGCCGGCGCTACCACCCGAGACGACGCGGCGCGAGCACCCGCTCGATCGCTGCGAGCACCCACTTTCGGCGCTGAACTGGCTGACACGCGGCTGCGCGATTTGTCGGCTCTGTCGCGCCGAGCTTCGCCTATGCAAGTTCAAAGGGTGCCGTGGGCGCGCGCTCTTCACGCTCGACGCTGCGCTCGCCGCGCGGCGCGGGCACCTGTGCATCGACCACGCGGCGCAGGCCGACAAGCTCGAAGGCGGCCCGGGCATCAAAGTGAACCCGCCGCCGAGCACTTGCTCCGTCGGCATGGACTGGGAGCAGTAAAAAGCCTTCCCTTCAAATTGACACCCGCCTCGCCGTGCGCGTACAACGCGCAAGATGACCACTGCGCCCACTAAAGACGACGCGCCGCCGAGTAGCAAGCGGGCGATCTGGATGCCTGACGAGCTGTACGAGCGCCTCAAGAACTACGTCGACAAGAACCGCAATGCGCCCCGCTTCCTCTCCATCAACAAGTTCGTGCGCGAGGCGATCGAGACCGCCCTCTCGAAGCAGGGCAAGCGATGAGGCTCCTCGCTTGGTGCCCGACGCCGCTCGACGGCACGGCCTACTGGCGCGTCGCTTCGCCGCTCGCTCGCCTGCGTCAGCAGGTCTCCGACTTCTCCTTCACGATCGTCGAGCGCGCCGACACGAACGACATCCTCGCGCACGACGTGCTGCTCCTTCAGCGCCCGTTCCTCGACGAGCACGTGCACGCGCTGGAGACCGCCAAGGCGCTCGGCCGGCGTGTGTGGTGTGACTGGGACGACGACATTATGGACGTGCCGGCGAATAACGGCCGCGTCTTCCTCTACCGCTCCGAGAAGCACCAAGAGAACGTGCGGCAGCTCGCGCGCGGCGCCGACGTCGTCACCGTCACGTGCGAGGAGCTGCGCCGGCGCTTCGCCCCGCACGCCGGCGCGCGGGCGATGATCGTCCCGAACGCGCTCGACCCGACGCTCTCGGCCGGCGCCGCCGACGAGGACGTCTTGCCCGTGCGGCAGATCGCCTGGCGCGGCGGCGACTCGCACAACGAAGATCTCGACCGCCTCGGCGGCGCCTTCCCGAAGGTCGCGCGCGAGGCCGAGGGCCGGGCGATTTGGCACTTCGTCGGCATGACGCCTTACCAGATCCTCAATCGCTTCCCGGCGCACTCGGTCTACGTTCACAATTGGATCGGCGACGTCATCTCCTACTTCCGCTTCATGGCGCGCCTGCGGCCGAGCGTGTTGGCGGTGCCGCTCGTCGACGTGCCCTTCAATCGCAAGAAGTCGAACATCTGCTGCATCGAGGCGGCGTGGATGGGCGCCGTGCCCGTCGCTCCGAAGTGGCTCGAAGGCTGCGACCTTCCCGGCGTCTACACCTACGAAGACGATGCCGACTTCGAGCGCGCGCTGCGCGAAGCGACGCTCGCACCTGCCGACGAGCTGGCGCAGCGCTTGGCGCTCCTGCGCGCCGCCGTCGCAAAGGACTACGGCCTCGACGCCGTGAACATGCTGCGCATGCTGGCGTTGAAGCGCGCCCTTGGCGTGGTGGAAAGCGAAGCCGCTTGAATCCGCCGTTCATGCCGCAGAGCCGCGACGAGTTTCCGATGCTGCTCAACGAGATGGGGCTACTCGGCACCGCCGTCGAAGTCGGCACGAACCGCGGCGACTACGCCGAGCACTTCCGTAACGCGTGGCGCGGCGAGCTTCTGCTCTGCGTCGACCCGTGGGAGCGCGGGTACTACGCCGGCGAGTCGAAGCACGATCGCGCGGTCGCGCGTCGCGCGTGCGCCTGGCGCTTGAAGGGCGCCGTCGACGTCGGCTCCGTCGTCATGCTGCCCTTCACGTCGACGACGATGGCGAAAGCTGTCAACGAAGAGAGCCTCGATTTCGTCTACATCGACGGTGATCATTCATACAACGGCGTCACAGCGGACCTCAAAGCGTGGTGGCCGCTCGTCAAGCCCGGCGGCATCATCGCCGGGCACGACTGGATTCCAGACGGCTGGCGTTGCTACGGCGACGGGCCCGAGGTTGCGTACGCGTCCAAGGAAAACCTCCCGCGCGCCGGCTGGCCCTGCTACGTGCAAGGCGCTGTGCGCGACTTCTTCGGCAGCGCCGATAGAATCCCGCCCGGGCGCTTCAGCGGTCTGAACTACATGTCGCCGGAGGCCGACGGCGGCTGGCCTTCGTGGTGGGTGAAGAAGTGAACGGCTTCGACAAGCTTGCTGCGCTAGTGCTTGCCGCTACGCTCGGCCCCATCGCTGCGTTCTGCCTCGGCGCGGAGCTATACGCAACGCGCGTGCGCCTGAGCGCCGCCGAAGATCGCACGCTCGCCGCCGTCAAAGAACGCCGCGAGTGCGGCGATGCTTTGCTGTGGTGCCAAGGCGTCGCGCGCGAAACGTGCGGCCTCGTCGTCGACGTGCTGCGCAGCGGAGCCAAGCGATGACCGAGCAAGAGGAGCAAGAACTACTGCGTAGGTGCGGGAACGCGCGCGTGCACTGCGTTTCAAATTTGAACCCGGCCAACGCACACGACTTGCTGCGCATCTACATAGACAGCGTCGACTCTAAGGAGAAGCTTTGATCCTCACCACCGTCATCAACGTGCACAAGGAAGGGCTGTGGGCCCGCAAGGCGATCCGCTCTGCCTACGCTGCGCTCGAAAAGTTCCCGCCCGGCGAAGCCGAGATCGTCGTCGTCGCCGATCGCGCCGACGAGGCGACGCTGCAAGTCGTCAAGGAAGCGACGCAGCCGCACTCGCCTGTGCCGCTCTCCGTCGTTCCCGTCGACGTCGGCGACCTAGGCCGCGCGCGCAACCACGGCGTGATGGCGGCGCGCGGGCGCTTCGTTGCCTTCCTCGACGGCGACGACGTCTGGGGCGAGGACTGGCCGACGCTCGGCGCCGCGCAGCTCGCGAAAGAATGCGACGCGCTCGGCTGCGAGGAGGCCGTCGCGCACCCGTTCCTCAACGTCGACTTCGGCGACAACTCCTTCTGGTGGACGCAGCCGGACCAACGCGACGACGGCCCCGGCGGCTTCGACATGTCGACCTTCTGGAACACCAACTGCTGGTCGTCGGGCGCGATGGCGCCCCGCTCGTTGCTGCAACAGCACCCGTATAGCTCGCGCACCGAGGGGCTCGGCTTCGAGGACTGGGAGTGGAACGCGCGCACGCTCGCGGCCGGCGTCCTACACGTCGCGGTGCCGCGCGCGGTCGTGTTCATCCGCAAGAAGAACGACGGCTTGAACGCGCAGAGCGCGCAGAAGCGCCAGCTCGCGGCGCACTCGCCCTACTTCGAGAACCGCCCCGAGGTGTGGCCGCGGCATAAGGCGGCGCCCTACGATCGCGAAGCGCTGCGCGTCGACGAGGCGTGGCTCCTGCCGCAGTGGCGCGCCGCGCACCGCATCGAGCCCGCGCTGTGGCCCGACGCGCGCAACATGCGCGGCCTTCCCCGCTATCGCGCCGTGCCGGCGCCGAACGTCGCGAGCGTCGCGCTGGCGATCGCCGACAAGCTGCAAGCGCCGCCGACGCACCTCATCCTCGCGCCGTGCTTGGTCAAGGGCGGCGCCGACAAGCGCGTCGTCGCCTACGCCGAAGCCGTCGTGCGCGCCGGCGGCAAGCCGCTCGTGCTCCTGACCGATCGCGAGGACGATCCGTCTTGGACGTCTAACCTGCCCGAGGGCGTCCACGCCATCAACGTCGCGACGATGCTCAAGGGCGCCGGCAACGACGCCGGCATCCTCGGGCTCGCGCGCCTGACGATGCGTTTCCGCCCCGTCGTCCACGTCGTCAACAGCCGCACCGGCTACGGGCTGCTCGCGAG
>JADLHZ010000091.1 GCA_020848545.1 Deltaproteobacteria bacterium | reverse complement strand
GATCGAGTAAATACTCGTGCTGCATTGAAGTTCGCCTCGAGCAATGAGCTCGAAACGGTTTTCGTCTCGCCTCGAACATCGCCTTGTTCGGCGACGGCGACGGCGACGTCAACGGCGACGACTACGGACGATCTTCACGCGGTCGCGGGACTAGGACAGATCGACGACGCGCCATTCATAAGCGTCGCCTTTGATCGTCACGTCGAAGGTCTCGCCCACGCGCTTCCCGAGCAACGCCTTGCCCACCGGCGAGCTCGGCGTGATCACCGAGACAAAGCCGTCGCCGTGCGGCCCGGTGAGCTCCGTGCCAGCGCCGACCGGCAAGAGGAAGAACGTGCGCTCTTCACAGCCTGCCTCGGTCTCGGTGCGCACGTCGACGAGCGCACCGAGCTCCACCGCCGCGCGCCGGTCGAAGCGTTGAAGGCCGCGCCCCACCCGCTCCAGAATCTCCAAGGCGTCCCGCGCACCCTGCGCCCGCTGCGCTTGCCCTTTGGCTAAGCTGCCGAACTCGATGGCCGCGCGGCCGTCCTCGCGCTTCTCGCTTTCGGTCGCGAGGTGCGCTGCGGCATCCATCGCCTCGCCGGCGGACTTTCGGGCGATGCCGAGCTGGGCTTCGTAATGGTCGACGAGGGCGGCGAGAAAATGGGTCTTGTCGAGCGCCATGCCGCCATCATATCTATTGAGCAGGTAGACCGGAAAAAATGAGCAGCCCAGAAGTCACGCTTGAACCGATGGTCGCGCCCGAAGTGCGCACCCGCGCGCTGATCAAGGCCGCCGAAGAGTACGGCCTGCAAGACCACTACTACGACTGCGTGCGCCCCTTGCTCGGCATGCCGAAGGAGCAATGGCCGTCGTGCTGCGGCGGTGGTTGCGAGCCCTGCAACGGCACGCTCGCCGCCGTCGCCGATCGCACGCTCGAGCTCGAAAAGTTGGAGGCCGCTGCCGGCTGAGTGATACATTTCATACATGGGAAAATGGAGCGTCGATCCGAAGTCCGAGGACGGCATCCTGCGCTTGTCGCTCGAAGGCGCGATGAGCCTCGACGACATGAAGGCGTTCGTCGCCGCGCACAACGAAGCGATCAAGGGCTACAAGGGCGACGATTACCGCGTGTTCTGCGACATCCGGCACTTGTCTCCGCTGAAGCCCGAGTGCGCGGAGGTGATGGAAGCGGCGAAGACGTTCTCGAGCTCGCAGCCGAACTTTCGCGGCAGCGCGGTCTGGGTACAAAGCTCGATCGTCGCGATGCAGCACAAGCGAACGTCCGAGTCCGGCGGCGTGATGGATACCGAGCTCATCTCTGCGGACGAGGCGGCCCTCAGGAAGCACTTGAAGGATGTGTTTCGGCGCTAGGCAAACGTGAGTCGCTCCGTCGCGCACCGAGCGTGCTCAACCTCTCTCCGCCCTCCCCCGCTCCCAGCGAATCTTCACTTCCGCCTGCACCTCGCCGACGATCGATCGGTACGCCTGCTCCAACACGTGCAGATCCACGACCAGCGACTCGCCGAGCTCAGACGCCGCGATGAGCTGCGCGTCGTCGAGCAGCAACGCCGCGATCGGACCGTGGATCTGCGCGCGGTGCAGGAGGATCCCGGTGTCGAGGCTCCAGATCCCGATCGTGCCGTTCGCAAAGCCCGCTGCGAGCGTGTGCATCGGGCCGAAGAGCAAGCGCACGACCGCGCTCGCCGGCGTGTCCTCGAAGGGCGGCGCTGGCTGCGGCGTACCCGTCAGGCGCGCCAGATCGATGAAGCCGTTCTCGAAGCCGAGCGCGAGCCGATCGCCTGAGCGCGCCAGCGCGGTGACGCCCACATCGGCCGCGATCTCCGAGCGCACGGCGCCGCCGGCATCGACGATGAGCGCGCGGCGAGAGAGCGCGACGAGCCACGCGCCGCCGTCAGTGCCGGAATCCGCCTGGCATGCGGCGATCGCGCTCGCTTGCTCGGCGATCGTCTTCGGCGGCGCGTTCGCGTGCATGAGCACGACGCGGCCGGCGTGCAACGCGAGCACGCGCGCGGCTTGCACGCGCATCGCCGTCACGTTCGCGAGCTTGTGCGCGAACATCGGCCGGGTCGCGCTCTGCGCCCACAGCTCGAGCTCGTCGCCGAAGGTCACGAGCGCGACGTGGCCGCCGCCGTCCTCGCTGACCGCGAAGCGCGCGTCATCTTGGAGGCGCGCTTCGAGCTCCGGCGACAACGCGCGCGGCCGGTGCCGTTCGGAGAGCCGCCGCCAACCTCGATGCGTGAGCAGATCGTGCGCCGGGCCGAGCAGCACGACGGTGCGCCACAGCGCGCGCCCGTCGTGCGTCCGCCAGATGCGCACGGTCATGTCGTCGCCGCCGGAGACGATGCGCTCGCCGTCGCTCGAGAACGCGGCTTGGTTCACGTCGCCTTGATGCCCGCGCAGCCGGCGCACGTCGCCGTCCTTCTGCCAGATGCGCACGCTGCGATCGCCGCTCGCCGAGACGATGCGATCGCCCCGCTGATCGAAGCTGACCTTGAAGCCGCGCGCGTCATGTTCGCCGAGCACACGAAATGATCCGCTGGCGACGTCCCAAACGCGCACGCTGCGATCGAAGCCGGTCGAGACGAGCGCGCGGCCGTTCGGCGAAAATTCGATGCCGGCGACGCCGGAGCCATGGCCCGCGAGCTCCTTGACGAGCGTGCCGCCGTCCACGCGAAACAAGCGGATGACGCGATCTTGATAGCTGCTCGACGCGAGGACGGCGCCATCAGGCGAGAACGCGAGGCACCGGCACTCGCTCGCATGTGCGCGAATTTGGAGGGCGAGGCGGCTCTGCTCCACATCATAAATGCGCACGCCGCCGTCGCCATTCGCGGTCGCGAGCAAGCGCTCATCGGGGCTGAAGCGCACGAAGAGCACGCGATCGCTGCCGGAACGAAAGCTCGACAGCTCCCGCCCGCTCGCCACGTCCCAAATGCGCGCCGAGCCGTCCCAACCGCCGGTGGCGAGGCGCGCGCCGGCCTTGTCGAAGACCACGCTCGCGACCGCTGCGGTGTGACCCGAGAGCACGCGCTCGCACTCGCCGGTGGCAGCGTTCCACAGGCGCACGGACCAGTCGGTGGCGCCGCTCGCGACGACGGCGCCGCTCTTGTCGAACGCCACGCTCTCGACGCCGCCTTGGTGCACGCCGAGACGTTCCTGCGTCGCCAGCCGCGACAGGCGCCAAACATAGAGCGTGCTCTCGCTCACGGTCGCCGCGCGATCGCCCTGCGGCGAGAGCGACGCGCCGAACACCGTGCCGTGGCCAGACGCGGCGCCGAGCGCGACCGGCGGCACGCCGCGATCGATGTCGCGTGCGTCGTAGAAGCGCGCGCTTTGATCGGCGCCGGTAGAGGCCAGACGCCCGCCGAGCACCCGTACCTTGCTGACGGCGTTTTGATGCGCGCGCAGAACGCAACGCTCGTGCCCGGTCTCGGCATCGTAGAAGCGCAGCGCGCCGTCTGTAGCGCCGACGCAAAAGGTCTTGCCGCTCTCGGACCACGCGACGGCGCGAGGCACCGAACCCTCGGGCGTCTCGATGGTGCGCACCGCCGCGTTCGTCCGAAGATCCCAGAGGCGTACCGTGCGATCGCCGCTCGCCGACGCGAGCAAGCCGTGGCCGTGACCGAAGGCCAGCGCCGCGACGCCGGCCTTGTGCGCGGTGAGCGTCGCGCGCAGCTCCCCGGTCGCGCGATCCCAGAGGCGGATCGTATCGTCCGCCGACGCCGTGGCGAGCGTGCGGCTCTGCGCGTCGAAAGCGACCGCCGTCACCATGGCGGTGTGACCGGTGAGCAAGCGCGGTGTGAAGGTCGCAAGATCCCAGATCGCCACTTGGCCAGACCACGCGCCGCTCGCGAGCGTCTTTCCGTCAGGCGCGTACGCGAGGGCGATGACGTTGGCGTCGTGGCCGCGCAGCACGCGGGCGCTCGTCGTCTCCGAGTCGACGATGTACACCGAGGTGTCGAGCGACGCGACGGCGATCGTGGCGCCGTCGGGCGCGAACGCCACCTCGTAGAGCACGGCGCCGAACTGCCGCCGCCAGAGCAGCGGGCTCTGCGACAGCGTCCACCACAGCGAGCGCGCGAGGTTCGTGTCGTCGGTCTCGAGCGAGCTGCGGACGAGCGCGCGCGCTTGCACGAAGTCGTCGCGGAGCAGCGCCGAGCGCGCGCTCTCGGCTTGCTCGGTCGCACGCTTCTGCTTCGTCTCGCTCTCGCGTGCGCGCTGCTCGTCGAGACCCGCGGCGAGGAAGTCCTTGATGTGAGGCAGGAAGCGGGCGCCGCGCGCGAGGAGGCGCTCGCCTTCCTTCAGGCCGTCGCCTTGCCACACCTCGTTGCCGCGCCGGCCGCGCTTGTCCCAGAGCGTGGCGGCTTGCTCGATCTCGTGCATGAACGCGAGCTCTTCTTTGCTCTCGTCGATCCAGCGCGCCAGGCGGCGCCAGGTTCTGACGAGCGACTCGTGCGCGAGCTCGACGTCGGCTTCGTCTTCCACCTCACGCGCCTGGCGCAGCGACAACATGCGCGCGCCGATCAGCCGCTGCAGCACCGGCCCGGCGTCGTCGCTCAGGCCGGAGAGCAAGCGCTTCCGCCCGACGACGCGGCGCGTGCCTTCGGGCGTCACCAGGCGCAAGAGCAGCTCGCGCGCGGCCAACAGCTCGGGCGCGCTCCAGCCGACCATCACTTGCTCGGCGTGGCTCGCGAGCGCGCCGGCCACGCCGCCGAGCGCTTCGTACGCTTGCCGGCGGATGATGCCGCGCTCGCGATCGCGGCGATCCCAGAGCACGCCGAGCGCGAACTGCATCAAGGGCAGCGCCGCGGGCTCACCCGCCACTTCGCGCACGATCGCGTCGATCAACGACGGATCTTCGAGCGAGTAGCCAGCGGCGGCGAGCGGACGGGTGACGATGTCGCGCAATGCTTCTTCGCCCGGCGTCTGCAGCACGAGCACGCGGGAGAGCGCGTCGCGCACGCGCGGTCCACCGCCGAGGCGGCCGAGGAAGTCGTCGCGAATCGTCACGACGACGCGCACCCTCCCCTGCACGTCATCGGCGGCGGCGCAGATCGCCTCGACGAACGCGGTGCGGACAGCTTCGTCCTCGACGAGCGTGACGACTTCTTCGAGTTGATCGACGAAGAGCAACACGTTCTGCTCGAGGTTCTCGGCGAGCTGCCAGAGATGCAGCGCGAGCCGCTGCGGAGACTCGGAGAGCTCTTTGGCGAGCAGGGCCTGCGTCTGCGCACGGCCGGAGTCGGGCACCGCGCGGAAGCCGCTCGACTGCAGCTCATCCGGCGAGATCTCCGCCGTTGCCGAGCCGGGTCCGGTCGAGATGCGCTCGGTGGGCGAATTCGTCGACGCGCCGAGCACCGGCAGCCGCTGCGCCAGCACCTCGAACGGCCGCGCGCCTGGCCGCAAGCTGACGACGCGCCACGCCGCGCGCTCACGCAGGCGCGGGATCACGCCGGCTTGCACGAACGAGCTCTTGCCGGCGCCGGACACACCCACGACCGCGAGCAAGGGGGCTTCGCGCAAGCGTTCGACGCCGAGCGAGACCTCGGCGTCGCGACCAAAGAAGACGTCCGAGTGGCGCTCCGAGAACGCGAGAAGGCCGCGAAAGGGATTCGCCTCTTCGTGCGCGGCGCGGCGTTGGCCGGTCAACGCTTCGGCGAGGACGCTGGCCACCGTCCGCGCGCTCGGTCGCTCGAGCGGATTCTTGTCGAGGCAGCGCGCGATCAGTTCGACGAGCACGCGCGGGATCGCTTGGGTCTGATCGCCGTGCCCCGTCGCCGCCGCGTCGCCCGCGATGTCCGGCAGCGGAGGCAGCGGGTCGACCGAGAGCACGGCGTCGGTGATCTGCGTGAGCGTGCTCGCTTCGAAGGGCTTCTTCCCGCACGCCGCTTCATAGGCGATGATGCCGAGCGCCCAAATGTCGGCCGCCGCCGTGGGCTTTTGCCGATCCCAGAGCTCTGGCGGAATATACGCCGGCGTGCCCCAGACGCCCGACTGCGACTCGGATCCGGGGTCGGCGGCCGCAGCATCCGCGCGCGGCGCCGTCTCATCGGCGAGGCGCCGGCTGAGCCCGAAGTCGAGCACGCGCAGGCGGCCGTCTTTTGGGATCATCACGTTCTCGGGCTTGAGATCCAAGTGCAAGACTTGGTGGCGGTGCGCTTCGTCCAACGCCTCGGCGATGCCTTGCACGATGCGCATCGCCTCTTTGACCGCTAGCATCCCTTCGTCGAGGCGCTCGCGCAGCGTTTGCCCTTCCAAGTATTCGAGCGCGACGTAAGGCTGCCCTTTGTGCTCGCCAACGCCATAGATCGCGACGATGTTCGGATGGTTGAACGCCGCCGTCGTTCGCGCCTCTTCCAAGAAGCGCGCCTTGCCGCCTGCGCTGCGTAGCTTGTCGGAGGCGACGATCTTGAGCGCCACGAGGCGGCCGAGCACCAGGTCGCGCGCCAGGTAGACTTCGCCCATGCCGCCCCGGCCTAGGACGCGCATGATCTGATAGTGATCGACCTGTTCCTTCAGCATGCCTTCGTGCCTGAGCCATTGTAAGCTCGGGCCATGCGCCTCGCGATCATTCCATCGCCGTACGCGATCGACCGCTGGAACGAAGGCGGCGGCAAGGGACCAGGCGCGCTGCTCGACGCCGGCCTCGACGCTCGCCTGCGCAACGCGGGCCACGACGTCGTCGTGAACGCGCGCGCACGCGGCGCTGACGGTGAGAAGATGGCCGTGCTCGGCCTGCACTTGCGCGAGACCGCCGGCCTCGTCGCGCGTGCGTTGTCGGAGGGCCGCGTCCCGCTCGTGCTCGGCGGTGATTGCTTGGTCGCGCTCGCGGTCGCGGCCGGCTTCGCCACGCCGCCGGCGGTCGCCTACTTCGACGCGCATGGCGACTTCAACGACGAGACGACGACACGCTCGGGGTACCTGCCGGGCATGCCGCTCGCCGCCGCGTGTGGCCGCGGCCTTCACGCGCTGGCCGACCGCGTCGGCGTGCGTGCGATCCCTTGCGATCGCGTGGCGCTCATCGGCGTGCGCGATCTGGATCCGGAAGAGCAACGCGTGCTCGACGCGCTGCCGGTGCGGCGTTTTCCGCGCGCCGACGCCTTCTTTCCGCTCGCGCTGCCGACGTACGTGCACCTGGACATGGACGCGCTGGATCCGACGATCGCGCCGGCCGTCACCCATCCGGCGCCGGGCGGCCTGGCGATCGCCGACATCGTGGCGGCGGCGCGCAAGACGCAGATCGCGGCGATCAGCCTGACGACGCTCGTGCCAGACCGCGACCCAGACGGCCGCACGGTTGCGGCCGCGCTCGCGTTACTCGATGGCTTACTCTCCTGACGCGCCGACCGACTGCTACGCACAGAGCGCGGCGAGCGCGTGCGGACCAACGCGCCCTGGGCCGCCCACACCCACCGCGAATGTAGTTTCACGCTGGCGAATGTGCTCTGATGCGCGCGTGACTCGGCCGATCGCTCTTCTCGTTTTGTCCTTTTGTTCCTGCGCCGAAATCGCCGCGTCGGAGCCGCCCGCGGTCGCCGAGCCGCCGGCGCAAGCTGAGCCGCGCACGAGCGCCGCGAGCGACCCGAGCGAAGACGGCTTCCTCGACGCGTTGAACGGCGTGCCGCGCGGCGTTCGCATCGACGCGCGCATCGACGGCAACCTGGGCGATCTCGGCCCGTTGCTCGGCCAAGCGAACCTCGGCGTCTGCGCGCTCGATCGGGTCGTGCTCGCGACCTACGGCGAGCTCACCTTGGCGAACGTGCGCTTCGGCTCGCGGAGCGCGCTCGACGAGTGCATCGAGCAAGTGCTCGTCGGCCGCGCGCAGAGCGAAAAGCCGCTGATGCAAGCGGTGCTGATGATCCTGCAAGCCGCGGTGTTTCCCTGGTTCACGAAGGGCGACCTCGGCATCGGGCTCGTCGATCGCCGCCTGCTCGTCGTCTACAGAAAGGGCGGCCTCGTGCTGGCGAACGCCGAGGTCATCGACGCGTGGCACGGCGCGCTCGCGCTGCGCGAAAAACGCCGCGACATCGATCTGAACGCCCTGCTCCCGGCCACCGCTGAGCCCGCGCCGCCCGCGCCGCCGATCGCCGGTCACGAGATCGTCGCCGGGCGCTGGCAGGCTGCCGGCAAGGCGTATCGCTTCCATCGCGAAGGAACCTTCGCCGCCGAAGCGCCGCTCTCGTACGAAGGACGTTGGCGCACCTTGGAGAAGAGCGACACCGCCGCGCTCGTCGAGCTCGAGTTCGTCGTCGACGACAAGCCGCTGCGCACGGCGCGCGCGTCGATCACCAAGACGAAGAGCGGTTGGCAGCTCCAGCTCGAGGGCGCCACTTTTCAAAGGGCGGAATGATGAGCGAGCGTATCAAGAGCGTCCTCCGCTTCCTCCTCGCTGGCATCATGGTGTTCATCGGCGTCGGCCACTTCGTCAAGCCGGAGCCCTTCGTGGTGATCGTGCCGGATTTTCTGCCTGCCAAGCTGGCGCTCGTCTACGTCAGCGGCGTCTTCGAGATCTTGGGCGGCGTTGCGCTGCTCGTGCCGCTGACGCGCCAGTGGGCCGGCCTCGGCCTCATCGCACTCTTCCTCGCGGTCTTTCCCGCGAACATCAACCAGGCGATGCACGCGATCCAATTCGATCCCTTGCACCCCGCGCCGGAGTGGGTGTTCTGGCTGCGGCTGCCGTTTCAGGTGCTGCTCATTTGGCTCGCGTGGTGGACGAGTCGCCCGCAGAAGACAGCCTGATCGACACACGCACGCTTCACATCGGTGCGATCACCGCCGTCAGCGCGAAGGCCCACTCCCCGGTCCCTTTTCGATTTACTCCCCCGTCAGCGCGAAGGCCCACTCCCCGGTCCCTTTTCGATTTCGGTCCCTTTTCGATTTGCTCCCCGGTCCCTTTTCAGGACGGGACGCCGGGGGCGCTGACGCTGCCCGGGCGGGCCATGCGGATCGGCGCGCTGTACTCGGTCATGCCGTTCACCGTGCGCTCGGCGATGAAGTAGCTCGCGGCGTTCGGATCGCCCTTCTTCGACGGCGCGAAGCCGACGGGCTGGCGGCCGCTGAGATCGATCCACACGGTCGACTTCTTGGCGCCGTCTAGGCCGCTGACCGTCGCGCGCAAGAAGGCCTTCGCATTCGGAGCCGGCCGAGCGCGAAACTCGAGGTCGTCGTCGTTCTTGGCGAGGCGGTAGCCGTCCTGGATACCGCCGATCGTGTTGGTCGAGAGCGCCGGCTGCTTCGCGGCGATCCGCGCCGCGACGACATTCGTGGCAGCGGTCGCCTTCTCGGCGCCGAGGAACGCGCGCAAGACGGCCTTCGCATCCTTGCCGAGCGCCGCGCACTTCGTGAAGTCCGTGAGCATCGCCCACGTCTTCGCGTCGAGGTGAACGCCCTTCAGCGCGACTTCGAGTGCGGGCTCCTGCTGGGCGGCGGGCAGCTTCGAGATCAGGGCGAGGTTGGTGCGCAGAGAGGTGAGGCTCATGCGGCGGTTATCGGCACACGCCTCTCACGCAACGCTCCACGCGCTGCATCGATGTGACATTGATCGGGGGCCGCTCGCGACCGGCGTTGCCCAGGAGTTAGCCTTCGCTCGCCGCGACCATTTCACGCAGGCTCGGCTCGCGCGCCGGCGCTTCGTAGCTCTCGTCTTCTTCCACCAGCTCCGGATCGACGACCGTGCGCAGGCGCTTGTAGCCCGCGAGGCCCGTGCCGGCAGGAATCAGGCGGCCCATGATGACGTTCTCTTTGAGGCCGCGGAGATAGTCGATCTTCCCAGTGATCGCCGCTTCGGTGAGCACCTTCGTCGTCTCTTGGAACGACGACGCCGAGATGAACGACTCGGTCGACAGCGACGCCTTGGTGATACCGAGCAGCAAGGGCTCGGCGATCGCCGGCTTGCCACCCGCCATCATGATGCGCTCGTTCTCCGCCTCGAACTCGAGCTTCTCGCACTGCTCTTCGACGAGGAACTTGGTGTCTCCAACGTCCTTGATGCGCACGCGCTTGAGCATCTGCCGCACGATGGCTTCGATGTGCTTGTCGTTAATCTTCACGCCTTGCAGACGGTAAACTTCTTGGATCTCGTCGACCAAGTAGTGCGACAACGCCTTCTCGCCGAGCACGCGCAGAATGTCGTGCGGGTTCGACGAGCCATCCATCAACGCTTCGCCGGCCTTCACGCGATCTTGCTCGTGCACCGTCATCGCCCGACCCTTCGGGATCAGGTACTCCTTCGGATCGCCGAAGTCCGGCGTGATGATCACCTTGCGCTTGCCCTTCGTGTCCTTACCGAACGACACGACGCCGTCGATTTCGGTCACGATGGCGTGATCTTTCGGCTTGCGCGCTTCGAAGAGCTCGGCAACACGCGGCAGACCGCCGGTGATGTCTTTGGTCTTCGTGGTTTCGCGCGGGATCTTCGCGATGACGTCGCCGGCTTCGACCATGTCGCCGTCCGCGACCACCAAGTTCGCACCGACCGACAGGAGATAGCGCGCGAACCCTTCCGACGACGGCAGCTTCGCCGTGTTGCCGCCGGAGTCCTTGATCGAGATACGCGGGCGCGCATCCGGATCCTTCGACTCGGTGATCACGCGGCGGGCAAGACCCGTGCGCTCGTCGAAGTGCTCGCTCATCGTGACGCCGTCGACGACGTCGCCAAACTTCGCCTTACCAGAGACTTCCGTGAGGATCGGAATCGCGAACGCTTCCCACTCGGCGATCGTGGCGCCGCCTTCGACCTGCTGGCCGTCTTCGACCAGGATCTTGGCGCCGTAGATCACGCCGTGCGTCTCACGCTCGCGGCCGCCCTCGTCCATGATCACGATCTCGCCGTTACGGTTCAGGACGACGCGGGTGCCGTCCTTCTTCTTCACGGTGTTCATGTTCACGAACTTGATCGTGCCGCTGTTGCGCGCCTCGAGCGTCGACTGTTCGCCGGCGCCGGACGCGATACCACCGACGTGGAAGGTACGCATGGTCAGCTGAGTGCCAGGCTCACCGATCGACTGCGCGGCGATGATGCCCACCGCTTCGCCGATGTTCACCTTGCGACCACGCGCGAGGTCGCGGCCGTAGCACTCGACACACACACCGCGGCGCGACTGGCACGTGAGCAGCGAGCGGATCTTCATGCTGCGGATCGGCGACGCCTTGATCGCGGCCACCTTGGCCTCGTCGATCTCGTCGCCGGCCTTCGAAAGAACTTCGCCCGAGTGCGGGTGCACGACGTCTTCCAAGGCCACGCGGCCGAGGACGCGATCGCCGAGCGCTTCGATCTCTTCGCCGGCTTCGACGAGCGCGGTCATCTCGATACCATCGAGGGTGCCGCAGTCGTACTCGTTGATGATGACGTCTTGGGCCACGTCGACCAAGCGGCGCGTGAGGTAACCCGAGTTCGCCGTCTTCAACGCGGTGTCGGCCAAGCCCTTACGCGCGCCGTGCGTCGAGGTGAAGTACTGAAGCACCGAGAGGCCTTCACGGAAGTTCGCCGTGATCGGCTGCTCGATGATTTCGCCCGACGGCTTCGCCATGAGACCGCGCATGCCCGCGAGCTGCTTGATCTGCTGGGTCGAGCCGCGCGCGCCCGAGTCGGCCATGATGTAGATCGGGTTGAACGACGGCTGCTCCATCTTCTTGCCGTCTTCCGACTCCGCGATCTCCGTCCGGATGCCGCGCATGAGCTCGCCTTCGAGCTCTTCGGCGACGCGCGACCACACGTCGATGATCTTGTTGTAGCGCTCGCCCGAGGTGATCAAGCCTTCGACGTACTGGTTCTCGATCTCGAGAACCTCGTCTTGCGCCTTCTTGATGAGCTCGCCCTTCTTCTCCGGAATCTTCATGTTGCTGATGCAGACAGAGATGCCGGCCTTCGTCGCGTGGCGGTAGCCGAGCGTGCGAATGTGGTCGGCGAGAAGGACGGTCTCCTTCTGGCCGCACTGGCGGTAGCAAGCGTCGATCAGGTTACCGAGCGCCTTCTTGTCCATCATCTTGTTGACGTAATCGAAGGGCAGCTGCTTCGGCACGATGTCGTACATCAGCACGCGGCCGACGGTCGTGTCGTAGGTCTTGCCGTTCACGCGGCACTTGATCTTCGCCTGGATGTGCACTTCGCCGTGATCGTACGCGGCTTGCACTTCGTCCGCCGACGCGAAGACCGTGCCTTCGCCTTGAGCGAACAAGCGCTCACGCGTCATGTAGTAGCAGCCGAGCACGATGTCTTGCGACGGCACGATGATCGGGCGGCCGTGTGCGGGCGACAAGATGTTGTTCGTCGACATCATCAAGACGCGCGCTTCCATCTGCGCTTCGATCGACAGCGGCACGTGGACGGCCATCTGGTCACCGTCGAAGTCGGCGTTGAAGGCCGTACAGACGAGCGGGTGCAGTTGGATGGCCTTGCCTTCGATCAACACCGGCTCGAACGCCTGGATGCCCAAACGATGCAGCGTCGGCGCGCGGTTCAAGAGCACCGGGTGCTCGCGGATGACTTCGTCGAGGATGTCCCAAACTTCCGGCTTCTCTTTTTCGACCATCTTCTTCGCGGACTTGATGGTCGTGACGTAACCCTTCTCTTCGAGCTTGTTGTAGATGAACGGCTTGAACAGCTCGAGCGCCATGATCTTCGGCAGGCCGCACTGGTGCAGCTTCAATTCCGGACCGACGACGATGACCGAGCGGCCCGAGTAGTCGACGCGCTTGCCGAGCAAGTTCTGACGGAAGCGGCCGGTCTTGCCCTTGATCATGTCGGACAAGGACTTCAGCGGGCGCTTGTTCGGGCCGGTGATCGTCTTGCCGCGGCGGCCGTTGTCGAACAACGCGTCGACGGCCTCCTGGAGCATGCGCTTCTCGTTGCGCACGATGATCTCGGGCGCGTTGAGCTCTTGCAGGCGCTTCAAGCGGTTGTTGCGGTTGATCACGCGGCGATAGAGATCGTTCAAGTCCGAGGTCGCGAAGCGGCCGCCGTCGAGCGGAACGAGCGGGCGCAGATCCGGCGGGATCACCGGAACGACGTCGAGCATCATCCACTCGGGCTTGTTCGTCGACTCCATGAACGCTTCGACGACCTTCAAGCGCTTGGCGAGCTTCTTCCGCTTCGCGTCGCTCGTCGCCTCTTTCATCTCCACGCGCAGCGTCTCGCCGAGCGAGTTGATGTCGACCGTCTTCAACAGGTCGCGCACGGCCTCGCCGCCCATGCCGGCGTGAAAAGCTTCCGGCCCGAGCTCTTCTTGCAGCTTTTGAAACTTCTCTTCACTGAGGATGTCGCCGCGCGAGAGCTCCGTCTCCTTCGGATCGATGACGACGTACGCTTCGCAATAGAGGACCTTCTCGAGCTCCTTCAGCGTGATGTCGAGCAGGTTGCCGATACGCGACGGCAGCGACTTCAAGAACCAGATGTGGGCGACCGGCGTGGCCAGGTTGATGTGGCCCAAGCGCTCGCGGCGCACCTTCGATTGGATGACCTCGACGCCGCACTTCTCGCAGACGATGCCGCGGTGCTTCATGCGCTTGTACTTGCCGCAGTTGCACTCGTAGTCCTTCACTGGCCCAAAGATCTTCGCGCAGAAGAGGCCGTCACGCTCCGGCTTGAACGTACGGTAGTTGATCGTTTCGGGTTTTTTCACCTCGCCGTGCGACCACTCGCGGATCTTCTCCGGCGACGCGAGCTGAATGCGAATCGCCGAGAACGAGAGCGGGTCTTTCGGTTTCTCAAAGAAGCTGAAAATGTCCTTCACGCGAACCTCGTAGTTTTCAGAATCCGAATCCTAACTGACAACTGACGACTGACAGCTGACAGCTCTCTCTCAGTGCTGTGTCGGCGGAATCCCGCCAGCGCCGTTGACGTTCTGCGCGCCAAAGCCGCCAGAGCCCATCGGCGACTGGACGTCCTTCGGCACCTTGTCTTCCTCGACCAACTGAACGTCGAGCGCCAAGGCTTGCAGCTCCTTCATGAGCACGTTGAACGACTCGGGCAGACCGCTTTCCAGCTGGTAGTCGCCCTTGACGATCGACTCGTACATGCGCGTTCGGCCGACGACGTCGTCCGACTTCACCGTCAGGATCTCCTGCAGCGAGTAGGCCGCGCCGTACGCTTCCATCGCCCACACTTCCATTTCGCCGACGCGCTGGCCGCCGAACTGCGCCTTGCCGCCGAGCGGTTGCTGCGTGACGAGCGAGTATGGACCAATCGAGCGTGCATGGATCTTGTCGTCGACCAAGTGGTGCAGCTTCAACATGTACATGACGCCGACCGTGACGTCGTTGTCGAACGCGTCGCCGGTTCGGCCGTCGAAGAGCACTTGCTGGCCTGTGGTATCGAGACCCGCGAGCTCCAGGTAGTGGCGAATCTCATCCTCGCGCGCGCCGTCGAACACCGGCGAAGCGAAGTGGACGCCTGCCTTCAGCTTGTGGCCGAGGCGCCGGATGTCTTCATCGCCCAAGTCGTCCAAGATCTCGACGTTCACCTTGTCGGTGTAGATCTTCTTCAGCTCTTTGCGGATCGTGTCGGCCGAGACGTTGGTCTCGAGCCACTTGTCGATCTTCTTGCCGAGCCACTTCGCGGCAGCGCCGAGGTGCGTCTCGAGAATCTGACCGACGTTCATACGTGACGGAACGCCGAGCGGGTTCAGCACGATGTCGACCGGCGTACCGTCTGCCATGTACGGCATGTCTTCTTCCGGCAGGACGCGCGAGATGACGCCCTTGTTGCCGTGGCGGCCGGCCATCTTGTCGCCGACTTGCAGCTTGCGCTTGATGGCGACGTACACCTTCACCATCTTGATGACGCCCGGAGGAAGCTCGTCACCCTTCTTGAGGCGGCCGATCTTCTCGGTGAACATCGTCGTCACGAGCTCGATCTGCTGGCGCGTCGACGCGACCACCTTGGCGATGCGCTCGTCGATCTTGTCGTCGCCGACCGAGAGATCGCCGAGCAGCGCGTCCGGGATCTCGCGGACGACTTCCGCCGAGAGCTCGTCGCCCTTCTTGACGTAGGTCTTGCCGCTGTCGTCGGTGATCTTGCCCCCAGACGTCTTCTTGTTGACCATCTTCTCGATGCGGCGGCGCAGCGATTCACGGATGATCTTGATTTCGTCGTTCTGATCTTTCAACAGGCGCTGCTCTTCTTCGTCCTCGATCTGCTGCGAGCGCTCGTCCTTGTCGACGCCCTTACGCGAGAAGATCTTCGCGCCGATGACGATGCCGCCGACGCCCGGCGGAACGCGGAGGGAGGTGTCGCGCACGTCGCCGGCCTTCTCACCGAAGATCGCGCGGAGCAATTTTTCTTCGGGCGACAGCTGCGTCTCACCCTTCGGCGTGATCTTGCCGACGAGGATGTCGCCCGCCGTCACTTCGGCGCCGATGCGCACGATGCCGGACTCGTCGAGATCCTTGAGGGCCTCTTCGCCGACGTTCGGGATGTCGCGCGTGATGTCTTCCTTGCCGAGCTTCGTGTCGCGGGCCACGCACTCGAACTCTTCGATGTGGATCGACGTGAAGTAGTCTTCGCGGACCAGCTTCTCGTTGATCAGGATCGAGTCTTCGAAGTTGTAGCCTTGCCACGGCATGAACGCGACGACGACGTTGCGGCCGAGCGCGAGCTCACCGCAGTCGGTGGCGCCGCCGTCAGCGATGACGTCGCCCTTCTTCACCTTGTCGCCGCGCTTGACGATCGGCTTTTGGTTCAAGCACGTGTTCTGGTTCGAACGTTGGTACTTGATGAGGTTGTAGATATCGACTTCGCTGACGTCCGAGTGCGAGTCTTGGTCGGCCTTGACGACGATGCGGCCGGCTTCGACGCTCTCGATGATGCCGTCGCGGCGGGCCACAGCCGTCACGCCTGAATCGCGCGCGACGACGCGTTCCATGCCCGTGCCGATGAGCGGCGCGTCCGTGCGCAGCAGCGGCACGGCCTGACGCTGCATGTTCGAGCCCATGAGCGCGCGGTTGGCGTCGTCGTTCTCGAGGAAGGGAATGAGCGCTGCGGCGACCGAGACGAGCTCGTTCGACGACACGTCCATCAAGGTCACGTCTTCCGGGCGTGCCATGACGAGCTCGCCGGCTTTGCGTGCCGCGACGAGCGAGTCGGTGAACTTGCCGCCCTTGTCGAGCGCCGAGTTCGCTTGCGCGATGACGTGCGGCTCCTCTTGCAGGGCGCTGAAGAACTCGACCTTCTGCTGCGCCTTGCCGTCTTCGACGCGGCGATAGGGCGTCTCGACGAAGCCGTATTCGTTGACGCGCGCGTAGGTGGCCAAAGACGCGATGAGACCGATGTTCGGACCTTCCGGCGTCTCGATCGGACAGATGCGGCCGTAGTGGGTCGGATGCACGTCGCGGACTTCGAAGCCGGCGCGCTCACGGGTGAGACCGCCTGGCCCGAGGGCGGAGAGGCGACGCTTGTTCGTCACCTCGCTCAAGGGATTCGTCTGGTCCATAAATTGGGACAACTGCGACGAGCCGAAGAACTCCTTGATGACCGCGCTGACCGGCTTGGCGTTGACCAAGTCGTGCGGCATCAGGGTCTCGATCTCTTGCAGCGACATGCGCTCTTTGATCGCGCGCTCCATGCGCACGAGGCCGATGCGGAACTGGTTCTCCAAGAGCTCGCCGACGGCGCGCACGCGGCGGTTGCCCAAGTGGTCGATGTCGTCGACCGGGCCCGCTTGGTTCTTCAAGTCGAGCAAGTGCTTGACGACTTCCATGATGTCGCGCTTGGTCAGCACGAGGTTGTCGATCGGCTCGTCCAAGTTGAACTTGTGGTTCAGCTTCAAGCGGCCGACGCGCGAGAGGTCGTAGCGCTCCGGGTTGAAGAACAAGTTCTCGAACAGGTTCTGCGCGGTCTCCGGCGTCGGCGGATCGCCCGGACGCAAGCGGCGGTAGATCTCCATCACCGCTTCTTCCGGGTTGGCGATCTTGTCGACGATGAGCGTGTCGCGCAGGTAGCTGCCGACGTTCAGGTTGTCGATGAAGAAGACCTTGAAGTTCTTGATGCCCGCGTCGGCGAGCGAATCGAGCTTCTCCTTGGTCAGCGTCTCGTTCACCTCGGCGAGCACTTCGCCGGTCGCCTTGTCGACGATGTCGTGCGCGACGACGCAGCCGACGATGTCTTCTTCTTCGAGCGGCAGCGTCTTCAGGTTCAATTCCTGAAAGCGCTTGATCGCCGCGCGCGTGAACTTACGGTTCTTGCGGACGATGATGTCCTTCGTCTTCGGATCCTTGATGTCACGCGTCGCGCGCTGGTCCGGCAAGAGATCGTACTCGATCGACTTCTCGTACTTGTCCTTGCCTTCGATGTAGATCGACTCGGTGCGATAGAAGTAGTTGAGCAGCTGTTCGGCCGAGTAGCCGAGCGCGCGCAGCAGCACGGTCGCCGGCAGCTTACGGCGGCGGTCGATGCGCACATAAAGGATGTCTTTGGCGTCGAACTCGAAGTCCAGCCAGCTGCCGCGGTACGGGATGATGCGCGCCGAGTAGAGCTTCTTCCCAGAGCTGTGGGTCTTGCCCTTGTCGTGATCGAAGAACACGCCGGGCGAGCGGTGCAGCTGCGAGACGACGACGCGCTCGGTGCCGTTGATGATGAACGTGCCGTTCACCGTCATCAGCGGGAGCTCGCCGAAGTACACTTCTTGCTCTTTGACGCTGCGGATCGACTGCGTGCCCGAGACTTCGTCCTTGTCCCAGACGACAAGACGAATGACGACCTTCATCGGCGCCGCGAAGGTCATGCCGCGCTGGTGGCACTCGTCGACGTCGTACTTCGGCTTCTCGAGATGGTACGAGACGAATTCGAGCGAGCTCGTCTCGTTGAAGTCCTTGATCGGGAAGACCGATTTGAACACCGCCTGCAGGCCGATGTCCTTGCGCTTGTCCGGCTCCGTCTCGACCTGCAGAAACTGAGCGTAGCTCTGCTTCTGGATCTCGATCAGATTCGGCATCTCGATCAGCGGTTGAATGCGGGAAAACGACTTACGGATTCGGAAATTCTGCTGCACGGTCGGGACTGCTGAGGCCATCCGAGAAAGCTCCCTTGGTCACGCGCGCGGAACGTGACCGGTCAGAGAAACACTGGCATCTCATCTGCCGCTTCGCGGCGGCTTCAAGACGGCCGCCAGGTGCCCATCACCAGGCACTCACGAAAACTATTTCAAGTTCCTGCCGCACTGTGTCGACAGGCGAAAACACGAGCGGCGGCCTTCGTTCAACGAAAGCCGCCGCCCGCTTTTCCCATTCTTACAAACTAACTTTCAGACTCGTTCCTTCAGCAAAACGCGGGAGAACGGTTCGTATGCGAGGCGCGACCGAGCGAGGAGCACAGGCGTACTTCCTGTACGGCGAGCACCGCAGCGACCGAGCAACGAAGCAGACGGGCCGTTATCACGCGTTTGGCTACTTGATTTCGACTTTGGCGCCAGCGGCTTCGAGCTTCTTCGCCATCTCTTCCGAGTCCTTCTTGTTCACGCCTTCTTTGACCGTCTTCGGCGCGCCGTCGACGAGGTCTTTGGCTTCCTTCAAGCCGAGGCCGGTGATCGCGCGAACTTCCTTGATCACGTTGATCTTGTTCGCGCCGGCGTCCTTCAGGACGACCGTGAACTCGGTCTTCTCTTCGGCCGCCGCGGCGCCCGCGCCACCGGCCGGCATCGCCATCATCATGCCGCCGCCCGAAGCCGCCTTCACGCCCCACTTCTCTTCGAGGAGCTTGACGAGGTTGGCCGCGTCGATGACGGTCAGTTGCGAAAGTTGATCCACGAGCGAATTCAAGTCTGCCATTTTCTTCTCCATACTGAGACGCGCACGCTTGACTTTCGAGTCGCTAGGCAATTCGAAAGTCGGTGGCGCCTATCTAAAGTTCCACTTTGAATCAAGTCCCCAGCGAAAAATGGTCCCAGGGACCTTTTTCAGACCTTCTCGACGTCATTGCCGAGAAAAAGGTCCCAGGGACTACGCCGCCTTCTTCTTGTCCTCATCCACCTTCGCTTGCAGCACGCCCGCGAGCTGTTGTCCCGCCGCGTTGATCTGCGCCATGAGCTTCGCCGCCGGCGCGTTCAACGTGCCGAGGAGCGTGGCGCGAAACTCCGCTTGCGTCGGCATCGTCGACAACGTCTTGATGCCGTCCGCCGCGAGGAGCTGTCCTTCGACGAAGGCCCCCCGCAGCTTGAACGCTTCGTTCGCTTTGGCGAAGTCGACCGCTGCCTTGGCCGCCGTGACGGCGTCCTTCTTGGCGATCGCGATCGCGGTCATCCCCTTCAGGTGATCCTTGATCGCTTCGAGACCGGTCCCGGCGATCGCGCGCCGCACCAAGGTGTTCTTCACCACGTGGTACTCGACGCCCGCTGCGCGGAACGCTTTACGCAAGTTGTTCACTTGCTCGACGGTGAGGCCACGGTAGTCGGCCACGAAAACGCCGGCAGCCTTGGCCACGCGCGCCTTGATGTCTTCTACGACTTTCGCTTTTTCTGCTCGTTCCATCTGCTCTCTCCTTTCTGCCGCGTTGCGGCCTTTCTCAAAAAGACAAAACGGGAACGGAGAGAGCACAGCGCTTCTGCCGGTCACCCGCCTCGCTCAGGTCTGGACGAATCCAGGATTAAGCAAACGCCCTGAGTGTCTTTGACGTAACGGCGATCGAGTCGCCGATTGACCACTATTCCTCGTCGGACGACACGCCGATCTTCGAGATGTCGAGGCGGATGCCTGGGCTCATCGAAGAGGAGAGCGTGGCCGTTTGCATGTAGGTGCCCTTGGCCGCCGGCGGCTTCAGCTTCGCCACGGTCTCGAGCAGCGCCGTCACGTTCTCGGTGAGCTTGTTCGCGGCGAACGACACCTTGCCGACCGGCGCATGCACGATGCCCGCTTTGTCGACGCGGAACTCGACCTTACCGGCCTTCGACTCGGTGACGGCCTTCGTCACGTCCGTCGTCACGGTGCCGACCTTCGGGTTCGGCATGAGGCCGCGGGGGCCGAGCACCTTACCGAGCTTACCGACCTGACCCATCATGTCGGGCGTCGCGATCACCTTATCGAAGTCGAGCCAGCCGCCTTCGATCTTCTTGACCAGCTCCTCGGCGCCCACTTCATCGGCGCCGGCCGCCTTGGCCTCGCGCTCTTTGTCGCCCTTCGCGAAGACGACGACGCGGACTTGCTTACCGATGCCGTGCGGCAAGACGACGGCGCCGCGGACCTGTTGATCGGCGTGCTTCGGATCGACGCCGAGCACGAGCGCCACGTCCACCGTCTCGTCGAACTTGGCGGGCTTCAGGCCCTTCAAGATCGTGACGGCTTCGGCGACCACGAACTTCTTCGTGCGATCGACCACCTTCTTATTCGCGTTGTAACGTTTACCGTGCGTGCGCATGTTGTTTCCCTTTCGATGTTCTCCCGGCGTGAAGTGCAAGCGGGCGGAAACCACCCTCCCTCGACCGGGGCGCGGCTTATCGGCATAGAACATTTTGAGAGTCAAGGCGCCGCCCGAGATTGTTCGCTCCGACACCTTGCGTCGCCTTTGCGCCCTGATAGGGTGCCCGCCGTGAAAACGACACCCCTCCTCATTCTTTGTCTTTCTATCCTCGCTCCCGCTTGCATGACCACCGCCGCTCACGAAGAGCAGCTCGCCGCGATCGACAAGCAGCGCGCCCAAGAACGGCAAAGCGCCGCCGACGCGTTGAAGGCCGAGCAAGACAAGCGCGCCGCCGCCGACAAGAAGGCCGCCGAAGATCTCGCGTCCGTCAACAGCACGCTCGCCGCGCGCGAGGCCTCGCTCGCGTCGAAGACGAGCGAGTTCGACAACACTCAGAAGCAGCTCGACGACGCCAACGCGCTCGTCGGCGAGATGAAGAAGCGCCTCGAGAAGCTCGGCCAGAACGTCAGCCAGCTCGCGGGCGAAAAGGGCGCGATGTCAGCAGCCCTCGACGACGCCAAGGAGCGCCTCGAAGAATTGCGACGCCAAAAAGCGGCGGCCGAAGAACGCGCAGCGATGTTCCGCGGCCTCGTCGACAAGCTGAAGTCGATGATCGAAGGCGGCCAGCTGAAGGTCACCGTGCGCGCCGGCAAGATGTTGATCGTGCTCGGCAGCGACGTGCTCTTCGACTCCGGCGCCGTGCAGCTGAAGCCCGCGGGCAAGACGGCGATCGCGTCGGTCGCGCAAGCGCTCGCGTCGATCAAAGGCCGGCACTTCGTCGTCGCCGGGCACACCGACAATGTGCCGATGAAGGGCAGCTCGAACTGGGAGCTCTCGACCGCGCGGGCCGTGGAGGTCACGCGCTTGTTGATCCAAAACGGCGTGCCGCCAGAGATGCTCGCGGCGAGCGGCTATGGCGAGTTCGATCCGGTGGCGCCGAACGACACGCCGGCGAACAAGGCGCTGAACCGTCGCATCGAGATCGAGCTGCAGCCGAACTTGAGCGAGCTGCCGTCGCTCGAGAATCTGCTGAAGTCGCCGAGCTGACACGGCGGTGCTCGGGCGCGTCTCTCTCTGGGTCCGCGCAGGTGCGGCGCTGCTCGCGTTGGCGAGTTGCCGCAAGCCAGCGACGCAGCTCGCCTGCACGGTCGCTCAGGCGAAAGCACTCGCCCGCGGCGACGGAGAGCCCCGAGGCATGCTCTTTCACTGCGACTGCGAATGTGCGGACGCGGCGCAGACCTTTTTGGCGCGGATGTACGCGTGCGGACCGACTGACCTTGCGGCCGATCGCAGCGAAGACGAAGCGCCGATTTGCGAGCTCGTCTGCGGCGGCACGCCCTGCGCGAGCGGAGCACCCTGCGCGGGCACCACCTGCCAGGCCGCGCTGCCGCTGCGCGCCGGCGACTCGATCATCGGCTCGTGCGCGATGCCATCGCCGAGCGAGCGCGTGACGACGCGGGCGGCCTACACGGTCACGCTCGACGATCAGTCCTCCTTCATCGAGATCGGCGAGGTCGACGGCAGCGGCGGCTTCTATCCCGTCGCGCGCGGCGCGGTCCGAGGTCAGATTTTTGCGAACGCCAGCGGCGAGACCTTGGAGTTGACGGCCGTGTTCCTGAGCGTGGACGCGACCGCGATCGCGTCAGGCAAACTTCGCTTTCCGTCACTGCTCGCCTCGACACGGATCGCGGGATCTCTCGTCGATGGACGCGTCGTCTTCAATCCTGGCGCGATCCGACTCTACGCATCCGCCCTCTACGAAGCGAAGGACACGTCTGAACGTCCGGGCCTGCGCGCCGACGACGTCGTCAACGCGGCAGAGGCCAGCGGTGTGTTCGACGCCGATGCCGCGACCTTCTCGCTGACGACCAATGGATGTTCGCCCTGGGGCGGCGCCAGGATCGAGCTCCACGGCAGCGTCGCCAAGTCGTCGCCTTGAAGATAGTAGAAGCTCACACTTGCGCGAGGCGGGCTTTGGTCGCCGACCTCGCTCAACGGCCGCTTGGCGCTTCACCAAAATCCTCACTCGGCTCGAAGAGATCCCACTCCTGCACGTCCACGAAAGGAATGATCTCGAGCAGCGCCACGCTCGTCTCGCCGCTCGCCTTCAGCGTGATCTTCTCGGCGTCGAGCGGCGGCTGAAAGAACACGACGGCATCTTCAGCGTGCCGCACGTCGCCGCGCTTCAACAGCCCGGCCCCGAACACGCCCGGCGCTTTGCTCCACGCCATGAGCGGCGAGAACGCCACCGAAACACCTGCGACTTCGACGCGCATCGGCCCCGACGTATCGTGCATGCGCAGGCGCACCCCGCGGACTGGCGCGCGCGCAAAGCCGAGCTCGAGCACTTGCCCGCCGGCGACGACCGGCTGAGACTGGAGCTGGCCTTCGAGGACCGCCAGCGCCTGCGCGCCTTTCGCGCCGGCCATCGTCGCGCCTGCGAGCGGGATCGGATCGAAGGCGTCGCGCTCCTCTTCTTCGCTCGGGGGCGCGGCCGGGTCGAACGCGACGAGCTTGCCGCGCATCGCCATCGCCACCTTGCGCCGCTCGCTCACCGAAAGCGTGAACTGAAAACGAACGATCTCGCTCCACACGAACACGCCGCGTTCGTCGATGCGAACCCCGGCGCGCGGCTCGCGCAGCACGGCGTCTTCGTCGGCTGGATGGCGCACGTCGCTCGCTGCCAAGGTCTTGCACGCTCCCCACTGCGGCTGAATCGCCGACTCGATGACCCGCTCCTCCTCCGGTGTGTGCGCGCGCGTGACGACGTAGAGGATCGGCCGAGGCGAGGCGAGCGTGAGCTGGGTGGCGATGCCCACGACCCCCTTCACATCGCAGAACGGCGCATAGAGCCCCGAAGGCAGGAGCTGATGCACGTAGAGCGTCGTCTTGCCCTTCGAGCTGCAGGTAAAGGCGAGCGCCTCGCGGCTCTCTTTGCCCTGGGTCACGCGTAGCGCCAGCGGCCCTTCGCTGTGGCCGCACGTGCGCAGCGTCTTCGTGATCAAAGAGTCGTCAGGCTGGCTCGACGGCGCGGCGAGCAGCAGGAGCGCGAGGAGCATCAATCCTTGAACAGCGCGTCGACGTGGCTCTTGTACTTCTCGGCGACCGCCTTGCGCTTCACCTTCAGCGTCGGCGTCAGCTCACCCGTCTCTTGCGAGAAGTCGTTCTCGAGCACCTTGAACTTCTTGATCGTCTGGTAGCTCGCCTGCGTCGCGTTGAACTCGTCGATCGCCTTTTGCAGCTCGGCGTTCACCTTCGCGTCGCTCGCGAGCGCTTTGAGATCGGTGGTGCCGACGCCGTTGTCTTCGGCGAACTTCTTCACGTTGTCCGGGTTCAGCGTGATCAACGCGGCCAAGTACTTCTGCTTGTCCCCGAGCACGACGATCTGGCTGATCAGCGGGAAGGTCTTCAGCGTGTTCTCGATGTTCTGCGGCGCCACGTTCTTGCCGCCGGCGGTGATGATGAGGTCCTTCTTGCGATCGGTGATCTTCAAATAGCCGTCGGCGTCGAGCACGCCGATGTCGCCCGTGTGCATCCAGCCGTCGATGATCGCCTCCTTCGTCGCTTCCGGATTGCCGTAGTAACCCTGCATCACACCGGGGCCTTTGATCAGGATCTCGCCGTCCTGCGCGATCTTCACCTCGGTGCCCGGGAGCGGCGAGCCGACCGTGCCGATCTTGTTCAGGTGCGGCCGATTGATGGTGCTGCCGGCCGAGGTCTCGGTCATGCCGAAGCCCTCGAGGATCGTCATGTTCGCGTGCTTGAAGAACATGGCGATCTTCGGGCTCAACGGGGCGCCGCCGCTGACGAACACCTTCATGCGGCCGCCGAAGAGGGCCGCGAGATTGCCGCGGATTTTCTTGAACACGAGCTTCTGCGCTAGGCCCCACTGGAGCGCGAGGCCGCCGCCCGGGCTCTTCCCGGCGCGCTCGAGGTCTGCGACTTGCTCGCTCAAGCCGAGCGCCCACTTGAACAGCTTCGCCTTCACGCCGCCGGCTTCAGTGCCTTTGGCGACGACGCGCGCGTACATCTTTTCGTAAACACGGGGCACGGCGGCCATCGTCGTCGGGCGCACCTCCGCCATGTTGGCGACGAGCTTGTCGATGTGCTCGGCGAAGCTCATCACGTGGCCGACGCGGAACCAGCCGCACTCCAAGATCTTCGCGAAGACGTGCGCCATCGGCAGGAACAAGAGCTGATCGTCGTCTTTGCCGATGATGCCGGTGTCGTGCAGTGCCTGCGCTTCGTAGACCATGTTCGCGTGCGAGAGGACGGCGCCCTTAGGATTGCCGGTGGTGCCGCTCGTGTAGATGATCGTCAGCGGCGTCTCGGGCGTCAGCGCTTCAGTGCGCTTCTCGTACGCGCCGGCGTTTTGCGCGCCGTAGTCTTTGCCCTTCTGCTCGAGATCTTGCAGCGAGACGATGTTGCCGCCCGTCACGCCCTCCGCGTCCCACACGATGATGTGCTTCAGGCCGGGCGCTTTGCTGTCTTTGATCTTCTGCAGTTGCTTCTTGTCTTCGACGAAGATCGCGACCGCGCCGCAGTTGTTGACGATGTATTCGCAATCGGGCGCCGGGTTCGACTGATAGATCGGCACGGTGATCGCCGCGCTGCCGAGCACGCCGAGGTCGGCGATGATCCACTCGATGCGCGTGCTGCCGAGGATGCACACGCGCTCGCCGGGCTGCACGCCGAGGCTGATGAGGCCGAGCGAGACGTCTTTGGCGCGGCGCGCGAGATAGTCCCACGTGAGGCCTTGGTACACGCCGTTTTGCTTGATGCGCGCGGCGGTGCCGTTTGGTTGCGCAGCGACTTGCTCCAAGAAGACTTTGAGCATCGTCTTCTTCTTGTGTGGCTCTTGCGGGGCGGCGGGGTTGATCTGCATCGCGCTTGCGCTCATGGTTCGCTCTCCAGAAGTGAGGGCGATCGTTGTACTCGTCCCGCGGAGCCCGGTGCAAGACACGCGCGGGACATAATTATAGACAGTGACCTCCCTGATGATGACCATATGTATATGGCAATATATGGCTTGACACCGCCCTTTTTCACCCATACGGTCCGTCGCACAACGTGGGAACGCGGTTTTTCGAGCGGTCGCTCGGGAAAACGGCCTGGGAACTGAGTGAAACGGCGACCAGGAAAATGATTCCCCATAACGAAAGGGCTAGTGAAATGACGAAGCAAGAACTGATCGAAGCAGTGGCGAAGAAGGCGGGCGAAGGCATGACCAAGCGCGCGGTCACCGAGCTCGTCGAGAACGTGTTCGACACCGTCGCGGGCGCGATCAAGAAGCACAAGCGCTTCAGCTACCCGGGCTTCGGCACGTTCGTGATCCGTAACCGCAAGCCGCGCCTCGGCCGCAACCCGCGCACGGGCGAGACCTTGAAGATCAAGGCGTCGAAGACGGTCGGCTTCAAGCCGGCGCGCACGTTGAAGGAAACGCTGTAATCAAAGCGTAGACGTCGCCGTTGACGTCGCCGTCGCCGGACCCAAGTCGGCGACGGCGACGGAAACGTCTACGGCGACGCGCCAAGGCCCGCGATGCCGAGAGGTGTCGCGGGCTTTTTCTTTGCCCCACTTTCGTGTGCTAGCGATCGAGACCATGGCGATCGTGCTCTACGTCGACGACGAGCCGGACAACCTCGAGCTTTTCCGCTTGGCCTTCGCCGAAGACTTCGACGTTCTGACCGCAAGCGACGCCGCCGAAGCGCTGGTCTTGCTCGGCAGCGGCCAGCCGATCGGCGCCCTGCTCAGCGACGAAAAGATGCCCGGCATGAGCGGCATCGAGCTCCTGGAGCAAGTGAGCGCGCGCTGGCCGGACACGACGCGGCTCATCGTGTCGGCGTACAACGATCCCGAACGCTTGCTCGCCGCCATGACGCGCGGCCACGCGCACGACTACGTGACGAAGCCGTGGAGCCGCGACGATCTGAAGAAGCGCATCACGGTCGCGCTCGAGGTCTTCGAGCGGCGCGCGCAGCTCTCACGCATCGCGGAGGTGCAAAAGAACGAGCTCGCCGACGTGGCTGACGACGACAGCGCCATCGTCGGCCTCGACGCCGCGATGACGCTCGCCAAGAAAGCCGCCAAGAGCGACGCCACCGTGCTCGTCCGCGGCGAGACCGGCACCGGCAAAGAGATGCTCGCACGCTTCATCCACTATACGAGCGCGCGCAAAGACGGCCCCTTCGTCCGCGTCAACTGCGGCGCGCTCAGCGAGTCGCTGCTCGAGAGCGAGCTCTTCGGCCACGAGCAGGGCGCGTTCACAGGCGCGGTTCGCGCGAAGAAAGGCCGCTTCGAGCTCGCAGACGGCGGCACGATCTTCCTCGACGAGATCGGCGACGTCTCGCCGAAGACGCAGCTCTCGCTCCTGCGCGTGCTGCAAGAGCGCGAGCTCGAGCGCGTCGGCGGGACGAAGACCATCCGCATCGACGTGCGCGTCATCGCGGCGACGCACCGCCCGCTCGAGCAGATGATCGAGGAGGATCGCATGCGCAGCGATCTCTTCTTCCGCTTGAACGTCATCCCGATCGAGCTGTTGCCGCTCCGCGCCCGCCCCGCCGACGTGCGGCCGTTGATCACGCATTTTCTGAAGAAGCACTCGGGCGCGCGGCCACCGCCGAAGATCAGCGACGCCGCCATCGCAGCGCTCGAGAGCTATCGCTGGCCCGGAAACGCCCGCGAGCTCGAGAACCTGGTGCAGCGCGCGCTGGCGCTCGGCGACGGCGACACCCTCGAGCTCGAAGACTTCTGCCTGCGCCTGGAGCTCGGCGAGACCGAAGCGCCAGCCGCCAGCGTGCGTGACGCCGCCGAAACCCAAAAGGCACAGCGCCTACGCGGCTTGCTGATGCAGCACGGCGGCAACGTGGCCAGCGCCGCCCGTGAGATGGGCGTCCCGCGGACGACGCTCGTGAGCCAGGCGAAGAAGTACGGCCTCTTGTGATCGCGCTCGCCGCGGCGCTGCTCGTCGCTGCCCCCTCGCTCGCCCTCAGTGTCTACCGTGATCGGAGCGGCGCGCTCGATTCCGTCGAGGGGCTGGAAATGACGCCCGTCGAAGGAGCCCGCTACAACGCCGGCTACACCACCGACGCCTTGCACTTCTGCGCCGAAGTCTCTGCCGAGACGCCGATCGTCGTCGTGCCCGGGAACTTCGACTCGCTCGCCTTTACCCGCGGCGAAGTCGTCGTGCCTCCGGCGCCATGGCTCGCGCGCGTGCACGCGGTCCGCGCTGCGCCGGGATCGGCGGCGTGCTTTCGCATCGCGAGCGACAACGCGATCAACGTCGAACCGTTCGCGCTGTCCTTCGACGCCTTCGTCGCACACGTGACTGCGAAGACGTATTCGGACGGTATCTACTACGGGACGATCGCCGCCATCCTCCTCTTCAATGTGATCGCCTTCTTCGCGCTGCGCGATGGGTCGCGGCTCTCGTACATCGTTTATCAAGCGACGTACCTCGCGGTGCAGCTCGGCTTCGACGGCGTGTGGCTCGCGGTGCTGCCGCTGCACAAGCGCATCGAACAACGCTTCGAGCTGCTCTTGCTCGCGCTCGTCTTGCTGTCCGCGCTCGCGTTCAGCCGCCGCTTCCTCGCGCTCTCACCGCGCGCGTCGCGGCCTTTGCTCGTTGGCACGTGGCTCGTGCTCGGCGCCGCGCTGGTCCTGTGGCTAGAAGCGGCGTTCTTGATCGTGGCCATCGGCTCTTTCGTCATCCCGGCGGCGATCATCGCGCTCGCGATCCCCGGCCTTCTTCGCGGCGACGCGAGCGTGCGGCTCTTCGTCGCCGGCTTCGGCGTCTTCCTCATCGCGATCGGCGCGACCGTCCTCACCGACGTCGGCGCCGTCCCCTCGTTGCTCCCCTACGACGCGACGACGAAGGTCGGCTCGGTCATCGAGGCGCTCCTCCTCACCGCGGCGCTCGGGGTGCGCATCGCCCAGGTTCGTCGCCAGAAGGAGATGCACGAGCGCGGTCGCGTCGACACGACACGCACGCTCGTCGCCGGCGTCGCCCACGAGATCGGCAATCCCTTGAACGCCGCGCTCGGCGCTCACGCCGAGATCGATCGCCGCCTGCTCGAAGCGCCGCCACCGGTGCGCGCCGGGCTTGCGATCTTGGGGCGCGGCCTCGCACGCATCCACGCCATCGTCGACGCGTTGCGCGCCGGGCTGCAGGGCGGCGGCGTGCCGTCGCGCGCGATCTCGGCGGCCTCGGCGCTCGAAGAGACGATCGCGTTGATCGCGCCGGAGCTCGCCGCCAAGAACGTGCGCGTCGAACGGCATGGGGATGGCACGGCGCTCTGTGCGCCCGGCGAGCTCGAGCAGGTCTTGCACAATCTGCTCGTGAACGCGCTCCACGCGACGCCGAAGGACAGCACCATCACCGTCAGCAACGTGGCCTCGCAGAGCGGCCTCACGATCACCGTTGAAGACGGCGGCAACGGCGTACCGGCCGACGCGCGCGCGCGGATCTTCGATGCCTTCTTCACGACGAAGCCGGCGCAGAGCGGCACCGGCCTCGGGCTCTGGGTTTCGCGCGAAATCTGCCGGCGCCGCGGCGGCGATCTGATCCTGGCGCCACAAGGTGACCGGGGCGCCCGCTTCGTCGTCACGCTCCCGCGCGCCTAAGTGTACGGGAGCGCTTCGTCCAAGCTCGCGACGACGATCTCGGCCCCGGCGGCGCGCAGCTCCTCGGCGCTCATGCTCCCCGTCGTCACGAGCACGGCGCGAACCTTCGCCGCGCGCGCCGTCTCCAGATCGACCGTCATGTCACCGACGTACAGCGCGTCGGCCGCGCACACGGCGAGCTGCTCGAGCGCCGTCTCCAACATGATCGGCGCCGGCTTCGGCTTACCGACGACGTCCGGCCCGAGCACGGCGCGAAAGCACGCGCCCCAGCCGAGCCCGTCGAGGATCTGCTGCGAAAAATACGAGGGTTTGTTCGACGCGAGCGCGAGGCCGACACCGCGACCGACGAGCGCCCGCAGCAGGCGGTCAGCGCCAGGCAGCGGCTTGGCCGTCGCCACCGCGATCTCCTTGTAGCGCGCGCGGTAGATCGGCACGGCCTCGTTGACCACCTCGGGTCGCATCGCTCGCGCGAGGAGCTCTTCGAGCCCATGCCCGACCATGCGCTTCGTCGTCGCGAAGGGATGCGGCGAAAATCCGAGCGCGCGCATCGTATGCGTCAAGGCGTCGTGGATCCCGTCGAACGCGTCGATGAGCGTGCCGTCGAGATCGAAGACGACCGCCTTCACCAAGTCAGCACGACCTTGCCGACGGTGGCATTGCGCGCGAGCTTTTCCAGTCCCTTCGCGGCTTCCTTCATCGGGAGCACGCTATCGACCACCGGCTTCAGCTCTCTGCTCGCAAACGCCGGCCAAACATCATCGGCAAAACGCGCGGTGAGAGCGACCTTGTCGGCGAGGCTTCGCGAGCGCAGCGTCGAGCCGATGATGCGCAGGCGCCGCGCGAGCACTTCGCGCAGATCGATCTCGCCCTTGGCGCCCTGGAGCAGCCCGATCACGACCAGCCGGCCGCCGGGCGCGAGCACGTCGAGGTTCTCGCCGAGCCCGCCAGCGCCGAGCACGTCGAGCACGAGGTCGACGCGGCCGATAGTCGCGGCGTTCGCGTGGGTCGTGCTCGTGTCGATGCAGCGCGCGGCGCCGAGCGCAAGCACCGGCTCGACTTTCGCAGCAGATCGCACCGTGCCGATCACCTTGGCGCCGACCCGCCGCGCGAGCTGGACGGCGGCGGTTCCGACTCCAGACGCCGCGGCATGCACGAGCACGGTCTCTCCGCTTCGCAGCCCGCCCTCGACGAAGAGGTTCAAGTATGCCGTGAGCCACACCTCCGGGATCGCCGCCCCCGCCGTGAAGTCGAGCGCGTCCGGAAGCGGGAGCAACAAGCGCCGATCGACGGCGACGCGCTCGGCGAGGCCGCCGGACCCGAGCAAGCAGCAGACGCGCCGCTTCGTCTCGCGATCGATCCCGGCGGCTTCGAGGCCGAAGATCTCGCTCTCGCCCGGCGGCGGCGGATATTTTCCGGCCGCTTGCAAAAGATCGGCGCGGTTCAACGCCGCCGCTTTTATGTCGACGATCGTCTGTCCTTCGCCGGCGATCGGCTCGGGCAGTTGGCGCAGCTCGAGCACCGACGGCCCGCCCACGCCTTTGGCGACGATCGCGCGCATCAGTGCTGTTCTCCCCGGCGACTCGGTCGCCCAAACTGAAGTTACCGGCTCAAGCGATACAATGTCGTTTCCTCATCGCATGAGCCGGTTACGGAGGGTCTATCAGGAAGGTCACCGGACCGTCGTTCAACAGCTCCACCTTCATGTCGGCGCGGAAGCGGCCGGTCTCGGTGGGCGTGCCCATCTTGCGCAGCTCGGCGGCGAAGTGCTCGTACAGGCGCTCGGCGACTTCGGGCGGCGCTGCGCCGTCGAACGAGGGTCGCCGGCCACGGCGCGTGCTGCCGGCGAGCGTGAACTGCGAGACGACGAGCGCGGCGCCGTGGACGTCCGGCAACGCGAGGTTCATGTGGCCTTTCTCGTCTTGAAACACCCGCAAGCCGTGCACCCGGTCGGCGAACCACGCGCTCGTCGCCTCCGTGTCGTCCTTCTCGACGCCGACGAAGACGAGCAGGCCGCGATCGATCTTGCCGACGATCTGATCATCGACCGTCACGCTGGCGCGGCTCACGCGCTGCACGAGGACCTTCAATCGTTCACTTCTGCTTGGCGATCACGAGGTCTTTGATCTTCTCGTAGGTCGCCTTCGGCACGATTTTCTTGGAGACGAGCTGATCCTTCTTCGCGTACGGCCGGCCGGCGATGATCTTCTTCGAATATGCGTCGCCGATGCCCGGGAGCGCCTTCAATTCATCCTCCGTGGCGCTGTTCAGATCGAGCAGCTCCTTCTTGGCTTCGGCGGCCGGCGGTGCTTCGCTCTCTGCGAAGACCGGCAGCGCAGTGAGCATGAAGAACGAGAGGACGAGGAGCGAAACGTAGCGAAGCATGCGAGCCTCCGAAGTGTGAGCGCTCGGTAAATCGGAAGCAGGGTCGCGAGCAACCCTCTCTCGATCGCCGGCGGCGCCCTGCTGCACTACTGAACGCGGTACGCTTGGCGCAGTATCGCCTCGGCGTCGCCGCTGCTCTGCTTCGCCGCTTCGACCGCGAGCCCCTCGCCGTGCCCGGCGCCGACGCCGCGAAACACGAAGACGCCGCCGTCGATCGTCGCGCTGCTCGGACACGCGGGCAGCTTCAACGGTCCACGCAAGCGTTCGCATGCGATGAGCTCATCGTGCTCGACGAGCGTGACGGGATCGACGACGCGCACTCTCGCCTGGCCCTTGCCGAACGCGAGGCTCACGGCGTCCACCCCGAGCAGCCGGGCCACCTCTGCGCGCGGCTTGGCGATCTGCCAGGGCTCAGCGCCACCGCGCGAAAACGGCAGCCACCCGCGCGCGTCGATCCACGGAGCCAAGCCGGCCACACCCTTCGCTGCGAGCGCTTCCTTCGGCGTGCCGAGGAACGCCTGGCAGTGGGTCGTGTCGCACACCGGCCGGCCGCCGTGGCGCTCTGCCGCGCTCCGCACGTTGTGCAAGATCACCTTCGCGAGCGCGCGCCGTGCTTCGCCGCTGATCGCCGCGTCCTCCGATTGCAGCACGCCGGCGACGTAGCGCGCTTCGGTCGTCGTAAAGATGTAGTCGGATCCTCGGCGCGCGCGCGGGGTCGCGGCGTCGGAGCCCGCCAAACGCGGCGCCGAATCGCGCGCGAGCACGCCGGCATAAAGGCGGCCGTTCATGCCCGACGTGTCGGTCGCCACGCGCCGTGCGACGAAGGGCCGACCGAGACACAGCGCCCGATCGTTCTCCTGCGAAACGAGCCGCGCGATCGCCCGAAAGGTGCGCGGCAAGAGCAAAGGCGCCCCCGCGCTGATCGCCACTGGCACGCCGTCGCACGCGAGCTCCACGTCATCGCCGTCGAGGAGCGCGAAGCTCTGCACACGCGCGGCAGCTTCGAGCTCGCGCTTCTTCACCGCCGTCACCCGCCCCGCGAAGTCCTCGGCAAACGCCCGCGGCATCTTCCCTTGGCGCGCCATCACGATCACATGATCCGCGCTCACGCCGACGAGCCAGCCGAGCTGCACGCGGTTCTCGGGATCGCGCACGGTGCCGCTCTTCATCGCCACGCCGCTGAGCGCGCCCTCGACGCCGAGGCCGAGCAGCGTGCCGTGGGTCGGCGTCGCTTCGAGCATCGCCATGAGCTCGGGCCGCGCCGCCGCGAGCGCCCGGTACGCCTGCGCGAGCGCCCAGGGCGAGAGCGCGAGCGTGGGCCGCAAGCCGAGCGCTTCGTCGATCGCGGCCGGCGCGCGCGCGAGGCCGAGCGCGATCAAGAGCGGCCCGTACGCGCCGAACGCTTCGAGACCCGCGGCGCGCTTCGCCCACGCCAAGAAGTAGCCGTTGCAAGATCGGGCGAGCGCTTCGGCCAGCGTCATCGTTTTTGGCAGCGCTTCGCCGCAGCGCCAGAGTGGATCCTTCGCATCGACTGCCAGGGCAGGCAGGGCCTCACGCGCGCCCGCCGCCACGAACGGCTTCAGGGTCGAGCCGAAGGGCATGGCGGTCTCTACCTCACCCTCCTTCACGAGGATCTCGCCCGAGTGCCGCGACAGCACGACGAAGGCGTCGCCGGTCAGCGGCTCGCTCGGCGCCGAGAGCTCCTCGACGCGCATCGGCCGCCAGCGCTCCCCGCTGGCGCACATCTTCAAGCGGCGCTCGATCGCGAGCGGCAACGCGCCTGCCTGAGCGCCGTCCGCGACGAGCCGCGCGAGGGCCCGCCGCGCCTCCGTCCCGTCGAAGGCGCCGTCGAGCCGCGCGCCGCCCGTGAGGATCGCGACCGCCTTCGTCGACGAGAAGTAGCCCTCGTCGATCCACGCCTCGAGCTCGCCGCTCACCGCGATCGCAAACGCTTCGTGAAAGAGCTTGTCCTCGCTCGCATGCGCACAAACGCCGAACAGGAACTGATGCGCGATCTCGTGCCGGAGCGCGCTTACGTTCCCGGCACGGACGCGGATCCTCCCGAGCGACGCGGTGCCGGCGTGCCGTGCGTTCAAGGCCTCGCCGGGCTCGATGACGATCGCCCCTGGCTCCGGCGCGCTGGCCCCGGTCGCGCGCGCGTACGTCGTTTGCAGCTCGGCGTAGGTCTTCTTGGCGGTGGCTTCGACCTCGGCGCGGTGCTCGACGGGACCGCGCCAGTCGAAGGAGGCCACGAAGAAGAGCACGCCGATCACGAGGTCCGCCCAGGAGCAAACACAGTTCCCACCGGCCGTCGCTCCTAGCGCCCTTGCACCGTGATCGCCCCCGCCTTCGTGCGCCCGTTCACCTTCGCCGCGTACATGTCGGTGATCGTCGCCGGCGGCGCTTGGAACTTGCCGGCGAACTGCGCGCGCATCACGTAGCCGATGGTCCGCGGCGAGTCGCTCCAGAACGCCGGCTCCTCGAAGAAGAACGTCGCCTTCTCCGGCGTGAAGGCGCGCTGCTTCAACGCTTCGTGCGCGAGCGGCAAGCCGTACGGTGCGACGCGGTAGGTCTTGTCTTCGCTGAGGACGACGAAGCCCGCCGGCACGCCGTCTTCGATCACGTAGTACGCCGAGCGCAGCTTCTTCCACTGCTCGCCGTTCTGCGCGTTGAACTCGAGCTCGACGTAGACTTCGTCGCCCACCTTCACGACCTCGCCCTCGCTCAGCTTCTTCCGTCCTTGATCGCGCAAGAGATAGTACGTGCGCTGGATGCTCATGCCTTCGCTCTTCGCTTGCACGGAGGCAAACGGCGTTGACGCACGCGCTTGCAAGGTGGCGACGCCGTCGAACGCTTGCACCTTCACGCTCGTGACGCCCTGCGGGAGCGTGGCTGCCATCCCGAAGCCGCGCGGCGCGAGCGTCGCCCCGCCCTTCACGTCGATGCCCGGCGCCGTCATCGCCTGCATCGTCTTCGCGTCCTTCTCGATGAGCCACAGGTGGTGGAGCAGCATCGTGCTGCGATCGAAGGTCGAGAGCTCCGGCGACGCCACCGCTTGGATGAAGCGCTTCCTCGCGTCTTTCAAATCGGCGTCGGTGATGTTGCCGCTCGTGGCGTGCGCGACGATCGCCGCGAGGCCCACGTGCCGCAGCGGGTACGTGTAGTACGCCGCGTCGGTGAGCGCAGCGTTCTGCGTCAGCAGCGTCTTGCTCTTGGCGACGATGCCCGCGAGCCGATCCTTCAAGCCCGCTTCGTTCGCGATGCCGGCCTCGTTCGCCGCCAGCGAGACGATCGCCAACGAGTACAAGTCGCCGCTCGGCTCCACTTTGTCGACGAGCGATCGCACGCGCGCCGCGGCCTTCGGACCGTCGAGGCGCGCGAGCACGTACGCGCGCGTGGCGTCGAGCGCGAACGGCAGATCGTCGGCGCCTTCGAGCCACTTGGCGCTCTCGGTGACCTCTGACGCTTCCTTCGGCACCACGCCGGCGTCGATCGCGTACGAGAGGCCGTCGAGCGCGATCAGCGTCAGCGCCACGCTCGGCGTCGTATAGCCCGAGAACCACGTGAAGCCGCCGCCCTTTTGCGCCAGCGCCAAGATGCGATCGGTGCCTTGCATCGCGCGCGAGCGGGCGAGCTGCATGAGCGCCTGGCTCTGCGGATCGAGGCGCGAAAGCGTCTGACTCTTTTGCAGCAAGTGATAGAGCGCGATGTTCGGGATGGTCGTCGCGACGAGCTGCTCCAAGCACCCGAAGGGATACGTCAGCAGGTCTTCGACGCTCGACAGCGCCGCGTCGACCGAGCCGGGGACGAGAACGAGCTCGGCCGGCGCCAGCAAGCGATCGCCCGCGGCGGCGAGCTGCAGCTCTCCGCCGCCGTAAGCGCTCACGGCGATCCGTTCTTCGATCGCCGCCGGATGCACGTCGACGCGCTTGTGATCGGCGAGCGCCTCGCTGCCGATCGTGGCCTTCAAGTCCGCCACGATGGCGCCCGTCGCTGACGCTTTCACGCTCACCGGCACGATCTGCTCGTCGCCTTTGGCGAGCGTCACGTCCTTCTGCATCGGCGTGACACCGGCACCGCCGAGATCGAGCGCGACACGTTGACCGGCCTTCCCCTCGGCGCCGAGCGCGACACGCACGCTGCCTTGCGCTTCGTCCCCTGCGCGCAGAAATTGCGGCAGCATGAGCGCGAGGCTCAGGTTGCCCCGGCTCGCGAACTCGGCGCGCCCTTCGCCGAAGCGGCCCGATGCGTCGGCGGCGACGGCGGTGACGACCCACAGCGTTTGGTTCGACGGCATCTTGAACGCGACGGTCGCGTGCCCGTCTTTCGCCGTGACGATGCTCGGCGACCAAAACGCGGTGTCGCGATCGAGATCCTTCGGCCGGCGCGACGGCGGCTTCACCGCGGCGAACTCGTACGGGCGGAGGCCGAGCTTCATCCGCGCGAGCTGCTCGCCATAGCCGTAACCTTGAAATTCCATTGAATAGAACGAGCTGACATTGTTGCGGGCCACGGGATAAAAGAAGTCGATGACGCTCGGACGAAACTCGGCTTGCAGCGCGTAGACCGCCTTGTCGACGACGCCGAGCGACACCGACGCTTGCACGCCTTCGCCGTCGCTGTTCGTCACGTTGAGCGCGATCGTCTGCTCACCGAGCGGCGTCGCTTCGGCCTTGCCCGGCTCGACGCGCACGTTCAGGACGCGGGTCTTCGGCACGATGCGAAACGCCGCGCTGCGCTCGTCCCAACGTCCGCTCGCTGTCGGGTATGCGATCGACGCGTAGATCACGCTGCCGAAGCGCTTCTCGATCGTGAAGCGGTGGACGAAGGTACGGCCCGAAACGTCGGCGCGCGAGGTCGAGAAGATCGTGCTGCCGCTCAACGTGATCCAAACACTGCCCGCGTCCTTGCCGCCCGGTCCCCAGCCTTCGGGAAAGAGCGCCGCGAGCTCCGCGATCGCACCGGGCTCGAGCACGTCGCCGAGCGCTTCGGTCGTAAGCGCAGGCACGTTCGCCACCGCTTCACCGCCGCTGCCGATGATGAGCGCCTCGGCTTCGTTCTCGTTGCTCCGGCCTTTCTTGTCCTTCAAGCTCGCCCGCGCGATCACCGTGCCGACGAATCCGGTGGGCAACGCGACGCGCACGACGCCGTCGTCGCCGAGCTTCACTGGCTTCTCGTCGAGCTTCCGTTCTTCGCCCTTGCTGTCGCGCAAGAAGAACGTGAGCGTCCCCTCGCAGGCGCCGAACGACTTGCCGGACAGGGTCTGCGCGCGCACGGCCACCATCGCGGGCTCGTCCTTCTTCAAAAGCTTCTTGCCGAGGCCCACCTGCGCGACGACGTCTGAATCGCTGAGGAAGAACGGCTTCGAGGCGACGGCCTCGCTGTTCTGCTCGTCTTTGGCCTTGACGCTCAGCGTGTACTTGAACGCCATCCGCGCTTCGCCCTCTTCGAGCGCCGGCACGTCGACGCTGATCGTCGCTTCGCCGTTCTTGTCGAACGCCGGCGCCGTGGCCCACGGATCGGCATCGGGCTGCGCGTTCTCCATGCGCGTCTGCAGCGATGAATAGAGGCGCTTCGGCAGGCTGAGCTTGCCCTCGGTGGTCGACGCGCTGCCGTAGGTGACGGCGCTGCCCTGCCCGCCTTTGCCTGCGTCGTCCACCCAGGCCGCCGTCTCGAGCTGCGTGCGGTAGAGGAAGTATTCGTACTTCGTGTTCTTCGGCACGCCGCCAGCGTAGCGGCGAGCGCGCACCTTCACGGTGATCTTCTCGCCCGGCTTGACGCCCTCCTGCTGGCTCGTCACCTCGAGGAAGAACGTGGGCTTGACGTAATCTTGCACGCGCGCTTCGGCTTGGTGCTCGGCGCTGTCCTTCGGCGCCGCTTCCACCGTCGCGACCAAGCGCACGACGCCGGTCGGCGTTCCGGCCGGCACACTGAGCTTGCCGAAGAACGATCCGAACTCGTCGATCGTCGCCGTCGTCTTCAACGGCCCGCCGCTTTGCAGGAGCATCTGCACTTCGACGCTGCGCTTCTTCGGCAAGAGCAGCTCAGCGAGGAACGACGCGGGCTTTCGGACGACGCCGCGGAACTGCACGTCGTCGCCCGGCTTGTAGATCGGCCGATCACTATAGATGAACACGTCCGGCGCGATCGCGAGCGTCGAGTAGAAGTCGGTGTCGATGATCGCGACGTCGGCGTCGCGCTTGCTGAGCACGAGCACCTTCGGCGCCGTCACCTCGAGGATCGCTTCGCCGTTCTTGTCGCTCGTCCCGCTCGCCAGTTGCTTACCGGGCGCGAACACCGTGATCGCCGCATTCGCGACCGGCTTCTGATCGCGGCCCGCCACGCGCACGAGCAAGCGCCCGTCGGTCTGCTTCACTTGCACGGTCTGATCGGTGACGACCAGCGTCACCTGACCCTCGATCGTCCCTTGCACGAGCTGCAGCACGTAGAGCCCCGCGCTCATCGGCGCGAGCTGCACGGTGCGCTCTTGATAGCCGCTGCTGCCGCCCCACGCGTCGAAGCCGGGAACGTTGAAGTCGATGGTGTCGCCGCCGAGATCGAGGTTCAACCACTGGCTCTTCACCAGCGTCATGCCAGGCGGATTCGAGACGAGCTTCTCGGGGCCTTCTTTCATGCGCTGCAGATCGCGCGGGCGCTCCGGGCGCTCAGGCAACGACGGCGCGACGGCTTTTCGAAACGTGTCGCTCATCGCGTAGTAGAGGAAGCTGCCCGGGCTCTGCACGGCGTTCGTGCCGATCGACAAATATCGGCCGGGGTTCAGCTGCGTCGTCGGCGCCACGTACGCGCGGCGTAGGTTCGCTTGATCAGTGACGAACTTGTCGAGCGCGTCCGGCTTCAAGATGCGCAGCTCGACCGGCTCTTTGCCCGCAAACGCCACGTTCACCTGCGCGCGCTCGGTGGTCGAGAACGTGCGCGGCACGGTGATGTAGAGCGGCTTCGCTCCGGCGGATGCTGGCACGAGCAGCAGCAAGAGGAACAAAGACTTTGCGCCGTTCATGATCTGAACCCCTCCGCGACGAGGACTTTGCCTTCGACGCGACCTCTGAAGCCGAAGAACGGAAGCGCGTCGAGCTGCTGCTTCGCCTGCTCGATCTCTTTCGGCAGCGGCCCGATCTTCTTCTGCGTCTGCTCCGCACGATACGCGTCGATCATCAGCCCCGAGAGCAGCTGACCGACGTGCACCTGCAGGGCCACGCTTTGCGCCGCCTTCGCCTGCGCGACGACCGTGGCGGCGGCGTTCAAGCGCGACGGCGTGTTGCCCTTGCAGCTCCGCTCCATCCGCTCGGCGAGCGCCTGCGCGGACGCGAGCACCAGCTGACCGCATGCCTTCTTCGTCACCAGCTGGTTGCGCCCGTTGAAGATCGTCTTCAGGGCGGCCTCGTCCTCAGCGCGGCTCCATACGAGCGCGATCTCCGTGGGCCCGCTCATGCCGCGCGGATTCCACACGAGCGCGACCTGGCGTGGGACGAGCTTGTCTTTGCTGCCGCCCTTCAAGTGCGCCGCGATCGATGCTTCGTCGAGCTTCGGCGGCAGCGCCACTTGCAGGAGCGCCGCGACCGGCGTGTCCTCGGGGATCACCTTGAGCAACTCGTCGGTCGGCGCCTGCGTCGCCAAGCGATCCGGCGCCGCGAGCGACGCGCTCACGCCGAGCGGAGTCAGCGTGCTCTGCGCGGCGGCGACCGAGAAGCGCACCTCGCCCTCGAGTCCGAGCAACGCCGCCAGCGCCTGCGCTTCGCGGCCGAAGCGCTCCGCCACGAGCGTGAGCTCGAGCGCCGCTTTGCCGCGCTTGTGATCGGCGACCTTCGCGCAGAGGCCTTGCAGCACCGCCGTCGGCTTCGCCGAGAGCACGATGCGATCATCGCTCTTGCCCACGAAGATCGCGTGCTCGGCGACGAGCCAGCGCGTGATCGTGTGCTTGACCGGCGCCGGAATGTCTTTTCCCTCCTTGTCCTTCTGCACGAGCGGCGGATCCTGGCCGGGGCAGTGCGTGGCGGTGAACGACCCGCGCGCCGCGATGCCGCTCATCGCGTCGAGCGCAGACACCGCGCCGCTCGAGAGCTTGTCGAGGATCACCGCTGGGGTGCCGGTGGCAGCGTCACCGCCGAACCACACGAGGCTGAACGGCTCGGTGAAGAAGCGATCGAAGAAGAACTGGAGCACCGTGCCGCGAAAGCTCGCCTGCAGATCCTCGCCCTTCGACTGGAAGAACGCGCTCCAGCTGGCCGCGAAGCCGCGCCCGAGCGGCGACTCGACCGCTTGCTTGAGCCAGGCGTTCGTGTCGGCGACCTGCTTCAGCGCCGCCGGATCGTTGACGTCGACGATCACCGTGACGAGCGCGGGATCGGTCGGTACCGTCATCGGCTTCGCCGCAAGATCGCGCTTCGGCAACGCCGTCTGCGGATCCTTCGGCGTGATCTTGTCGCGCGAGCTCGTGAAGTGATCGCGCAGCAAGAACAAGCCGAACGCGAGAACGACCGTCACGACCACCGCGATGATCACGCCCGGGTTCCGCTGTTTCAGATTCGACTTCGGAGGATCAGTGTTCGCCATCGCCCCACTCCTTGAACCGATAGAACCCTAAGAAGCGCGGATTGTCCGCGACAGGTCGCCATTCCGCGGGCGCCTCGTGCTGCAGCGCGCGGAGCTCGCCGACGCGCACCTCGCTCGAGCCGTCGCCCGGCGAGTACACGACGAGCGCCGGCGTGCGCGCGCGATCTTCGCCGCGCACGTAGAGCATCAAGTGGTAGCCGTGATCGCCGGTCGTGAAAGCGAGCACGTCGCCGGACTGTGCGCGCGTCTCCGCATCGCGCCCGAGCGCCACGAAGTTTTCGGCGAGCAGCGTCTCGGCGTCGGCGAACGGGATGGCCGCGCCACGTGCGTCGCGCCAGAGCGGCGTCGCCAAGCGCGCGCGATCCCACTTCGCGTACGCGGCGCGGTAGGCGAAGCGCACGAGCCCGGCGCAGTCACGCTGCTCGGGGTGCCACGAAGGATCCGGCTTCTTGGCCTGGGCCAATGCGACCGTGGCGATCTCTTTTCTCAAGGTGGCCGTGGTCGTGGCCGTGGCCGTGGCCGGAAACGCGGCGATCTCGGCCACGGCCACGGCCACGTTCACGGCGACGACGAGGGCAGCGCTAGAACTCGCCACCGTAGTCGCCTCCGCCGCCGCCGGATTTGGTCGCCTTCAGCGCGACTTCCTCGAGGTTCTTCGGCCACAAGGCGCCGCTCGGCACGGGGTCCTGCCCCGGCACATACACGAGCGCCTTTTGCCCATCGACGAAGTTCACCCAGGCGAGCACCTGCGTCGTCCCGGGCGTCGCCAACGGCACGTTCACGCGGCGCTTCAGCTCCTGCGCCGTGCCCTCGAACAAGGTGAGGTTCAGCGTGCCGATGGTGTGCGCCTTGTCGCCACTCGGCCAATAGTTCGTGGTGATTAAGAAGACGCCCTTCGGCGGCGCGCGGTGGATATAAAGATACGGCCCGTAGCCCGGCTGATCGAAGCTGCCGCCTTGGTCGTTCAAGAAGAAGGTGCCGCCCGACGGGCTGGCGGTGTTCGCCCAGTACACGTGCGCCATCTTTTCGTAGTCGAGCGCGCGATCCTTTTCCGACACGTTCGTCGGCTCGTACAAGTGCAAGTCGGTGTAGACGCCGTCGGTATCCGACGTCAGCACCACCTTCATCGGCACGACCGGCACCTGCGCGTAGGCCGTCGCTTGCGCGGTCGCGGTGCCCGCCTTGTTCGTCGCCATCGCGGTCACGATGTTCTTGCCGGTGCTCGCCGGGAACTTGCGCTCGAAGCGGCCGTGAAAAGTGCGCATCAGATAACGATCGCCGTTGATGCTGATGACGATCGGATCGACCGTGGTGTCGCTGACCGAGCCTTTGACCATGATCATGCGATCGACGCTCCAGCCGCCGCGCGGCTCATCGAGCTTCACCGTGGCGAGCGTCGTGCCCTTGCCGATCGGCACGCCTTCCTGTCGCTCGTTCGGAGGCGCGGATGACAACACCAGCGAGAGCAGGACGGCGATCACCATGATTTCCTCTGCGCCGCGCTCGCCGGGAAGCGATCGAGCACGGCTTTGACAGCCTCTTTGACCTTCGGGTGCCACTCACCTTGCATGATCCACTCGAGGTAATCCCGTTTTTTTTCCACGAGCTCGGTGAGCTTCGTGCCGCGGTGTTGGCCGAAGTTGATCATCGCTTCGCCTTTGTCGTCGAGCTTCAGCTTGCGCGTCGGATCGACGTAGCGCTCCTTCGGCTGAAAGAGCGGCACGAGCGCGTCGACCGAGCGCGGAAGATCCGGATAGCGATCGAGCTGAGCCAAGAGCACTTTCGTCGCGGCGAGCGCATCGGCCTTCGCGCCGTGCGCGCCGACGAGCTCCTCCTTGCAGTAGAACCGCACGGCCGCCGAGAGATCACGCGGCTCTTTGCTGTGGAAGATCTCTTTGCTATCGACGATGCGCGCTTGCTCGAGCGGCGACGGCGACACGCCCGCGCGCATGAACTCGCAGTCGAGCATCGGCACGTCGAAGCCGCGCGCGTTGAAGCCGCTGACGTCGACGTCGGTGAAGATCGAGATCAACGTCGGCACCAGCTCGGCAAACGTCGGACAACCGACGACGTCTTGATCGGTGATGCCGTGAATCAGCGTCACTTCCGGCGGGATCGGGATCGTCGGATGGATGCGCCAGTCCCTGACAAACTGCTGACCGTCGGGTTTCACGATGACCACGCCGAGCTCGACAATCCGATCGTTGAAGGGGTCCCGACCAGTGGCTTCCAAATCGAACACAACGAGCGGACGGGAGAGCTGTAAGGACATGTGCAAGCTCGGGTATCTCAGTCATGAGTGGCGCTCAAGCCACCGTTCCACGACGCACGGCGTCAGCGAAAATATTGATAAAACCCCGTATTTTGTAGGGAAATGTACAACGTACGTCATACAAAAAAGTCCCAGGATCATCGTTGCAACCGGCCTTCGGACGGGCCAAGTTAGCGAGCGTCGCCGCACGAGCGACGACAGACAGAGGAACGGAAAACTCCCATGGACAGAACGGCCGTCAATCGCGAGAGACAACCTTCGCCGCGCCTCTTCTTGCTCGACGGGGGCGGCGAAAAGACCGCGCTCGATCAGAAGCAGGTGATCATCGGCGCCGAGATCGAAGCGTACAGCATCGCGCTCTCGGACTACACGATCGGCCGCCGCACCTCGCGGCCGCGCCCCGGGGTCTCCGAGCGCGGCGAGCGCTTCACCCGCGACACGTCGATCGGCAGCGAGTACAACAGCAAGCCGTTCACCACGACGCGCGAGGCGTTGTTCCTGTTGAAGTCCGGCTTGCGCAAGTACCTGCGCGATCTCTACCGCGGCGAGACCGACGACGACGAGCGCTTGGTGCCTTTGCTCGTCGGCGGTTGGACCAACCGCTCGGCCGGCACGCACCTGCACATCTCGCTCGCCGAGCAAGCGTTGAACGACGACGACGTGCGGGCGCTCGCCGAGCACATCCACGATCAGATCCCGCTCCTGCTGGCGATCAGCGCGAACTCGCCGGTGTGGGATCGCCGGATGACCCGCTTTCAATCGAACCGGGTGCTGAAGGGCGGCGACTCCTACTTCGCCCCCTTGGAGCGCGGCGACGTCTCGACGCGCGACCTGCAGGAGCTGCGCTTCTCGCCGGGTCGCAAGCTGAAGCCGCCGACGCTCGAGCTGCGCTTCTTGGACTCGAACCTGCCGGAGTTCGTCGTCGCGAGCATGGTGATCGTCAAGGCGATCGTCTTGCGCTGGTTGTCGAACAAAGGCCCGGTGAACGTGCTCGACGGCGAAGAGTACCTCCGCGCGCGCGAACAAGCGGCGACGAAGGGCATGCGCACGAAGCTGCCATGGAAGGGCGAGTGGAAGCCGGCGCGCACCGTGCTCGATCGCTTCTTGTGGGAGCACCGTGACGAGCTCCTGGCGATGGACGTGCCGAAAGAAGTCTGGGACACGTTCAAGCTCTTGAAGCGCGGCTACAACGGCTCGCGCATGGTGACCGAAGCGATCCACGCGGCGAAGCGCGAGCACGCTCAAACGTGGCAACGCCGCTTTGCCAAGCGCTACAGCGAGGGCCTCGAGCTCCTGCTCAACGGCAACACGATCTTCGACTTCGCCGAAGCGGTGCACGTGCCGCTCCCAGCGATCGACAACGTGTGGCTCGGCCGCGCCGGCGCGACCTTCTACGAGTGATGTGAAAATTTTCGTCTCGGTCGCGCGCGTCATACAATGGATGCGTGCGACGTCCGCGACCGCTCATCGGCATCACCTGTGAAGCCGACACCCACAAGGGCAAAGCCTTCAAGAGCTACGACCTCGTCTGCGACAACCGCTACGCGCAGGCCGTCACCGACGCCGGCGGCCATCCCGTGCTCTTGCCGATCGCAAATCGGAAGGCGATCTTGCGCCGTTACCTCGAGGGCATCGATGGCCTCGTCATCGTCGGCGGCGACGACGTCGATCCGCGGCTCTACGGCGAAGAGATCGGGAAGCGCACGCGCATCGGCTTCAGCATGCGCACCATCTTCGAGACGTGGCTCTACCGCGCCGGAAAAACGCGGCACCTGCCGATCCTCGGCATCTGCTACGGCATGCAGCTCATCAACGTGCTCGAAGGCGGCACGCTGCACCAGCACCTGCACCCGCGCAAAGACATGCCGAGGGTGGATCACCAAGGCACCAAGCGCGGCGTGCACAAGATCAAGGTCATCCCTTCGACGCGGCTCGCGGCGCTCACCCAGATGACGCACGCGACAATCGCGACCGAGCATCATCAGGGCGTGCGCGACTTGGCGCCGGGCTTCATCCCGAGCGCGGTCGCCGACGACGGCGTCATCGAGGCGATCGAGAATCCGGACCTGCCGCAGATCCTCGCCGTGCAGTGGCACCCGGAGCGGCTGCGCACGAGTCAGCTGACGCGGCGTTTGTTTCGCCAGCTCGTCGAACACGCCATCGCGCATCAACTGAGGAAGCCCCCGCTCTAGACGAGAGACGTGTCGCGCGGAGCGGCCCGATGTGCCTCAAAGACTGCTACACTCAGGTGAGGAATGCAGTTCGGCTCGTACCATATTGTGCGCAAGCTGGCGCAGGGCGGCATGGCAGAGATCTTCCTCGCGCGCCATGTCTCGACCGAAGGCTTCAAGCGCCAAGTCGTCATCAAGCGCATCCTGCCCGAGTTCTCGGACAACCCGACCTTCATCGAGTCATTCCTCGATGAAGCGCGCCTCGCCGGCCTGTTGAGCCACCCGAACGTCGCGCAGATCTATGATCTCGGCAAAGTCGGCTCGGCGTACTTCATCGCCATGGAGTACGTGCGCGGCGTCGACCTCGTGGCGCTGCTCGTCCGCGCGCGAAAACGCCAGGAACCGATCCCGCTGCCCGTCGCGCTGCGGATCTTCTGCGACGTCTGCGCCGGCCTCGACTACGCGCACAACGCGACCGACATCGACGGCAAGGCGCTCGGCGTCGTCCACCGCGACGTCACGCCGTCGAACGTGCTCGTGTCGAGCGACGGGCCGGCGAAGCTCGTCGACTTCGGCATCGCCAAGGCGACCGCGCGCGGCGACGGCAAGACGAAGACCGGCATGATCAAGGGTAAGTTCGCCTACCTCGCGCCGGAGCAGATCTCGGGGCAGCCGATCGATCGGCGCGTCGACGTCTTCGCCGCGGGCATCGTGCTGCACGAGCTATTGACCAACAAGAACCCGTTCCGCCGCGAGACGGAGTACCAAACGCTGCTCACGATCATGAACGATGCACCGCCGGCGCCGAGCCTGCTGCGGCCCGAGGCGGCGTGCTTCGACGCCGTCGTGGCGAAGGCGCTGGCACGCGAGCCGAACGAGCGCTTCCAATCCGCGCGCGAGCTGCTCGCTGCCGTTAAGGAGGCGGCGTTCAAGGGCGGCATCGCGCCGAGCCACGCGGCGGTCTCGACGTTCTTGGAGACCGCGTCCGCGGACATGCGCCGCGCCAACGAAGAAGCGTCCGACATGAAAGGCGTCATCTTCGACGCGACCGGCAGCGAACCGACCGGGATGAGCGAGCGCGGACCCGGCGAGGTCGATGTGACGCGGACGGACTCCGTGCGCGCGAAGATCCCCGTGACGAAGCGCACCGACCTCGAGGCGGCCGACGACATCGAGCTCGTTCCCCTCGACTCCACCTCGCTCGACGCGGCGTTGGAAGAATCGTTGGACGAATCGGCGCCGGAGCCGGCGTCGTCGCTCGAGGTGCGTCCGACGGATCAGGCGGCACCGCGCCGCAAGCCGCGCAATCTCGTCGTCGTTCTTGCGGCGGTGATCGTCGCGCTCGGCGTGGGGCTCGGGCTCACGGTGTTTCGTTCGAAGCCGCCTCCGCCGCAGGTGGTGCTGACGCCTGCGCCGGTCGTCGCGCCTGTCGTTGCGCCGGTGGAGAAACCAGTCGCCGCGCCGATCGAGAAACCGGCGCCGATCGTGATCGCTGCGCCGCCCGTCGTCGAGAAGACGAAGGCGGCAAAGAAGGGCAAAGCACGTGGCCATGAGCCGAGTGTGACGAACGTGACGCCGGCGCCGGCGGCTGGCGCCACCGGGCGGCTGAAGCTGCTCGTCAAGCCGTGGGGCGTCGTTCGGCTGGATGGGCGTACGCTCGGCGAGACGCCGTTTGCGCCGCTCGAAGTCACGGGTGGGGCGCATGAGATCGTGATCACGAACCCGGAGATCGGAAAGTCGGTGACGAAGCGGATCACCGTCCAGGCGGGCAAAGACAACGTCGTGAGCGTGGACCTCGAGAAGGAGTGAGGCACGAAGCTGTCCCGGCGTCCCCCAAAACGGACCGGGAGCGCTTCGCGAAAAGGGACCGGGGAGCGTTTTCGACTACGACGGCTCGAGCGCGCTACACAGCTCGCGCACGGTGGCGACGATCTGCGGCGCGGCGACGGGCTCGACCATGAAGACGTTGGCGCCGACCTCGGTGCTGACGAAGCGCTCCTGCGGGCTATCGGCCCCGAGCAAGACGACCGAGATCTTTTGCGTGGCGTCCTCCTGCTTCAAGCGCAAGCACACGTCGGTCCCCTGCACTTCCGGCAGCTCCGCTTCGATGATGGCGACCTGCGGCTTATAGCTCAACGCCGTCTCGAGCGCGCCGCTGCCGGTGTCGGTCGTCACGCACGAGAAGCCGGCGTCGTCGAGCGCATCCAAATAGGATTCGACGAGCTCGCGATTCTTGTGGGCGATGAGGACGACATAGCGCATGAGCCAATGTTACCCACGCGCGGCGGACGACGCCGGTCTTACTTCCTGACGAGCTGATAGTGCGTGGGCGAGCCGGGCGAGATCGACGCCTTGCCGAACGACACGTCGAAGATGCCGCCGAGGACCTTGAATTCGTCGCCGACCTTCAAGGTCTCGGCGAGGTCGCGCGCGCTGCACGGCCACGCGTTGAAGGTGATGTCGCGGTAGTTGCCGGTTTGAATGGCGACTTTGTTTCCCGTCGACACTTCGCGCACGATGAAGCTGAAGTACTTCGGGCCGACGCCGGCCGGGCAGCACGACACCGTCGCGTTCGCCGGCTTCTGCAGGTTCGCCACGCCGCACTTCGCCTCGAGATCGCCCGGGAAGTTTCCGTTCTTGTCGTCCTCCGGCTCGAGGTTGTCGACGACGAACAAGCTCGGCTCGCCGTCTTGGTCCGCCACGAACACCGGCAAGCCGCGGATCGCCTCGTTGCCGGTGATCTTCGTCGGCACGACGTCGCTCGACGGCACGCCGCGCTGGCGCAGGAAGATGGGATCGCCGGAGGCCGCGCTGACGGTCACTTTGCCGATGGTCGCGCCGCCGTCCTTGTTCACGAAGAGCGTGCCGACGACCTTGACGTTGCTGCCGAGGGCTGGCGGCGAATCTTTGCACACCTTGTCGGTCTTGGCGCAGCGCTCGACCAAGATGCCCGAAAAGTCCGCGACCTCGGGATCGTTCACGTACATCTTCTCGCCATTGCCGGCGTTCGCGCTGACGACGACGAAAGGTAGCGTGACGGGCAGGCCGCTCTTTCGGTTCTGAAACGCGTGCAGCTCGGCGACGGTGCCTTCGAAGGTGTTGGTCGGCGGCAGGACGCTGCTCGGCCTATTCGGATCGTTCAGCGCGGCGTCCGGCAGCGGCGTGTTGCCCTGGGTGACGATCGGCATCTGCGTGTGGGTGATGCTCTCGGGATCCCGCCCGCAAGCGGCGGCGAAGACCAGCACGACCAAAGACACGCGGCGCAACATCACGACCTCCGCAAGCATCACTAAAGCGCGCTGGGCTTAGGGTTTCGTCGCCCGTGCTGTCAATCAAATAGTGAGGGCGCGAAGTATCGGCAGGGCCGGCCGAAGGTTGCTTGGCGAAAGGTCGGCTGCTAGACGGCGCCCCCATGAAGCATCGCGTCGCCCTATGCCTCCTCTTCGCGGCCTGCGCCTCCTCGAACAAGCAAAGTAAGGTCGCCGACGCGCAAAAGACGCCGCCGGCCTCGGCGCCTGCGTCAGAACCTGCGTCAGAACCTGCGTCCGCCCCGGCGCCGCGCGCGAGTGGTCCGATGGACGCGCCGGCCGGCCTCGACGCCGCCGCGGTCGATCCCAGCGTGAGCCCGTGCGACGACTTCTACCGCTACGCCTGCGGCAACTGGATGAAGGCCACGCCCATCCCGGCCGACCAATCGCGCTGGGGCCGCGGCTTCTCCGAGATCCAGAAGCGCAACGAAGAGGTGCAAAAGCAGATCCTCGAGGAGCTCGCCAAAGCGAAGCCGGTGAAGAAGGCCAAGGGCGAGGCGCTCGATAAACAAAAGATCGGCGACTACTACGGCGCCTGCATGGACGAAGCGACGGTCGAGAAGACGTCGGGGCCGGCGCTGAAGGCGTTGCTCAAGAAGATCGACGGCATGAAGAAGCCGAAGGATCTGCCGGGCGTGCTCGCGTTCATGCACCTCTCGGTCGCGAACGCGTTCTTCGGCTTCGGCTCGCAGCAGGACTTCCAGGACTCGACCTTGGTCATCGGGGTCGCCGATCAAGCCGGGCTCGGGCTGCCCGACAAGGACTACTATTTGAAGGACGACGAGAAGTCGAAGATGCTGCGCGCAGCCTACGGCGATCACGTGGCCAAGATGTTCACAATCGCCGGCGACAAGCCCGAGGTCGCTAAGAGCAACGCCGACGTCGTCATGAAGATCGAGACCGAGCTCGCCAAAGCCTCGATGAGCCGCGTCGACCGGCGCGATCCGAAGAAGATCTATCACCGACTCGAGCTCGCCGGCCTCGAGAAAGCGGCGCCGAGCTTCGACTGGAAAGCGTACTTGAAGGGCATCGGCGTCGCGAAGGTCACGCAGATCAACGTCGCCGTGCCGGAGTTCTTCGCCGGCTTCGAAGCCGTCCTGAAGATGCCGATGCCGGAGCTCAAGACCTACTTGAAGTGGCACACGCTGAACGGCGTCGCGAACTTCCTAGGCAAGAGCGCGGTCGACGAGCACTTCGCGTTTTACGGAAAGACGCTCACCGGCACCGCCGAGCTGAAGCCGCGATGGAAGCGCTGCGTGGCGTACACCGATCAAGCGCTCGGCGAAGCGCTCGGCCGCGAGTTCGTGCAGAAGACCTTCGGCGCCGACGGCAAGTCCGAGACGCAAAAGCTCATCACCGAGGTCGAGGCGGCGATGGACAAAGACATCGACACCATCGACTGGATGGACCAAGCGACGAAGGCGGCCGCGAAGGTGAAGCTCGCCGCGATCGCCAACAAGGTGGGCTACCCAGACAAGTGGCGCGACTACTCGAAGGTGAAGGTCGGGCCGAAGACCTTCCTCGCGAACGCGCTCTCGGCGGGCAAGGCCGCGACCGATCACGATCTGCAGAAGATCGGCAAGCCAGTCGACAAGAACGAATGGGGCATGACGCCACCGACGGTGAACGCCTACTACGACGCGTCCTTGAACCAGATGGTCTTCCCCGCCGGCATCCTGCAGCCCCCGTTCTACAACAAGGCCGCGGTGAAGCCGGTGAACTACGGCGCCATCGGCATGGTCATGGGCCACGAGATCACGCACGGCTTCGACGACGAAGGCCGCCAGTTCGACGAGAAGGGCAACCTGCGCGACTGGTGGTCGCCCGAGGTCGGCAAGAAGTTCGAAGAGCGCGCGCAGTGCGTTGTCGAGCAATATAACGGCTACACCGCCGTCGACGCGGTCAAGGTGAACGGCCAGCTCACGCTCGGCGAGAACATCGCCGACCTCGGCGGGCTCAAGGTCGCCTACGCGGCCTACATGGCGCACCGTGGGGATCAGAAGGCCGGCTCGCTGACCGACGCGCAAGCGTTCTTCATGGGCTACGCGCAGTCCTGGTGCATGAATCAGCGCGACGAGATCAAGCGCGTGCTCGCCAACGTCGATCCGCACTCGCCGCCCGAGTTTCGCGTCAACGGCCCGCTCTCGAACTTGCCGGAGTTCGCCGAGGCCTTTCAGTGCAAGGCCGGCAACAAGATGGTGCGGCCGAACCGGTGCACGGTCTGGTGAGTGCGTAGGCTCGCGATCATCTTCGCCGTGGTCTTCGCGATCGCCGCGCGCAACGTGCTGCGCCACCGGCGGCGATCGATCCTCACGCTGCTCGCGATCGCGCTCAGCGTCATCATGATGCTCTTCGCCCACGGCCTGGTGAACGGGCTCGAGAAGCTGCTCATCGACGAAGCCGTGTTCGGCAACATGGGCGCGGTGCAGGTGCACAAGCAGGGCTTCACCGCGAACGTCAGCAAAGATCCGCTGAGCTTTCGCTTCGCCGCTGACGCCGCGCTGCTCGCCAAGATCGCCGCGGTCAAGGACGTCACCGCCGTCTCTGCGCGCATCCCGTTCGCGGCGATGCTCAGCGCCGGAGACAAGAGCCTCGCCACGCCCATCCTCGCCTTCGATCCTGTGGGCGAGTACGCCGTGTGCCCGCTGCGCCTCGAGAACCTGACGCGGGGCGCCCGGCTGCACGCTGGTGAAGCGATCCTCTCGCCGGCGCTCGCCGATCGTTTGCATCTGACTCCGGGCGCCACCGCCGTGTTGCTCGGCTCGGACAGCGAGGGCGTGTTGAACGCAGCCGAAGCGAAGGTCGCAGGCGTGATGAAGGACGTTGCGCTCCTCACGATGCAGCCGAAGATGATGCACGTGGCGCTCGACGTCGCGCAGGGCCTCTTGCGCATGGACGGCCAAGCGCTCGAGCTCGCGATCAGCTTGAAGGACTACCGCGATCCCGACGCGGCCAAGAGAGCGATCGCCGAAGTCCTCGGCGCCGGCTTCGAGGTGCACACCTGGCGCGAGCGCAGTAAAGCGCAGAGCGACTTCATCGAGCAGAGGAAGCGCATCTTCGGCTTGATCACGCGCACCTTTCTGCTGCTGGCGTTGATCGGCGTCGCCAATACGATGCTGATGAGCGTGCTCTCGCGCACCCGCGAGATCGGCACGATGCTCGCCGTGGGCGTACGCCGCGCGATGATCCGGCGGCTCTTCGTCGCCGAGGCGCTGGTCATCGCGGTCGCCGGCACCGGGCTCGGCGCTGGCATCGCGCTCTCTCTCATCGCGTGGCTCGGGCGGGCCGGGCTGACGATGCCGATGCCCGGAAAGGCGCCGATGATCCTGCACCCGTACGCCTCGCCGGCGTTCGTCACCGAGACCTTGCTCTTCGTGCTCGTCGGCGCCCTGCTCGCCGCCGCGTTGCCGGCGCACCGGGCGGCGAAGTTGAAGCCGGTCGAAGCGTTGGCCAGCCTATGAGGTCCGCGCTCGTCATCCTCCGCATCGCCTCGCGCAACTTGTGGCGGCAGCGCAGGCGCACGCTGCTCACCGGCCTGGCGCTGAGCGTCGGCAGCGGCTTCGTCGTCTTCCTGGCGGCGATCAACGTCGGCTTCCTGCAGCTCTTGATCGAGCGCACGGTGGACACCAAGCTCGGCGGCCTGCAAGTGCATAAGCGCGGGCACCTCACGGCCGAGGAGCCGCTGCTCTTCACGATCGCCGACACCGAAGCGCTGCGACAGAAGATCCTCGCCGTGCCCGGCGTGCGCGCGTTGAGCGGACGGCTCGTCTTCGAGAGCCTGTTGAACAACGGCGTCTCGGGCTCGATCGCGCTGAGCACCGCGTTCACGCCGAAGGATGAATACGCTGTGTGCCAAAAGCGCGCCGAGACTGAGGGCGCCCGGCTCGGCGACGACACCGACGCGGCGCTCATCGGCACCGAGCTCGCGAAGAACCTCGGCCTGACGAGCGGCGCGCAGGCCACGCTGCTCGCCACGACGGCCGCGGGCCAGCAGAACGCCTACCCTGTCACGATGCGCGGCGAGATCGAAGCCGGCTTACCGCTGCAAGACAAGACGTTCTGCCTGGTGTCGCTCGCGCTCGCGCAGAAGCTGTTGCGCCTCGAGGGGCACGTGACGGAGTACGCGATCGCGCTCGACGATCTCGACGCGCTCGACGCTGTGGCCGCACGCATGAGGCAAGCGCTCGGCGCCGAGTACGAAGTGCACACTTGGCGCGAGCGCGATCGGGTGGCGAGCGACGCCCTCGCACAGACGTCGATCGTGCTCGTGATCATCGTGCTCATCGTCGCCGGGCTCGCCGCGACAGCGATCGTCAACACGATGATGATGAGCATCCACGAACGGCTGCGCGAGATCGGCACCATGCTCGCGCTCGGGCTCAAGCGGCGGCAGATCGTCGCGCTGCTCGTTGTCGAGGCGGCGCTCGTCGCGATCGCATTCGCGGCGGTCGGTGCGTTGCTCGGCGGCGCCGTCTGCGCCTGGATCGCCGAGACCGGCATCGCGTTCGCGTCGCCGGACTCGAAGGCGCTCGTCGTGTTTCCGTTGACGACGCCACAGCACTTGCTCTTCGTCGTCATCGGCGCCTGGCTGACGACGCTCGTCGCGGCGCTCTATCCTTCGTACAAGGCGAGCTTGCTGACGCCGGTCGAGGCGCTCCGCGGCTGATTCACCCGATCGGGTTTCTCAGTGATGTTCGCCGGCCGATGGCGGCGGCGTCTCACCAGCGTGCGCGGTCGCGCCGGGCTTCTCGTGCTTGCCGGCGATGCCGCTCATGGTCAATGCGCCAAGGAACGTCCCCGCCGCCGCGAACACGCTGACGAGGATGATCAGAAACATCTTGTCTTGGCTCATCTTGTTCATGCAGAACCTCCGGCTTCGATCAGGATGACCCCTCTCATCGTGCGCCGCCGCACGAAGTCGACTCACCCAAATGGGCTGGCGCCGATGTAGGCCAAGTCAAAAGACATGCGCGCCTGCGTGTTTGCGGCACGATCAGCGCATGAAACGATTCCTCTTTTTGCTCGTAAGCCTATGTACGTTCGCCGCCTGCAAGGTCGATTCGACCGAGGTGCACATGAGCGGCATCAGCGCCGACATCCGCGTCGTCGCCGAGCAGTCCGATCAAACCGACGTCACCGTGTACTTGCAGCGAGGCGACATCGACTCGCTCACGTATTTGGACTTGAAGGGCAACGACAAGCTCTTCGCGACGGCCGCCGGCATGACCGAAAAAGAGCTCTCGCGCTCGGCGTTCATCACGATCAGCTACGACACCCGCTACTCAGGCATCACCGCCGCCGCCACCGAGTTCGCCGTGCGCTTTCAACGCACGATCGATCGCGGCGCGCCGCGCTCGGCCTGCACCATGCCGGCGGCGTTCGACTTCTCGACGCCGAACGCGGCCACGCAGTTCTCGCGCGCGACCCAAGACATCGACGTCACGTATTCGCCGTCAGGTAGCGGCGATCAGATGCGCTTCAAGCTCACCGGCTCGTGCATCAACACGGTCGAGCGGACGATCGACACCGGCGACCTCGGCAGCTTCAAGATCCAGAAGAGCCTCATCACCGCGCAGACCGACGAGCAGAACAAGACCTGCGATGTGACGCTCGAGCTCGAGCGCGTCAAGAAGGGCACGCTCGACAGCAACTTCGGCAAGGGCGGCAAGATCGAGTGCCTGCAGCGACGCACGCGCGCGTTCAAGTCCGCTCCGTAGCCATGGACGTTGCGCGCCTGCGCTCTCCCGTTTGGGCTACTCGAAGTCTCTATCCATGACAGTCTTGCGCCCTTCGCTCTGCGCCTTGGCGATCGCGGCGTCGGCGAGCTTGCGCACCTTGCCGCTCAGCGCGTCGATCACCGATGCCGAGGTGTTCATGCCGCTCTTCGCGCGAATGTAGGACTTGAGCTTCGAGGCCACAATCAACACGTCTTCGCTCGTCGCTTCGCTCGGCTTCGCTGCTTCTTCGTTCATCACGGGCTCCTTCTTCGTGGCGATGTTTCGGTTTGCTGCGCCCTGTATCGGGAGGGCCGCAGCTTCGGCTTGGCTGCTCGGACTCTTCATTTCCTCGGCCCACGCGTCCTTGTGACGAAACGTAGGCACATGCGCATCCCAACAGTCGACGGTGCAGAACGCGAAGTTCGTCGCCGTCCGCTGGCAGGTCGAGACGCTGCAGACGTAGTAGCGCGTCGCGTAAGCGATCGGCTTTTTGCACGTGCTGCAGGTGCGGAAGATGCTGCTCACTCGCCGCGTCCCTGCCATGCCTGCCGCGGCCGATCAATGAGCGCGGTTTGCCAGGCGCGCGCGGTGCGCTATCATGCGAAACGATGTCAGCAGGAACGCGGTCACACGAATCGATTGTCTCGCGCATCGGCCACGCGGGCTCGACGAAGGCGCCGCGCAAGCTGCGCCGATGGTGGAATGAGCTCGACCCGAGCTTCTGGCGGAGCGAGCTCTCCTTCGAGCTGCCGCTCTCGCAGCGCATGCAGGTCGCGCTCACGGCGGCTGGCGACCTCGTCACGCGCACCGCCGCGGCGACGCTCCTCGGCGCCACCGCCCTGCCCTTCGGCTTTTCGCCGGCGCGCATCCGCGATCTCGAGGCGGAGGGCGAAGCTTACGCGCGCTTCCTCGACGAAGACCCCGCGCGGACCTTCCGCGCGCCAGAGCACGGGGTCCGCGTGACCCGCACGAAGGCGCGCTGGCCGCACTTCGCTCCGTCCGGCGGCAGCTGCGAAGATCTGCGCTTCGACAGCGCCTACACGCCGCTCGTCGCAGCTTACGCCAAGGGCTACCTCGCGAACGCGAAGAACCGGGTGGCCCACGCGCGGCATTGGTTTCACGGCGGTGGCCCGCGCCCAACCGTCATCGCGATCCACGGCTTCACCGCCGATCTCTACGCGCTGAACGAATGGTTCTTCGCGCTGCCGTGGCTCTACGAGCTCGGTTGCGACGTGCTGCTCTTCACGATGCCCTTTCACGGCCAACGGAGCAGCACGCTCGCGCCGTTCTCCGGCCACGGCTTCTTCTCGGGCGGGATCGCCGGCATCAACGAAGCGTTCCTGCAGGCCGTGCACGACTTTCGCGTGTTCATGGATCACTTGATGATCGTGCGCGGGGTCGAGACGGTGGGGGTCACCGGCGTCAGCCTCGGCGGTTACACGAGCGCGCTCCTCGCCGCCGTCGAGCCGCGCCTCGCCTTCAGCGTGCCGAACGTGCCGCTCGTCAGCGTGGCTGATCTCGCGCTCGAATGGCACCCGGTGAGCGAGCTCATCCGCGCGGTCATGCGCATCAAGGGACTGCCGGTACAGACGCTCCGGCGATGGCTGGCGCTCACCTCGCCGCTCTCGTACACGCCGCTGCTCCCGAAGGAGCGCCTGATGATCATCGGCGGCGTCGCTGATCGCCTGGCGCCGCCCAAGCACTCTCGCGAGCTCTGGGAGCATTGGGATCGCTGTCGCATCCACTGGTACTGCGGGAGCCATCTCTTGCACCTAGACCGCGGCGAGTACCTCAGGGAGATCGCCAAGTTCTTCGGCGGCATCTCGGTGCTCGACAAGACCAAGCGCCGGCGCAAGAAGCGACGCTGAAGGCGTCGGCGCTCGGATCACTCACGGCGCCGCCCCAGATAATAGATGGCGCCGGACAGGAAGAAGCCGATGAACCACGCATAGACGTAAATGCCGTCGAAGAAGCTCGGCGGCCCGCTGGTGATGTGGGCGGACTTCAGAAAGCCGGGCACATTCGGCAGGATCCCGAGCACGAGCGCCACCATGGCGACGGCGTTGACCCGCCCGTAGCGGCCGTTCTCGCGGTAGAGATCCGGCACATCGAGCACGCGCTTTCGCAGGATCCAATAGTCGACGACCATGATGCCGGCGATCGGCCCGAGCAGCGCCGAGTAACCGACGAGCCAGTTGAAGATGTACGTGTCGGCGCTCGCCAAGAGCTTCCACGGCATCATGAAGATCCCAAAGAGCCCGGTGATGAGACCGCCGGTCTTGAACGAGATGTGGCGGGGCGCCAGGTTCGCGAAGTCGTTCGCCGGGCTCACCACGTTGGCCGCGATGTTGACGCTGATCGTCGCGATGCCGACGCCGAGGAGCGCGACGATCGCCACGACAGCCCGCGTCGCTCCGCTGGCGATGAGCGGCACCTCGTGACCCGGCGGCGGCGTGCTCGACGTGAGCTGCGCCAGGAGGAACACGGGATCCCAGAGCTTCGACGCGTCGACGCCGGAGAGGATCGCCTGCGACGCGCTGGTGACGATGACGCCCATCGCACTGAACGCGAGCATGGTCGTCGGCAGCCCGAGCGTTTGCCCGAGCATCTGCTCGCGCTGGCCTTTGCCGAAGCGCGTGAAGTCCGGAATGTTCAACGACAGCGTGGCCCAGAAGCCGACCATGCCGGTGAGCGAGGGCACGAACACTTTCCAGAACGCGCCGAAGTCTTGCAGCTTCGAAGGCTGATCGAACATCGGCCCGAGCCCGCCCGCGCGGCCGACCGCCCACCAGAGCAGCACGACGGCCATCACGAGGACGAGCGGCGCCGCCCAATTCTCGAACACGCGCACGGCGTTCATGCCCTTGTAGATGATCAGGATATTCAGCGACCAAAAGAGCATGAAGGTGATCGCCGACGGCACCGACAGGCCGAGCAGCGACGCGCCTCCGCCGATCTGCCCGTATGCCGGCCACAGCGCTTCCAGGAAGGTCTTCACCGCTTCGCCGCCGATGAAGGTCTGAATGCCGAACCATCCGCACGCGACGATCGCGCGCAAGACCGCCGGCACGTTCGCGCCCTTCGTGCCAAACGACGCGCGCGCGAGCACCGGAAACGGAATGCCGTACTGCGTGCCCGGGTGCGCGTTCAGCAGGATCGGCACGAGCACGACGATATTGCCGAGGGTGATCGTGAACAGCGCCTGCGTCCAGCTCATGCCGACCGCGATGAGGCCGCCCGCGAGCATGTAGGTCGGGATGCAGTGGGCCATCGAGATCCACAGCGCCGCGAAGTTGTAGGTCGACCAGGTTCGGGCCGACGCTGGCGTGGGGGCGAGATCGGCGTTCAGCAGCGGGCTTTGGTGCACGTCCGTCGGGAGCTGGGCGATCGCTTCGGCGGCGTTGACGGAATGGGACATGGGCGGGCCTTCTTGCATTGCCTAGCGACGAGGACAAGGCGCCGAACCAGTCACGTTTGGCGTCCGCTGCCGGGGCCCTTGCCGATACCGTGGGCATGGCCCTTCGGCTCCTCGATGAAGACCTGCGCCTTCGGCCCTTCGTCGAGGGCGCGTGGGGCAACGACAACTTCTTCGTCGCCGAGCCCTCGACCGACGGCTCGTTCCCGGGCGACGACAGCGGCTTCACGCAGCGCATGCGCTTCAAGCTCGGCGCGAAGATGACGCCGAGCGTGTCGCTTTGGCTGGCCGCGAACCACGACATCGTCACCGAGCGTGCGAAGTATTGGCTCGACGAGAACCTGCGCGTCGACGCCTTCGAGGTCACCGCGAACGCCAAGAAGCGCTTCACTTTGGTCGACAGGCTCTCGCTCGACGTCACCGCAACCGCCGGCGCCCTCGTCGTCGGGCACGTGGGGGGCGTCGAGATCCAGCAGGCGTGGCACACCCTACCGTTCATTCACGCGCGGACGCTCGGCAATGGCCTGCAGGACACCTACGAAGGCGGGCTCAACGTGGCGCCGCTCGTCGGTCTCAGCGCCGGCCTCGAGTACCGGCCGTTTTCGTGGCTGACGCTCGAGGCCGAGGTCGACGGCAAAGCGGCGTACGGCGCGCTGCACACGGTCGGCGCTCAGGCCGGCGCGCGCGTGCATGCTCCGGAGACCTGGGTGGTGAGGCCGGAGATCGGCGCCACGGCGCGCGGCGTTTGGTACGACGTCGTCGACCCGCGGCTCGCGATCCCCGGCGGGTACGTCTCGGGTGCGCACTTCACGCCGGTGTTGTCGGCCGGGCTCGGCGTCGGCCCAGTCACTGTCGGCTTCGACCTCTTGTGGAACGTGGGCGGCGCCGGACCGGGCATGGGCGAAGTGAAGCTCGCGTTTGCGCTTTAGGGCGACTGCTTAGACAACAGTAAACAACGGGCCCGCGATAACGCCGCCGGATGGTGCCACCAGTTCCGAGAGCGGGGTCTACTCCAGCGGCGCCCGCGCGACCGACAGAGCCGGATCCTGCCACGGCGACGGCGACGGCGACGCCATTGACTGAACCGCCGTTGCGTCCAGGCGGGCTGCGTTTTGACTTGGCGCGGCCATTTCAGCTGACGCTGCAAGACCCGTTCACGAGCGTGCGGGCCAACAGCGATGCGCAAGGGGCCATCGTCGCGCTCGGCACGCTCGGGGTGAACGGCTTCGCCGCGGCGGTGCCGGCGTTCAACGATCACTGGTACTTTCGCGTGCCCGAGTGGCTCGGCACGTACCTCGGCGTCACCGAGCTGCGCATCTACGGTCACGAGGCCGGCCACGCGCGCGTCGCTCGCTTCCATGGCGCGACGGCGACGTCGATCGACATGCACTTTCACTGGGGCGTCACGCACTGGGAAGGCGCGCTGACGAACGAGCAGGCGCTGGAAGCGACCGCCGCGGGCATGAACCAAGGCGAACGCGACAGCTGGCGCATGTGGAGCCAAGTGCAGCGCCAACGCTCGTGGACGTATCAAGAGAGCCTCTCGTACTTCCTCCACCACTTCAATCAGAGCTTCTACGTGCTCGGCTCGGCGTTGACCGACGCGGCCGGGGCGCGCCAAGGCGGTGACGACGTCGCCAATTACACCGATGAGCAGCTCACCGGCCGGCCGATGTCGCGCTGGAGCGTGGGCGTGCCGTCGCTGCTCGCCGCGGGGCTCAGCCCGTCCATGTGGCAGGCGGTGTACCAGCAGGTTCGTTTCCTCGGCTGGGGCGAGCGCGACGCCGCGCCGTGGCGGCTGAGCGCCGGTCCCGTGTCGTTCGGGATGCCGCACTTCGAGGTGCTGCTCGCCCCGCGCGATCGCTTGGTCGGCGGCTATCAGCAGCTGGAGATCGGCAGCCGGGTGGCGATCGAAGCGTCGACCCACGTCGGGCTCGACAGCGGGATGGTCCGTGAAGCGGCCCGCGTCGACGTGCAGGTGCTGCCGTGGCTCACGGTGTCGCCCTACGGCGCCGTCACGCTGGTCGGCTCGGCGCCGATCGGTGGCTCGGCGGATCGCAGCGCGACCGTCGGCGGCGTTGGCGGCGTGGGGATGACGCTGGCGCCGCTCGCGAACGCCGGGCTCCCGGGGTTCGCCCGCGGCAGCTTCCTCTCGGCGACCTTCGAGTATGGCGCGAACGACGCGATCTTGCAGGGCATCGAGCACCAGCCGAACGGCTTCCGCGCCGCGCTCTCCGTCGGCGTCACGCTGCCCGGGCGCTAAGACGCTCCCCAAAGACGCTCCCCGGTCCCTTTTCGCCCGAAAAGGGACCGGGGAGACTTTCGAAAAGGGACCGGGGAGGCCTTCGGGGCTACACCGGCGCTTCGAGGAAGAGCGCGCCGAGGGGTGGCAACGTCAGGTTCAGCGAATACGGCTGACCGTGCGACGTCACGGGCGCGGCCTCGACCGATCCCAAGTTCCCCTGCCCTGAGCCGCCATAGATCGACGCGTCGCTGTTGAGCCGTTCTTTCCATACGCCGCCCACCGGCACGCCGACGCGGCAGTTCGCGCGCGGCATCGGCGTGAAGTTCAGCACCACCGCGATCGAGGGACCGCCGCTGCCCACCGCATGGCGCATGAAGCTCAAGACGCTCTGCCGATCGTCGCCGCCGTCGATCCACGAGAAGCCGCGCGGGTCGCAGTCGCCTTCGTGCATCGCCGGCGCCGCGCGATAGAACGCGTTCAAGTCGCTCACCCACTGCATGAGCTGCGCGTGGCGCGGCTCGTCGAGCAGGTGCCAATCGAGACTCTGCTCGTGCGTCCACTCGCGCCACTGGCCGATCTCTTGGCCCATGAACAAGAGCTTCTTGCCCGGCTCGGCGAACATCGCGCCGTAGAGCAGGCGCAAGTTCGCGAACTTTTGCCACTCGTCGCCCGCCATCTTCGCGAGCAGCGATCCTTTTCCGTGCACCACTTCATCGTGCGACAGCGAGCACACGAAGTTCTCGCCGTACGCGTAGAGCTGGCGAAAGGTGAGCTCGTTGTGGTGGTGCGAGCGATGGATCGGATCGCGCTGAAAGTAGCGCAGGATGTCGTGCATCCAACCCATGTCCCACTTGTAGCCGAAGCCGAGCCCGCCGACGTACGTCGGCCGCGACACCATCGGCCACGCGGTCGATTCCTCGGCGTAGGTCTGCACGCCGGGGAAGCGCGTGTAGACCTCGTGGTTCAGCGTGCGCATGAAGTCGATCGCTTCCAGGTTCTCGCGGCCGCCGTACTTGTTCGGCACCCACTCGCCGTGCTTGCGCGAGTAGTCGCGGTAGAGCATCGAGGCGACCGCGTCCACGCGCAGCCCGTCGATGTGGTACCTGTCGAGCCAGAAGAGCGCGCTCGAGATGAGGAAGCTCTTCACTTCGTTGCGCCCGTAGTTGAAGATCGCGCTGTTCCAATCGGGGTGGAAGCCTTCCTTCGGATCCTGATGCTCGAAGAGGTGCGAGCCGTCGAAGTACGCGAGGCCGTGCTCGTCGGTCGGAAAGTGCGACGGCACCCAGTCCAAGATCACGCCGATGCCAGCCGCGTGCAGCTCGTCGACGAGGAACATGAAGTCTTGCGGTGTGCCGTAGCGGCTGGTCGGCGCGAAGTATCCGAGCGTCTGATAGCCCCACGATCCGTAGAACGGATGCTCCATCACCGGCAGAAACTCGACGTGCGTGAAGCCGGTCTTCTGCATGTGCTCGATCAAAGGCGCCGCCAGCGCGCGATAGGTCAGCAAGTGTTCACCGCGAGAGCCGTGGCGCCTCCACGACCCGATGTGCACTTCGTAGATCGACACCGGCGCTTGCAACCCTTGCTTGCCGGGGCGCGCCTTCATCCACGCTTGATCGCGCCAAGCGTAGTCGAGCGGCCACACGACTGACGCGGTCCTCGGCGCCGTCTCCGCGTGATGCGCGAAGGGATCGGCCTTCTCCACTTCGTAGCCGTTGAAGCGTGAACGGATGAAGAACTTGTACTTCGTGCCCTTGCCGAGGCCCGGGACAAACGTGTGCCATAGGCCCATGCCGCTCTTCGGCTGCATCGGGTGGCTCTTGCGATCCCAGCCATTGAAGTCGCCGACCACCGACACCTGCTCAGCGTTGGGCGCCCACACGCTGAGCTCGACGCCCTTGTCGGTGATCTGCGCCCCGAGCTTCTCGTAGAGCTTGTAGTGCGTTCCTTCGTGGAACCAGTGGAGGTCTTCGTCGGAAAGCACAATGAGTGGGTCAGCTCGGCTTGCGGGGCTCTTGCGGGATTTCCCACTTGCCGACGGTGGGCAGCGCTTCGCGCTCGGCATCTTCGGAGTTCATGTCGTCGGTCCCGCCAGCGAAGATCTTCGCAGCGGTGGTCTCGATGACCGGGCCCAGCGCTTCCTCGTCGCCTTCGTCGTCGAGGATCCTGTGCGTCTCTTCACCGCGCACGGCCGAGACCAAGAACTCCTCGGTCAACAGCTCGGCGACGTCGTCGCGCACCTCGAAGCTGCCGTCGCCGCGCGCCCGCGCGAAACCGATGTCGTTGGCGTCGCGGCGGTCGTGCGCGGCGTGCTGCTGCGCTTGCTCTTCGAGCCGAATCAGCTCATCCGGCGTGTGCCAGTGCCACGGCGAGCGCCGCGTCGCCGGCTCGCCCGGATCCTTCGACGTCGTTTGCGTGGATTCGCTTGGACGTCGCTTGCGCGCCGGCTTCTTCTTCGCCGCACCGCGCACCGTCGTCTTCGCCTTGGACTTCGCCGCCTTCGAATGTGTTTGCTTTTGCATGTTCATCCTCCTTGAGCCCTCGGATGCACAGCCGTCGATCTGAAGCGTGCCCACTCGCGCGCGATCTGTCCACTGGATCGAAAAAATTCTTCGTGGTCAAAGCGCACATGCAGCTTTGGCAGATCGAAGGGCTCTCGACGATCCCCGGCGAATCCGAGGATGCCCTGCGCAGCAAGGCGGCGAGAGCCCTCTCGGTCGATGTCGCCGCGCTCGTGCGCTTCGAGATCCTGCGGCGCTCGCTCGACGCGCGAAAGAAAGGCCAGCCGCTGTTCAAGCACACGGTGATCGCCGGCCTCGACGACAACACGAAGGTGCGCGCCGATCGCGCGGCGAAGCCCTTCATCGCGCCACCAACGCCGGCGCCGCTGCCGAAAGCGAAGCGCGACGCGAAGATCGTGATCATCGGCGCCGGCCCGGCAGGTCTGTTCGCGGCGCTGCGCTTGAAGGACGCCGGCCTTCGCCCGGTGATCCTCGAGCGCGGAAAGGCCGTCGAGCCACGCGCCCAAGACGTCCAACGCTTCAAGCGCCAACGCGTGCTCGACGAAGAGTCGAACTACTGCTTCGGCGAAGGCGGCGCCGGCACCTGGTCCGACGGCAAGCTGACGACGCGCATCGGCGACGCCCGCGTCGAGCACGTGTTGAAGGAGATCGTGCGCCTCGGCGGCCCGCCCGAGATCTTGATCGACGGCAAGCCCCACCTCGGCACCAACCGCTTGGTGAAGCTGCTGCGCGCGATCCGCACCGAGCTCACCGCGAGCGGCGCCGAGATCCGCTTCGAGCAAAAGGCCGAGCGCTTCGTCAAAGCCGGCGGCGCATTGAAGGCCGTGCGCACACACTCAGGCGACGAGCTTGCGTGCGAAGCGCTGATCCTCGCCAACGGCCACTCCGCGCGCGACGTGTTCTCGTGGATGCTCGACGAGGGCGTGGCGCTCGCGGCGAAGGCGTTCAGCGTCGGCTTTCGCGTCGAGCATCCGCAAGTCCTCATCAACGAGATGCAGTACGGCCGCGGCGTTCCGCACGACATCTTGCCCGCCGCCGATTATCGCCTCACCGACAACCTGGAGCTCGACGGCCACAAGCGCGGCGTCTACTCGTTCTGCATGTGTCCGGGCGGCGTCATCGTGCCGACCGCCACCGAGCCCGGCGGCATCTGCATCAACGGCATGAGCCACGCGTCGCGCTCATCCCCCTGGGCCAACAGCGCGGTCGTCGTGAGCGTCGAGCCCGAGGACTTCGGCTGGGGCGGCAAAGACGGCGTCCTCTCGGGCATCGACTTTCAACGTCGCGCGGAGCGCCTCGCCTTCGAGCGCGGCGGCGGTGACTTTCGCGCGCCGGCGCAGCGGGTGACGGATTTTCTCGCGAAGAAGCCCACGCAAACGCTCGCGCAGACCAGCTTTCGCCCCGGCGTCGTTCCGACGAGCCTCGACGGTCTGTATCCTGCGTTCGTCACCGATGCGCTGACCATCGCGCTTCAGCACTGGGCCAAGAGAATGCGCGGCTACGTGACCGACGAAGCGTACATGCTCGGCGTCGAGACGCGGACATCATCGCCCGTACGCATCGTCCGCGACGACTCGATGCAGTCGCCGAGCTTGCGTGGGCTATTTCCGGTTGGCGAAGGCGCGGGCTACGCCGGCGGCATCATGAGCGCGGCGGTCGACGGCATCCGCGCCGCCGACGCGATCTTGGCGGGGCTCTAGAACACGTAGTCGAAGCCGAGGCCGAACGCCGAGGTGCTGTGCGTGTCGCTCGACGTGCCGGCTGTGCCGCTGCGCCAACGGCCTTTGTAGCCAGCCGAGAACTTGAAGTGATCGTAGCGATACGACGCGCCGAGCTCGAGCGTGAGCGCCGTGTCCTTCAAGTCGGTGTCGTCGACGATGCCGGCTTGCGAGCGCGATTGGCCCTCGATCGAATCGAGCGTGTGGTAGGTCGCGCGGCCGCTGATTTCGAGGCCGCCGAAGCCGAGCGTCAGCGCCGGACGGATCGTGTTGCCGCCGTAAAAGGCGTAGCCGAACTTCTCCAAGGTGGGCTTCGTCTTCAGCGACGAGTCCCGCACGCCCTTCTCTTCGTCCCAAGCGAGGCCCTGCGCCATGCCGAAGTCGAGCAGACCGAGGTCGAGCTGCGCGTGGGCCCTGAAACGACCGCGCGTGTATTCGGCGTCGCCGGTGGCGTTGATGATCTCGACGACCGCGAACTTGTCGACGGGCTCGACGCCGCGCGCTTCGACGCGGGTGTAATCGTACGCCGAGCTGACGCCGCCCCAGAGCCGCAGGCCGCCGGTCATGAAACCGGCGCCGGCGATGTGCGTCTTCGTGAAGACGTTGCCGCTCTTCAAGCCGCCGCGATCGAACGCCGCGTCGATGCGCAGCTCCGACGAGCGGCGGCCGTCGATGATCTCGGCGTGGCCGTGCACGCTCGCCGAGCCGTCGTCGAAGACGCTCACGCCGGCCTCGAAGGTGTGCGGCAGATCTTCGCCGTCCAAGAGGTAGCCGATGAAGCGCGCGATCGCCTTGCCGCCCGAGTAGCCGGCGATCGGCGTGACGATCTGATCGTTGAGCGACGGCGCGCCCTCTTCGACGAAGAGCTCCCAGAACGCCGAGGTCGCGAAGGTGAAGCCGAAGCCGCGCAGCTCGTGGATGACCTCGTCGAGCAGCTCTCTCTTCTTCGCCTTGTCGCGCGAACGGAAGGCGAGCTCTTGCACCAGAAAGTACGCCCAGCCGCCGATGACGTGGCCCCCAGCGTTGATCTCGTGCTCGTTCGCGTCGAACTTGAAGGTCTTCGGATCGAAGCGCTTCTTCCAGGCGTCCTCGTCCCACTTGTCGAGCCAGCGGCTGTAGGGGCCGAAGATCTTGTAATAGGTGAGATCGCCCGCGACCATGATCGCCATCTCGCCGGCGATCGCCTTGGCCCACGCATGATCGGACTTCAGGCTGCGCGAACGGCTCGGCGGCGGTGTCGGGTCCGGGTGCTTCGTGGCGTAAGTTTCGGCGGCGACTTTGGGGGTCGGGACGACAGGTGCCATGCGTCGTTATCGTGCCGCGCCGCATGATCGGCGTGAGCCACGTGTCACACGCGCATCGCTAGGCGCCGGCGAATTGCACCTTCTCGAACACGAGGCTCGGCGTGCGCATGGACGAGTAAGGATACGGATCGTTGCCGATCGCGCTCAGCCGATGCCAGAGGTCGATGTGGTTGCCCGAAACGTTGAGCTCGCCCACGCTCTCGGCCTTCTCGCCCCCGCGCACCCGAAAGCCCTGCACGCCGAAAGAGAAGTCGCCGGTCGTGCCATTTGAATTGCCGCCGAGAAAGCGCGTGACGAGGAACGCGTCCTTGGCGTCGCGCATGAGCCCTGAGAGATCCTTCGTGCCGTACTTCCACGCCAGGTTCGACGTGCTGCGGGTCGTCGGCGCCCACCCGAGCTTCTTGCCGTAGTAGGTGTCGATATAGACGTTCTCGAGCACGCCGGCTTTGATGACCGGCATCGTCTTCGAGGCGATACCTTCGCCGTCCCACAGTCGCGAGCCGAAGCCTTTGTGAACGAAGGGATCGTCGGTGAGGTCGAGCAGCGCGCTCGCCACCTTCGTCTTCAGCTTGCCTTCGAACATCGAGCGCTTCTGCTGGAAGCTCGATGCATTCGCGGGTCCTAGGAACGAGCCGAGCATGCGGCCCGCCGAGCGGTTCTCGATGATCATCGTCATCACGCCGCTCTCGGGCTTCTTGGATCCAATGCGCCCGGCTGCCCGCTCCATCGCCTGCTCCGCGATGTCTTTCAGCGGCGGCAGATCTTTCTGCATGCGCGCGCCGCCGTAGCCGTACTCTTCCGGGCGGCGGCCATCGGGATCTTTCAAGGTCACGCTCGCCGAGAGCCAGAACGACGTCTGCCGCCGGCTGCCTTCGAAGCCGTTCGAGTGCACGCGCGCGCCGACGCTCTGGCTGTCCGAGACACCGCTCGTCACGCTCAAGATCTCGGGCGCCTTGCCGAAGGGACGCTCGGCGCGACACAGTGCTTCGAGCGTCTTCGCTTGCTGCAAGCGCTCGGCGGCGCTCAGGGAATCGTAGCTCGGGTCTTCGGCGCCGAGATCCTTCGCCTGGCGACCTTCGTAGAGCTTTGCGTCGGTGATCGTGCGGAAGGGATCCGGCGCCAAGGTGCGCGTCAACGCGACGGCATCTTCGATGAAGCGCTCGAGCGCGTGCGGCCGCAGATCGCTCGTCGACAACGACGCGTAGCGGCCGTCGACGTAGAGCTGCAGGCCGATCGATCGGCTCGTCGCCTCGCTGATCTTTTCGAGCGCGCCGTCTCGCCACTGCACCTCGACCTCGCGCGACTTGCCGGCCGACGTAGCGACTTCCTGCGCGCCCTTCTGCTTGGCGATGCGCACGACGTTCCTCGCCGCGTCGAGCAGCTCTTTTTCTTCGTTGCTCATTGGCCGCGCCCCCCGACCGTCAGCGCCTTCACCCGCACCGTCGGCATGCCCTGCGACACCGGCACGCTTTGGCCGTCCTTGCCGCACGTCCATCCGCCTTCGTCGATCGTGAGATCGTCGGCCACCATGTCGATCTGCTCGAGCACTTTGGGGCCGTTACCGATGATGTTCACGTCTTTGACCGGCCGCGTCAGCTTCCCGTCTTCGATCATGTAGCCGTTCTTCACGTAGAAGGTGAAATCACCGGCGCCGATCTGCACCTGACCGTTCGAGAAGTTGTGGCAGTAGATGCCCTTCTTCACGCTCTTGACGATCTCGTCTTTGTGATGCGGCCCGTTCTCCATGTACGTCGAGCGCATGCGCGGCAGCGGCGAATGCCGGAAGCTCTCTCGGCGCCCGCTGCCCGTCGGCGCCACTTTATAGTGCTTCGCCGAGATGCGATCGTGCAGGTAGGTCGCGAGCACACCCTTGTCGACGAGCACGGTCTTTTGCACTTCGTTGCCTTCGTCGTCGACGTTGACGGCGCCGCGCGCGTGCTTCTGCGTGCCGTCGTCGACGATGCTGACGAAGGGCTGCGCGATCGCCTTGTTGATCTTGTCGGCGTAGATGCTCGTGCCCTTGCGATTGAAGTCGGCCTCCATGCCGTGGCCGATCGCCTCGTGCAACAAGATGCCGGACGATCCCGCCGCGAGCACGACGGGCATCTCTCCTGCCGGCGGCTGCGTCGCTTCGAAGAGGATCGTCGTGCGCTCGACGGCTTCTTTCACCATGCGGTCCATGCGATCGCCGGTGAAGAACTCGATGCCGTCGCGCGCAGCGGTGTTGTAGCCGTTCTGCTCCCGCTGGCCGTCTTGCTCGGCGACGCACGAGAGCGAGAGGAGCGTCATCGGCTGCTCGTCGAAGGCCACCTTGCCGTCGCTGTCGACGAAGAACACGGCGCCCGCCTCATCGACGAAGCTGACGTTCACCTTCTTGATGCGCGGGTCCTTGGCGAAGGCGTCTTTGTTCAAGCGCTGGAGCAAGGGCAGCTTCTGCTCGGTGCGAACACTCTCCCAGGGCGTCTTCAGCGGATAGAGCGCGTGGTGCTTGCCGATCGAGAAGCTCTGCGGCCGCGCGCGCGATGGTCCATCGGCGACAGCGGCAGCGGTCTGTGCAGCGCGGCGCATCGCGTCTGGCGTCAGGTCTTCGGTGTAAGCGTAGCCCGTCTGATCGCCCTTCAAGACGCGCACCCCGACGCCGACTTCGACGCCGGCGTAGGCGCGGTTCACCTCGCCGTCTTCGAGCGTCAAGCGATGGACGATGCGATGCTGAAAGAAAAGATCCGCGTAGTCGCCGCCCTTCGAGAGCGCGGCTTCGAGCGTTTGTAGCACGAGCGGCGCGTCGACGCCGAAGCTCGCGAAGTAGGCGAAGCCGGCTTTGGCAACGGTCGAGAGGTTGTCGGACATAGGCCGATGAATATGGGCGGCGAAGCGCGCGTTGTCAAAAGTGGCTGAAACCGGCGCGTGCGCTACGCTCGCGGGCCATGAAGCTCGAATTCACCAAGAAGTCGCGCAAGCAGCTCTTGTCGACGCCTATCTTTCGCCTGCACGAAGACACCTCGGCGCATCCGCAGACCGGCGAGGACGGCCGCTACTACGTGCTCGATTTTCCCGACTGGGTGAACATCATCGCGCTGACACCCCGAGGAGAGATCGTCATGGTGCGGCAGTGGCGGCACGGAACGGAGGCGGTCGAGCTCGAGATCCCGGCTGGCGGCCTCGAACCCGGCGAGGATCCGGTAGAGGCCGCGGTACGAGAGCTGCGCGAAGAGACCGGGCTCGCGCCAAGGAGGGCGACGCTGCTCGGCCAGGCGCGGCCGAACTGCGCGATCCAAGCGAACCGCTGCTACACCGTGCTCTGCGAAGGCTGCGTGCCGGCCGGCGAAACGAGCTTCGACGCGGGTGAGCAGATCGCCCTCGAGCTCATGTCCATCGCCGACATCCCGAGGCGGGTGCGCGACGGGTCACTGCGCAGCGGCATGATGCTCGTCGCGCTGCTCTGGTGGATGGATCGCGAGAAGAAGATCGCCTGGCCGGCGCGCTCGAAGACGCGCGCTACGAAACGTCGCCCGAAAGGATCACGTGCAGCGCGTGCAAAGGCGCGTCGAAAGCCACGCCGAACTGGGCGCCGTCGGACCACTTGACCTTGCCGGTGGTCCGGCCCTTGGTCCACGTGAGGACGACCTCTTCGTCCTTGCCGAACGCGCCGTCTTCGCACTCGAGCTTGCAGCCGCTCTGCGAGATGTCCTTGGCCACGACCCGCTGTGCGTCGTCTTTGCCCGGGTGCTTCACGATGAGCTCGAGCGCGCCCGGCGGTTCGATGCGGGCTTCGCTGCGCTTCCTCTCGCCCTTCGCGTACGCCCACGCCGTGTCTTCGACCTCGCCGCGTAGCTCCTCTGGGAAACGGACGAGCACGCCATGCTCGCCTTGGGTCGTGCGCAAGCCGAGGCGTTCAATGGTCGCCGGCCATTTGTAGACATGTTGATCGCCGGCGAAGCGGCAGCACAGGAGAACCCGGTCGCCCTTCGTCATGTCGCGCGCAGGAGGCAACGGCACGACGAGCGCGCCGAGCAGCAGCTTGTAGTCGTCCAAGAAATCCCAGCCGCACGAGAAGTGTACGTCGACAGGCCGCATGGCACCTCCGGGAAATCCCACCCCTGCGAAGAACCTAACGCTCGCGATTCAGGATGTCATCGCAAATTTGCGCAAAATTGCGCTGAGGCCTCGACGCGATGTGTCTAAAGCGCCATCGCCATCGCCACTCACAGATCCGCGAGCGAGATCATCTTCCGTCCGCCCGCCGGTCCCACCGCTACGGTATGCACCGTCACCGGCTGGCTGAACCCTTTCACCGTCACGGCGCGCGGCGGCGACAGCGCGAACAAGTGCCGCACGAGATCCGCCGTCGGCGCATCGACGACGACCTCGCCGCCCTTGGCGAACGCTTGCAAGCGCGCGGCGAGGTTCACGGTGCTGCCGATGATCGTGTAATCGGCGCGATCCTTCGCCCCGATCGGCCCGACGGCGACCAGGCCCGTCGTCACGCCGACGCCGGCGCCCATCGGCAACACGCCGCGATCGAACCAGTCGACCTTGAAGCGCTCGAGCACCTCTTGCAGCTGCAACGCCGCGCGCACGGCCGACGCCGCCGCATCGTCGCGCCCTTCGTAGCCGAAGTACGCGCAGATGCCGTCGCCGGTGAACTTGTCGAGGACGCCGCCGGCGCCGCCGATCACGTTGCTCGCCGCCTCGATGTAGTCGTTGAGCAACGAGACGATCTCGGCGGGCGATGAGAAGCCGCTCGCGTCGGTGAAGCCGCGCAGATCGGCGAACAAGATCGTCAGCCGCTTCTGCGTCGGCTGTAAGGACTCGCCGCGATCGATCGCCCACAGCAACGCCCGCGGCACGTGGCGCGCCATCTCGAGGAGCTGCCGCTCGCGCCGGCTCTGGTGCGCGAGCGTCCGCACCGCCGCCTGCAGCGCGACCTCGGGGCACGCCATCGGCAGCAAGAGATCGAAGCCGGCGTCGGTCGGCTCGGGCGGCTCGTCGTCGACGTAGAGCCAAAGCGACGGGCAGCTCGCCGCCAGCTGCGATTCACGCAGGATCTCGATCCAGGTGGCCGCATGCTTTCGGCGTTCGGCCACGACGAGGATCGGCGGCGCCGCATGATCACGCCGCGCGCTCCAGCTCTCGAGCCACTGCAGCGCGCCTTGCTTGTCTGCGGCGAAGTGACAGGTGAGCGCGCCGACCAGCCGAGCGACCGCCTTCGTGCGCAGGCTGGGATCGCCGGTCAAGACGAGCGCGGTCGCGTCTTCCACAAAGGGAGGATAGCGCGCTTCCGCGGAAGCCTAAAGTTTGGCGCTGGCAACGCCGCGATCGACCCCGACGGCGACACGTTGACGACAGGCGACACCGCCGGGATCCGTAGCCTCGAAGGTAGGTTCTCGTGTAGCGACCGCGCACGATGTTGCAAAAGCTCTTCGCCGGCCCGAGCGCGCTCCTCGGCCGCCTCGGCACGATGCGCGCGTTGGACGACGAGCGCCTCGACGCGATCCTGAAGGGCGTCTCGCGCTCGTTCTACTTGTCACTCGCCGTGCTGCCGCGCGCCGTGCGAGCGCAGCTCTCGGTCGCCTACCTGGTCGCACGCGCCGCCGACACGGTCGCCGACACCGAGGTGATCCCGCGCGGCGAGCGCGCGGCGCTGCTCGGCGCCCTGAAGCAAGCGATCGTGGCGCCGGAGCTCGCGCAGGCGACGAGCGCCAAGATCAAGGGCGCGCTCGCGGGCACCAGCGCGGTGGCGCCAGGGAACGCCCAAGAAACGGCACTGATGCAGGCGCTCGACACCTGCCTCGCCGCGTTGCACCGCTTCGAGCCCTTCGATCTCCTGGCGACCGAGCGCGTGCTCGACACCCTGCTCACCGGCATGCAGCGCGATCTCGAGCGCTTCGACGGGCGCCTCTACGTGCTGCCGACGCTCGCTGATCTCGACGAGCACTGTTACTTCGCGGCCGGCTGCGTCGGCGAATACTGGACTCAGATCACCCACCATCACCATGAGCGCCTGATGCCCGTCGACATCGGCGAGCAGACCGCGCGCGGCGTTCGCTTGGGCAAGGGCCTGCAGTACGTCAACGTGCTGCGCGACACGCCGCGCGATCTGCTCGACGGCCGCTGCTACATGCCGCAGGAGCTGCTCTCCGCCTACGACCTCACGCCCGAAGATCTGAAGGATCCCGCGCGGCGCCGGCGCGGAAAAGACGCCGCGCGCTACTTGAGCGACGTCGCCCTCTGTCACTTCGACGCCGGCTTCGAATATATTGAAGCGATTCCGTCGCATGAGCGGCGCCTGCGCTTGCCGGTGATCCTCCCGTTGTGGATCGGCCTCGAGACTTTGCGTGCGCTGCGCGCCGCCGATGATCCCTTCGATCCCGCGGCGCCGGTGAAGATCCCGCGCGAGCGCGTGTATCGCTTGATGGTCGAAGCCTCGCTCGGGCTCATCGCCGAGCCGGTGCTGCACGAGTTGCAGCGCCTTCGCCGCGAGGTCTTCCGCGCGTGAGCTTGAAGGAGACGCTCGCCACGTTGACGGCGCGCGATGCGGACGCGCTGCTGAACGCCTTTCTCGCCCACGCGACGGCGATCGGCGTCACGCTCTATCCGGCGCAAGAAGAAGCGATGCTCGAGATCTTCTCGGGCAAGCACGTGATCCTGAATACGCCGACCGGCTCCGGCAAGTCGCTCGTCGCGCTGGCGATGCACTTCAAGGCGATGGCTGAGGGCAAGCGCTCGTACTACACGGCGCCGGTCAAAGCGCTCGTCAGCGAGAAGTTCTTCGCGCTGTGCAAGGAGCTCGGCGCCGAGAACGTGGGCATGCTCACCGGCGACGCGAGCGTGAACCACGGCGCGAAGATCATCTGCTGCACGCAGGAGATCTTGGCGAGCATCGCGCTCGGGGATCTTCGCACCGACGTCGACTACGCGATCGTCGACGAGTTCCACTACTACTCGGACAAGGATCGCGGCGCTGCGTGGCAAATTCCGCTGCTCGAGTTGCCGAAGACGACGTTTCTCTTGATGTCCGCCACGCTCGGCGACGTCGACTTCTTCGCCGACGACATCGGCAAGAGAAGCGGCCGCGAGGTCGCCGTGGTGAAGTCGAAGGACCGCCCGGTGCCGCTCGACTTCGAGTATGAAGAGACGCCGCTCTTCGAGCACATCCCGAAGCTCGTCGGCCGCGGGCTCTACCCCATCTACCTCGTCAACTTCTCGCAGCGAGAAGCCGTCGAGGAAGCGCAGAACCTGATGAGCACGAACTTTCTGACGAAGGAGCAAAAGGCGCGCATCACCGAAGAGATCGGCGCGTTTCGCTTCGACACGCCCTTCGGCAAGGAGCTCTCGCGCTTCTTGAAGCACGGCCTCGGCCTGCACCACGCGGGCCTCTTGCCGAAGTACCGCTTGCTCACCGAGAAGCTCGCGCAGAAGGGGCTGCTTGCCGTCGTCAGCGGCACCGATACTCTGGGCGTGGGCGTCAACGTGCCGATCCGCACGGTGCTCTTTACCAAGCTCTGCAAGTACGACGGCGAGAAGACCGCGATCCTGAGCGTGCGCGACTTTCATCAGATCAGCGGCCGCGCCGGACGCAAAGGCTTCGACGATCGCGGCTACGTCGTCGCGCTCGCGCCCGAGCACGTCATCGAGAACAAGCGCATCGACGCCAAGCTCAAAGACAACCCCGGCAAGAAGCTGCAGAAGAAGAAGCCGCCGGACCGGGGCTACGTGCCGTGGGATCAGAAGACCTTCGAGAAGCTCATCGCGTCGGAGCCCGAAGCGCTGACGCCGCAGTTTCAGATCACCCACGGCATGTTGCTGCAAGTGCTCGAGAGCGGCGGCGGCTACGAGCGCGTGCTCGCGTTGATCCAGCGCTCGCACACGAACGATCGCAAGAAGAAGGAGCTGAAGCGCACAGCCGCGCAGTACTTCCGCAGCTTGGTCGAAGCGAAGGTGCTCGAGCTGAAGCCGCGCGGACAGGCTCCGCGGGTCATCGTGCACGACGACCTGCAGGGTGACTTCTCGATCACCCACGCGCTCGCGCTGTGGCTGCTCGCGGCGTTGGACACGCTGCCGAAGGAGAGCGCCGACTATCACTTGGACGTGCTCACGTTCTCTGAGGCGATCGTCGAGAATCCGCGCGCGGTGCTCGAGAAGCAGCTCGACGTCTTGAAGCGGCAAAAGCTCGACGAGCTGAAGATGCAAGGCGTGCCCTTCGAAGAGCGCATCGCCGAGCTCGACAAGATGGAGTACCCGAAGCCGCGCGCGGATCTCATCTACGACACCTTCAACACCTTTCGAAAAACGCACCCGTGGCTCGCCGGCGACAACATCCGCCCAAAATCGATCGCGCGCGACATGTACGAGCGCTACATGTCCTTCAACGACTACGTGCGCGAGTACGGCCTGCAGCGCAGCGAAGGCGTGCTCTTGCGCTACCTGAGCGACGTCTACCGCACGCTCGATCAGACCGTGCCGCAGGCGTACAGAAACGAAGCGCTCGAAGAGCTCATCGTGTTCTTCGGCACGCTCTTGCGCCAAGTCGACACCTCGCTCGTCGACGAGTGGGAGCGCCTGAAGAAGGGCATCGCGAGCGTGACGCCCGCCGGCCCGAAGACGCCGGGGTCGACGCTGCCGGACCCGCGGCTCCTCCGCCTGCGCGTTCGCAGCGAGCTGCACCGCCTCGTGCAAACGCTCGCCAGCCGATCATGGGACGACGTGCAGTCGAGCGTGTACTTCGACAGCAACGATCCGTGGCCGGCCGAGCGCGCCGAAAAAGCGATGGCGCCCTACTTCGCCGAACATTCACGCATCATCACGACGCCGCAGAGCCGCGCGCCCAGCCTCACGCGCATCGACGAACGATCCGCGCGCGAGTGGAGCGTGGTGCAGACGATCGTCGATCCGGCCGATCAGAACGACTGGGCGATCCGCTGCGAGGTCGTGCTCGAAGAGCCGCTGCCGTCGGACACGCCGTTGATCCGCCTCCGAGAGATCGCGACGTAGCCGTGGCCGTGAACGTGGCCGGAAGACTTCGGCCACGGCCACGGCCACGTTCACGGCCACGATGCTATTCGTGCTTCGTCTTTGGCAGCACTTCGCCGAGGTACTTACCGACCTGCTCCGCCGTCGGCGCGAGCGGATCGGTCTTGCCGCCCTTCATGCCCGCGGCGCACTTGCCGGCGTCGAGCTTGACGTTCGTCGCGTCGCCGCCGGTCTTCGACTTCACCTCGATCGATCCGTAAAGCGCGCAGATCGCGTCGACCTCGGTGTCGCCCCAGAGCGTCGTGCCGCGCACGCCGGCGACCGCGGCCGGCGTCTCGACCTGCCAATCGCTCGAGCTGCCGAACCACTTCGACACGGACGCCAAGAAGCGGCCGGCCTTCACGGCGAGGCTCACCTTGCGCTCGCCAGCCTTCAGCGAAAAGCTCTCGACGACGAAGGTCGTGTCGCTGCCCAAGTTGATCACGGTGTCATCGTTCAAGACCACCTTCAGCCGCCCGTCGGCCGCCGTCGTCAGCACGTCGCCCATGAAGATCTGCGAGCCGATCTCGAGCTTGTAGACCTTGTTCGCAAAGGTGCTCGTGGCGCCGCCGTTGACGACGGAGACGACGCCGACGCCGGCGCCCGGGCGCACTTTCGGAAGCGGCTTCGGTCGCGCCGGAGCAGCCTCGGCGACGAGGGCAACCAGCGTCACGAAAAGCGGGACCACAAACACCGACATCATCCGCATGGATTCTCCTCTAGCGATCATGCACCTACTACGTGCGTCTCTAGAGAGCGGATGGGTTCGTGTCTAGATTTCAGCGCGCGAGACCCGGGACGTTGATCTCGTGCGTCACGTTGAGCGCCTTGCCGGTCTGCACCCACGTTCCGATCAAGGCGTCGTGCACTTCCACGTGGGTCGCCTCGAGCTCGGCGTCGAGGACGGCGAGCTCAGGCGGGAATCTCTGCGTTCAGCTCCCGAGCGACGCTCGCTTTGCCACTCAGCCCCGGCGGCGGCGCGAGACGACGAACGCCATCGCCGCGAGCACGAGCCACACGTTCGAGACCGGCGCGCTCGCGCAGCCCATCACCGGCGCCGGCGTGCCCGCGGGCGTGAGGCCGGTCGTCGGCGTCGTCGGGTTCTGCTTCGGCGGTTCTTTCGGCTGCTCGGCTTCTTTCTTCGCGACGCAGAACTTCTTGTCGCCGTCTTTGCCGGTGCACGCGTAGTTCTGCTCGGTGCAGTCGCCGTCGCTCTCGCAGGTCTCGACGCACGTCGTGGGCTTGCCGAGGCACTCCGTGTACTGCGTGCACCAGGTGTCGCCCTTCGTGCAGGCTTCGCCCGGCTCTGCTTCCGGCTGCTTCTCCTTCTTGCACACCTTGTTCGAGCACTCGAAGCCGGCCGGGCACTTCACGGTCGTGCTGCACGCCGTCGAGCAATAGTAGTCTTCATGCTGCGAGTCGTTCGTGCACATGCGATCCGGGCATTGGATCGGCTTGCTGCAATATTCGCCGAGCCCGGCGCAGTCAGGGTCCGCCACTGCGCACTTCGTCCCGGTCTCGCTGCACACGCTGTCTTTCGCACAATTCTTACCGCAGTCGGGATCGAGCGTCGGGTCCGAACAGGCGGTCGTGCATTGACCGTCGGCGCCGCAGGTGCAGTCGATGTCCGGCGTCTGGCAGCCTTGCTTGCACAGGCCGTCGCGCGCGCATGTCGGCGTTTCTTTCTCTTGCAGCCAGGTGGTGATCCACGCCGCGTAGGCGTCGACGCGGGTGTGCGCGCCGGCGTAGTCGCAGCTGCCGGAGACGAACGACGCGACGCCGATGATGCGCTCGACGCCGTCGGTGCCGGTCGCGAACACCGGGCCGCCGGAGTCGCCTTGGCACACGCCGTGGCCGTTCCTTTGATCGAAGTGCAGGAGGTGCGTCGTCACTTGATCGATCTCTTGCGCCGTCTCTTTCTTCGAGCCCGAGCCACCGGTCTCGGTGTTGCCGTAGCCGACCATGCGCACGGGCTTGCCGCTGCCCACGTTCGACGCCGACAGGTTCCACGGCTTCGGCGGCACGGTGACCGTGTGCTCGAGCAGGAGGAGCGCGAGATCATCGGCGTTCTCACCGGGGTTGCCGCCCCAACCAGTGTGGACGCGCTTCTCGGTGATCTCGATGTAGTCGGTGTCGTCGTTCGAGTAGAGCTTGGGGCCATTGATCGCGTAGATCTGCACGCTCTGGCCAATGACACCCTCGGCGCAGTGGGCAGCGGTGAGCAGCGTGCGCGCGCCGATCAGCGTCGCGGTGCAGGCGCCCTCGGCGTTCGAGTAGACCATGCGCAGACCGTAGACTTGCGGATCGCCGCTCGTCGCGGTGCCGCCGTAGATCGACTGCGTGCTCGCTTCGACTCCGCTGAAATTGATCTCGGAGTCGTCGAAAGAAGGGTTCACGCACGCGGTGCCGACGAGGAGGGAGCAGACGATCGACAGGCGCAGAGTAAACTTCATGAAGCGACCTCGCGGCCGGGGCTTGTCGCCGATCCGCGTGGCGAGTGTCAAAGGAAAAAATCGACCCCGAAATCGACACCGCTGCGCCAAACGGCGTAGGGCTCGCGCATGCGGCTTGCGTGTAAAACGTTGCGTCTTTCTTTCGTCTTCTTGCTCGCCTTCGGCACCAGCGCGGCGTGCAGCGGCGAGCAGATGTACCGCGTCGCGATCGGCTGGGAGCGCTACCGCGCCGCGCTCAAGGCGAAGGTCGTGCATGCCGCTGATCATGATGTGCACTACTTGGAGGCACGGCCAGCGGCAACGCCGGGCCACCCGCCAGAGACCCTCGTGTTCCTGCATGGCTTCGGCGCCGACAAGGACTCATGGCTGCGGCTCTTTCAAGCCTTCGAAGGCGAGCACCACATCATCTCGCTCGACCTGCCGGGCTTCGGCGACAGCTCGCGCGACATGAGCAAGCCCTATGACGTGGCCGCGCAGGTGCAGCGCGTGCGGGCGATCCTGCAGTCGCTGTCGATCTCCCGCGCGCACTTCGTCGGCAGCTCGATGGGCGGCGCCATCGCTGCGCTCTACGCCCTCACCTTCCCTGGTGAGGTCGCCTCGCTCTGCTTGATCGACGCCGCCGGCCTGAAGGCGCCGCGCCGCGCGAAAGAGACGCTCGTCATTACCGAGGGCGACAACCCACTGGTCATCGCCACCGAGGCCGAGTTCGATCGGCTGATCGCAGTGAACTTCGTCACCCCGCCGAGCATCCCAAGCTCGATCAAGCGCTACTTCATCGCCCGCGCCGCTGAGCACCACGCGTTCACGCAGAAGGTCTTTGCCGATCTGCGCAGGAACCCGGTCGAGCTCTCGGATCGGCTGCCGGAGATCGCGGCGCGTACGTTGATCTTGTGGGGCGATCACGATCGGGTGATCGATCCGTCGGTGGGCGAAGCCTACGCCGCCGGGATCAACGGCAGTAAGCTCGTCGTGCTCAAGGACACCGGGCACGCGCCGCAGCTCGAACGACCGCTCGAAGTCGCCCGCGAGCTCGAGCGCTTCCTCGACGCAAAGTGATTTTGCGAGGTACGCTCGCGCGCATGATTCGCTACCCAGACGGCAACGTCCTCCTGCGCAACTTGGATCGATCCTTTCCCGTCGTCTCGCACGGCGAAGGTGTCTATCTCTATGACACCGACGGCAAGCGTTACTTCGACGGCAGCTCGGGTGCGTTGGTCGCGAGCCTCGGGCACGGCAACAAGGTCGTCGCCGAGGCCGTCGGCGCGCAGCTGGCGCGCGTCGCGTACGTCAACGGCATGCAGTTCACGTCGCAAGCCGCCGAAGACGCCGCGAAGAAGCTCTGCGCTTTGGCGCCGAAGGGGCTCGCGCGCGCGGCGTTCTTGGGCTCCGGCTCGGAGGCGGTCGAAGCCGCGCTGAAGTTCGCGCGCCAGCTCTGCGTCGAGCGCGCAGAGGGCGATCGCGGCAAGATCGTCGCGCGCACGCCGGGCTATCATGGAAACACCCTGTTCGCGCTGTCGGCGTCGGGGCGGCCGCACTACAAGAAGTGGTTCGGGCCGTTCTTGAGCGAAGTGCTGACGATCAGCGCGCCCTACGCTTACCGCGGCGACTACGGCGCCGATCACTACGCGGCCGAGCTCGACGCGAGGATCAAGGCCGCGGGCCCGGAGACGGTGTGCGCGTTCATCTTCGAGCCGGTGATCGGATCCTCGGCCGGCGCCGCCACGCCGCCGAAGGGATACTTCGAGGCGGTGCGCGAAGTCTGCACGAAGCACGGCGTCTTGATCATCGCCGACGAAGTGCTCTGCGGTGCCGGCCGCACCGGATCGTTCTTCGCGTCTTCGCATCCGGATCTTGGAGCGCTCGCCCCGGACATCATCGTGCTCGGCAAGGGCCTCTCCGGCGGCTACGTGCCGACGAGCGCCGTCATCGTCCGCGAAGATCACTTGGCCGAGATGAAGAAGGGCTCGGGCTACTTCATGCACGCGCAGACGTATCTGCACGCCCCGTCGATGGCAGCGTCGGTGCTCGCCACGCTCGACTACATGCAGAAGCACGACGTCGTCGGCAACGCGGCGCGCGTGGGCAAGGTGCTGCAGAGCGAGCTGCGTGAGCGCATGCTGCCGCTGTCGAAGGTGGGCAACGTCGCCGGCATCGGCATGCTCGCCGGCGTGGAGTTCGTCGCCGACAAAGCCGCCAAGACGCCGTTCGCCCGCAAAGAGAAGGTCGTCGAGCGCTTCGTGCAAGCCGCCTTCGACGCCGGGCTCATCGTTTGGCCGAACACCGGGCACGCCGACGGCACGAACGGAGACCTCGTGATGGTGGGGCCGCCCTTGATCGCGAGCGAGCCCGAAGTGAAAGCGCTCGTCAGCTTGCTCGCCGACGTGACGAAGAAGTTCTTCTCGTAGAATTTTCGCAGCAGAGGTTCATATGTCCTTTCGCATCACCTACTCCGTTCTGAACGCCGACATGAGCGCGCTGCACAAAGAGCTCGACGGCGTGTTCGTCAAAGTGAAAGGCGCGCTCGGTAAAGAGCATCCTTCGTACATCGGCGCAAAGGCCGTCACCGGCAGCGCTTGGCTCGACGACTTCAACCCGGCCGATCGTCGCGTGCTGCTCGGGCGCTTCGCGCTCGCGTCCTCGAAGGACGTCGACGCCGCGTTCGATCACGCCCACCGCGCGCAGAAGGACTGGGCGCGGCGGCCGTGGCAAGAGCGCGTGCGGCTCATCAACAAAGCGGCCGACCTCATCTCGGAGCGCCGTCAAGAGCTCGCCGCGATCATGGTGCTCGAGACCGGCAAGAACCGGCTCGAAGCGCTCGGCGACGTGGAAGAAGCGGCCGATCTCTTCCGCTACTACGCGCAGCAAATGGAGAACGAGAAAGGCTTCGTGAAGCCGCTCGCCAAGCTGTCACCGAACGAAGACACCCGCAGCGTGCTGAAGCCGTGGGGCGTCTTCGTCGTGGTCGCGCCGTTCAACTTTCCGATGGCGCTCGCGGCGGGCATGGCTTCGGCGGCGCTGCTCGGCGGCAACACGGTGATCTTGAAGCCGAGCGAAGAGACGCCGTGGACGGGGAACAAACTGTACGAAGTGCTACGCGACGCGGGGCTGCCGGACGGCGTGTTTCAGCTCGTGCATGGCGGCCGCGAGCTCGGCGCTGCGCTGACGACGCACGCCAAGGCCGACGGCGTCGTCTTCACCGGCAGCAAGCACGTGGGCATGCAGTTGCTCAGGCAGGCGGCGAGCGGCGTCTATCCGAAGCCGTGCTTCGTCGAGATGGGCGGCAAGAACCCGGCGATCATCTGCGCGTCGGCCGATCTCGACAAGGCCGTCACCGGCTGCATGCGCTCGGCGTTCGGGCTCAGCGGCCAGAAGTGCAGCGCCTTGTCGCGCGCGTACGTGCACGAGTCGCTGCACGATGAATTCCTGAATCGTCTCATCCTGAAGACGCAGACGCTCAAGATCGGCGACCCGGTGCTGCAGGAGACCTTCATCGGGCCGGTGATCAACGCGAAGTCGGTCGAGCGCTACGCACAGGCGGCGGCCGAGGCGAAGCGCGACGGCAAGGTGCTCTTCGGCGGCGCGACGCTCGAAAAATCCCCAGGGCTCGAGCACGGCCACTTCGTGGCGCCGACGATCGTCTCGGTGCCGCGCGGCCATCGCTTGGAGCGCGAGGAGCTCTTCTTGCCGTTCATGATCGTGGCGCCGTTCAAGACGCTGGACGAAGCGATCGCGCGCGCGAACGACTGCGACTACGGCCTGACGGGCGGCGTCTTCTCTGCCGACAAGGCCGAGGTCGAGCGCTTCATGGACGAGCTCGAAGCCGGCGTCCTCTACAGCAACCGCGAGACCGGCGCGACCACCGGCGCCTGGCCTGGCGTGCAGGCGTTCTGTGGCTGGAAGGGCTCCGGCGCGAGCGGCAAAGGCGGTTGCGGGCCGTACTACGTGTCGCAGTTCATGCGGGAGCAATCGCAGACGCGGATGGGGTAGTGCTGCCCTTCTACCTCACCTACATCTTCGCCTTCGCCGCCTCGGGCCTCTTCGGTCCGTTGGTGCCGGCGGCGCTGTTGAACGCAGGCTTCACCGCCGGCGCGGTCGCGAACGCGGTCGCGGCGCAGAACACCGTGCGGGTGATCGCGCCGACGTTGTGGGGGCGGATGGCCGATCGCAGCGCGCAGCCGAAGCTCATCGCGGCAGGATCGTTTGCGTTCGGCGCGTTGTGCTACGCGCTCATCGCCTACGCCGGCACGCCGCTCTGGCTCGCGCTCGCCTACGCGGTGCTCGGCTTCGGCGGCAGCTCGGGCGTTCCGGTGACCGACGGGCTCGTGCTGTCGACGCTCGAGCGACGCAACGAAGATCGCGCGCGCTTCGGACGGGTGCGCGTGTTCGGCACGCTCGGCTTCGCGCTGTCGACGCTGGCGGTCGGGGTCATTCGTGATCGCGGCGGTGAGCTGCGCTTGATGCCGCCGCAAGTCCTCTATCCAGCGGCGGTGCTCGCGCTCGCGGCGGCAGTGTGCGTCGCCACCGCACGGGCGCCGGGCGCGCACACGGCCGCGGCGGGAGCCACGCGCTTCTTGGACCTCGCGAAGAACCGGCGCTACTTGCTCTTGCTCGCGTTCGCGTTTTTCCATTGGGCCTCGCACATGACGTACACGGTGTTCGTGGTGCCGCTCGGCGAGGCGCGCGGGCTGAGCGCGCTCGTCGTCGCCGTGTCGATCGTCGTCGGGCTCTTGGTCGAAGCGGTGCTGATGCGCCAGTCGGGGCGCGTGCAGCGAAGGATCGGCGGACGGGCGGCGCTGCTCTTCACCGGGGCGGTCGGAGGGTTGCGTTGGATCGGCTTTGCGATCGACTTCGGCTCACCGGAGGCCAACGCGGCGGCGTTTCTGTTTTTCTCCGCCTGCCATGGCCTGAGCTTCGGCTTCTTCTATCCGGTCATCGTCAGCTTGATCGCCGACGCCGTCGGCGCTGAGCGGCGGCACTCGGCGCTCTCGGTCGTCTTTGCGATCGCGTTCGGCCTCGGCGGGGCCGCGGGTGCGAGCGCCGGCGGGCATCTCTTGGAGGCCTACGGGACGGGCGGCGCGTGGCTCGCGATGGTGCCGTTCTCGATCGTCGCGGTCGTGCTCGGCTGGCGCGCCACGGACTCGCCTCACCCCACGGCACAATCTGCTTGACGGTGTGATCTTGACGCAGTACGCCGTGCGCGCTTTCGAAGGGAAAAACACGTGGCAAACGGACTCAAGAATCGCGTCGGCAAGTTTTGGAAGGGCGCTGTTGCGCAGATCGAAGGCGTGCGCAGCCAAGTCGAGAAGACCGTCAGAGCGCGCGGCGCGACGCTCGGCAAGGAGCTCGATCGCCTGCGCGACGAGCGCGATCGCTTGCTGTCGAAGCTCGGCGAGCAGACGCTGACGTGGGTGAACAAGAGCCCGGTGCCGATGCCGGCGGTCGTGAAGCAGACGGTCACGCGCCTGAACGCCGTCGTCGATTCGCTGAAGGGATCGAAGAAGAGCGGCACGCCGGCGCCCGCACCCGCAGCGAAGGCGAGCGCCCCCACCGCCGCAGCGAAGAAGAAAGCGCCGGCGAAGAAGAAGGCCGCGAAGAGCGCCAAGAGCGCCCCCAAGAATACAGCGAAGAGCGCGCCGAAGCCGAACAAGGCGCCCGTCAGCAAGAAGCGCCTCGACACCTAGCCGAAAAGGGACCGGGGAGCGGGCCGAAAAGGGACCGGGGAACGTTCTACCCGAAAAGGGACCGGGGAGCCTCGTTCTCCGGGGAGCCTCGTTCTACCGCCCGAGCCAATCGGCGATGACGGCGGCGCGATCGGCGTTGAGCCGTGGCGCCGGGCGCGTGTCCGGGGCGTCGAAGCCGCGCAGGAAGATCGGCGTCCGCACCTGCGTCATCTCTGCTCCGGCCTGCGTCACGGTCACGAACAACCCACGCGCGCGGTGATGGCCGTCGCGCAGCGCTTCCCGCACATCGAGCACCGGCTCGACGCAGCAGTCGCGCTCGGCGAAGAACGCGGTCCAGTACGCCTGCGTCTCCGACGAGAAGATCGCCGCGAGCTCGCGCCACACCCGGCGGCCATCGTCGCCCTTGAGCAAGCCTGCCGCCGCCAAATCGGAGCGTCCGAGCGCTTCGCACATCGCGCCCCAGAACTTCGGCTCGAGCCCGCCGACCGCCATGAAGCGGTGATCGCTCGTCGGATACACATTGTACGCCGGCACGCCGCCGTGCAGCAGCGGCTCGCCTGGCCCTTCCTGCGCTTCGGCAAGGTTCGCCGCCGCCGTGAAGAACGGCATCAACGCCACGCAGGCGTCGCTCATCGCGGCGTCGACGTGCGTCCCCTTCCCTTGCTTCTCCCGCGCATACAGCGCCGCCAAGATCGCAGTCGCGGGAAAAAGCGCGCCACCGGCGAGATCGGCGAGCTGAACGCTCAAGGGATGCGGCGGCTCGCCGGTCCGCGCGTTGTGCCAGAGCAAGCCGCTTCGCGCCATGTAGTTGAGGTCGTGGCCCGCCCGCTCGCGAAAGGGCCCGGTCTGGCCGTAGCCGCTGATCGAACAGTAGACGAGCCGCGGATTCACCCGAGCGAGCGTGTCGTAGTCGAGCCCGAGCTTCTGCATGACGCCCGGCCGAAACTGCTCGACGAGCACGTCCGCCTTCGCCGCCAAATCGAGCACGAGCGCGCGATCGCCGTCTTTCTTCAGGTCGGCGGAGAGCGAACGTTTGTTCCGATTGATCGCCGCGAACGCCGCCGCGGTGGGCTCGTCGCCGTGCGGCCAATACGGCGGCCACCAGCGCATGTAGTCGCCCTTCGGCTCTTCGACTTTGACGACGTCGGCGCCGAGGTCAGCGAGGATGAGGGTGCAGTACGGCCCGGGAAGGAGCCGTGAAAGGTCTAAGACCTTCAGTCCATCTAGCGGTCTCAATGTGTTGAGCGCGTTTATCCCTGAAGGACTTGGCCGAGCTTCATGGCGAGGCCCATGTCGCCCTTCACCTTGAGCTTGCCGCTCATGAAGGCCATCTGCGGGTTGAGCTTGCCCTCGAGCATCGACACGAAGTCGGTGTCCGAGATCGCGATCGTGCATTGGCCCGGCTCGTCGGCCTGGCGCACGCCGGCGGTGCCTTCCTTCAGGTCGACGATCCACGTGCCACCGGTGGGGCCGGAGATGTCGAAGCGGTAGACAGCGTTCACCTTCTTCACCGCCTCGGGATTCTGGGTCTTCGGCGTGATGCGAGATTCGAACAGCTCTTTCGGTGTGGCCATGGTGAGTCTCCTCCGGCAGCGCTTTTTGGCGTTTTCTACTCCCGAGTCAAGGGCGCGTCGCACCATCGGGGGTGTTTGTCGCGAGCTGCGCGTCGATCCACGTGTCGAGGCGCTTCTCGACGATCGCGAGCGGCAGCGCGCCGCCGGACAACACTTGCGCATGGAACGCCTTGAGGTCGAAGCGCCCGCCGAGCGCCACCTCCGCCTTCTTGCGCATGCGCCGAATCTCGAGCTCGCCGATCTTGTAGGCGAGCGCCTGACCGGGCCAGGTGATGTAGCGATCGACCTCGTTGACCACCTCGATCTCGGCCGTCGTCGAGCCGTCCTTCATGAACGTGATCGCTTGCTCGCGCGTCCAGCCCATCGCGTGCAGCCCGGTGTCGACGACGAGCCGCTGCGCCCGCCAGAGCTCGTAGCCCAAGCGGCCGAAGTCGCTCGTATCGGACGAGTACAAGCCGAGCTCCTTCGCCAGCCGCTCGGCGTAGAGCGCCCACCCTTCGACGAACGCGGTCTGGCCGAGCTGCTTTCTGAACTCCGGCACCGCGCTCAGCTCCTGCGCGAGCGCGATCTGCAAGTGATGGCCCGGGACGGCCTCGTGAAACGCGAGCGCCTCCTGATCGTAGAGCGCACGCTCCTCGGGCGCGAAGGTGTTCAAGTAGTAGTAGGCCGGGCGCGAGCCATCGGACGGCGCTTGGTAGTAGTACGCGGCCGGCGATTCCTCTTCGCGAAACGCTTCGAGCGGCTTCACCTCGATCGGGGCCTTCGGCAGCACGCTGAACGCCTTCGGCAACGCCGCGAGCGCGCGCGCGACCGTGGCTTCTGCGAAGCGTCGCAGCTCACCGCGCGTCTTGAAGCGCTGCGCCGGATCCTTGTCGAGCCGCTCGTTCGCCTCTTTCAGCGTGAGCTTCTTCGGCCCCGGGAAGATCTTCTGCGCGAGCGCCGTCATCTCTGCTTTGATGCGCCCGACTTCGGAGAGGCCGAGCGCGTGGACTTCCCCCGGCGTCATGCGACGCCCAGTGTGGCGCTCGATCTCGGCGAGATAACAAGCGGCGCCTATCGCCAGCGCGTCGACGCCGACCTTCTTGCGCGCCTCCGGCAGCACCGCGCGCTTCAAGAACTCGCGGTAACGCACGAGCGAGGTGTCGACGAGCGCCCGCACGGCGCGGACGAGCTCCTCGAAGACCTTCTCGCGCTCCTTCGCGTCGGGCACGTCCTGCGCGAAGGTCTTGTCGAAGCGCGGCAGAAACGGCGACGGATCGTAGGTGATGAGCTTGTCGATCTGCTCGATCACCCGGCGCACGTTGATCTCCGGCGCGACCAGGCCGCGGCGCAGGCCTTCGCTCAGGTTCTTGATGTGCTGATCGATGAGCCGCGGCACTTGCTGATAGCGGGCGACAAGCGCCGTCGCCCGCTCGAGCGTGTCGGTCGAGTGCAAGGTGGCGAGCTCCGGCAAGCTCGACTGCAAGCCGTTCAGGTGATCGACGCGCCAGAGCTCGTACTCGCAGGCCTCGCTCTGCAGATCCGTGGTGATCGTCAGCGCGAGGACGTCGCGGTTCAAGCGCTCGGCCACCGACAGCGACGCGGGATCGAAGCTCGTCAGCCGATCGACGATGGACAGGAGCTCGCGCCGCGTCGCCTCGCGCGCCGCCGGCGACAAGTCCTCGAGCTCTTGGTCGAAGCGCCGATCGCCGATCGCCGTCGCGTACCGAGGGTCGCTGCGCATGACGAGATCCCAATAGTCCTTGGCGATGCGATCGATCGACTCGCGCCGCGCGCGCTCAGACGGCTGGGCCGCCGGCGGCGTGGGTGTCCCCGCGCAGGCCGCGAGGCAGAGCAAGAGGAGCGCTCTCGACATGCCGCGGCGCTTGCCACGAAACCGCGCGCGTCACCAGCTCCGGCGCCATCGCCAGGCTCCACGCGAAGGCATCGGCGATGTGGGCCGCGCCGTCCTCCGCACGGATCTCGGCGCCGAGCTCGCACGCACGCGCCTGCATCTTGGCGTCGAGCACTCGATCGAGCGCCGCCCTGAAGCGATCGAGTGAGAACTTCGCGTACGGGACCGTGACACCGGCGCCGAGCTGCTCCACGCGCCGCGCCCAGAAGGGTTGATCGACGAACGCCGGGCAGACGATCGCGGGGATGCCGGCCTCGGCCACCGCCGCCGTGCTGCCGGCGCCGCCGTGGTGCATCGTCGCGACGCAACGCGAGAGCAGCGCCGCGTGGTTGAGCTCCGACACGAAGAGCGAAGGCTCGTACTCCGAGCGCGGCTTCACCTGGGTCCAGCCGACGCCGAAGATCACCGGCAGGTCGCGCGCGGCGCACACTTCCTCGATCGCGTCGATGAGCCCGGGCTTGTCGAGCAGGGGCATGCTGCCGAAGGTAACGAACAACGGCGCCGGCTTGCCTGCGAGCCACTGCTCGACGTGCTCGGGCAGCGCCTGCTCACCGAACGCGCCGCGCAAGCGATCGGGCATGCGCACGAGCCCGGTCATGACACGCTCGGCGCCCCAGTCGGACGGCGCCGGGCAGAGCGTGCGGCTGTAGACCTCGAGCGACGGGATCGCCATCTCTTGCGCGCGGCCGAGAAACGAGGCGCCCGCTGCTTGCAGACCGAGCCGCTTGCGCAGCCGCTCGGTGATCGCGCCGTGCGAGCGCCAATGCAGCTTCACCGCCAACCGATGCAGGGACGTATTGAGCGGACCGAGCCGCGGCGCGCCCATGATCACCGGTGAGAACTCGCGCGTGCGCCACAAGGGCAGCGTCGAGAAGACGACGATCGGCACCTTGCGATACTCGGCGACGGCGGCCGCGCGGTCGGCGATCAACGGATGCGTGAGGACGGCGTCGACGCCTTCGCTCGCCGCCACCAACGCGTCGCCGAACGCTTGCTCGGTCTCGAGATCGACGCGCTCGACGAAGCGAAAAATGCGGCTCGGCACACCGGCCTCGAAGGTTTTTTGCGCAGCGCTCGACGAGATGACGGCCTTGACGTCCACGTCGATCGGAAAAAATTCGAACCCTGCAGGCGCCCACGTCGCGAAGGTCTTCGGAGCGCAGAGCCTGACGGTGTGGCCCGCGCGGGCGAGCTCGTGGCAAATGACGAACGCGGGTTGGACGTCCCCACGCGTGCCCGCGACTGCGACGAGGATGCGCATGGCCGCGTTATCGGGCTCACCAAGCGGTCGGTGCGTGGATCCGAGCGAATGATGCGGTGAAGCGACGAGCTGCTTAGCTCAGCGCTTACCGAACAAACGCCGCACCGAGAGCGCGTCGTCGATGAGCTCTTGCATCTTCTCGATCTTCATCTGCCGGCCGCAGTGGAAGACCACCATCTCACCCTTGCTCTCGACCTGAATCCCCTTCGGCCCGAGCTGCGTGAAGTGTTGGCGCACGTTGTCGTCGAAGAGCTGGCGGCACTCCTCTTCCACGCCCGCCGTCTGCAGCACGAACGCCTTCGAGAAGGCGGGATCGTGATCGAAGTTGATGTCTTGGCCGCCGAAGACCTTGCCGAGAAAGTCGAAGAGCGCGATCTGCCGGCGCGCGAAGAAGTGCGGCAACTGCAAGCGCGACGAGCGGATGACGCACACGGTCTGCAGGTGCGTCTGCGAGTTCTTCCCGCTGCCCGTCGTGTATTGATAGTCGCAGACCGCAAACTCGTCGTCGCCGTTCCTGCCGCGAAAGAGGTTCTTCGCTTTGCGCGAGTGGCCCTGGGTGAAGAGCTTGAAGCCCGACACCTGACTCGTGAACGACGTGATGTCCGGATCGACCATGTAGCCGGCGTTCATCGCGAAGTTGGTCACGGCTTCGCGGCGCTTCTTCTCGAAGTGATTGGCGATCATGATGATGCCGCCGACGAAGACGACGATGCCGCCGATGACGAAGAACATTTCCATGGTTACTTTTTGAACCCGACCTTGAGGTGAAAGCCCGAGACCTTGACGATGTAATCGTAGCCGCCTTCTTTGGCCACCGGCACCGCGTAGAGCACGGCGACGCGCGGCTCGAAGGGGCTCTGGAAGAAGCCCTCGATGCCGACGTCTTTCTGCGCAGCCTTGGCGTCGATCGCCGACAGCTTGCCGAGCGACTTCGAGCCCTTCTTCGCCGACGACGCAATGAGCTCGTCGCCGTTCACTTTGACGTCGAGCGTGTCGCCGTCTTTGGCGTGCGGGAAACGATAGAGCGGCCGGCTCACCGGCTGCAGGTTCAATCCTTGCAGCTTCTGCTCGATGCCGTCGACGAGCCGCCAGTCATCGACCGACGCCGGCGTCTTGCCAGCGGCGTTCGGTCCGCACTGCTTCTCTTCGAGCATGCGTGCGTCGGTGATCATGTCCTGCACGCCCACGGTCACGCACGGCGTTCCACCTTTGTAGTCGAAGGTCACGAAGCCGAAGCGGCCCTTCTGCGACCAGCCGAGCTCGACGAGCGCCGGGCCCTTCTTCAACACGAGATCGCTGAAGGTGCTGACGACGCCGTCGGCGCCGCTCGCGCCGGTGTTCCACTGCTTGCCGAGCACGAACTTGCCGACCTTCGTCGTGTCGCTCACGTCGGCGTATTGGTTGATGTCGTTGATCGTGCCGAGCTTGTCGACGCGGAAGATCACCCACAAGTTGCCGACGCCCTCGGGGTTCACTTCGTACACGCGCTGCAGAATATTGCGCTTGTAGACGAACACCTTCGCCTTGCTGCCCGAGAACGACTTCTTGCCGACGTCGCTCGCCTGCGAATAGTTGTGCACGGCGTAGACGTAGTCTTTCTCCGGCACCCAGCCGTCGACGGTGACGGTCTCGGGGCCGAACCCGTCGGTGTCGTCGACGTCGAGGTTCGCCTGCTCGCCCTTCTTCTGCTGGAAGAAGATGTGGTTCTCGCCGTAGGCCAAGTGCGAGTCGAGGTCGCGCGGCGCGTTGCCCCAGTTCAAGACCACGCGGATGCCTTCGGCGCGCGTCATGTTCTCGCTGAGCGCGTAGGTCATGCCGAGGCACGGACACTTGACGACGAGGGCGGAGAAGCCCTGCTTCTCGATGATCAGGTTCACGTTGCCGTCGTCGGCGCCGCCGAAGGGCGCGGCGGTCAGCGTCGCGGTGCCGTCGTCGGCCGTCGTCGCCTTCACCGAGCTCTGGCCGCTCGTCTGGAACGTCAGCTGCGCGCCGCCGATCGCTTTGTCTTTGATCGTCGCCGAGAGCACCTTCACTTTGGCCTCGGCAGCGAGCGCCGCACGTGCAGAGAACAGCACCAAGAGCATCATGATCAGTCGCATCGTCATTTCCCCTTCTTCGCGGCCTTCTCGAAGTGTTGATAGTCCTTGGGCGACTTCCACGCCCCGCCCCATGCCCAGCCGCGCTTGACGAACGCGCGCTCGCAGACGCCGTTTTCTACGATGCCGCCGACGTAGGTCTTCGTCCGATCGACGTACGCTTCGCCGCTCTTCGGCGACACGAGCGTCTTGGCGACGTACGGGTTCGTCTTCGGGTTGATGTCGATCGCGCGGCCGTAGCTGTGCTTGCTGAAGCCGGTGCTCTTGCCGGTCATCGGCCGGCAGTTGAACGCCGTCGTGTTGTTCGCGTCCATCGAGCGATCGTCGTCGGCGCCGAACTCGTCGATGAGGCGCATCGACTCGATCGGGAACTTCGCCGCGTAGAGCTCGGAGAAGATCTCGACGATCTCGGGCGCGACGGCGGCGGCGACGACGAGCTGGCCGTCGTGCACCTTGTTGTCGAAGCCCCAATGCTTGACGTTGACGAGCGCGAGATCTTCGAAGGGCACCGGGCAGCCCTCCTTCCACGACGACGCCGTCATCATCTTCTTCGTCATCTCGTCGATCGGCGCGTGGTTGCCGGCGAAGCCATCCGGCGCAGCCGCGAGCGCGAGCAGAAAGAGCAAGTGCACGTGGATCCCCTCGGGCGTCGAGTGAACCCTGGGCGGGGAGGAGGCTCAAATATTTCTTAGGGGATTTCGTCGACGCCGATGTCCCAGGTCCCTTGCGGGCGCAGCGCGTTCTCCTCGAGGTCGCGGATCGGCAGCGCGTAGCGATCGCTCGCCTGGCTCGGCGCGACCGGCACCGTCGCGGGATCGACGCCGGCGTTGTAACAAGCGCTCGCGGCGGTGATCGACGGCGGATCCGCGAGGTCGCGCAGCGCCGAAGGGCTCAGCCCCGGAACGACGCCGACGTTGCTGCCGTAGTCTGCGCTCGCGCTGTTGAACACCGCAATCGAGGTGTAGTTCGTGGTCACGGTTCCGCTCTTCGCGCGAACGAGCTCGGTCGGCGCCTGCGCCCCGATGTACCAGATGAGGTTGTTGCGAATGGCGGCGCCCAAGATGCTGCTGCCGGCGCTGCCCGGTGCGCCCAAGTAGAGGTTCGCGGTGTCGGCCGTATTCACCACCGAGGTGAACAAGAGAATCGAGTTCACCACTATCTGCGGCGCCGTCTCCAAGATGAGCAGCTTGTGATCCGTGCCGCTCGCCGGGCCCACGATGTTCGAGTTGATCACGCGGGTGCGGGCTGAGCCGGCCGGCGTCGCATGGATCCCGCGAGTCAATCCGCAGTCGCCGGCGTCGACCATGGAGTTGACCACGTCCAGCGTGCCGTAGCTGTGCGAATAAATGCCGAGCGATTGGTGATACCCGCTCGCACGGCACTTGCGCGTGCTCACGAGCTTGCTGCGATAGACGGAGAGCGCGCCGCTCCCCTGATGCTCGATCGCGACGCTGTTGCTGATGACGGCGCCGACCGTCGCGCTCGGGTTCGTCGTGGTGCCGACGATCGTCGACGCCTCGATGCTGGCGCCGCCCGAGCGGATGAGGACGCCCGTGTTGTTTTCGCCAAAGCCGCCAGTCACCGTGCTCGAGCGCAGGGCGAGCGTCGAGCCGGTCGCCATGTCGAGGCCGAACGCCTCGATATTCCACTCGTTCGTCGCGTCGTCCTGCGCGATCGCCTCGCTCCCCGACACGATCGATCCCTTGATCTTCAGCGTCGTGCCGCTGGCCTTGATCCCGTACGCGTTCTTCGACTGCGACGCCGTCTCCGTGCTGAGCCGGCCGCGCGCAGCGATCGCGGTGCCGTAGAGCTTCACGCCGCTCACGCTGAGGCCGATGCGTCCGGTCGGGCACTCGGATCCCGTCGCAGTGACGGTGTCGAGATAGACGGTGTTCGCCGCGGCGCCGCCGATCGCGAGGCCGGTGCACGTCGTCGGACCGGCCGTCGTCGCCGGCTTGAAGGTGATTCCGGCGACGACCAGCGACTGACCCGACACGGTCCCCGCGGTGGCTGCCGCGCCCCCCGTCACGATCGTCGCGAAGGCGCCAGGGTTGTGCTGCAGCCAATCCGTCTTGAAGCCGCCGTAGATCGAGCGGGTGATCGCCGGCGCTTCGGCGTAGGTTCCTTGCATCACGAACACGACCTTGCCTTGCGCGGCCGCGACCGTCAGCGCTGCGCCGATCGTCGCCTTCGGCATCGCTTGCGTGCCTGGCTGGCCGTCGCTGCCGCCGTTTCCGGGCGGCGCCACGAACACGCCGGCGGTGTCGCTCAACGAGAGCTGTGTGCCGTCGCAGTTCGTGTCCTGACCATAGCGATCGCCCGGCATCCCCGGGTGCACGAAGTCGTCGTTGTCGTCGCAGTCCGGGCCGGGCCGCGCGCCGCCGTAGACGTTGCAATCGGAGAAGTAGCCGTCGCCGTCGAGATCGGCGCACGCCGAGCAGGCGACCGGCGAGTGGTTGTACGGATCGCCGTCGCACGCGTCGGCGCTGCCGTTCGGCAACGAATCGCAGCCGACGTAGTAGCCGTCGCTGTCGCCGTCGGCGCAGGTCGCACAGGCGCCGCTCGTCCACGCGAGCGGATCGTCGTCGCACGCGTCGCTTCCGTTGGCGCCGAAGGTGTCGCAGCCGACGAAGCGTTGATCGCCGTCCGCATCGACGCACGTCGGACACGCGGCCATCGACCACGCGAGCGGCTTCGTATCGCAGAAGTCGGTGCCCCCGCCGAGCTGCGATCCGCTCGGCGCGCCGCGCCGATGCACGCGTCGAGCGCGACGGCGTTCGCGCGGCCGTCGCCGTCCGTGTCGCTCGCGATCGCCGCGGCGCGGTAGCGCGCGCCGTCGTCGTCCGCGCAGTCGGTGCCTGCGGTCATCGACGCATTCGCTGGCAAGGCGGCTCCGACGCAGAGCAACGTGGCCGAGGTCGCCTTGTAGCTGTCCCCATCGTTGTCGACGTAGGCGCTGACCGTGTACGTGAGCGCCGGATCGTTCGGCGCGCAATCCTGCTGGCCCGTGCACGCCGCGCCGGCGGGCAGGCCATCGCTATCGGCGTCCGCGCACGCGCTGCCGCCGCCGATCACGACTTCGTCCGAGTTCGGCGCGACACACACGAACGCTTCGCACGCTTCGCCGCTCTGGCAATCGCGCGCGCTCAAGCACCCGACCGCGGTGATCCGTTGAAACGAGCAGGCCGCCAAGAGAACGAGCGGCAGCGACCAGAGCGCCCTTTGCATCGTGACTGAGTGTACCCTATCGCATGCATCCAAGCATGCGTGTAGGCATGAACATCGAGGGCAAGGGCTACGTTGCTGAGGCGAAACTTCTGCTGCTCGAGGAGCGAGCAGCCGTGAGCTCAGTTCGCTTTGCCGTTGCTGTTCGCGGCCCGTTGCGCGCTCGAGAGCAACGCCTTGTGGCCGGTCGTGATCAGCTGATCGATCACGCGCTTCGACTTCGGATCGAGATCATCGAAGCGGATGCCCATGCCGCGGAAGCCTTCCTTTGCGCGCTCCTCGATGACGTGTGCGACTTCTCCCCACGTCACCACCGTCTCTTCCAAGCCTGGCAGCGAGAACTGCACGCGCAGCTTGGTGCCAACCGGGAGCGGGTTCGTCGAGCGGATGAAGACGCCGCCGAGCGAAATATTGGTGGCGTAGTCGTATAAGAACTGATCGAGGACTTGGTAATCGATGAGGAGATTGACGGCGAGACGCGTGTGCGCCCGTTGTTTCTCCTTCGCGGCAGCCTGGACGAGCGCGGCGCGACGTTTCGTGTTGGTGACCTTTTTGGCAGTGCTCGTCCGGCGTGTTGTCATTGATGTGGTCTCCGTTTATTTCCTCAGTGCGCTCAAGAGCTTTAGCTTGCGATGCGGTGCAACTTCAAGAAATTAGTATTGTGTTGTGACACAGCCGGGATATTGGAACAGATGACGATCGCCTGACCTGCCGCGACGAGCCCTCTTTTGACCAGCACCGTTTCTAGCTGCTTAATCAATTCGTCGGTGTTCTCCACATCGACGAGCGGCAGCGGCAGCACCCCCCAATAAAGGTTCATGCGCCGCTCCGTCCCCTTCGAGGGCGTCAGGGCGACGATGCGCGCCTTCGGCCGGTAGCTCGAGATCAGGCGCGCGCTGTAGCCGGTCATGGTGTGCGCAGCGATCAAGCTGAGCCCGAGCTCCGCTTGCGCGGCCACGGCTGCGCGCGCGATGGCGTTCGCGTAGTTCTGATCGCCGGCCGAGAGCGCGCGGCGGCTCTGCCAGTAGCGCGGCGACCCTTCGACCTCGCGGATGATCGACGCCATCATCTCGACCGTGCGGATCGGGTGCTGGCCGTTCGCCGTCTCGCCGCTGAGCATCACGGCGTCGGCGCCGTCGAACACGGCGTTGGCGACGTCGCTCGCCTCGGCACGCGTCGGCCGCATGTTCTCGACCATGGTCTCGAGCATCTGCGTGGCGACGATCACCGGCTTGCGCGCGTCGTTCGCGAGATCGATCATGTGCTTCTGCGCGACCGGCACCTTCTCCGGCGCGAGCTCGACGCCGAGATCGCCGCGCGCGACCATGATGCCGTCGGCGACCTCGAGGATTTCGTCGAGGCGATGCAGGCCTTCCGGCGTCTCGATCTTGGCGATGATGTGCGGCTCTTCGGCGCCGATCAACTTGCGCGCCGTGCGCACGTCGGCGGCGTTTCTGACGAACGAGAGCGCGATGTAATCGACTCCGAGCTCGAGCCCGAACTTCAAATCCGCGATGTCCTTGTCCGAGAGGATCGGCGTCGACACCCGTGACTGCGGCAGGTGCATGCCGACCTTGCTGCGCAGGACGCCGCCTTGCACCACGCGGCACGTGACCTCCTTCGGCGTCACGTTCAGCACGTCGAGCACGATGTTGCCGTCGTCGAGCAAGATGGGATCGCCCGGCTTCACGTCCTCGGTGAGGTTCTCGTAGTCGGCGGGAAACGCGTTCGGGCGCTGATCGTTCGGATCCATCGACAGGATGATCGTCTCGCCGTCCGGCATCACCGTGGGCCGGCCGGGCAACAACACGCCGAGGCGGATCTTCGGGCCCTGCAGATCTTGCAGGATCGCGAGCGGCCTGCCCCACGCTTCGGCGCGCTCGCGCAGGATGTTGTAGATCGCCCGGTGCGTGTCGTGCGTTCCGTGCGAGAAGTTCAGGCGCGCGACGTCCATGCCGGCGCCGATGAGCTTGTCGATCATCTCGCGTGTGTTGGATTTTGGGCCGATGGTGCAGACGATCTTCGTTTGGCGATGCACGCTTCGAGAGAAACGCCGATGCCAGTACGAGTCAAGAAGACAAAACGCCTCGGTCGTTCGTGAGGCCTTTGATGCGGCGCATCATTCGACCTCGGGCGAGGCCGCGAGTTGCGCGCGGACGATCGCGTCGATCTTCGGCGCCAAGGCGTCGAGCGCTGCCCAGTCGATCACGTCGCAGTGAAGGCGCAGCTCGAAGAACGCGATGGTGCCGAGCTTCGGCGCGTAGTGGATCTCGCACGGATTGACGAGCGGCTTGCCCCACTTCTTCTCCTCCTCGCGCGCGGTGGCATCGTAGTAGCGCACGTCGTTGCGCGCGTTCTTCCTGAGCACGAGCTTGCCGCGCTGCTTCACTTCATCGATGGCGCGACCGATCGCGGGCAGCATCGCGACGAGCTGCTTCGTGAACGCTTCCTCTTCAGCGCGATGGTGCTCGGCGCCGACTTCCATCGAGTCGATGTCCCAGCTGATGCGGATCCCCGCGTCGAGCACGATGTCGAAGCCGTCGCCGCTGACCATCGCGCAGCTGCTGCCACTCATGTTAGCCTCCGCGCCCATGAACCCCGAGATCAAAGTCGCCCCGCCGGGTCCGAAGGCCAAAGCGATCATCGAGCAAGACAAGCGTTACAGCTCGCCGTCGTACATCAAAGAATATCCGCTCGTCGTCGATCGCGGCGAAGGCCCGTGGATCTTCGACGTCGATGGCAACCGCTACTTGGACTTCATGGCCGGCATCGCCGTCGCCTCGACAGGCCACAGCCATCCAAAGGTCGTCCAAGCGATCAAAGACGCGGCCGACAAGTTCCTGCACATCTGTGGGACCGACTTTTATTACGACACGTTCTCGAAGCTCTGCGAGAAGCTCGCCGGCTACTTGCCGAGCATGGGCCCGAAGAAGGTGTTCCTCACGAACTCCGGCACCGAGGCGATCGAAGGCGCGTTGAAGCTCGTGCGCCACCATACCCGTCGCCAGTACATCATCGCGATGAAGGGCGGCTTTCACGGGCGCTCGTACGGCGCGATCTCGCTGAACTCGTCGAAGGTGGGCCAGCGCGCGTTCTTCGGCCCGCTCGTGCCGGGCGTCATCCACATCCCGTACGCGTATCCGTACCGCTGCCCGATGCAGAAGAAGCAGGCGGAGTGCATGAGCGCGTGCTCGTGCGGCACGGTGCTCGAGAAGGACTGGTTCTTGAACCACGTCGATCCGCGCGAGGTCGCCGCGATCTTCTTGGAGCCGATCTTGGGCGAAGGCGGCTACGTGATGCCGCCGGTGAAGTTCCTCCAAGATCTGCGGCGCATCTGCGACGAGCACGGCATCTTGCTCGTCTACGACGAGGTGCAATCCGGGATCGGCCGCACCGGCGAGATGTTCGCGGCGAGCATCTTCGACGTGATGCCCGACGTCATCGTCAGCGCGAAGGGTCTAGGGAGCGGCATGCCGATCGGCGCGATCATCGCCAAGGAGAAGGTGATGACGTGGCCGCGCGGCAGCCATGGAAGCACTTATGGAGGAAACCCCGTGTGCTGCGCGGCGGCGCTGGCGACGCTCGAGGTGATCGAGCCGCTCTTGCCGCAGGTGAAGCGCGTCGGTGAGCACATGCTCGCCGGCCTGCGCGCGCTGCAGAAGCAACACAAGGTGATCGGCGACATCCGCGGCACCGGGCTGATGATCGGCGCCGAGTTCGTCGACCCCAAAACGCGGGAGCCCGCAGGTCAGTACGTCGGCGAGCTCGAGCAGCTCGCGTTCACGAAGGGCCTCTTGTTGCTCTCGTGCGGCAAGTCGACGATCCGCTTCGCCCCGCCGCTCGTCGTCACCGAAGAGCACGTCGACGCCGGCCTGAAGGTGCTCGACGCGTGCTTGGACGAGCTCGACGAACGCCACGGCCTCAAAGGGAGCGCGCCGCTCGACGAAAAGCTTTGATCATGTCTTATTCGGCTTCTTCTTCCGCCACCGTGAACGGAATGCGCACTTCCGCCTTCAGCGGCACCGGTACCGGCGCGGCCTTCGTGCCCATCACGGTGCCGTCGTCGGTGACGGTCGTCGGCAGCACGATCTCGTAGTCGCCGTCCGGCAAGCCGTCCGAGCCGTCGCCGATCAAGCTGTGCGGCGAGTACATGAACACGGTGCGGGTATCGGCGGTGACGGGCGCGGTCTCGTCCTGGTTCTTGCCGTAGTGCGTGAAGATCGCGGTGACTTGGTCACCTGACTTCGGATCGACGACGCTGACTTCGGTGCCGTTGCCGTCGAGCAAGCGCGCGGTGCGCAGGCCGAGCGTAGCGGCGGAGCCGGACATTGGCCCCGAGAAGCTGATGCGCAACGCCCGCGTGTGGAACGGAAGAGCGTCCGTCGGCAGGTTGGCGAAGCCGGTCGTTGGCGCGCCCCAGATCGTGACGAGCTTCGACTGGCTCGAAGCCACGAGCGGCATGAACGGCCGCGTCGTGAAGGCGGCCGTGTAACGCTCGAGCGCGCGGCCCTTCTTGTCCTTGATGTTCTCGGTGACGGTGAAGGCGTAGTCCGTCTCGTAGCGCAGGTAGGTCATGGCCGCGCCGGTCGCCGTCGCCTTTTGCACGCCGACGAGCTTGTCCGACGGGCTGTAGCAGGTTCGGATGTTCGCGACCGGCGCGCCGTCTTCGGTCACCTCGATCGCGCCCGGGATCGGGCTGCAGTTGCCGAGCTCACGCTTGGTCAGCTCGTCGACGGCGGTGCCCTCGATCGTCGCGCCGTTCAACAGCTTGTTGAAGCGGATGAACGGGAAGTTGAACGGGTAGACCGGCGACACACCGTCCCACTCGAAGTTCGAGACGTTGCGATCGCTGTTGGTCAAGAACGTGCGCGGCGGCAGGAACGGATCGCGCATCAGCACGTCGCGCGTGCCAGCGAGGTCGCCAGCGTCGGCGCCGCGGATCGTGACCTGCGGGTTCTTGTCCGCGTTCGGATCGACATCATAGGGCTCGGCGCAGGCGGCCGCGGCGACGATCAAGGTGCAGAGCAGTGTCTTCTTCATAGCCATCTTCCTTTGTATCTCTCGGCTCTTCTCGGGCTCGAACGAATCAGAACGTGAGGCGCGCGTCGACGCGCATCTCCATCGGCACCCAGCGCCGCGTGGCGACGCCGAAGTTCGGGTTCAAGAGCACCGGCGTGTTGTTCGTGTCCTTCAGGTACTTCAAGTCCTCTTTGTCGCCGCCGAGCACCGGGCGCATGCGCGAGCTCTCTTGCGTGAAGTCTTGGTCGACGTCGCGCACGAGCTGGATGCTGCCGACGTTGATGAAGGTGAGACCGACGTTCAACGCCGTGTCCTTGCTGAACTTGTATTCGGCCTTCACGCCGACGTCGATCTGCAGATACGGGTCGGTCGTGCCGGCGACGCCGCGGGTCAAGATGTACGCCTCGCCGGTGCCGTAGATGCGGTGGGCGCCGGTGTAGCTGTACGGCTGGCCTGACTCCACGCGGAACACGAGGTTCGGCACCACGCTGAAGCGCTCGGTGATCTGCGCGATGTAGGCGCCGTCGAGCTTGAACTGGTGGCGGCGATCCGAAGGCAAGTAGCCGTAGCGGTTCGGCAAAAGCGTCGCGAGATCGAAGTCCGAGGTGATGTTCGGGTTGATCTGCTGCGTCTCGGGGCGAAACAAGCCGGAGAAGTTACCGCGCAAGAACGAGAGCACGTAGGACGCTTGGATGATGAAGTTTCGCGACAGCGACTTCGTCACGTAGATGCTGATGCCGTCGTAGCGGCGCTCCGGCTTCGGGAGGCGGATCGTCACGTTGCGGCGCAGCAGCGGATCGGCGTTCACCTGATCCTGAATGTTACAGAACTGGTTCTTGTCCGCGTCGACCTTGCACGACGGCGACGGCGCCACGCCCGGGTTGCCGAGGAAGTACGCGGAGCCCGTGTCGTCGAGCGCGACGTCTTCGATGACGTTACCGAACTGGTTGTGCTGGTAGGTGACGCCGACCATCAGGTCTTGGAGGATCTGGTACTCGGCGCCCACCTGCACTTGGTCGGTGTACTGGCCGCTGATGTCTTGCGCGATCTGCGTGGTGGCGACGCCGCCGGCCGCCGAGCGCGTCGAGTCGTCGGCGGGGCACTTCGTCGGAACGGTCTCGGTGCAGCCTGCGGCGCCGGGGCCTTGGCGATCGACGGTGACGGTCTCTTCCGCCGGCAAGCTGCGGATGAGCGCGTTCAACGGCACGAGCTGATAGAAGCGGCCGTACGACGCCATGATCTTCGTGCGGCCGTTGCCGAGCGGATCCCAAATCGCGCCGACGCGGGGGGACAGGTTGGCGAGAGCGAACGCGCGCTCGGCCTGGCGCGTCTGCGGGTTGATGATGCCGCCGTACATGTCCTGGAAGTCGAAGCGCAGACCGCCGGCGAGGTTGACGTTGATCTTCTCGATCGCCCACTGCGCCTGCGCGAACGCGGCGTAGTTGTTGAAGTACACGCTGTTCTGCCAGAACGGGTGCTCTTCGACGTCCTCTTCGCCGATCGTCGTCGGATCGTCGGTGATCGGCTGTCCGTCCGGGCCGCGGCGGATGCGGCCGTAGCGGCGCGCGTCCTGGTACACGAAATCGGCCGGGTTACCGTCGCCGACGTTGTCGATGACCTGCACCGAGGTGCCGCCGGTGTAGCGCGAGCGATTGGTCACGCGCGCGTGCTGAATTTCGATGCCGCCCTTCAGCTGCAGCGTGCCGAGCGCCTTCAAGATGTAGGCGACATTCGCGTTGCCGAGGACCCGCTCGTTCTTGTTCGACTCGAGGTAGCCGACGCCGCCGATCTGGTAATTGGCCACGCGGCAGCGCGACTCGACGAGGCCGCTGTCCGGGTTGACGCGTGGTTGGTTGGTCGCCGGGTCGATGAACGGCTTGCAGTCTTCGGCGAGGTTCGGCTCGAACTGCGCGATGTCGAGAAAGGGCGTCCACACGATCTGTTGCGCGTCGCCGCGGCTGTCGAAGGTGCTGTCGTAAGAATCCGACACCGTGTAGCCGACGACGGCGTTCAGGAGCAGCTTGTTGTCGAGGAACTTGCCTTCGTAGTTGGCGCGAACGTTGTAGTCGCCGCTCCTGTTGCGCGCGAGGAAGTGGCTCTCGTCGGCGGTCATGCTGGCGCCACCGCCGGTCGGGCCGAAGCCGTTGTTGTAGCCGGCGTCGAACGACGGGTTGCCAGTGGTGCCGACGGTGATGCGGTTGCCGTCGTTGATGTTGAGCGTGAGCTTCGCGGTGTAGGAATAGACCTGCGAAAACGTGCCGTACTTCAGCGCGTAGCGGGTCATCTCCTCAGTCTCGATCTGATCCTGCGCGTTGCGGTCCGGAATGCCGTCCGGACCGCCGTCGGCGCCGCCCGTGCGATCGACTTGGCGGCGGAAGCGCTTGGTCGTCGAGAAGTTGCTCCAGGTCGGAGCGAAGCCGACGTGGAACCAAAGGCGGTCCTTGACGATCGGACCGCCGAGCTCGAAGCCGATCTGCTGGCGGATGTCGAGGCCGCCGGTCCGGCTGATCGTCTCGGCCGCCCGCGTGATCTCGATGGCTTGGAGGCGCAGCGGCGTCGTGTAGTTGAACACCGAGCCGTGGAATTCATTGCCGCCGAGCTTGGTGATCGCGTTGACGACGCCGCCGGTGGCGTTGCCGAACTCGGGCATGTAGCCGCCGACGCTGACGGCGATTTGGTCGAAGAACTCGATCGGCAGGTTGACGCCGTTGACGCCGTACTGCGTGTTCGTCACGTTCAACCCGTCGACGACGAAGTTGTTCTCGGGCGAGGTCGAGCCGGCGAACGAGATGCCGTACTCGTCGATCTGCGCGCCCGGCGTCGCCTCCGTGATCGCTTCCATCGAGCGCTTCGTGGTGACGCGCTCCATGTAGTCCTTCGTCACGGTGAGGCCGGTCGTCGTCGAGCCTTGGTCGATCGAAGAGGTGATGCGCGAGACGACGATCTCTTCGCCCTGGATGAGCTCGGGGATCATGCTGATGCGCACCTTGATCTCGCGGCCGACGAGCAGCTTGACGCCGGGCAAGGCGAACTCCTTGAACCCGGGCGCGCTCGCCTTCACCTCGTAGTCGCCGGGCGGGAGCTGATCGATGCGGTAGCTGCCGTTTTCGTCGGAGATCGCCGTCTGCTCGCCCTGCAAGCTCGGCGAGGTGACGACGATGATGGCGTCCGGCACGGCCTTGTTGCCGTTCGCCACGTCGATGACGTCGCCAAAGATCACGGCGCTGGTCGTCGCGGCGTCAGCCGGTCGGGTCACCAGCGTCGCCAATGCGGCCACGACAATCCACTTCTTCCACACAGTTGCCTTGCTCATTCCAGGTCCCTCTCTTGTCCACGGATCATCGCGGCGGCTCGGGCAGCATCATGCCGATGGTCTCGGTGCCGGCACGCTTCAACGTGTCGAGCACCCAGACGGCGTCGCCATACAGCGCGACGTCCTCGGCGTCGAAAAAAACGATCTTGTCTTTGCGCGCGGCGTTCATTTGCGTCACGCGGTCGAGCAGCGCCTCTTTGGGCAGCTCTTGCTGGTTGACGTAGAGGCGGCCGTTTTGCAGCTGCACGACCACGTTGTCCTGCGGCAGATCCTCGGGCGGCGTCGGCTCGGTCTCGAGCTCCGGCACGCGCACGTTGAGCTCTTTCTCGAGCAGCGGCGTCACCACCATGAAGATGATGAGGAGCACGAGCACGACGTCGACGAGCGGCGTCACGTTGATCTCGCTGCGCACGCTCGACTTGAGCTTGTCGACGTTCATGGCTTCGCCCCGCCTTCTGGCGCTTCGGCGGCGAGCGAGACGCCAGCGGCGCCCGCGTTTCTGATCGTCGCGATGATACCCTTCACGTCGCCGTAGCGGAGACCGGAGTCGCCTTTGATCAACACCGCGCGTCCGGGTGCGTTCTTGATCGCGTCGGCGAGCGCATCTTTGCTCACCGGATCCTGCTCGATGTAGACCTTGCCGCTCTTCTCGATGCTGACGACGAGCGGATCGCCGCCGTCTTCCCGGCGCTTGGCGGCGTCGGCCTTCGGCAGCGCGACTTCCTTGCCGCGTTGGAGCTCGGGCGTCACCACCATGAAGATGATGAGCAACACGAGCACGACGTCGACGAGCGGAGTGACGTTGATGTCACTCTTCATCCCGCCGCCGCTGGAAGTCCCCATGCCCACGGTTAGGCCGCTTCTCTCGCGGACGTGCTCTCGCGGCGCGCCAGGTGGCCGATGACCTCACCGCCGGCTTCGGCGATGTCGACGGTGATCGCTTCGAGCGTGCCGGTGAAGTAGTTGAACGCGGCGACCGCCGGAATCGCGACGATGAGACCGAACGCGGTCGTCACGAGCGCCTCTGAAATACCGGCCGACACCGTGGCGAGACCGCCCGAGCCCTTCGCCGCCATTTGTTCGAAGGCGTTGATGATGCCGACGACGGTGCCGAAGAGACCGATGAACGGCGCCGACGAGCCGATCGTCGCGAGGCCGCCGAGGCCACGCTTCAAGTCGGCGAGCACGCGCTGCGCGTTGCGCTCGAGGGCCTTCTCGGTGAGTTGCAAGACCTCGTCCTGCGAGCGGTGCGGCTGCGCGGCGAGGATCTGATATTCCTTCAAGCCAGCGGCGAGCACGCGCGGCAGGTAGCCCTGCTTCAACGACTCGGCGGCGGCGATGGCGTCGTCGTCTTCTTCGCTCTCGAGCAAGGGCGCGAGGCGCTCGGCGTACGCCACCGACTGCTGGCGCGCTTTTCGGATCGCGATGAAGCGCTCGACCATCACGCCGATCGAATAGATCGAGAGGACGGCCAGCGTGATCACCACCGCTTTGGCCAAGAAGCCCATGGAGGCCCAAAGTACGGCTATCGTCATGACGACTCTCCTTCAGACTGCGAAACTCAGAATGCGAAACTCAGAATGCGAAACTAAACGGCTGCGAGAACTCGACGGGCACGGCGCGCCCGTTGTTGATCGTGGGCTCGAACTTCCAATTCATGACGTGCTTCTTCATCAGGTCGTCGAGCAGCGGCATCGTCGACTTGATGATCTCGACGCTGTCGACGCTGCCGTCGGCGCGGATGCGGAACTTCATATAAATGAGGCCCTTGGTTCCGCGCAGCGCCGGAGAAAGGCTCGGGGGGATGTTCGGTTGTTGATCGCCCTGCGTCCGCTTCGGCGCGCGAGACAGGCGCTCGTAGCTGAGCTTGCCGCCGAGCTCGCCGCCGAGCGTCCCGCCGACCGTGCCGCCGATGGTCCCGCCCACGACCCCGCCTTCGACGCCACCCTTCACCCCACCCTCTTGCCCTTTGGGGTTCTCGTCTTCTTCTTTGTGCTTCGGCTCTTCCTTCGGCGTCTCTTTCGGGATCTCTTTGGGCTGAATCAGCTCGGTCTTCTTCGGCTTGATCTCGGTTTTCTTCGGCGTTTTCTTGGTCTTAGCGCCACCACCCGCAGGCGGAGGCGGGGGCGGCGGCGGCGCAAAGAACGTCAGCTTCACTGCTTTGTCGTCGGCGTGCTTGGCCGCCCAGACCGAGAATCCGACCCCGCCCGCGATCAGCGCGCCATGAGCGGCGAGGGACACCATCAGGTGCAAAGAGCGCTTCTTCGCCCTGCCCAGAGTGTCCGTCTGGCGTATCGATTCGAACAAAGCGGGGCGGCGGCTAGCAAGAATGCGGCGCGTCGTAAAGGTGTGACGCTTCTAGTCGCTGTCTAGATTTCGGCGGCTATTTCTCGGTGATGCCCAAGATCGCTTTGACCGCGAGCTCGGCCGCTTTGTCCTTCGTGCATGGATACACGCACGTCATGCCCGCTTGCCCGTCACCGACGTCGGCGTCGCCGAACGCGAGGATTTCGCCGGTGGCCACGTCGACGACGCGCACGTTCGAGCGATAGTTGTAGAACACCTGCGGCGGCAGCTTCGCCGCGCGGTCACGCTCGTCCTTGTTCCGGGCTTCGCACTGCTTGCGCGACTCGGCGTTGCTGCGCTTCTTGGCGTCGTCATCGAAGGAGCCGTCGCCGTACTTGAAGTCGCAGTCCTCGACGTTCGCTTGCGCCGGCCGCTCGGTCTTGCGCGTCTCGTCCTTCACCACGAACAAGAGCTCGGCGCCGAGCTGCTTGCCGAGGCCGACCATCGCTTCGTCGGAGAAGTCGCCCGAGTATTGCAGCTCTTTCTCTTGGCCGAGCGCCGTTTGTTCGTTGCGCGAGAGCAAGGTGAGCTTGCCTTGCGCGAGCGACATCAGCGCGTGCTCGACGCCTTGGGTGTACGCGTCCTTGACGGCCCCGGCGACCGCCACGCGCCGCGGACTGCCGCTGAGCGTGAGCGCCTTGCCTTGAACGGTGGGTGAGCAAGCGGCGAGGACAACGAGAAGAAGAGGTGCACGCATGAACCGGCGCCATAGAGCAAAACGGAGGCCGCCGCCAAGCGATCTTGATCGACGGCACGATCGGCGCGATCGTCAGCACATGCACATGGACACGTCGATCGAACCACCGCCGGCGCCGCGCCCGTTTCGTTGGCGATCGCTGCCCTTCTTCGCCGTCTTCACCTTGCTCTTCGGCGGCATCTGGCTCGCGGTCGGCTTGTTCATCTCCGTGATCTTCACGATCGTCGGCGGCCCATTCTGGAACGACATGATCCTCGACGATCGCGGCGTCACGGCGCAGGCGACGCCGACCGGCGTGACGATGACCAGCAGCCGCATCAACGGCGAGTACGTGCGCGAGATCCGCTACACCTTCAGCGACGAGCGCGGCGCACAGCACGAAGGCAGGACCGGCACGACCGACGTGCTCCTCGTCCAGCGCGCGACCGCCGAAATGCCGATCACGATCGAGTACGTTCCGGAGAGCCCAGCGCTGTCGCGCATCAAAGGCGAACGGGCGTCGTTCTTCGGGCCGTTCATCCTGATCCCGGTCGGCTTCGCGCTCGTCGGCGCGGTGGTCGCCGGCTTCGGCGTCCTACGCACGCTGCGCGTCCGCGCGATCTACGTGCACGGCAGCGCGGTGCGCGCCGAGGTCATCAGCGTCGAAGGCACGTCGATGCGCATGAACCGCCAGCCGGTGAAGCGCGTGCGCTACAAGTTCCCGGGCCTGCGCGGCGAAGTCGTCGGCACGTCCACGACGGTCGAGGACGTGAAGGCCGGCCAAGCGATGTGGATCATCTGCCTGCCGGGCGAGCCGGAGAAGAACGTGGCGGCCTGAGGGACGCCGTCGACTTGCCCTCGGTCGGGACTTCTAGGATGCTCCGCTTTCTCGAAGGAGCACCCGTGGCCGACAAGCTGAGATCCATGAAGGAGGCGATCGCCGACACCGTCAAAGACGGCGAGAGCGTCGTCATCGACGGCTTCACGCACCTCATCTGCTTCGCCGCTGGCCACGAGATCATCCGCCAGCGCCGTCAAGATCTGACCCTCGTGCGCCTGACGCCGGACCTCGTCTACGATCAAATGATCGCCGCCGGCTGCGCGAAGAAGCTCGTCTTCTCGTGGGCAGGCAATCCCGGCGTCGGCAGCTTGCACGCAATGCGCCGGCGCACCGAGTCCTCCGCCAAGGATCGCTTGGCGATCGAAGAGTATTCTCACTTCGGCCTGCTCAGCCGCTTCTTGGCGGGCGCCGCCGGGCTGCCGTTTTGGCCGCTCAAGAACTACAATGGCTGCGACATCGCCAAGACCAACGAGGCCATCAAGTTCATCGCGTGTCCATACACCGGCGAGACGATCGCCACGGTGCCGGCGCTGCGGCCTGACGTCGCCGTCATCCACTGCCAGCGCGCCGATCGCGAAGGCAACGCGCAGGTCTGGGGCCTCTATGGATCGCAAAAGGAATCCGCGTTCGCGGCGAAGAAGGTGATCGTCGTCGCCGAAGAGATCGTCGACACGCAGGTCATTCGCCGCGATCCGAACCGCACGATCGTGCCGGGGATCATCGTGCGCCATGTGGTGCACGAGCCCTTCGGCGCGCACCCGAGCTACGTGCAAGGCTACTACGACCGCGACAACGACTTTTACGTCGCCTGGGAGGACATCTCGCGCGACGAGGCGAAGTACCAAGCGTACCTCGAGGAATTCGTCTACGGCGTGAAGGGCCGCGCCGAGTACAAGCAGAAGATGGACGCGGGCGTGCTCGCGAAGCTGAAGGCGAAGCCGCGCATGTCGGAAGGAGTCGATTATGGCTACTGAACCGACGCCTTCCGAGCGCATGGCCCACCGCGCCGCCAAAGAATTGCACGACGACGACGTCGTCTTCGTCGGCATCGGCCTGCCGAACCTCGCGTGCAACCTCGCGCGCGCCACGCACGCTCCGTCGCTCTTCATGATCTACGAGTCCGGCGCGGTCGGCTGCATCCCGGAGCGCCTGCCCGTGTCGATCGGCGATCCGGCGCTCGTCACCGACTCGCTCGCCGTCGTCAGCCAGGCCGACATCTTTCAAATGTACCTGCAGCGCGGGCTCATCGAGGTCGGCTTCTTGGGCGGCGCGCAGATCGATCGCTACGGCAACATCAACACCACGGTGATCGGCTCCTATTCGAACCCGAAGGTGCGCTTGCCCGGCAGCGGCGGCGCCTGCGAGATCGCCGTGCACTCGAAGCGCCTGCTCGTCGTGATGCGCATGTCGAAGCGCACCTTCGTCGAGACCTGCGACTACATCACGAGCCCAGGCCACAAGCTGCACGGAAAGACCCGCCAAGAGCTCGGGCATCCGGGCGGCGGGCCGACCAAAGTGATCACCGATCTCTGCGTGATGGACTTCGACGGCGGCGAGATGATCGTCACGGAGCTTTATCCCGGCGTCACGCGCGAGCAAGTGCAAGCGGCCTGCGGGTTCTCGTTGCGCTTCGCCGAAAAGCCGACGACCACCGAGACGCCCGGCCCTGACGTCTTGCGCCTGCTGCGAGAGAAGCTCGATCCCGAAGGGCTCTACTTGAAGTGAACCCGCTCCGTCTCAGCTTTCTGTGCCCGGACCTCACGTTGGCCGAAGCAGACCGGCCGCACGCGGTCTACATCTGCGACCTCATGCTCGAGATCGTCCACGAGGCGTTCCTCGAGCACCAAGACGTCAGCGTCACGGATCCCGCGGCGTTGCCGGCGGCGGCGCCGGACGGTGAGCTCGCCACCTACGTGCACGTCGTCGACAACGAGGGGCTCGCCGAACGCTTCATCGTCGCGCGGCGCGACGCCATCGCGTGGTTTCAGATCGACTTCACGCAGGCGCCGCTCGCGGTCACGCTGCACGAGCTCACCCTCGACGAGCGCCGCGCCGAGCACACCGCGCGCGATCTGCCGCTGCCGCGGGCCATCGAAGAGTGTGTCGCGCGCTTGCTGATGAACCACGGGCTGCCCGAGGCGCCGCGCTTCGACGACACGATGGACGAGGCGCAGCTGCTCTCGCTCGCCCGCGTCGCGCGCTTGGTCTGCCAATCCGGCATGGGCGCGAGCGCCGTCCGTGAGCTCGGCCCCGCGGCGCGCGCCGTGACGCGGGTGATCATCAGGAACACGACGCCCGAGCACGCGCGCGAGCTCTTCGGCGATGATCTCTCGGTCTTCGACGCGCCCCTCGCCGCAACCGGCCGGCGACAAGCGGCCACCCAGTTCCTGCGCGAGCCCGACGATCCCTACGTGCTCTGCAGCCTCGCGCAGGAGCTCGAGCTGTCGGGGCGCATGGACGAAGCGTGGAAGCTCTACGATCGCGCAGTGCGCCTGCAGCCGAGCAACCTGCGCGCGCACGTCGGCGCGATGGGCCTGCTCGCCGACGTGGGCTTCGACGGCGAGCGCTGGCACGACGCTGAAGAGCGCGCCGCCGTCATCGCCGAGAGCGCCGCTGCCGGCGAGCTCACAGGGCAGGATCGCGGCACCTTACGCGCGCAGTTCGACACGCTGCGCGCCGACGCGCACAAGGCGGGCGGCCGCCTCGACGACTACGCGCGCTTGCTCGGCATCGAAGCGAACGCCACCGAACGCGCGCGCGCCGCGGTGCGCCTGGAAGCGCAGCGCGGGCAGTTTGCGATCGTGGCGCAAGGCCAGCTCGACGCGACCGCGAGCGATCTCATCGCGCGGCAAAAAGCGCTGCTCTCGCTCGGCCGCCTGCGCGCCGCCGCCGCGATCTTCGAAGGCGCGCCCGACGTCGTGAAGAGAAATCCACTCGCGCGCATGTACTACGCCGAGGCGCGGCTCGCGGCGGGCGATCTCGACGCCGGCCTCACGGTGTTGCACGCTGCGCTCGCCGCGGCGCCGCTCGGCCGCCTCGACACCCACGCGGGCCGCTCGCTGCGCATCGCCGCCACCTTCGAGCTCGGCGCGTGGGAGCAGGCGATCCTCGCCGCCGATCACCGCGGCGCCACCTGGCTCGCCGCCCGCTTCGCCCGCGACGCCGCCGATGCGCTGCCGGCAGCGGCCGCGAGCAAAGTCGTGCGCGCGCGCCTGCCAGTGCAGAAAGCGCTGCCGTTCTCGGAGGCGTGGCTCGATCCTTTGCGCGAAGCGATCGGGGTCGAGCGCGCGGTCACGCTCGATCGCCTCTTCGTCGTGCAATCGCAGCCGAGCCTCACCGAGGCTGATCGCTTGGTGTCGATGTGGCACGCGCTCGTCACGCGCTTCGCCAGCGAGCAGGGCGTGCCGAACCCGAACAACCCGGACGTGGCTCCGGCGCTGCTCTACGTGGCCACGCAGGCGATCAGCCGCTACCTCGCGGCGGCGCGTAAAGGGCCGAACCCGCTGCTCCTCGCGTATCGCACGATCGCCCACGAAGCGTTCGCCGGCGCGCGCTTCGTCGACGTCGAGATCCCGGAGCTGCTCGCGGCGCTCTCGGCGATCGATCGCGCCGCTGGCCCGGCGGCTGACGTCGACGGCGGCGCGCTCGGCCGCTTCCTCGTCGCCTTCGATCGCGCGTTCGACGCCGAGCTCGAGATCGGCGGCCACACCGGCGCGTACTTCGCCGAGCTCCCGCAGGTAAGAGCGCAGCACTACGGTGACGAAGCGCGCGCGCGCGATCTGCTCGACGAAGAAGAGCCACGCGCGATGCGCCGCTTGGCGCTGAAGACCGGCGATCTCATCGCGCTCGGCCGCTGGCAGCGCCTCGTCCCCGACGATCGCGACGCGGCCGTCGTCTCTCAGTTGCTCGCGCTCGAGAACCTGCCGCCGTCGTCTGGCGTGGACCCGCCCGTCGAGCCCGCCGCCGAAGAAGCGTTCGCGGCCCTCGACAACGGCGACACGCGGACCGCGCAGGTGAGCGCCGCGCAAGCCGTCGCTGCCGATCCCCGCGCGTACGCGGCGTGGCGCGCGCTGCTCATCGCCTGCGACTACCGCTACGACGACGACTGGGCGCAGCCGGCCGAGCCGGGCTTGAAGGTCGCGAGCACCCTCTTGGAAGTGACCCAAGGAGCCCGCGACCGTGACGTCAGCGCGCTCCGCGCCTTCGCGATGCGCGTTGTCGAAGAGCACGCGTGCTCGTACGATCGCCCGATGGAGCTGCCGGGCGGCGAGTAGACGCACCGAGTTGATGCTCTTCGTACGATGAGAAGCCCAAAGCAGGGTTGGATTTCGTAGACGATCGTTTTCCACCTTCCTGTCTTCCTGTCTTCATGTGCATAGGTTCCCCTCCGTCGTGTTCCCTCGTGCATTCTCCGAGCTTCGCGCCCTCCTCCTGCTCGGCTTCCCGATCATCGTCTCGAACCTCGCCCACTCGGCGATGGGGCTCACCGACATCTACTTGGTCGCGCCGCTCGGGCCCGAGGCGATCGGCGCGGTCGGGCTCGGCGGCAACGTGTTCTTCGGCATCGGCTTCTCGTGCGCGAGCGTCCTGCTCTGCTTGGACACGCTCGTCAGCCAGGCGATCGGCCGCGGCGACCGACCCTACGCGGCACGCGTGTTCATGCAGTCGCTGGGCCTCGGCGCGTGCGTCTGCGCGTTTGCGGCGATCGCCATGCTCTTCACCGTGGGGAAGCTCGATCGCGCCGGGCTCGAGCCGAGCGTCGTGCCGCTGGCCAAGAGCTTCGTCCTCTGGACGGTGCCCGGCTTGCCTGCGCTCTTCTTCACCTTCGCCGCGAGCAAGTACTTGCAGGCGCACGATCGATCCCTACCGGTCATGCTCATCGCGGTCTTCGCCAACGTCTTCAACTATGGCTTCGACGTCGTGCTCATTTACGGGCGCTTCGGCTTCCCTGCGCTCGGCGTCGAAGGCGCGGCGATCGCGACGACGTGCGCGCGCTGGGTGATGGCGCTCGGCTTCGCGCTCGTCCTCTGGCGCAGTGACTACCCGCTGCGCCGAAAAGACCTTGGCTACGATCGCGTGCTCTGGAACCAGATGCTCATCCTCGGCGTCCCTGCCGCAGCGCAGGTCGCGCTCGAGATCGGCCTCTTCGTCATGGCGGGCTTCCTCATCGCCCGCTTCGAGGCCGACGCGCTCGCGGCGCACTACGTGATGCTGCAGCTCATCTCGTTCACGTTCATGGCGCCGCTCGGCGTCTCGAACGCGGTGAGCGTTCGCGTGGGCCATGCGATCGGCGCCGGGCTCCTGCGCGAAGCGGCGTTTCGCGGCAAGGTCGCCATAGGGTTCTCGGCCGCGGTGATGTCGCTCTCTTCGCTCGCGTTGATCTTCTACGGCCGCGAGCTCGCCCACATGTTCGGCGCGCGCGAATCGACGACGCTCGCATTCTTGGCGCTGGTGCCGGCGGCAGCGGCGTTTCAGATCTTCGACGGAGTGCAGGTGACGGCGACGGGCGCGCTGCGCGGCGTCGGCGACACGCGCTCCCCTTTCCTCGCGAACGTCTTCTGCCACTGGCTCGTGGCGTTTCCGATCGCGCTCTACTGCGGCTTCTCGCTCGGATGGCGCGCGCCAGGTGTGTGGCTCGGGCTCAGCGTCGGGTTGATCAGCGTCGCGCTCATGTTGATCGCGGTGTGGGTCAGGCGCAGCCGCCGCCTCAGCTTCTCGTGACGACCTCGTCGATGACTTGCCGCGATGCTTCGTCGAGCTGAACGAACTCGAGGCCCATGCCGTCCTTGGCCTTGTGCACCACCCGCGCGAGCGCTTCGATCAAGGTGCCGCCGCTCGCCAAGGTGAAGCTGACGACGACGAGGGTGCCTTCGTCGTGCGGGTTTTCAGTCTGCAGATACAGGCCGCCGACCGAGAGGTTTTGCGCCCACTCGCGCGCGAAGGTCTCGAAGTCCGGAAAACGCAGCTGCACGAGGAAGGTGAGGCGCGCGCGCGGATACTTTCGCCGCGATGCGTCGGACGGCTCGGGCGGCTCGACCATCCCTGCAAGGATAGCAAAAAAGAGGCTTTCCGCTTGGCTTTGACGTTAAAATACCTGGGTGCAGGAAGAAGCCGACATCCTGGGCAAGAACTTTCTCTTCGCGCAGCTCGACGCCGCTGAGCTCATGGATCTCGCGCACGTCGTCGAACGCCGCGGCTACCTTCCGGGTGAGTTCATCGTCAAAGAAGGCGACGTCGGCACCGCGCTTTACCTCGTCGCCAAGGGCGGCGTGAACGTGACGAAGTCGCTCGAAGGCCACTTCCTCGCCTACCTGGGCGGCGGCGGCTGCTTCGGCGAGATGGCGCTGTTCATGGGCAGCGCCGTCCGCACCGCCAACTGCGTCGCCGCGCTCGAGACCGAGTGCCTGATCGTCGACAAGGCGGTGCTCGATCGTTTCTGCACCTCGAACCCGAAGGCCGGCAACAAGATCTACAGAGAGATCATCCGCGTGCTCGCCGAGCGCTTGCAGGCGACGAGCGCGGACCTCGCGATGATGATGCGCACGACCGCGATCAGCCAAGAGCGCGTCTCGGCGTTGGTCGCGCAGAAGCGCAGCGAGAAGTAGCCCCTCACTCCGCTCCGATTCGATTCGCCATCGCCATCGCCATCGCCATCGCCATCGCCACTGCGGCGCGGTGCGATCGGAAGCGAGGCGAGGCCGTGCCAGCCAACTGCCGCTGGCACTGGCCTCGCACGCCACAGCCGGCGTCGTAGACGAGTGAGCGGCGTCAGGTGGGCGGCGCGTGAGTCATCATCCACCTCCGAGGACGGGGCACAGGAGGTGGATGATGACTCACGAAGCCGACACTGAAACTGAAGCGAAGTATTCTCGGTACGAGAAGCTCGACGCGTACGGGTTGGCGCGGCGAGCGACGCAGTTCGTCGCGGCGCGGCGGGCGAAGCTGCGCGGGCTGCCGGGCGAAGCGGGGCCGCAGCTCGAACGTGCCGTCGTCGGAGCGCAAACGAACCTCGCGTCAGGAGCGTCGCACTTCGGAGCCGAAGGCCGGCGGCACTTCCGCATCGCCCTCTCGGAAGCGACCGAAGCCGGCGCGGCGCTCGACATCGCGCTCGACTTCGGTGCCTTCGACGAAGCCGAGTACCGAGCGCTGCGCGCACTCCTGCTCCGGCTCGCGGCGACGTTGCGCGGCCTCGCGGGTTGATGCCGCAGGCAACGCTGCCCGCGGGGCGACCCCCCGGCGGGCAGCGCGATGCTTCTGCTCAGCGGCTGAGCCCGCGAAGCACTCCGCAACCCTTCGTCCGAAGGGGATCAGAACATCATCCGGCGATCGCTTGGGCGGCATCGCCGGCAAGCTCGGTCAGTCGGTCGAGCCTGAACACCCCGGTATCACTCATACCTATTGTTGCCCCGCCTATCGATCAGCGAGCGCCGAGAGGTGGAGTGGATCGACCGAACACGCGAAGCAGCGATGAAAACCAAGGTAGAGGGCGAGAGAGCAGTGAGGGGCGGCGGCGTAAACTGAAGGGTATTGCTAAAGTACGAATGGAAGGTCGCAGTTTTACGGCAGAGGTCCACTGGTATGAGGCGCACGGCATTGGCAGGAAAGAATTCAAGGTCAAGCGGGTCATCGCCTAGCCGCAAGGTGAGCCTCGCCGTATGCGTATCGAATGGGGGCTATCGGGCGTCGCTCGAGCTGCGCAAGATCTATGCGCTGATCCCTGATCCGGACGCAAAGGACGTGGGCGCCGTTCGTGTGATCGATGAGTCCGGAGAAGACTATGTCTATCCGCGGAGGCTGTTCGCCGAGATCCAGCTCTCTCCGAAATTGACCAAGACGCTCGCCGCTCTGGCCTGAGCCCCCGGGCGTCAGCAAGTGGCCCACCGCGGCCCCTTCGTGTGCGAACTGCCGCTTCGTAACACCTTCCAACTTCGCTTCGTGTTCGATCTCGTGAGTCATCATCCACCTCCTGTGCCCCGCCTTCGGAGGTGGATGATGACTCACGCGTCGTGTACGTGACGCTGCCCGATCGTCTGCGACGAGATCGTCAGCGTGCGAGGCTAGTGCCAGCGGCAGTTGGCTGGCGCGGCCTCGCCTCGCTTCCGATCGCACCGGCCGCCATCGCCATCGCCATTCCGAAATCCCACGTGCACCCCGCTCATTCCCTGGTACTTACCCGCTCACATGGCCCCGACCTCCGCCGAAGATCGCCTTCGCCTCGCGACCCGTCTGCTCTATGAATCACTCGAAAATCGCCTGAGCTGGCCGCGCGTGAGGCCGGCGGTGTTGGCGCTCCTCGGCGACGCCGCGAACGGCGATCGGCAAGCGCTCATCGAAGCGCTCGCTGCCGAGAACGATCCCGCCGTCGCGTCGTTGCGCCGTGAGATCTTGACCGAGCAAATGTACGCCGCCCGCCGCGCGCACGAAGCCCGCTCGCGCGGCTGGGTGATCGACACGCAGACGCAGAAGCACCTCGCGCACCTCTCGCTCGACGTCGAGCACGGCTTCGCCAGCGAGCGCGCGCTGCCGGACTTACTGCGCAGCGTCGACACCGTCGCGAAGGACCTCGCGTTCATCCGCGAGCACAAGGAGGCCGAAGCCGCCGGCGATGCCGTGCGCCGCGCGTTCGACCGCGCGGCGAGCAGCGCCGCGCTGCCGTTGCGGCAAGCGCCCTGGGTCGTCGACGCGGTGCTCGACGTGCTGATGAAGAACGCCGACGCCGATCTCGCGGGCAAGCTCGCCGTCGTCCGCGAGCACGTCGACGGGCTCGCCGCCGCCAGAAAGAGCGCCACGAAGGCCGCCCTCGAAGCCGGCACGCCGATCGGCGCGCAGAACGCCGACGAAGGCACCTTCGCCGATTGGTTCTCCGCACAAAAAGATCCGCAGAAGAAGCTGTATGCGCTCCTGCAATGGCCCACGGACGCCGCCGCCGCGCAGATCGCGGACTACGTGCGCGGCGCTGCCGACGAAGAGCGCGCGTGCATCGTGCTCACGCTGCGCACGGGCAACGACTTCGCCTTCGACTTTCAGCAGCACAAAGCATGGCTCGCGGAGCTCGACACCGAGCGCGTCGCGGCGCGCGATCGCCTGCGCACGGTCGTCGCAGCGGCGCCCGAGATCGCGCTGCTCACCTTCATCGAGGCGCGCAGAGACGAACTCGGCGCGTTTGCGGGCGAGGTCACGAACGCCCTGCTCGCCCGCGTGACGAAGAGCGACGCGCAATCCTTCGTCGGCCGCTGGCAAACGGCGCTCTCGCTCGAGGAACAATCGGCGTTACGCGGCGTCAGCGTCTCCGTCGCGACCGTCGGCGCTACCGCGTTGGCGCCCCGCGCTCCCACGCCGCCGAGCGAAGCCGCACCGACGCCTGCGCCGATCGTCATCGCCGAGCCCGAGCCGCCGCCGCCGCCAAAAGAGCCTGGCATGCTCGGCACGCTGTGGCGCGAGCACTTGCAAGGCTTCATCATCGACAACTGGTACCTGGTGCTCGGCCTCGGGCTCGTGCTCATCGGCGCGTCGCTGCTCGCCTATTACACGTGGGACAAGCACTGGCTCATCCGCTACACCTTGGCGCCGGCGATGCTCGCGGGCTTCACGGTCGGCGTCGCGCGCCTCGGCAGCTGGCTCGTCGGCAAAGACCCGAAGCTGACGGGCAGCGCCGCGCTCCTCAGAGGCACGGCGGTCGCGCTGCTGCCGCTGAACTTCATGACCGTCGCGCTCTTCGCCGACGATCCCGACGTGCCGTTGAAGCTGGCGACGGTGCCGTTGTTCGCGCTCGTGTACATCGTGTTTGCGGCCGCGTGCCTCGTGCGCTGGACGAGCGCGATGAACCCGGCGATCGCCAAGCCGTTCGCGTTGACGGTGGTCAGCCTCAACGCGCTCGTGTTTTTGGCGCCGCTCTTCTCGCTCGCCGGCGCGTCCGAGACGCTCGCTTCGATGCAACCACCGCTGCTCGCCGGCGGCGCCTACATCGGGCTCGTCATGTGCGCGCTCTTCCTGCGCCAAAACGTGCTGCCGAAGGGCGCGATCCTCGCGGACAAGACGCTCGTCCTGTTCATGGGGCTCTCGCTGCTCTTCACCTACGCGCAAACGCAGCTTTGGGTGTTCGGCTACTTGCATGTGCTCCCTGAAGCGCACCTCTACGCCTTGCTCTTCGCGCTCGCCGGTTATCTCGTCCTCTCGCTCGAACGGGAGCTCGTGGCCTTCGCCGCCGACGCGGCCGACGTCACCGGCGAAGACGCCAAGCGGGATCACAAGAAGGAAGCGTCGTTCGTCGGCTACGGCCTGCTCGGCTTCGCGGTGCTGCTCTCGCTCGGCGATCCATACATGCGCATCGCCACGCTGTGCGCCGTGGGCCTCGTGTGGCTCGCCGACGCGTGGAAGAAGCCGACGCCGATCGGCCACTGGATCGGCCTCACCGCGTTGGCGCTCGGCTTCGGCTGCCTCGTGCTCGTCGACGGTTTTCCGCGTCCGTTCGTCGGCCCGCTCGTCATCGCCCTCGCACTAGGTCAGCTCGCCGTCGCGATGGCGGCAAGGAAGCACGACGAGCAGACGCTCGCCAAGGCTGCCGAGGGCATGCACGCGTCGCTGCTCTTCCTCGCAGCCATCACCGTGATGGGCGCGCAGTGGGCGTGGCACGGGCGCGCCGAGCTCACCGGCGTCGAGCTCTTGGCGATCGCGGCGCTCTTGCTCGTCGCCGGCGAAAGGAACGCGCGCCTCGCGTTCGTCTTCACCGCGATGTTCCTCGTCGCCTTCACGCTCCCCTACTTCGGCTGCGTCGACCTCGACACCTTCGAGCTCGAAGGGAACTTGATGCCCTTCGGCCTCGCGATCGCAGCGTCAGGCTGGCTCGCGCTCGTCCGCTTCGTGAAGTCGCCGATGCTCCTGCGCGCGCGCTCGACGACGCTCGCGTTCTACGGCGCGCTCGCGGTCGCCGCCTTGCTCGTGCGCCTCACCGCTGAGCGCGACAGCGACACGAACGTCTCGTCACTCTACGCCACCGCCGAGCTCGCCGGGCCGATAGCGATGGCGCTGATCATGGTCGCCGCCACCTACTTCAGCCGCTCGTGGATCCCGGCGGTCATGGCCGGCCTCATCGTCGTCGTCCTCGTGCCGGACTTGAAGGCGGCGCTGCACATCGGCCGCTCGACCGGCTTCGGCAGCGCGCTCATCGCCCTCGCCTTGGTGACGGCGTCCTTCTACCTGCGCCGCGCGCCCTTCCTGCGCGAGCTGCCCGCCGGCGACGCCTGGATGTTCGGCGAGAAGTTCCCCTTCGCGCGCCACGATCACACGCTGTTCACCGCGCCGCTCATCCTGACGATGGCGATCCTCACGCTGCGCACGGACTCGGTGACGGTGTTCAAGAACGGCGACGATCCGAGCTGGGCGTTTTGCGCGGCGCTGCTGGTCACAGTGATCTCGCACACCTTGCTCGGCGTTTATCTCGGCGAGCAGCGGAAGGGCCGCGTCTTCGTCTACCTGGCGGTCCCTGTCCTTTATATGGGGCTCTCGTTCACGAACGGGCTCTTCGCCACGTGGCGCCCGCTCGACGTGCTCGTCGCCACCGGCGTCATCGTGCACCTGGCCTACCTCGCCTACACGCGCGCGCTCGCGCCGCGCTTCGACTTCGTGGAGCCGCTGCTCGCGAAGCCGATGCGCCGCTTGATGGAGCAAGGCAGCCTCCTCACGACCGTGCTCGCGGCCACGCTCCTCGCGATCGGCCTGCATCCTGTCTACGCGGCGCCGCTCATCGCGTTTTCGTTCTATCAGATCGTCTGGCACGGCCACGCGCGCATGGAGCGGCGCTACGGGGCGCTGCTCTTCGCGCTCGGCCTCGCCGTCGCGTTGGCCGTCGCCGACCCCGAGTACCTCGCCAGCACGCAGACATGGGTGCGCGCGCTGCTCGAGCGGCTCGACTACGCGCACTCGTTCCCGGCGGCATTGATCGTCGCGGCGTTCGTGCACCTCGTGCTCCTCGCGTGCGAGCCGCTGCCGCGCGTGCATACGCGCTGGCTCGCGCTGATCTCACCGTCGCACACGGGCGCCACGCTGCTCGCGCTGCTCCTTTGTCTTCTGGCGGCGATCGGCGGCGCCACGCTGCCGCTGACGCCGTCGGCGGTCGGCCTCATCGGCTGCACCTTCGCGTTGTCGCTCATCGTCGCCCGGGCCGAGCGCTCGGTGCCGATCGCGCTCTTCGTCTACCTCGCCATCGCCGCGCTGCCGTTGACCGCGCCTGATCTCGGTAGCCCGGTGCCGCTCATCGCCGCGATCGCCCTTGGCCTCGTCGCGCTGACGTGGCTCGTGGAGCTCGGCGCCGCGCGTTTTCCCGCGGTGTTCGGCGGCGGCTATCCGATCACCTGGCTCAGCTCCACGCGGGTCGCGCCTGCGCACGTGCTCGCGCTCGTCATCTGCGCGCTCGGCGAGCTCGGCATGCTCGCGGACTTCATCGAGCAGGGCCACTTGCCGCTGTTGACGCTCGCCGCCGGCTTCGTCTTCGCGTCAGCCGTCGGCCTGGTCGCGCGGCGTTGGCAAAAGCCGATCCTGCACTACGCCGGCTGGTCGGCGCTCGCCTTCGCCAACGTCCTCGTCGCCATGACCTACTTGCGCGCGCCGTTCACGGCGTGGGGCCTCGGCGACGCCCACGTCATCGCGGTCGGGCTCGGCGTCACGCTGCTCGTCTCCAGCGCGCTGAGCTACCTCGCGCGCGACGTGGCGATGACCCGCACGGCGGAGCGCTCGAGCACGCTGCTCGCCATCGCCATCATCGTGCTCTTGACGGTGAAGTACCTCGTGCACCCGGATCTCGCGTCGATGTCGATGCAGCGCTACGCCGTCTCTGGCGTCGCGTCGTACTTGGCCGCGCTCTACCTACGCCAAGCCGCGAGGCGCGATCCGAAAGCGCTCTGGTTGACGGCGCTCTACCACTTCGGCGTGACGATGGCGCTCTGGTGCGCTGCGCTCATGCTGCCGCCGTTGCGCGCGCCCGGTGCCGCCTTGGTGGCGCTCGGCGTGCCGCTCCTCTACTTCTATGGCCGCGCCGAGCTCTCACGCACCGACGACGAACGTGCGCGCTACGCGGACTCCGCCACGGCGCTCTCGTTCGTGGTCGTCGCGGTCTACACGCTGCGCTTCGCCGTGCAGCTCCTGCTCTTCGCCGACACGCCGCCAGACAACGGCTACTACCACTCGAACGCGCCGGCGCTCATCGTGCTCGGCCTGATCATGTTCCGCCTGCACGCGCTGCGCAGAAACGGATGGCTCGCGACCTACGGCGGCCTGGCGCTGATGCTCGGATCGTTCTTCATCGCCACGTGGCCGGCGCGCTTCAGCCCCTTTCAACACATGGGCATGGCCGCGCTCGTGGGCATGGGCCTCGCGCACTTCTGGATCGCGTTCGCGGCCTACCGTTCACCGCTGCGCTCCGGTCTCATGCGGCTTGGCGCGGTGTCGCTCGAAGCGTGGCCGTCGCACGCGTGGGTGTGGTCGGTGACCCTGCTCACCGCGGTGCACGTGCTCTTCGCGTTGGCGATCGGCTTTTCGCCCGACGCCTCGGCGCTCTTTGCGCCGCTGCTCTTCGGCCTCGTCACGGTCGTCTGGCACCTGGCGAGCGGCTGGCGATCGAGCGGCGTGTTCGTGCTCGGCGGCATCGAGCTGCTCCTGGCGCTGCACGCGGCGTTCTTGGTCGCGAGCCCGATCGAGAAGGGCTTCGTCGTTTGGACCGTGCTCGCGTGCTTCGCTGTGCTGCTCGCCGGCCGCCGTTTGTTCGCATGGCTCTTCAACTTCACCGCTGTCGGCCGCGCCGCGTTCGTGCTCGCGCTCATCGGCATGGGCCATGCGCTCTATCACCACCCGAGCTCGATGATCGGCCTGCTCGTCGTGTTGCTCGTCGCGGTGCTCGCCGGCTTCACGCCCTTTCAGCGCGGCTTTCGCAGCGAGCTGCCCGTCGCCGAGATCGCGCTCGTCCTCAGCGTGCCGTGGCTCGTCTACTTCAGCCAAGCGCACCTCGACAAAACACCGGACGCGGTGGTGGCGCCGTGGCCGCTGCATGCCGTCGCGGCGACGCTGCTCTTGCTCGCCGGCCTCGCACGCTGGCTGCACGACGCCGGCAAACCGCCGGTGCTCGAACGCTTGGGCGCCGCCGCAGTCGCGTTCCTGAACGAGCGCCACAAGCCCGTGCAGATCGCCAGCGCCGCCGTCGCGCTCTTGCTCCTGCTCTTCGTCCGCTACATCACGTGGACCGCGCCCTTGCCGCTGCCCGAGATCGGCGTCGTCGCCGTCGCGTTCGCCGCCATCGGCTACGGCGCATGGTCGCGCGGCCGCTTGCATCGCGTGGCGGTCTTGTTCCTGCTCGCCGAGTTTTGCCTCGAGCAGATCTTCGAGACCTTCCGCTACCAAGTCGTGCTGACGAACGCCGAGGTCTGGCGGCCGGAGTACGACATCGTGGCGATGCTCATCGCGTCGCTCGCGTTGGCGGCGGTCAAAGAGCTCGTCGACCTCGAGCGCGAAGGCGTGCTGCCCGTCGTCGGCACCTTGATCGGCCTGCCGATCGCCGCGATCTCGTGGACCGTCTACCAGGGCATGTCGCTCGACGTGGCGTTGTTCATCATCGGCATCAACTCGCTGATCTTCGCGTTCATGGGCCGCAATCAGAAGGAGTCGCCCTACAACGTCATCGCGATCTTCGGCTTCATCGCGTTCCTGTTGAGCGTGTTCAAGGGCAAGCTCGAGCTCACCGCCGTCCACGCCTACGTCGTGCCGGTGGGCATCGGCGTCCTCGCGCTCGTGCACCTGTATGAACGCGTGCTCGAACGCTCGACCCGCGCGAACATCCGGTTGATCACCTTGGCGGCGATGCTCGCGAGCGCCGGCTATCACGCGCTCCTGGACGATCGCTTCCCGCTCGTCTTCCACGTGAGCTTCATCCTACTCAGCGTGGCGATGATGGCGGTCGGCGGGCTCTTCCGCGTCAAGCTCTACCTCGTCGTCGGCTTCGCCGGCGCGATGCTCGACGCCACCGTCTTGCTCGTCAAAGCCGTCGCGGATATGAACCGCGGGCCTCGCAACACGCTCATCGGCGCGTTCTTGTTGCTCACCGGTGCGGCGCTCGTCGGCGGCGCCATCTATTACAAGGCGCACAAGGACGAGCTGCTCGAGCGTTACGCGAAGCTGCGCTCGCGCTTTGCGGGCTGGGAGTGACGGTTTGCTGTTCGCGTTGGTGCTCACTGCTGCTCTCCCCGACCTCACCTGGGGCGGCGACATCCAAGGCGGCGCGCCGTACGTATTCCAAGATCCGCACGATCCCAAGAAGCTCGTCGGCTTCGAGGTGGAGCTGGCCGACGCTCTCGCGGCGAAGCTCGGTACGACCGCGCGCTTCGTGCAGACCGACTGGAGCACGCTGATGCAGGGGCTCGATCGCGGCACGTACGCGATCGCGATGAACGGCCTGGAAGCGACGGAGTCGCGACGCGATCTCGCGATCCTGTCGCGGCCCTACTACCGCTTCGATCTCGTGCTCAGCGTGCTGAAGAAGCGGCTGACCGAGACACCGAAGACGATCGGGGTCCTGGAGAATTCTTTGGCCGCAGACTGGGTGCTCGCGCGTCCGCAGTACCAGGTGAAGCTGTACCAAGGCGTCGAGGAGCCGTACGCCGACGTCGAGCGCGGCCGCATCGACGCCGTGCTGATGGACTCGGTGATCGAAGAAGTCTACGGCCGCGCCGAGGCGATCGCCGTGAAGGAGCGGAGCGTCGCGTCCGGCACCTACGTCATCGCGTGCAAGAAGACGAACGCCGCGTTGTGCACGCAGGTCGACGCCGCGCTCGGTGCGCTCATCGCCGACGGGACGCACCGGCGCATCTTGGAGCGCTGGAAGATTTGGAACGACCAGCAGTCGACGCTCGGCGTGCTGGCGGCGCCTACGTCCGCGCCGGGCGTCGCCGAGCATGGGAGCAATCGCCATAGCTTCACTGTTCGGCACTTTTGGCTCTTCGTCGAAGCCTCCGGCATGACGCTCTTCGTCTCGCTGCTCGCGATGGCGCTGGCGATGACCTGGGGCTTAGTCCTCGCCTCCGCGCGCGCGTTCGGGCCGAAGTGGCTGCGCTATCCCGCCTCGGCGATCGTCGAGAGCTTCCGCGGCACGCCCGTGCTCCTGCAGCTCTACGTCATTTACTTCGGCCTCGCGCCGGTGCTCACGCTGTCGCCGCTGAGCGCTGCGATCATCACGCTCGGCTTGAACTACGGCGCGTACGAAGCGGAGATCTATCGTGGTGGGCTGAACGCCGTGTCGCCGCGCCAGTGGGACGCCGGCTTGGTCCTCGGCCTCACGCGCACGCAGACGTTTTCGCACGTGGTGATGCCGCAGGCGATCCGCATCGCGCTCCCGGGCATGGCAAATGACTTCGTCTCGCTCTTGAAAGACTCTGCGTTGGTCAGCGTCATCACCGTGGTCGAGCTGACGAAGCAGATGTCGATCACCGCCGTCGACGTGCGCTCGTGGATCATCCCCGGCGCCGTCTGCGCGCTGCTCTACATGGCGATGAGCCTGCCGGCGTCGCGCCTCGGCCGCTACCTCGAGCAGCGGTTGCAGACGTCATGACCATCGCGCTCGATCACGTCGACAAGCACTACGGCAGCCGCTACGCGCTGAAGGCGATCTCGCTCGACATCGCGCCCGGCGAAGTCGTCGCGTTGATCGGTCCGTCCGGCGCCGGCAAGAGCACGCTGCTCCGGACGCTCGTCGGCCTCGAAGCGATCACGAACGGCGAGATCCGCTGCTTCGAGCATCGGCTGACGCGCGGAGTGCCCGCGCCGGAGACGCTTCGCGCGCTGCGCCAAGACGTGGGCTTCTGCTTTCAGGACTTTCAGCTCTTCCCGCACCTCACGACGCTGCAGAACGTGACGCTGCCGTTGGTGCTGACGAAGAAGCTCGGCGTGGCCGAGGCGAGGAAGCGCGCCGAGCAAGTGTTGAGCCGCGTCGACATGCTCGAATTTTCTGATCGTTATCCCGGAGCTTTGTCGGGTGGGCAGAAGCAGCGCGTGTCTTTGGCACGGGCGCTTGTCTTGGAGCCTCGGGCGATGTTGTTCGACGAGCCGGTCAGCGCTTTGGATCCAGAATGTATCTTGGACGTCGTCGAGGAGATCGCGATGCTGCGCGCGGCGGGAAAGGCCGTGCTCGTGACGACGCACTTACTGCCGTTCGCGAAGAAGATCGCCACGCGCGTCGTGTTCATGGTCGACGGTGCGTTGGTCGAGGTCGGAACGCCGGCGGAGATCTTCACGGCGCCGAAGACGGAGCGGCTCGTGCAGTACTTGGCGCACTCGTTGGCGTGACCGGCGCCATCGCCATCGCCATCGCCATCGCCATCGCCATCGCCATCGCCATCGCCATCGCCATCGCCATCGCCATCGCCATCGCCATCGCGACGTCTCACAGCGGGGCGCGGAGGGCGGTCAGCACGCTCGATCCCAATCGCTCCCTGCGCGCATTCACGCTCTCGAGATACTCCGCACCGCCCGCGCCCGTCGGCGAGCCTGTGTTCCACGCGCGCGTCGCCGCGTCGAGGCCGTCGTACAGCTCGCTGAGCTCCCCGAGCCGGCGCGCCAAATAGTAAATCTGCAGCTCCGGCGGCGGCGCTCGGCGCATGCGCATGGCGCGGCCGGGAAAGTCCGCGGTCCCCGGCGCAGCCCACCGCTGGAAACGCTCGAGCTCACCCGTCGGCCGCCCGTCGACGATGCGCGGATCGAGACCGATGAGCCCCGTCCCGGTGCCGTCTTCGTGCGTGAACCAATTGCGCACGCGATGTTGCCGGTCATGCGGGTCGAACGACTCTTGATGAATGATGCACGCGAGACGCACGGGATCGATGTGGTAGCGCCGCGCCGCCGCCCGAATCGCAGGCACGAGCTCGGCCATCGCGAAGTGTCGATCACGCTCGTGCGACAGCACCGTCGATCGCGCTGGCTGGGGCGGACGGACGGGAATCGTGATGCGATCGCCCGCGCGGATACGTCGCGGATCGACCGTGGGATTGGCGAGCGCGATGTCCTCGGCGCGGACGTGGAAGAGATCGCCCATCGCCGAGAAGGTGTAGACGGTAGCGGTGGCGGCAAAAGTGACGTCTTGCGGCACGGCGGCGGCGACGCGCGCGTGATCGGTGCCAGTTGTGCGGCTGACTCTTGGTGGCGTCACGTAGACGTGAGTGTTCCACGCCGGCGATGACTCCGCTACAGCGAGAGCATGCTGCGAAACCGCCGGTTGCGCCCCCAGCGATAGACGAGAAAATCGCGGTCGAGTGTGAGAATGTCGCCGCAGGAGAGCTCGTCGGCCAGCTGCACGACGCACGCATCGGCGAAGTCCATGGGAACATCAACGTACTTCTTCAGCTTCACGCGCAAAGCCGAGGTCGATGCTTCGACGCGAAAAGGTATGCGAAGATTTCACGACGCGCCGAGCCCTCGCAAATGCCGTTCGTTCGACGCGAGATCGTTCACTCCTGACGCAAACTCGCCGGCGCCAACGAACGCCCGCGTCGGCGCGCCGTCGAGATCGGACATCGAAGCGATGCTGCGGCGAATGAGCTCGGAGTCGCTGAGGCCGGTCGCACGACATAGCTTCTGCAGCGCACGGTAGGACGCGCTGTCCATGCGTACGTGCACGATACGGTCCTTCTTGCGCTTTCTCGTATACATGCGCGAGTGTAATACAAATGCTGCGTCTCCTACAACCGTTCACGCGCCGACACCCTCTATCGACTACAATGCCCGCCATCCACCCGAGCCCGTTCAAGCAAGAAGGCAACGGGTTTTAGGCGAAGGTCATGACCCCGTGGCGCCCCCGCGGCGACGGCGGCGATGGCACCTGGCCGATCGCCCGCAACGCGAAGGTCTGCTCGACGAGCCTGCGCGCCTCCTGGCTCAGCGCCGCGGCCTCATCGTGCGCCGCGGCGATCTGCGACCGCGTGCGCGCGCGCAAAGCGAGGAGCACGAGGAAGGGCACGCCGAGCACGACGACGCCGACGCCGGTGAAGATCAGGGCCGTCATGAGACCTTCGAAGATCGCGAGCAGCGCCGCGATGGTCGCGGAGAGCTTGGCGAGGTCGATCACATTCTCGATCTTCCCCTCGCGCTCGACCAGCCGTTCGCCGAGCTGCTCCAGCCGCTGCGCGACCGGGGTTTCCGTGATCGCCGTCGCGCGCGCTTGCGCCCGCGGCGTCATGCGCGAAAACACATCCTCGTCCCACTCGAGCATGCGCATCCCGTCGAGCGCCGCCTCGGAGATCTCGGTCCCGACCTCGATGTTGCCGTCGCCGTTGCGATCGAGGAGCAGACTGAGGCGCGCCGCCACCTTCGCCGATTGAATCGTCATGCCGCGTTATCGACAGGGACGCCGCATCGCCCTGGCTAAGAGACAGGCGCGTGACAGCGGTCACCCCTCGCCGCGCGCGAGGGCAGGCAAGAGCATCGTCGGGACCTTCAAAGAGCGATGGTGCAGATCGTGGTGCGCGAGCGCGATGACCACCGGCATCCACGGCCGCGCGATGCGACCGGCCACCTGCACGATCACGCTCTCGTCGGCAACGACTTTCACGGCCACGAGTTCAGAAAGGGCCTAGTCGACGTTCACTTTCACCAAGTTGTCCGACGCCACCCGATCGACCAGCTTGTTCAGCGGATCCACGCCGGCTTTCTTCGGCAGCGTCTTGCTCACGAAGCTGAATTTCTGCGGCCCGGCCATCATGCGCACGACCTCTACCGCCGTGACGCGCTCGTGCTCGTCGACGCCACCGATCTCGATCAGCTGCGCAAAAGGCACGCTCGTCTCGCGGCCGCTCTCGTCCGCTTCGTTCTTGCTCGCCGTGACCTCGAGCGTCACCTCGTAGGCACCGTCCTCGCGCTGCTTTGCCACTGCGCTCGTCGTGCGGTTGTCGAAAAGCACGATCTTCTCGAAGAGATCGTCGACGAGCCCCTGTAGGTCCGTGGGCGTCTCCTGGCGCAGCTCGGCCATCAGCTCGCGCGTGTAAGTGTACGGCGGCTGCTGAAACTTCGTCTTCTCCACGAAGCGGCGCAGCGCGGCGTTCACGCGATCCTTGCCGATGCGATCGGCGAGCGCATAAAACGCGAGCGCTCCCTTGTGATAGTGGATGTACGCCTGGTTCTCGACGCGCAAGAGCGGCAGCTCCTTCTTGCGCTCGCCGGCGCGGCCTCGCAGATAGTCGTCGAGCTCGCGCTTCAAGAAGCGCCGCATCATGCGCTCGCCGTACTTCTCTTCGATGACGAGCAGCGCCGAATATTCAGCGAGCGACTCGCAGAGCATGGCCGCGCCTTGCACGTCGCCGCCGACCACTTGGTGCCCCCACCACTGGTGCGCCACTTCGTGGGCGGTGACGAAGTACGGATAGTCGATGTCCTTCGGATCGTCCGGATCGACGCGCGCGATGAAGCCCATCGCCTCCGAGTAGGGCACGGTGTTCGGGAACGACTGCGCGAACGAGGCGTAGCGCGGGAACTCGATGATGCGGAGCTGCCTGAACTGGTACGGCCCGAACAGGCGCGTGAAGGTGGCGAGCGAGTGCTTCACCGCCTCGGCCATGCGCTCGATGTTGTAGGTGTGCGCCGGGTGGTGGAAGATCTCGACGGCCACGCCACCCGCGTCGCTCTTGTGCACCGCGTAGCGCCCGGAGCTCACGTTGTAGAAGTTCTGCATCGGCGCGTCCATCTCGTAGCGGAAGAAGCGGCGGCCGTTTTCGGTCCATTCGCGCTGCAAGTACCCGGGCGCGATCGCGATCTGATCCGGCGCCGTGCTGAGGGTGGCGGCGAAGCGAATCCAGTCGGCGTCGTGGGTGAACATGTTGAAGCGGCGCGCGCTGGCGTCGTCGAGATCGGGCACGCGCTCTTTGTCGAGCAGCCCTTGGCGGTGCCGCGCGTTGTCGTCCGAGAGCTCGGCGCCCTCGACGTAGCCGATCTTCGGAAACCAGCCGCCCTCGCCGAGGAAGGTCCCGTTCTCGACGAGCGCGCTCATCTCGCCGCGCATGCGAAAACCGGGGTTCCTGATCGCGGCGGCGTAGTGGAGGGTCATCTTCTCGCCCGGCTGCAGCGACTTCTCCAGCCTCAGAATGAAGTAGCCGTGCACAGGGTCTTCGATCGTGCGCGTCGCCTTGCGATCAGGCTCGAGCTTCTCGAGGCGCACCTGGTCGCTGATCAGCACGTCGATCTCGTCGACCGCCTTCTCGTTCTTGTTCTCGAGGGTCATCTCGGCCGCGAGATCCGCCTCGCGCAGCTCTGGCCTGAGGTGCGCCGTGATCTCGACCGCCGTGATCTTCGGCTGCGGCATCAGCGTGCGGATCTTGTATGTCCTCTCGTACTCCGCGAGCGCCTTCTCGCGATCGCTCGCCTTCTCGTAACGATTGAGCACGGTCGTGTTGTAGAAGATCCAGGCGCCGACGAGGACGAAGAGCGCGGCGAGGAGCGCGGCCACGACGCGCAGCCGTCCGACGAAGCGGCGGCGGGCGTCCGCGAGCCGAACGCGCCAAGCACCCTCCTCGCCGCGGCGAAACCCGAGCAAGGCCAGCACCGCGAGCAGCGCGGCGCCGAGCAACCAGTAGACCGTGAACCACACGACCGGCGGCACGAAGTGGCCATAGCCGTTCATGTCCGAGAGCACGTGCGCCGGCGTCTGGCCAAAGCGGTAGAGCAAGTGCTCAAAGCCCAGCCTGTCGAGGAACATCGTCCCCAAGAAGTAGACGACGACGATCATGTAGCCCGAGTACTTGTTCGGCGCGAAGATCGACGCCGCTGTCGCGAGCACGCAGAGCATCGCCGCCTGCGGCAGATCGAGGAGCAAGAGCCGCTCGACGTAGATCATCGGCTCAATCGCATAGAAGCCGTGCGCGAGCTGCACGCCCATCGCCGCCAGCGCGACGAGGCAGAGGAGCAGCGCCTGCGCCGAGAACAGCCCGATCAGCTTCGCGACGAAGGGCTGCCACGTGCGCATCGGCAGCGCGTCATAGAGCTGGTGCATCTTGGCATCGCGCTCTCGCCACACCGCATCGCCGGCGAAGATCGTGACGATCGCGAGGCCGAAGGGGCTGAACACGTCGAGCGCGGTCGACGCCGCCTCCGAGGTCACGAGGTGCCGCCGCCAACCCGGCTCGGAGCCCGCGTCGGAGAGGATGATCGCCGTGAAGACCACGCCCGCGAGCGCCACGGCCTGAAAATAGAGGTTGAGCACCATCTGCTTCGTCTCGAGCCACGCCGCCGCCATCCACAACGGCGCGCGGCTGGTCCGCACGACGCGCGGCACCGCCGGAGCTCTCGCCACGCGCTCGCGCCGCGACACGACGACGTCCGGCCGAAAGCGCAAGGCGACGGTCACGAGCGCGAGGATCCCGATGCCCACCCACAGCACACGGTTCCACAACATCACGCCAGCGAGCTCGACGAGGCGCTCGTTCTGCTCGGCGATCGGCCAGTAGCGCGTCTGCACCCGCGCGGCGCGCATGCCGAAGGGGTCGAGCATGCCGACCAGCTTGTCGTTCTCGGGATCGCGGCCGATCGCTTGGGCCAAGAAGTAGCCCATGACCAGCATGATCGCGGCGAAGTGCACCGGCCGCATGCTGCGCTTCAGCGTGGCCAGCGCGAAGAACACGCCGCCGAAGCCGAGGATGTTCGGCAGGAGCACGTGGAGATAGGGCCACATATAATAGGAGGCGATGTGCGGGCCGAAGTAGCGCGGATCGAGCCCGGGCATCACGGCGCCGAAGAAGAGCCCGGCGGGGATGCCGAGGAAGAGCACAGCGAGCACGATCTCGGCGGCGACGAAGCGGCCGATCCAATAGTGCGCGCGCTTCACCGGCGAGGCGAAGAAGAGCTGATCGATCGCGACCGCGTGATCCTGGCTGAACGCTTGCCCGGCGATCGAGGCGATGACGAACAGACCGACGATGCCGAGCGCGCTCGAGGCGAAGAAGATCGGCAACGGCGCGTTGGCGTGAACTTTACCGAAGTCCGCGCTCGCGCTTTCGAAGGCGCCGCCGGCCGCGAGCATGAACAAGACGCCGATGCCGAAGAGCAGCGCTGCGTACACCCAGGTGGAGTACGCGCGCAGGCGGCGGCGGAGCTCGAAGCGGGTGATCTCGAGCCACTTCATCTGACCGCGCCCCGCATGGCGTGAAAGTAGGCGTCTTCGAGATCCGGGGCCGCCGCGTCGAAGCCAGCCGGCGCCGCGTCAGCGTAGACCCGCACGAGCGTGCGTCCGCTCGAGAGCCGCGTCGAGAGCACGCGCTGCTCCTTCGCGATGGCCGCCACGTCGCCCTTGTCCACCACGCGTTGAAAGACCTTGCCGGCGAGCGCTTGCACGAGCGTGGCCGGCGCGCCTGACGTGAGCACGCGACCGTCTTGCAGGACAGCCATCTGCGCGCAGAGATCCGAGACGTCGGACACGATGTGCGTCGAGAGGATGACGACGACGTCACCGGAGATGTCGGCCAACAAATTGTGGAAGCGCAGGCGCTCTTCGGGATCGAGGCCGGCGGTCGGCTCGTCGACGATGATGAGCCGTGGCTTGCCGAGGAGAGCCTGGGCGATGCCGAAGCGCTGCTTCATGCCGCCCGAGAAGGTGCCGAGCGCTTTCTTGCGCACGTCCCAGAGGTTCGTCTTCTTCAACAGGGCGTCGACCTCCTCGCGCCGCGCCGCGCTCTGCGAGAGGCCCTTCAGGCGCGCGAAGTGATCGAGCAGCTCCGCGGCCGAGACGCGTGGATAGAGCCCGAACTCCTGCGGCAGGTATCCGAGCAACGAGCGGACCCGGTCCTTGTCGCCGAGCACATCGATGCCGTCGAGCGTGGCCGTGCCGCCGTCGGCGTCCTGCAGGGTCGCCAAGGTGCGCATCAACGTCGACTTGCCGGCGCCGTTCGGGCCGAGCAGGCCGAACATGCCGGGCGGGATGTCCAAGGAGACGTTATCCAACGCTTGTTTGCCGTTCGGATACCGCTTGTGCAGCTTCTTGATGGCCAGCATTGGCGCACCTCTAGACAAAGTGGGGGTCCCACGCTAGACGCCCGCTTCCCCGAGGAAAAGCCTCGGAAAATCGCTAGGAGCTGACCATGCGTGAAATCATTCGCCTCGTCTCGAGCGCGGGCACCGGCATCGCGTACTACACGAAGAAGAACAAGCGGACGACGACCGAGAAGATCCAGCTGAAGAAGTACGACCGCATCGCGCGCAAGCACGTCTTGTTCGTCGAGACGAAGATGCCGTCGCACGCGAAGAAGTAAGCGGCTTCCCTCTCCTCCTCCATCGACATTTTCGCGAGGATCGTTCCCGTGCACGGGAACGTTGGCGGAGCAATGTCAAAAAACCGAATACACTTCCGGCAGCGCGATCGCGACTTCGGGCGGCTCCGGCACGGCGCCGTCGTCCGCGTCGAGGGCCACCTTCCACACCTTCACCGGCTTGTGCGCGAGCAGATCCTTCAGCTCGCCGAGCGTCGTCTTCCCGCGCTCATCGCCCTTCGGCCGCGCTTGTAGGATCGCAAGCAGCGGCTGCAGCGTTTCCGGCTTCGCCAGCGCCGCCGTCCGCGCCGCGAGCATCCACTCGTCGATGGCGGCATAGAACTGCGCCTCGTCGAGCTCGAGCGCCCGCGCCGCCGCCGTCAGCATCGCCGTGTCGCCGAGGAGCAGCGCCGCCACGCCGAGCTTGCGTTGCGCGAGCAACGACGTGCGATCGCCCTCCGCGCCGGTGCGCGAGACGACCCACAGGAGCGCGGCCCGCGCTTGCTCCGTCCGCCCGCGCGACAACGCCAGCGTCGCCAGCCTGTAGACCTGACGATCGAGCGCCACGCGGCCGTAGAGCGCCGTCAGCGTCGCGAGCGTCGTCGCATCGAAGGGCCGCAGCGAGAGCGCGTCGCGCACCAGGTCGTCGATGAGCGCGCGGTAGTGCGGCGTCCTGAGCTTCGGCCAGTAGCGCACGGCTTCCGCGAGCACGCGGTCCGGCTCTTTACGCAGACGCAGGAGCCGCCACGCGAACGCATACGCGCCGATCTCGCCGTCCGGATCGTCGCGCAGGGCGAGCCCGATGGCTTCGGGATCGCCGCCACGCAGCGCGAGCACGATCTCCCGCACGCGCGCGGCGTTCGGCTCGACACCTTCCTTTTGCAGCGCGCGGTAGATCGCGATGGCGCCGGCGAGCTCGTCCTTCGTCGCGTGGGTCGACGAGGCGACGCGCTCGGCGGCGAGCAGGCGGGAGAGCGCATCGCTGCCCGGGGCGATCGCGGGCAACGGCCGCCCGAGGCGATGCGCGAGCACCGCGGCGTGCACTTTGAGCGAAACCGACGCCTTGCCAATCGCCATCGCCGCTTCAACCAGCGAGAGCTCCTCGGACAAGGTCATCGGCGGCTGCTCGTCGCACTTTCGCTCTTCGCTCGCCCGATACGGCTCTTCGCTGCGCCACGTCTCGCGCTCGCGCGGCCACAGCACCGCGCTCGGCGGCGCATTCGTGGAGAAGCGCAGGTGATCGAGCTCGCGCCACACGGTCGCCTCGCGCTCGGCAGCGCTCAGCCGGTGGCGGCGCGCCTGCTCGATCCGGTACGGCAACAGCGCGGGCTCATCCGGGATCGCCGTGCATCGCGCGAGGGCCAAGAACGCGCGCTCGCTGGCGGCCAGCGCATGCCCCGCCGCTTCAGCCGCCCGCGCGGCGTCGAGGCGATCTTGCAGCGACAACGCGCCGACCAAAAGCAACGCGATCAAAACGCCCATCCGATCCCGAGCATCGGCATGCCGCCGACGACCGGCAGAAACGCGCGCCCTTCGAGCGAGAGCTGCAGCTTGTAGTCCAAGTAGAGCACGAGCTTGTCGGCGATCCTCACGCGCAGCCCGAGGCCCACGTCGAAGAGCGGATGCGCGCCGCGGTCGCTGATCATCACGCCCACGTGGAAGGTCGCTTCCGGCGAGAAGTGCAGCACCGTGCGTGTGCGTTCGACCAGCGCCTTGCCATACGCGAACGCCACGCGAACGCCGGTCGTCACGAAGGCGATCGGCCGTGCGCGATCGATCGCAAAGCCGGTGCTCTCGCGCAGCGCCACCGCTTGGGGCAGATCGAAGGTGTGCACATAGCCAGCGGAGACGTAGTCGAGCGCGAAGATCTCGTCGAAGTAGTGCGTGAGGATGAGCGACGCGCCGACCGAGCCGCGCAGATCGAAGCGATCGAGCCATAGCGCGCCGACGGTCGGGGTGATCGTGCGGCGCTTCTCGAGCATGCGCGCTTCGACGGTGCGATCGGCTCCGGCGGGCTCCGACGCGACCGGCTCCGACGCGCTCGCGACGGCGATGAGCACGAGCGCGGCGATCACGGCGCACATCCGTCGCGGTCGAACCACGTCTCGAACAAACGTGGACCACAGTAGCCGCGGCAGAGCTCGAAGCTCACCTCGACGAACGCATCGCCGAAGGCGTACGCCGGCTCGAAGCCGGTGATGCGCGCGAACTGCGCGACGAGCGGCCCCGCCGGCGGAGGCCCGGGCGTGAACGCGATGTTCGGCGTCAACACCACGCCTTCGCTCACCTTGCACAGGCGCATCGCCACGACGTCCGTGAACGCAGCGCGCACCGTGTGCGGTTCGGCGAAGCTCTGCTCGAAGCGCCGAAAGGGCAAGGTGCGGGCGACGAGGGCGTCGAGCGTCGCCGGCAGCTTCGGGTCGAGCGCGTACGTCCACTGCGCGGTGTCGAGGAAGGTGCCGAGGTTCACCGGCAGCGACACGGCGCTCATCGCCAGCGCTCGCAGTTGGCCGCCGTCGAAGTACGCGAGCGTCTCGGCGTCCATGATCGCTTGCAGCGGCTGGTAGAACGGCGCGTCGGCGTTCGAGATGTAGACAATGACCGGAACGGCGTCCGGATCGGCGAACGCCGGCCCGAACGCGGCGTGGATCTTCTGCACCGTGATCGCCGTTTCGAGCGGGCGGCAGTCGTCGGCTTCGCGCAGCGGCGGATGAACGATGGCGTTCGGATCGATGCGTGTCGCCACGCTCGTGAGTGTTTGTTGCACCAGCGCCTCGAAGGCTTGGCAGCGTTCGAGCACCGGCAGATCGACGTCGAGGATCGGCAGGAGGTCGACGCGCGCCGTCGTCGCCGCGTACGGCAGCTTCACGTTCACCCGCTCGACCTGCGGATGCACGCTGACGTCCGTCTTCAGCGTCGCGCGCTCTGTCGTGAGCTCCACGCTGTACAAGCCCTCGGGCGTCAACGGCACGCTCAGCGCCGTCGTGAGCGCGCGCGTCGTCGTCGCCAGGAAGTCTTGCGTGCCCGAAAGATCGACCACCCGCAGCGCGTAGTCGCGTTCGATGCCGCCGCCTTCCAGCGTCGCGAGCGGATCGGAGATGGTCACGTTGAGGACGGAGTTGTCGCCGGCGAAGGCGGCAGAGAAGGCGAGCGTGCCGCCGACCACCGCCTTGCCGCCGCGCTCGAAGACGCCGGCGCCGCGCGCGGGAACCAGCCGCCAGAACAGGCGATCGACTCGCGCGGGCACCAGGAACGCCGTGCGCCAGAGCGCGCCCATCGCATGCTCGTTCGGACCAAAGTCGGCGACCGGCACGTACTCGCCCTCACGCGTAGCGACTTCGAGCGTGCCGAGCTCCGCGCTCAAAGGCCCGTTCGAGAAGAGCGCGATCGCCGTCAACGCCTCGGTGTCCGAGCGCACCGCCGCCGCACGCACCGGCATCGCCGCGACCTTCTCCGGACCGAGCGTGTCGACGAGCGGGAGCGGCCCGCACGCGCCGAGGAGGATCGCCAGCAGCAGCGCTGCGCTACATCGAGACATGAACGATGATCTCCTCGTCGCGTGGATCGAGCGTCCACGTCTTCGCTTGCTGCCGCACGCAGCGCCGTTCGCCCTCGGCCAGGAACTCGGCGCCTTGCAGCTCCACCTGCTTCACGCGGCCCTTCGGATCCGTGCGCATCTTCAACGCGAGCGTCGAGCCCGCGTACGACCGCTGCACGCTCACGCACGCTCGAATCGCGCGTGCGATCGCGGCGGTGTCTTCGCGCTCGGGCGGCGCAGCGGGCAACGTCGCCGGCGCGATCGCACGACGCGGCGCTTCCGCTTTCGCCACCGGCGCCGGCGCAGGACAAACGGTCTCCGCAGGGCACGACGCCGGCGCGGCGCATTCTTGCGGCGGAGGCTCGAGACGGCGCGCGGCGAAAAACCCGAGCGCGGCGCTCGCGACGCACACGATCATCACCCCCGGCGCCTTCATCAGAAGAAGGGCTCGGTCGGCAGCTTCATCTGCGTATGCACGCCGACGACGAACTCGAGCAACGCCTCGTGGCCCGCAGTCGAGAGCGCGTCGCAGGCGTCGACGAAGCGCGCGTGACCCGCCGGCATCTGCTCTGTGAAGGGCAAAAACGCGAGCGTCGGCGACGGCGCCAGAACATCGACGAGCGGCGCGGGCATCCCTTCGAGCCCCACGCAGCGCGCGGCCATCGCGGCGGCGCTCTCGTCTCCTTCCGCCGTCGCGACCGCCAGGTAGAACACCCGATCGGGCGCGAGCTCACCGTCGGGATAAATGAGCGCGCGGCCGCCGAGCACCTCCGGCACCGGCGCGCCGTCGAAAGGACACGCGTCGACAGCACCGGCGCGCGGCGCATGATCGAAGAGCACGACGATCGCATACGTCGGCGGCGCGCCGAAGAACGGCGCCGGTGTGTGCGGCTCGTTTCCGTCGAGCAGCGCAGCCGGCACCGTGCTGAGCACGTTCAAGTCCGAGAGCCGCCCCGCCACCGACGCCAGCTCGCAGCCGCCGCTCAATGGACCGGGCGCGGCGAAGGCCTGCATCACGCGCGCGATGCCGAGCTGCGGCAAGACAGCGCAGCTCTGAAAGCCACGCGCAGGCGCCGGCGCCGAGCTCGGATCGTAGCTCGACAACAGGATGTGCGTGACGGTGACGCCGCGCGCGGCGATACGCGTCGTCAGCTCGGTGATCATCGCCTCGTAGCTCGCCGCCATCGCCGTCGCCGCGCGATCGAAGCGGCCAAAGACGTAGAGGTGCGCCACGGGTCGGATCGGGCTGGCTTCGATCGGGCACATGGGTGGCGTCGGCCCGGTCGGGCCCGTCGTCGTCATCGGCGGCGGGTCCGGCGGCTGAATGAGCGGATTGTCCGTGCGCGGCGCGCGGATGATCAGCATGGTGCAGGCCGGCAGCGCCAGCAAAGCAAGCGCGAGCCACTTCACTTGACCACCTTCACCACGGTGACGTGACCCTCGCCGTCCACGCCCTCGCTGAGCAGGGCGACGATCGCCCGCTGCGCCGCCACGTCGTGACGCCGGCGCAAACGGCGAAACGCATCGACCACCGCACGCGCGGCGCGTTCCTTGGCGGCCGGCTGCGCGCGCTCGCTCCCCTGCCACGCCGCGCGCAGGTACGCAGGCAGCTTCGCGACGATGCGCTCACGTGCGGCGTCGCTCGTGCCGTGCAGAAAGTCGACGAGCGTCTCCGGCGCCACGGCGAAGATCAGCTCGACGATCGCCGCGTCGTCGGCGGCCGCGATGTCGGCTTCGCCCACGGTCGCCGCCACGAGCAGCTTCTCCCACGCCGGCGACGGCGGCGCGGCATCGGCGCGCGCCGCGTCGAGCACCACGCCCTCGAGCAGGAGCGCGGCCTTCGCCTTCGCCTCGCACACGCGATCGATCCGCGCCGCCGCGTCGTCGTCGCACGCGATCTCGGCGCGCCCGACCGCGCTCATGACGGCGCTGATCAACGTTTGCCGCTCCGCCTCGCCGAGCAAGGTCGCCGCCGCGTCGCGCAGCTCCGGAGGCGTGAACGTCCACACGCGCACGCGATCGGCCGGCGACAAGCCGAGCAACACCGCGGCGAGCACTTCCTCGCTCGCGAGCTGAAGCCGCCAGAGCCGCGCGTCATGCAAGCACTCGCGCTGCGCAGCGACCACGTGCGCTTCCAACTGCGTCGCCGCGTCGGGGCCGAGCGTCTTTCTCGTCCGGGCGATCTGCGTGGCCGCGGCCAGCGCCGGCGCGAGCGCGCTGTCCATCGCGTCGGCGAGCGCGTCGATCGGCACGAGCGGCACGAGGCCCGCGGCTTCCTCCGGCCGCAGGCGCGTGAGCACGCGGCGCAGCACGTGCGCGGCGAGCGCGCGGTCGGCGAGCGCTTTCGCGGTCAGGGCGCGATCGCCGAGCAAAGGCGCGGCAGGCTCATTCGGCGCCGCCGCTCCCGCGACGCTCGGCTTCGTCTCGTCCTTGCGCCGAAGGCCCGATCGCAAGAGCGCCGCCACGATGATCGCGCCGAGCAGCCACGGCCCGGCGTCGATCGCGCGCTTTTGCAAACGCACGAGCGGCGGATCCTCCGGCTCCTTCGGCGCGGGCGGCGGCGGCGCCACGACGACTTGCTGCGGCGGCTGCGCCACCGGCTGCATCTGCACGACGATCGGCGCCTGCTCGCGCGCGCTCGGCCATTGAAACGCGCGCAAGCTCACGGTCGTCGTCTTCGCGAGGCCCTGCAGCGCCGTCTCGAGCGCGCTCTTGATCCCGCTCTGCGTCGCCGCGGCGAGGCGGGCGTCGACGGCCACGGTCACCTCGAGCGACCGCACGACGAGCTCGGTGTCTTCCTTCGCCAAGCTCTCGAAGCCCGGCATCGCGTCGAGCACGCGCTTGTTCGCGACGACGTCGGCCCGCACGTCGACGAGCTCGCAGCGGCCGTTGCAGATCGTCACGAGCGCCGGACGCGCGGCGGCTTCGGCAGCCTTTTGCACCTCGGCGCGGCGTGCGCTCACCACAGCATCGGCGTCGGCGGCCAGCAGCAAGCAGAGAAGGATCATCGCACCCTCACGACGACGCGGCGGTTGTTCGCGCGCGCCGCTTCGAGCGTCTCACCGCTCGCCGCCACGAGCGGCCGCGTGTCGGCGAAGGCCTCGGCGCTCAGCCACTCCTTCGGCACGCCGTGATCGATCAAGCGGCGCACCACGTTGACGCTGCGCTTGGCCGAGAGCTCCCAGTTCGACGCGTACTCCGGCGTGTGGATCGGCACGTCGTCGGCGTGGCCTTCGACCGAGATCTCGTACGCATGCGCGAGCGACGCCAGCGCCGACGCCACCGGCCCGAGCACGCGATCGGCGGCCGGGGTGAGCTCCGCTTCGGCAGACGCGAAGAGCAGCGTCGTGCGAAAGCGCACCTCGAGCCCGCGGCCATCGAGCTTCGTCGCGATCTCGTTCGACAAGCCCTGCTCCTTCACGAACGCATCCAAGCGCTGCTTCACCTCGACGACGCCGATGCGCTCGCTTTTCTTCTTCGTCAAAGCGTCGGACAACATCTCCCAACGCGCTTGCGTGATGTTCGAGATGGCGAAGAGCATCACGAAGAACGCGAGCAGGTTCGTCAGCAAGTCCGCGTACGAGACGAGCCAGTTGTCTTCTTCATCGCTGCCGCCGTCGAGCAGCGGATCGTCGAGCTCGCTCATGCCGCGCGCTCCCAGATCGCTTGTACGTCCTGCGCGCCGCGCTCATCGTGCACGAGCAGCGCCGCTTGCTCCGCCTCACGCCACGCACCGGCGCGCAAGCGTGCCTGCGCCGACAGCGCCTTGGCGAGCGGATGGTACACGCAGTACGACGTGGCGATGCCGTAGAGCGTGGCGGTCAACGCGAGCGCCATCCCCGGCCCGAGCTTCGAGGCGTCGCTCAGCTGGCGCAAGAGATCGATGAAGCCCAAGATCGTGCCGATGAGCCCGAACGCCGGCGCCGCCCGCGCGAGCGTCAAAAAGAAGTCTTCGCCGCGCTTCAAGCCGTTCACCTCGCTCGAGGCCTGCGCGAGCAACGCTTCTCGCAGCGCCGCGCGATCGTAGCGCTTCACGATGAGCAGCGCCGCCGCCCGCACCTCGCGCGAGGTCGACCCCGCATCGGCCACCGCGGCGATCTCTTGTAAGCGCCCGCCCTTCTTCGCCTGCGCCATCGCCACGAACGCCGCGGCTGACGCCCGTCGCCCCGCTTCGTTCGCGTCGCCGAGCGCCGTGATCACCGCGCGCACGTGGCGCACGATCTCGGATCGCTCATAGGCGACGAGCGCCACGCCGAGCGGTCCGATGATGACGAGGGCAAACGCCGACGCGTTGAACAACCCGACTTCGCCACCGTGCTCCAACGCGCGCGACGCGATGAACGCCAGCGCCAAGAGGCCACCGCCGAGCAGGATCCTGAGGAGCAGCCGCATCACTTCATCCCTTCGAGCATGTCGAGCACGGTGTCGTTCTCGGGATCGAGCGCCGCCGCCTCCTCCCACGCTTTTTGCGCCTTCTCGCGGTGGCCCTGCTTGAAGTGGATCGTCCCCTCCATCGCGAGCAGTTTCGGATCGTCGGGAAAGTCCGCCCGCAGCTTGGCGAGCTCGAGCAGCGCCAGGTCGTAGCTCTTCTTCGCAAACAGCGCCTGCACCCGCGCGAGCGCCGCCTTGAACTCGAGCGACTCCTTCAACAGCACCGACTTGCGCGCCGCCGACGGCAACGCTTCGCCGGCGTTGCCCACCGGGATGCGCACTTCGTAGCCGCCGCTCACCGCCGGCAGGCTCACGTTCCACGCGCGGCCGCCGTCGTTCAGCGTGACGACGAAGGGCGCCGGCGGCGTTTGCTTCTGCGCCTGCGTCTCGGCGCGCAGGTGCAAGGGCACGTCGATCTTGCGCGGGCCGGCGCAGGCGACGAGCAGCACGAGAGGCCACAGCTTACTCGAAGACATAGCTCGCCCCCACCGTCACACCCGCGCCGCTCACGTCGCCGTCGAGCCCGAGCCCCGGCGGCAGATAGTGTACGCTACTCGTCACGCCAATGCCGATGCGCGTGATCAGCTCGAGCACGGCGCCGAGCAACACGGTGCTGCCGTAGGGGCCGCCGATGTAGCCGCCGACCTGAGCCCCGAAGCGGATGCGCGGGATCAAAGTGTTGGCGAAGGCGACCGTGCCACCGAAGAGACCGGTGATCGCGCCGCCCGCGAGCACGCGGCTGCCGATCGTTTGCGGCACGATGAACGCGTTCACTTGAAAGCCGTAAAACAGCGCGCCGCCCCACGGCCCGAAGTTTTCGTAGATGCGGTAGCCGAGCGTGATCGCCGGATAGCCACGCACGCGCGTGTCGGCGAGGAGCATCACCGGCACGTACCACATGCCAGCGAGGATATTGTGCGCGTAGCGCGGCTCGCCCTTCATCAAGCGCACGAGCTCGTTCTTGCGCTCCTCCACCGTCGGCGGCTTCTTGTACTCGCCGCGCGCGATGGCGCCGGTGCTCTCGTGACTCACGAAGCGCTCGGCGAAGAGCACGGTGCTGTTCGCCGCCCGCACCACGCGCACGTCGAGCGCCAAGTAGTCCGGCGTGTCCTTGCTCGTCTCGACCCACGTGAGGCCGAGCGTGACGAACGCCCGCACCCCGAGCTCGGCCCCGAGCCGCTTCACCGTCTCGCGATCGGTGATCCCGCGCCGCACCACCCACTCGCCGCCCTGCACTTCGCTTTTGACGCTGAAGCACGCGTCGCAGACGACCTGCGCGAGCCCCTTCTCTTTGGCGAGCAAGCTCGTCATCCGCGCGATCAGCGAGTCGGCGACCGCCGCGTCCAAGTTCGCCGACAGATGCACGGCGCCGACGGCGAGCGGCGAGACGTCTTCGCGCGCGAGCCCGGCGATCGCTTCGGCGGCGTCCCTCAAGACATCGTCGAGCGCCTGCTCGAACGACGCGGCGCGGCCCGCGGGCGGACGCTGCACCTCGGCCTCTCGGCTCGCGGCCTGCTCGAGCCCCTTCGGCGGCGCCTCGGTTGCCTCGGCCGCGAGCAGCATGGTGATGGCGAAGAGCAAGGTCATACGTTCAATCCCAGTTGAAAGATCCGCCGGCGGCCCAGGTGAAGCCGCCGACGGTCAAAGTGATCGGGCCAATGAGCGACTTCGACTCGCCGACGAACATCAGCGCCACGTGGAGCCCGAAGCGCTCGCGCATGAGCACCTCGATGATCCCGCCGATGGCGATGTTGTTGCCGAGCGAGCCGCCCAAGAACACGCCGATCTCCGTGCCGATGCGCACGCGCGGCGCCCGCAGATCGGCCGAGAGCGGCGGGCTGAAGCCGACGACCGCGGTGATGATCCCGCCGGACGCCGGCAAGGTGATTCCCTCCTCCAGCGCGCCCTCGGGAAAATTGCGCTGAAAATCGGTGTCGATGAACGCCCGCGCCTGCGCGCCGACGATGAAGCGCTTGTCGAGCCCGAACGACTCGTACATGCGCAGCGCGAACATCATCCCGTTGATCTCGCCCTTCCGGTCGAGACCGAGGAAGCTGAACTTGAAGGGCATGCGCAAGATGCCCGCCATCGCGGCGATGCCGAAGCTCATCGACTTCGGCAGCTGCCGCGAGATGTCGCTCGTGTAAATGTCGGCCGTCGTCGCGCCGCGACCGATGAGCGCCGCGCGGCCGGCGTCGCTGTCGATGTCCTCGGCGAAGGTCACGCGGCCCGCCGGCGACGAGAGCACGATCGAGAGCCGCAGCGACGTGCGCAGCCACGCGAGGTGCACCTGCAGAAACGATCGCGCGCCGGTGCGCTCTGCGAGACCACGGCCGCTCGTCACGCGCACGCCCTCGTCGCTGGCGGCGATCACAGAAGGTGCGCCGCACGGATCGCAGTACGCTTCATCGATCGCCACCGACGCGAGCGCCCGCTCGACGGAGATCCTGAGCCGGCGCGCGGCTTCCTCGGAGAGCCCAGACGACACCGTCGGCACCAACACCGCAATCGGAGTGTCAGCGGCGGCGACCTTCTTCTGCAGGAGCAGCGACAGCTCGCTCATCAGATCGCGCACGAGATCGTCGTAGTCCGGCGCCGGCTGTGACGCGACGATGACCGCGCGCGCACGCTCGAGGCGCTTCTGGTCGTCGTCCGCACGCGCCGGCGCCGCGGTCGCGAACGCCACGAAGAAGACGATGAAAAGGCTCTGCGACGCACGGCACATCGGGGGCTCGGGGTTTCCGCCGGAAGCCGAGGAAGCGTCAAGCATGAAAGATGCGCACGCACAGTGTGCGCGTGATCACGTACGGCGCGCGCCGTCTTTTGTTCCAAACCTCGCTTGATCTCACCTCCCTTGCCGGCTACCACTGCAAAGCTCATTCAACGCCAACCGCTGGCACAGAGACCACAACAGGAGATCACCATGGGCTTGCTTTCGAAATTGACCGGTAGTGTGACCCCGCAAAAAAAGGCGCAAGACGACGCGCTCCTGCTGCACGGCATGATGCTGATGGCGGGCGCCGACGGCTCGATCGGCAACGAAGAGATGGCGCAAGTCGAAGGCTACTTCATGGCCCTGCCGGAGTTCGAAGGTAAGAACTTCCAGGAAGTCTACAACGAAGCCGTCAAGATCCTGCGCAAGTACCCGAGCCTCAAGGACTCGGTGAAGTCGCTCGGCGAGCTCTCGAGCCGCATCTTGAAGGACAAGTGCTACCTCCTCGCGGCCGACATCGCGATGTCGAGCGGCGACGTCGACGAAGCCGAAGACGCGATGCTCGAGGCCGTGCAACGCGTGTGCGAAGTGCAAGACGCGCTCGCCACGAAGATCCTCGAAGTGCTCACGCTGAAGTACGCCCGCGCGAAGTAAGAAGCTGTTCCTTAGAAGCTGGGGAGAATTCTCGGCAGTCGAAAAAGCCCGCGACGTAGAGATGCGTCGCGGGCTTTTTTATTAGTTGTGCGCCGTGCGCCGTCAGCTATCTCTGTCGAACGACAGGAGATTCTATGAATAGGCCCCCGCCCGCGGACTTTTGACCGCCAAGCCTGATTGCCCAACTGTCGGTGCTGGATGAATTTCGGCACTGCCGAAGGAAGGGGCTTTCAGTGATCTACGTAGGAAT